>CAWJOA010000001.1:0-57146 GCA_963844415.1 uncultured Chloroflexia bacterium
CTCCTTGACGCTGCGCAGGACACCGGCACGCAGGAGGTCGAGCGCGTCGGACACCTCGCGCGCGGTCGAGCCGATGTGGGTCAGCTTCGTCTTCAGGCTGCGCACGACGTCGACCTGGCGCCCGAGGTCGTCCAGGGCGCGGGTGACCGCCTCAGCGTCGAGCTGGACCGCTGCGTCGCGAAGCGTGACGAGGGCCAGGATGCGGGCGGCGCGGTAGGCCGCCTCGAGGGCAACGGCGTCATCGGCCTCGGGGTCGTAGGTGGCGTAGACGTCGGGACCGATGAGCGCGAGTGGCGCGACCGCGGTCGGTGCGGTGTGCGGCGTGAAGACGGCCAGCGCGATCGGCGCCGAGCGGTTCACGCGCGCCTCGGCGAGCTCCTTCGTCATCCGGCTCAGCGGCATCGAGCGGTCCTTCGCCTCGACCACGATGCGCAGGCTCGTTCCGCGCGTCCGCGTCGGGTCGACGGTGATGACGAGGTCGCCCTTCTTGCTGGTCATCGCGTCGCCGCCGTCGGCGCCGGTGCGCTCGACGAGGTCGCCCATGCCGCGCGCGATGCTGCCGAGCCGCTCCTCGAGCGCGGCCTCGAAGTCGGCACCCTTGGCGGTGCCGCGGGCTCGCTCCTCGGCGCGTGCCTTGCGAGCGTCCTCGAGCGCCTCGAGCCGCTCGTTGAGGCGGCGGAACTCGTCGCTCATCTCGGTGCGGAACTGGTAGAGCGGGCTGCCGCGGCGGGTCGGGTCGAGCAGCGTGGCCAGCTGCGAGCCGTCGCCGTCGAAGTAGCGACCGAGGAGCTCCCGCAGGCGTCCGAGCGCGGAGTCGCGCCGGCCCTCGTCGAAGAGGTCGCCGACGAGCCGGTTGAGCTTGCCGGAGTCGCCGAGGTATGCCTCGAGCTGGCGGGGCAGGCGCCCGTCGCCATCGGCGAAGTTCGTGCGCAGCGTCGTCTCGAGGCGTCTGCGCCGCCTCCGCCTGCGTGGCCGCGAGGTCGCTCACGAGGCGCGTGAACTCGGCACGCACGACGTCCACGTTGACGGTCGCGTTCGCGTTGCAGATGGCCAGCAGGCCGATGCGCAGCGCGCGCTCCGCCAGCGCCGCCCGGTCAGCCTCCGGTGCCTCGGCCACGAAGGCGGCGAGGGCCGGATCGTGGAGCGTGAGCCCCACGACGCTGATGGACTGCCCGGTGACCGTGACGGTCGTGCGTGCCTCGTTCATACGGGGAGTGTCGCGGCGGTTCGTGACAGCTTCCGTGTCGCAATCGCAAGTCGCTCAGCGACTGATACCGCGAAGGACGCGGCCGCGGAGGGCCCTTGTTCGCGAGATGAACCGCTCAGCGGCTGGAATGCTGCATGGACGCGCGTCAAACCGATCTCGTTCGCGACAACAGTCGCTCAGCGCATGGCACGAGGCCGGATCAAGACCGCGGGATGCGGCGCATGAGCCAGCCGTGGACATCGGTCCCCGGCAGGGTGAGCTCCTCGACGACGGAGAAGCCCTGGCGCTCGTAGAGGAGGACGTTGCGGCCCGTGGCCGTCTCGAGATAACAGGCGCTCTCCTCACGGTCGGCCCGCTCGAGCACGGGCTGCATGAGCGCGGTGCCGACGCCCTCGCCCTGGCGCTCGGGCTCCACGCCGAGGGCGGAGAGGTAGAAGTGGGGCATCGGCGCGTGGTGACGGCGACGTTCCTCGAGGGTCTCGACGGCCTTCGAGATCTCGCGCAGTCGCCGCAGCCCGCCCGCCAACCTCGCGACCGATGGCAGGAGGCGCAGGCTGTCGATGAAGCCGGCGCCGTGGTAGCCGGGCGGATGCCAGATCGCGACGCCGGCGCGGTCATCGGTCGTGTAGGTGGTCGAGAGGCGGTCCGAGGTGAAGCGCAGGATCCCGGTCCAGCCGTCGCGCATGCGCTGCGTGCGTTCGGCGGCGTCACCGGCGAGGTAGGCGTAGAACGGGTCGTGCGCGAAGGCTCGCGACAGCACGCCCGCGAGTTCACCGATCTCGTCGCGCCCGGCGAGACGGACCTCGCTCACTTCCGGAGGTCGATCCGCCGATGCTCGGCGGGAGGATCCTCGCCAGGAGCGATCTCGACCAGCGTCCAGCCGGGCAGCGCATCGGAGGCTCGGCCCTCCGCGCTCAGGATCTCGGCCACCCGCTGGATGAGCTTCCGCTCCTTCGGTGAGGCGCCGTCGGCTGCCTCGGCCAGGCGCCGCTCGATGCGCCGGATGGCGATCGCGGGCAGCAGCCCGTCACGGTCGCGGCGGACGAGCAGCTCCGCGTCGGTGATCCCGTCGCGCTCGAGTGCCGCGATCGTCTTGCGGACCGCACGGCCCTCGGCCGGCGGGAGCTTCTCGATCCACGTCGGCGGCTTGGGCTTCTTCGGCTCCTCCTTCGTCGCACCCTTCGGCGGCCTGGGAGCCTTCGGCATCGCGATCGTCTTTGCCGTCCGCGAGCCGGGAATCGCCTCACGCAGCTCCTTCAGCGTGCCGAACGGGCCGTGGATCAGCTCCTGGCCGAACTCGTTCGACTGCTCGGTATCGACGAGGAACCAGCCCTGGGCCGCCTGACGGGCCTCGAACCGATCGTCCGCGGTCCGGTAGCTGCCGGCGGTCTGGCGGACGAGCTTGTCTGGGTCGGGGGGCGCATCGGCCGCGCGCTTCGGCATGCCCGAAAGTGTAGTGGCGGACCTCCGACGTATCCTCTTCGCATGTCGACCTATCGGCTGGAGGAAGTGCCCGAGCTCGACGCGCCGGTGATCGTCGCCGCGCTCGAGGGCTGGGTCGACGCGGGCTCGGCCGGAACGACGGCCGCCGCGCAGCTGGCCGAGGACGGAACGCTCGTCGCCACCTTCGACGCCGATGCGATCTACGACTACCGCGCGCGCCGTCCCACGCTCGACATCGTCGACGGGCGACCGATGCACCTGGCCTGGCCGAAGCTCGAGCTGATGGCGACCCGCATCGGTGCCCGCGACCTGCTGATCCTGCGCGGGCCGGAGCCTGACTACCGATGGCGGGAGCTGACCGCCGACGTCATGGAGGTCGCCAAGCGGCTCGGCGTCGCGTCGTGGGCGAGCCTCGGCGCGATTCCGGCGGCGGTGCCACACACGCGGCCGGTGCCGATCCTCGCAACCGCATCGGCCGCAGGGCTCCTTCCCGAGGGGATTCGGCAGGGTCCCGACGGTCTGCTGCGCGTGCCGTCCGCGTGTCTCTCGGTCCTGGAGCTGGCGGCAGCGGCGAACGGGATCCCGGCGATCGGCCTCTTCGCGCAGGTCCCGCACTACGTCAACGCGTCATATCCCGCCGCTTCCATTGCGTTGCTGACCGCTCTCGGGCGGCACCTGGGGATCGAGCCGCCGGTCGGTCAGCTCGCGACCAGGGCGCTGGAGCGTCGCAACCTGCTCGACGCCGCCACCGCCACCGACGAGGACACCAAGGCCCACGTCGAGCGGCTCGAGGGGCTGGTCGACGAGGCGCGCCTCCCCGAGGGCGACGAGCTGATCGCCGACATCGAGCGCTTCCTGCGCGAGGGCGGCGCGGAGGGGGACGACGGAGACGAGGGCGGCGGCCGCCTCCACTGACCCGTCGGCCGGCGCGGAGCTAGCCCTTCTTGCGGCCGGAGACCGGCGCCGGCGCGTCGAGGAGCGCGTCGACGGCGCGTTGCGCGAGGAACGACGATCGGAAGGATGCCGCGGAGCGCGGCGCGTCCGCATCGGCCTTGATGTACCAGCTGCGCTCACCGGCCACGTAGAGGATCTCGTGTCCGCGATGGGTCATCGATGGGCGCGGGCGGTCGTTGGCGAGCATCAGCGTCGCCTCGCGGGCGGTGCGTGGAGCGCCGCATTCGGCGCAGCGATTCTCGATGAGTCCGTGAGAACAACGGCGGCAGGAGGCGCAATGCTGCGCGTCAAACCCGTGGATGCATTGGTCGGTCATGGCCGCCTTCGTGGATGGGTGTATAGCGTACACCCAATCGGTGTGGTACATTTCGCACACGTGTTCGAATGGCGCACCGGTCTGCGCCGCGGCCTCAACTCCGTCCCGACCCCGATTTACCCCTTCGCCCTGACCGGGCCCCGCCCCCGTCTCTTGACTGGGCGGGTGGGCCTCTGTCAGGAGCTTCCTTCCCTTGTCCTTCACTGCCCTCGGGCTTCAGCCCGACCTGCTCCGCGCCGTGGCGCGCCAGGGTTATACCGATCCCACACCCGTCCAGCTCGAGGCGATTCCGCTCGTGCTCGCCGGCCGTGACCTGCTCGCCGGCGCCCAGACCGGCACCGGCAAGACGGCCGCGTTCGTCCTCCCGATGCTCCAACTGCTTGCCGCGCGACCCACGCGTGAGCGCCGCGTCCGTGCCCTCGTCCTCGCGCCGACCCGTGAGCTGGCCATCCAGGTCGAGGAGTCGGTTCGCGTCTACTCCGGCGGGAGCGCGCGTTCGACCGCCATCTACGGCGGCGTCGGCTTCGGCGGCCAGGTGTCTGCCCTGCGGCGCGGCGCCGAGATCGTCGTCGCCACCCCGGGTCGCCTGCTCGATCATGCCCGCCAGGGCACGATCGACCTTCGCTCGGTCGAGATCCTCGTCCTCGACGAGGCCGATCGGATGCTCGACATGGGCTTCATCCGCGACATCCGCCAGGTGCTGGCGCTCCTTCCGGACCAGCGCCAGAACCTGCTGTTCAGCGCGACCTTCTCGAAGGAGATCCGCTCGCTTGCGGAGGGCCTGCTGCAGACCCCCGCATCGGTCCAGGTCACGCCCGAGAACACGGCCGTCGACCTCGTCGAGCAGGTCATCCACCCGGTTGACCGCGAGCGCAAGCGCGAGCTGCTCACGCACCTCGTGCGCACGCGGGCCATCGACCAGGCGCTCGTCTTCACCCGCACGAAGCACGGCGCCAACAAGCTCGCCGAGCAGCTCAACCGCGACGGCATTGCCACCGCGGTCATCCACGGCAACAAGTCGCAGCCGCAGCGCGTGCGCGCCCTTGCAGACTTCAAGGCCGGGCGGGTGCTCCTGCTCGTCGCCACCGAGGTCGCCGCACGCGGCCTCGACATCGAGGCGCTGCCGCACGTCGTCAACTTCGAGCTGCCGATGGTGCCGTCCGACTACCTCCATCGCATCGGCCGCACCGGTCGCGCCGGCATCACCGGCACCGCCGTCTCGCTCGTGTGCGTCGACGAGGCGCCACTGCTGCGCGACATCGAGCGCCACCTGCGCGGACCGATCCCGTCCGAGGTCATCGCCGGCTTCGAGCCGAACCGTTCGATCCCGGCGCAGCCGATCCGCCTGCGCTCCGGCCAGCACGGCGGCCAACGTCGCCAGGCTCCCGGTCCGCGCCACGCAGCACCGATTCGCGATCAGCGCCGGTTCGGTGGCGGCCGCCGACGGCGACCTCGCCGTGCGCCGAGCTTCAGCGGCTCGTAGCCGGAGTCAGGCCTCCTGCCCGACCTCGACGCTCGTGCGTCCGGCCGCGTCGGTGGCCCCCGTCGGCTCGTCGGCCGCCGCGAGCGCCGCATCGAGCCGCCCGAGGAGGGCGGTAGCCCGAAGCCCGGCGAGGATCTCCCGCGCCTCGGCCGCCGCGCGCCGGCGCTCGTCGGGCTCCATCGCGCCCGTGACGGCGATGTCCAGATCCGTCAGCGCGAGCCAGAACGGCGTCCCGAGCTCGCGCCACATGCGCTGCGCCTCGGCATAGAGCGTACGAGCCGCTCCAGCCCGCCCATCGAGCATGGCGACGCCGGCGGCGATGTTCCTCGCGAGCCCATCGTTGCGCCGCCCCTTGGTCGCGGTCTCGTAGATCGCCTGCATCCTGCGGGCGCCCTCCAGGTCGCCAGCCCAGATGGCGGCGCGCGCGCCGGTGACGGATGCGTCCGCGCCGATGGCACCACGCGCGAGTTGATCCTCCTCCGCGAGCTCGAAGATCGGCGTTGTCTCGCCCCGCAGCAGGAGCGCGATCGTGAGGGCGTAGATGCCGACCGACCTGTACTGCGGATCGTCGGCTCCGCTTCCGAGGTCTCGGAGACGGCGGGCATCGGCCAGCGTGTCTTCGCCGCGGTAGGCATTGATCACCGATCGATAGACGCCGAACCACAGTTGTTCGGCCGGCTCGGTGAAGAGCGGATCCATCTCGTCCATCTGTCCGAGCGCCCAATCCCACTCGCCGACCTCGACGGCAGCGTCCACGGCATTGCCCAGGATGTAGCGAAGCATCCAGACCACGCCGGCTTGCTTGGCGCGCTCGACCGCCGCCTTCGACACAGCGAATGCGCGGGCCGGATCGTCCGGTTGGACGGCGTACCCGAGATTCACCGACGCCCGGTTATAGGCATCGTCGAGATCCATCCGATCCGCCATCTCGAGGGCACCGGACACCGTCACCACCGCTTCGGTCACACGACCGAGATTCGAGAGCGCCACGGAGCGCGTGATGAGAAGGTCCAGAATCAACGGCTCCTGCCCGGGCGCCTCCGGCCGGCTGAGCGCCTCGTCGGCGAGTTCGATGGCGCGCGCATCGTGCAGCTGACGCATCTCCGCCTTGGCGAGGGTCGTGGCGAGCTGGAGGTACCCCGGCGTTTCCGACGTGAGCCCTGGCTCCTCGATCGCGGCGGTCAACAGCTGCGTCGCTCGCTGCTGGTGGCCCTCGAGCAGGATGTCCCCGAGCCGGGCGGTCGCCAGGCGGCGCTCGAGGTCCATCCCGAGCGACGTGGCCAGCTCGATCGACCGTTCGCCGTGGGCAATCGCCAGGTCGATCTGTCCGGCGTTCGCGGCGGCCAGAGTCGCCTGCATCCGCAGATCGAGCTCCTCGCTCGGCTCGGTCACCACGGACAGCGCGCTCTCGAGGTAGCTGCGGGCCAGGCGGAACGATCCAAGATCGGCCGCACGCTGTGCGGCGCCACGTAACGCGACGCGCGCCTGGGTGGCCATTGCGGCGCCCTCTGCGCCTTCTGGGTGCGCCTGGTACGCGTCGACATAGTGCTGCGCAAGCACGCCCGAAAGCTCGTCGTCCCCGAGCGCCTCGTAATAACGAGCGGCAGCGAGATGTCGCGCCCGCCTGTCATCGCGCGAGAGCGTCCCATAGGCGACTTCCCGCAGAAGCCCCTGCACGAACCGATGCTGGCCGCGCTCTGGAGACCGCGGGTCATCGTCGATCGTGAAGATCTCGCGCTGGACAAGGTGGTGGAGCATTGGCGCGATCTCGTCCGGCCCGGAACGGGCCACCGCCTCCAGTGCCGGCGCCGCGAACGAGAGCCCAAGCACCGATGCGTCCTGCACGAGCGTCCGTTCCGACGCCGGCAGCGCGTCGATCCGCGCGGCGATGAGCGCGTGGAGCGACTCGGGAACGGCGACCGAGGTCACGTCTCCGATCGGTTTGAACGCGTCCCCGGCGCGCTCGATGCGACCGTCGTTCAGGAGCATCCTCACCGTTTCGACGGCATAGAGGGGAATGCCCTCGGCACGCGTCACGATTTGTTCGACCGCCGTGTCCGGCAGACCGGGCACGAGGCCGCTCAGCAGTTCGCGCATCGCGTCATCGGCCAGCGGGCGGAGGCCCAGGGACGTGAACGAGCGCTGTCCGGCGCCCCAGTTCGGGCGCCGGTCCAGGAGCTCGGGGCGGGCGAGCGTGATGATGTAGATCGAGCGCCCACGCGACCAGGTCAGCATCTCCTCGATGAAGTCCAGCAGCCCGGCATCGGCCCATTGGAGGTCCTCGAAGACCATCGCGACCGGGCCCGTCTCGGCGATGCGCTCGAAGAACATTCGCCACGCTCGGAAGAGCTGTCCGCGGTCGCGGGTGCTGCCCTCCCCGATGCCAAGGAGATGGAGCAGTGGCTCGGTCAGGCTCCGGCGCTCGTCGACATCCGTCACGAACTCGTCCAGGCTGGCGCCCAGTCGCTCGCGCGTCGACGCCTCGTCCGCGCCCTCGCCGATGCCGATGCGCATGCGCACCATCTCGCCGAGCGCCCAGAAGCTGATGCCCTCCCCATAGGCCGGGGAGCGACCCTGGTGCCAGTACACGACCTCGGTGACGCCGTCGATGTACTTGAGGAACTCCCATGCCAAGCGGCTCTTGCCGATGCCGGCCTGCCCAACGACCGAGACGAGCCGCGGCTCGGGATCGCGCGCCGTGGCGTGATAGAAGTCCTTGATCAGCTGGAGCTCGCTCTCGCGGCCGACGAACGGGGGCTCGAGGCCCTCGCTCCGGCCGACCCCTCCCCGCCGGGCCACGACGCGCACGGCGCGATAGGCGCTCACCGGGACGGCCTTGCCCTTGAGATCCTGGTCGCCGGCGGGTTCGAAGACGATCGCATCCGCCGCCGCTCGACGGGTCCCGTCGCCGACGAGGACGGTCCCCGGCTGCGCCACCGACTGGAGGCGGCTGGCGGTGTTCACGAGGTCGCCCGCCACCATGCCCATGCCGGCCGCACCGATCGTGACGACGGCCTCGCCGGTGTGGACGGCCGCACGAAGCGCCAGCTCCGGAGTCTCTCGATCCGCTCCGATCCGGTGGACGCCCTCGATGAGCTCGAGCGCGGCGCGCACCGCACGTTCCGCGTCGTCCTCCTGGGCGGTCGGTGTGCCCCACACCGCCATGACCGCGTCACCGATGAACTTCTCGACCGTGCCGCCGTATCGCTCGACGACCGCGCGGCAGGTGTCGAAGTAGGTCGTCAGGAGCTCGCGCACGTCCTCGGCGTCGCGCGCCTCGGACAGCGTCGTGAAGCCGACGAGATCGGCGAAGAGGACGCTGACGAGTCTCCGCTCGGTCGCGGGGACACCGGTGGAGGGAGGCGCCACGACGGCGGCCTGCCCGTCGCCCTCGGCGATCGCGTTCCCGCACTCGCCGCAGAAGCGGGCGCCCGGAGTGTTGGCGACGCCGCAGTGCGGGCAGGCGACGGAGAGGCGGTGGCCGCAGCTCAGGCAGAACTTGCGGCCCGGTTCGTTGTCGGACCCGCAGGCGGGACAGTGCACTCGGGAATTCCCCTCAGCGGGATTGCTTGCGCGCCAGTATCGCGGCGCATGGCATCACCGGGCAAGCGTTCGCGGCCAGCGCCGGGCACCTCGCCGTCGCTACCGTGGCGCCGTGGCCATTCGACTTGCGGATCCGGACCGCGATGCCGCGGCGGTCGCCGCCATCTACCAACCCTCGGTGGAGGGTGGCCTCGCCAGCTTCGAGGAGGTCGCGCCCGACGCGGCCGAGGTGGCGAGCCGCATGCGCCGCACGCTGGAGCGCACGCCGTGGCTCGTCGCCGATGAGGACGCGGTGGTGATCGGATACGCCTACGCCGGGCCCCACCACGCGCGGCCCGGCTACCGATGGTCCGTCAACATCTCGGTCTACGTGGCCGATGCCGCCCGCCGCCGGGGCGTCGGCCGCGCGCTCTACGACGAGCTGCTGTCCATCCTGCGCCGCCAGGGCTTCGTGAACGTCTACGCCGGGATCACGCTGCCGAACCCCGCGAGCGTCGCGCTGCACGAGGGGATCGGGATGCGGCGCATCGGTGTCTACGAGCGCGTCGGCTTCAAGCTCGGCGCCTGGCACGACGTCGCGTGGTACGGCCTGCGCCTGACCGACCCCGACGGCGCGCCGCCGGAGCCGATCCCGCTACCGGCGTTGAACCAGGGCTAGCGCGCCACGATCTGACCGATGCCCGCTACGCTCCCCGAACCGCCACATCCGGAGGACCGATGACGAACCCACGAACCTGGCCGAGCTGGCCGATATCGAGCAGATTCCCGTCTGGGAGGGGATCCACGCCCGCCGAGTCGAGGGCGAACAGATGACGCTCGCGATCGTGGAGCTCGACCCGGGCGCGGTGGCGCCGGAGCACACGCACCCGGCCGAGCAGCACGGCATCGTCCTCGCGGGCGAGCTCCGCTTCCGGGTCGGCGACGAAGAGCGGCTGCTCCGTCCGGGGGGAACGTGGCGGATCCTGAGCGGTGTCCCGCATTCCGCGGTCGCCGGACCGCAGGGAGCCGTCGTGATCGACGTGTTCAGCCCCCGTCGCGACGACTGGCACGCGCTCACGCCGATCGGCCTCTCCGCGCCGCGTTGGCCCACCGAAACCACGTGATGGACGGAGTGCGGCCCTCGGCCTAGGCTGAGGCTCTCATGAGCACGATCCGCTACTCGAGGTGGGACGGCAGCCAGCAGCTGCCGGCCTTCGACGCGGACGACGTGCTCGACGCGCTCAGCGAGGACATCCTCGCCGAGGGCGACGTGCGCCGGGCCCTCCAGCAGCTGATGCAGCGCGGGCTTCGCGGCACGCGAGGCGGCGACATCCCGGGACTGCGGCGGATCCTCGAGCGCCTGCGCGCGAAGCGCCAGGAGGAGCTCGCCAACGCGAACCTCGAAGGCGTGCTCGACGACGTCAGCGAGCGTCTCGACCGCATCCTCGACCAGGAGCGCGCCGGGATCGAGCGCCGGATGCACGATGCCGAGCAGCGAGCCCTCGACGCGCCGCCCGGCGAGGAGCAGGACCAGGCCCGGATGGCCGAGCAGGTCATGCGCCGCACGGCGCGGCAGCGGGAGTACCGCCTCGACGCGCTGCCGCCGAACGTCGCGGGGCGCCTGAACGGCCTGCGCGACTACGAGTTCATGGACGACGAGGCCCGCGACGCCTTCAACGAGCTCACCGACGAGCTGCGCGGGCAGATGCTGCAGACCTACTTCCAGGGCCTGAAGGAGGGGGTCGAGCGGATCACGCCGGAGGACCTGGCCGGGGTGCGCGAGATGGTCCGCGATCTCAACGCGCTCCTCGAGAAGCACGCCACCGGGGCCGATACGACCGACGACTTCCATGCCTTCATGGCCAGGCACGGGCGCTACTTCCCGCCGGGCATCGAGAACACCGATCAGCTCGTCGAGCACCTCCATCGCCAGGCCTCCCAGATGGCGAGCCTGCTCAACAGCATGAGCCCGCAGATGCGCGAGGAGCTGCGCGACCTCATGGACGACCTGCTGCGCGACGACCGGCTGCGGATCGACATGGCGCGCCTGGCCGGCAACCTCCAGGCAGCCCGCCCCGACCTTCCGTACGGCGAGCCGTACCCGTTCGAGGGCGACGAGCCGATGGGACTGGCCGATGCGCTCGCCGCCATCGACCGCCAGCAGCAGTACGACACGATGGAGGAGTCGCTGATCGCGGCCCGCGACCCCGACGCGCTCGAGCGCGTCGATCCGGACCTGCTGCGCGACCTCGCCGGCGACGACGCGATCGACGACCTGGGCCAGCTCCAGGAGCTGACCCGCGCGCTCGAGGAGGCCGGGTACCTCGACCGTGACGGCGGCCACCTCGAGCTCACCCCGCGCGCGGCGCGCAAGCTCGGCATGCGGGCACTGACCGACATCTTCGGCCGGCTGCGACGCGAGGGCTTCGGCGGCCACGCCCTGCCGCAGGCCGGCCGGGGCGGCGAGCCGACCGAGGAGACGAAGCCCTACGAGTTCGGCGACGCGTTCGCGGTCGACATCAACCGCACCCTGTTCAACGCGATGGCTCGCTCGGGCCCTGGGACTCCGGTGGCGATTGGTCCGGACGACTTCGAGGTCAGCCGCACCGAGGAGACGACGCTGTCCTCGACGGTGCTCCTGCTCGACATGAGCCGCTCGATGCTGCTGCGCGGCTGCTCATCGGCCGCCAAGCGGGTGGCGATGGCGCTGCATACCCTCATCCACACGAAGTACCCGCGCGATCGGCTGTACGTCGTCGGATTCGCCTATTACGCGCGCCAGCTGCGCCCGGAGCTGATCCCGACGCTGTCACCGTACGAGTTCGAGTACGGCACGAATCTCCAGCACGCGCTGATCATCGCGCGCCAGCTGCTGGCCCGATCACCCGGCGGCAACAAGGAGATCGTCGTCATCACCGATGGCGAGCCGACCGCCCACATCGAGGGCGGCCAGGTCGAGTTCGCCTACCCGCCGACGCTGCGCACCGTGCAGTCGACGCTCCGCGAGGTGGGCCGATGCACCCGCGAGGGGATCGTCATCAACACGTTCATGCTCGAGCGGTCGCGGTACCTCTCCGAGTTCGTCGACCTCATGTCGCGCATCAATCGCGGTCGGGCCTTCTACGTCGAGCCCGAGCACCTCGGGGAGTACGTGCTCGTCGACTACGTGTCGAAGAAGACGAAGCGCGTGGCCTAGGTTCGGCGGCTAATCGCACTGCTCGTCAGAGCGCAACGTCACTGGTGCACGATATATCACTACTGATATAATGCTCCAGAAGGTCAACTCGTCCCCCGAAATGCGTGTCGCGCGGCCTCAGCGCGCCGCTCGCTTCCCGTCGCGCTCGTTGCCACGCTTGAAGTTGCCGGTCGCGCGGGCCATCAGCTGCTGGGCGCCGGGGGCATCCGTGCCCGAGACGCGGGTGGTGAAGCGCTCGGCGGATCGGCCGCGCAGGATCGTGACGGGCGCGCTGCGGTAGGAGATCACGATCGTGCCGTCGGAGCGGGTCGCGTAGCTGAACGGCATCGACTCCAGCGGATCCACGCCGATGAAGATACGCCCTGCCACAATCGGTCCATGGCGAGGCCCTTGAAGGTCGGGATCCAGCTCCCCGAGGTCGAGCGCGTCGTGCGCTGGCCGGAGCTGGCGGAGATGGCGCGCACGGCGGAGGCCATCGGTCTCGACTCGGTCTGGGTCGGCGACCACCTGCTGTACCGCGATCGCGGGCCGGAGCCGGTCGCCCCATGGGAGGCGTGGAGCCAGCTGGCCGCGCTGGCGGCGATCACGACGCGCGTGGAGATCGGTCCGCTGGTTGCCTCGACGGGCTTCCACAACCCCGCGATGCTGGCGGCGAAGGCGAACGCGGTCGACGAGATCAGCGGCGGCCGCCTGATCCTGGGGCTGGGCGCGGGCTGGAACGAGGCCGAGTACCGCGCCTTCGGCCTCCCATTCGACCAGCGGGTGAGCCGCTTCGAGGAGGCCTTCACGATCATCCGCGGCCTCCTCGGCGATGGCCACGTCGACGTCAGCGGCCGATTCCACGAGGCGCGCGACCTGCCGTTGCTCCCGCCTCCGGCCCGTCGCGGCGGCCCGCCATTGATGGTCGGGTCGATCGGCCCGCGCATGCTGTCGATCACGCTCCCGCACGTCGCCGCCTGGAACGCGTGGGGGCCGTGGTTCGGCAACTCGGTCGCCGGGTACGGGCCCGTGCGCGAGCAGGTCGATGCGGCCTGCCGGGCCGTCGGCCGCGATCCGGCGGAGGTCGAGCGGACCGTGGCGCTGGTCGTCGCGCTGCCCGGCGCGCTCGGCCGTGGCTCCGCGGTCAGCGACGAGCCGTTCGCGCCGATCCCGGGAGACGCGGCCACGCTGGCTGGAGCGCTCAGCGCGTTCGCGCAGCTTGGCGTGGCCCACGTCCAGCTCGTGCTCGACCCGATCACCGTCGGGAGCATCGAGGCCATCGCCCCGGCCCTCGCCGCGCTCGACGGCTGATACCATCCAGCGCGAATGCAGCCGAGCAGCGATGCCCCACCGGCCAGCCTCCCCGTCGGCCGTTCCGGACGCCTCGAGGCGCTGGCCCTGACCGCTGCCGGCGACCACGCGGTGCTCGTGCGCGAGTCGTCACCGGCCGAGCGCCACCGTGCGCTGCTCACGACCGACAAGCTCGCGGAGGGCGAGCGACTCGTGATCATGCCGCTCGACGACGACGTCGAGGTGCGGGTCGACGGCGACGCGCTCGCCGTGTGGCTGGGCGCAGGCTCCCTCGCGCAGGTCCCGCCCGAGCAGCGACCGATGTCCGCGAGCGCCCGCGTGCCGCCGTGGGCCTCGATCATCGGCGGCGCACTGCTGCTGCTGGTGCTGGCCTTCGCCGTCATCGGCTCGGCGGTCGTCTTCACCTGGCTGACGCGACTGGTGGCATGACCGACCGCGGAAACCGGCCACCGCAGACCGGGCTGGCGAGCATGCGGATCGGCCTCGAGTTCGGCAGCCCCGACGACTTCGCCGACAGCCTCCAGCGCGCCCTGGCGCGCGGTGGCGACCAGGGGGCGACCCTCGTGGCCGCCCTCGACCGTGGCGACCTGAGCGTCCACCTGCCGCGCGTCGACGGCCCGTGCTGGAACTCCGTCCCGCTGTTCCACCTTCACCGCGGCGAGGTCCCGACCGACGAGGACTGGGCGACGACGAGCGGCATCCTCGAGAAGCTCGAGCGGTACCGCTGATGGACCACGCGGCGTATATACACCTATACCCGGGACCGGCGGCGCGGTGAGGATCTACCTGAGCGTCGACATGGAGGGGCTGGCCGGCGTGGCACACGCCCACCAGGTCAGCTTCGGCCCCGGCGTCGATCGCACCGACTACGACCGCAGCCGCGGGCTCATGGCCGGCGAGGCCAACGCCGCGATCGAGGCGGCCCTCGCCGCCGGTGCGGACGAGGTGATCGTCAACGACAGCCACTGGCAGATGCGCAACCTGCGCGCGGAGGAGCTCGCCGCCGGCGCGCGCCTGGTCATCGGCGACAAGCCGCTGTCGATGACGCAGGGCGTCGGCGGGCCGGACGACGGCGAATTCGACGGTGCGGCCTTCGTCGGCTACCACGCCGGGGCGGGCAGCGAGCGCGGCGTCATCGGGCACACCTACTCGTCGGCGAGCGTGCTCGAGCTGCGCGTCAACGGACGGCCGCACAACGAGGCCGGCATCAACGCCATCCGCCTCGGGCACCACGGCGTGCCGGTCATCCTCGTGGCCGGCGACGACGCCCTGGCCGACGAGGTCGCCGAGCTGCTGCCCTGGGCCGAGCGGGTCGTCGTCAAGCGAGCGCTGGGCTACAGCGCGACCGACACACTGTCGCCCGCCGCGGCGCAGGACGCGATCCGAGACGGCATGACGCGCGCCATCGGACGCCTCGGCGAGATGGAGCCGTACCGGCCGGAGCTGCCGCTTCGCGGCGAGATCGACTTCCGCCTGCCGGTGATGGCCGACTACGCGGCCGTCGTGCCCGGGACGGAGCGGCTCGGCGCGCGCACCGTCGGCTTCGGAGCCGACGACGGCGACGCCTTCTACCGCCTCTTCGTGGCGCTCATCCGCCTGGCCGGCGTCCCGGCAGCCTGACCGATGGACGACGCGGAGCGAAGCCGGCTGCGCGCGCTGATGGGGCGGTTCGCGACCGGCGTGACCGTCGTCGCCGCCCGCCACGGGCCACTGCTGGCGGGCATGACCGCAAACGCGATCGCCAGCATCAGCATCGACCCGCCGCTGATGATGGCCAGCATCGCGCGCAAGGCCGAGACCCACAGCGCCGTGATCGGCTCGCATGCCTTCGCGGTGAGCGTGCTCAGCAGCGAGCAGCGCGACCTCGCCGAGTGCTTCGCGCAGCCGACGACCGCCGAGAAGCTGAAGCGCTTCTGCGACGCCGCCTGGCACGAGGCCGAGACCGGCTCACCGATCCTCGAGGGCGCCCTCGCCTACTTCGACTGCCGCCTCAGCGAGCGTCACGATGGCGGCGACCACGCGATCTTCATCGGCGAGATCGTGGCGGCCAGCTACCGCGAGGATGCCGAGCCGCTGCTGTGGTACGGATCCGACTATCGCCACCTTGCGGCGGCGCAGTGAGCCACCGAGGCTGACTCAGCCGTCGGGGGCGGGGCGTCGATCTCTGAGGATCTGGCCTGCCGCCAGGCGGCCGGGCGCTCCCATCACGCAGCCACCGGGGTGGGTCCCGGAGCCGCACTGGTAGTACCCGGCGATCGGGGTTCGGTACTGGGACCAGCCGGGTGCGGGGCGGAAGAAGAACATCTGGGGCGCGAGCAACTCGCCGGCGAAGATGTTCCCCTCCGACAGGCCGACCGTGCGCTCGATGTCGAGCGGCGTTTGGACCTCCCGCTGCAGCACCAGGTCGCCGAAACCGGGGAAGAACCGCTCGAGGGCGGCCTGGGCCCGGTCGGCCATGCCCTCGCGCTCGGTGTCCCAGTCGCTCTCGCGGAGCCGGTACGGGGTGTACTGCACGAAGCAGGACAGGACGTGCTTGCCGGGCGGCGCCATGTCCGGGTCGATCGTCGACTGGATGGCGCAGTCGATGTACGGATGCTCGCTGTACCACCCGTACTTCGCATCGTCGAAGGCATGCTCGAGGTAGTCGATCGACGGACCGATGTTCATGAACCCGCGGTACAGGTCCGGCCGTGCGCCGAGCACCGGGTGCGACGGCAGCGCATCCAGGGCAAAGTTCACCTTCGAGCTGACGCCCTGGAACTTCATGCGGCGGATGTCCTCGACGAGGTCGTCGGGCATCTCGCGCGGGTCGACCAGCTCCAGGAACGTCCGCCGCGGGTCGAGCGCGCTGACCACGACGTCCGCGGCGATCTCGGTGCCGTCGGCCAGGGCCACGCCGGTCGCTTCGCCGTCGCGGGTGAGGACGCGCTCGACGGCCGCCTCGGTCCGGATCTCGGCGCCGAACGAGCCGGCCGCCCGCGCGAGCACCTGCGTGAAGCCGCCGTTGCCGCCCTTGTGGAAGGCCCACGTGCCGAAGGAGCCGTCGTGCTCACCGAGCGAGTGGAAGAGCAGCACGAGGCCCGAGCCCTGCGACCGTGGTCCGACCTTCGAGCCGATGATCGACGACGAGGCCAGGTAGCCCTTGAGCAGGGTCGATTCGAAGTAGTCGTCGAGGAAGTCGGCGGCGCTGCCGGTGAGCAGCCGGACAGCGTTGTGCAGCGTCCGCTTGTCCAGGCCGCGCAGCCGCGATCCGAGGGCGGCAAGCGCGACGAGCTCCTCCGGGTCGTCGCTGAAGAGGTCCGGCGGCACGGTGTCGAGCAGCGGCTTGATCGCCTGGCAGACGCGCTCGAGGTCGTGGCTGTACTGCTCGTAGCCGTCGGCGTCATGCGGGGAGATGCGGGCGATCTCCCGCAGCGTCTCGTCATGGTCACGGTTGAAGAAGAGGTACTCGCCGTCCTCGCCGGGCGCGAAGCGGGTCGCCATCAGCAACGGCAGGAAGCCGTGCTTCGTCAGCTCCAGCTCCTGGATGATCTGCGGCCGCAGCAGCGACAGTGCGTAGCTGAAGGTCGTGAACCAGTAGCCCGGCCGCAGCTCCTCGGTGATCGCGGCGCCGCCGACGAGGTGGCGGCGTTCCAGGATCAGCGTCCGCAGGCCGGCCCTGGCCAGGTAGGCGCCGTTGACCAGCCCGTTGTGGCCGCCGCCGATGACGATCGCGTCGTACCGGTCCGTGCTCATCGGTCCATCAGGCGGTCTTGCGCTCGGGATTGAAGAGCGGAAGCCGCGCGACGTGCGCAGCCACCTGCTCGTAGTGATGGTCCACGGTGAACTCCAGGAAGACGCGCGAGCCGGCCTTGGCCAGGTCCGGTTGCACGCGGGCCAGCGCGATGTGCTGCTGCAGCACCGGCGAGTACATGATGCTGGTCGCGTAGCCGACGCGTGATCGATTCGCGTCGTACACCATCCAGTCCTCGTGGACCGGCCGGTGGTCCTTGGGCGGAATCAGGCCGGCTCCGCTGTAGACACGGTCGTAGTCCTGCCAGTCGACCACCAGCCCGACCATCCGCCAGCGCGACGTCTTCTCCGCGCGCTCGCGCTCCAGCGCCCGCCGCCCGATGAACGGGCGGTCGTCCTCGTCGAGTCCCTTGAACATCCACGCCCAGCCGAGCTCCAGCGGGGTGGACCGATGGGCGTCGTTGAAGGCGAACCGGCTCGAGGCGAAGTCGGCGCCCAGGAGCAGCAGCCCGGCCTCGATGCGCAGCATGTACAGCGCGCCCATCCCGTACGGCAGCATGCCGTGGCCATCGGCCGCGTCCCAGACGGCGTCCCAGACGGCGACGGCGTCCGGCGCGTCGACCCAGATCTCGTAGCCGAGGTCACCGGTGTAGCCCGTGCGGCTCACCGTGACCGGCCGCCCGCCGATCGTGCCGGTGGTGATGCCGAAGAACGGCAGGTCGGTCACCGATGGAACCAGCCGCGCCAGCAGGTCGCGCGAGCGCGGCCCCTGCAGGGCGAGGGTCCCGATGTCCAGGCTCACCTCCTCGACCATCACCGCCAGCCGGCCGACCCGGTCCGCGAACCAGGCGAAGTTCGGCTCCGCCGAGGTCAGCAGGAACTCGTCCGGTCCACGGTGCTGAATGACTCCGTCCTCCAGGACGAACCCACGTTCGTCGAGCCAGGTCGTGTAGTGGGCGTTCCCAGGCGGGCACCGGCGGATGTCACGCGCCAGCATCCCGGACAGGAACCGCTCCGCGTCCCGCCCCGCGATGCGGTACTTGTACAGCGGCGAGGTGTCGAAGATGCCGACGCTGTTGCGGACCGAGAAGTACTCGAACTTGTCCGACGCCTGGTAGCGCGTCACGACCATGTGCCCGGACCAGTGCTGCCACAGACCGGTCTCGTTCAGCGCGCTCGTCCGCTCGTGGAATGGCGTGGTACGGATCATCCGTGGCGGAGCATACCGACTGCTGACCGCGCCGAGGATGACCGGCGCCGAGTCAGGTGACCGAGGCGAGCTGGCTATCCACGGCGGCGACGAAGTCGGCGAAGTCGAACGGCTTGCGAACGACCGGGGCGATGGCCTCGAGCCGGCCCGCCTCCTCGTCGTCGATGGCGGTCACGAACAGCAGCGGGATGTCGCGGTACTGGGGCCGCTCCCGCAGCGAGTGGGCGATCGTCGAGCCGAACTCGTCGGGCAGTCGCTGGTCGAGGATGAGGAGATCGGGCGTGATGCCCTCCTCGACGAGCGCGGTGTACAGCTCCTCGGCATCCGCGAATCCGCGCGTCTCGTGGCCGACGTCGGCCAGGACGGCCATCATCGCCGTGCGGATGAACTGCTCGTCATCGACGACCCAGATCCGTTGCGCCATGCCGACCTCCGTTCAGGCCTCGCTCGCGGCGATCGCCTCGCCGATGACCCCGATTGCGAGGTCGATCTCGTCCTCCGTCGTGACGAGCGGCGGGATGATCCGCACGACCTGTCCGTACGTTCCGCAGGTGAGGAGCAGCAAGTTCCTCGCCAGTGACTCGGCGAGGACCCGTTTGGCGATGGCGCCATCGGTGAGCTCGACGGCGACCATCATGCCCCGCCCGCGCAACTCCTGGACCGATGCGCTCCGCCCGATCCGCTCGCGCAGGCCATCGAGGAGCCGCGCGCCGAGCCCATGCGCCCGCTCGGCGAGGCCCTCGTCGTCGATGACGTCGAGCGTCGCGAGGGCGGCCGCGCAGGCCACGGCGTTGCCGCCGTACGTCCCGCCGTGGGTGCCCGGCTCGAGGCGGTCGAGCAGCGAGCGCGCGGCGAGGATGCCCGGACAGCGGGAGCCCGGAGGCGATGCCCTTGGCCATGATCACGATGTCGGGGGTCGCATCGGTCCACTCGGTGGCGAAGAAGCGCCCCGTGCGGGCGTAGCCGGACTGCACCTCGTCGACGGCGAGCAGGATGCCGTGGCGGTCGGCCAGCTCGCGGAGGGCGGGCAGGAAGCCGTCCGGCGGGACCACGTAGCCGCCCTCCCCGAGGATGGGCTCGACGAGGAACGCGGCCACGTCGTCCGGCGCGGCGGTCGTGACGAACAGCTCCTCGATGGCGGCGAGGGTGGCGGCGAGGGACGCATCGGTCCCGCCCATGCGCAGCGGGTAGGGGTACGGAACGTGGTGCACCCCACCCATCAGCGGCTCGAAATGGGCGCGGTACTTCACCGTCGAGCTCGTCAGCGCCATGGCGCCGTGGGTGCGGCCGTGGAATCCACCGCGGAAGGCGACGACCAGCGGGCGTCGCGTGGCGACCTTGGCCAGCTTGACGGCGGCCTCGATCGCCTCCGCACCGGAGTTCGACAGGAAGAGGCCGTAGTCCTCATCGGTCCGGGCGTTCGGGAAGCGCTGCGGCAGCCGGCGGTGGAGCTCGAGGCCGGGCTGGTGGTAGACGATGTTCTGCTGGAGGTGGATGCCGCGAGCCGCCTGGTCCGCGATCGCCGCCACCACCCGTGGATGCGCATGGCCGGTGTTCGTGACGCCGATCCCGCTCGTGTAGTCGAGGTAGCGCTGCCCGTCGGTCGTGGTGATCCACGATCCCGATGCGCGCTCGACGACGAGGTCGGTGTAGCGAGCCCACACCGGCGGGATGCCGTCGCGCAGCGCGGCCCAATCGGTCAAAAGGTCGGTGGCGTGTTGATCCACAGCAGCCGTGTCTCCCCGCTGGCGTCGTTACGCCAACGATGCGGAATGGTCGACGGGAACGTCAACGCGTCCCCCGGTTTGTCGAGTGCATACACCTCGTCTTCACCGACCCAGACGGTCACGGCACCGGTGAGCACGTACAGGAACTCCTCCCCCTCATGCGAGTACGCTCCATCGCTCGTCGCGCCCGCAGCGAGGACGAACAGATGCGGTTCGAGCTGCCGCGCGCCCTCGGCCAGCTGCTCGATGCGCACCTGTCCAGAGCCGATGTCGAGCGTGCGTCGCCGGCCGGCCCGCACGAGGCGCGGCGCGGCGTCCCGTGTCCGTACCCCACCCAGGAGCTCCACCATCGTGGTCCCGTACGCGGCGGTGACTCGCTGCAGGGTTGCCACGCTGGCGCCGGTCATGCCACGCTCGAGAGCCGAGAGGAATGACACCGAAACCTCCGCCCGCTCGCCAGCCTCCCGCAGGCTCAGGCCGAGCTGCGTGCGCAGCCGTCGCAATAGCCGTCCGTCAAGCCGGCGATCGGTGTGCGGGCTCGACGGCACGGGGTCGCGCATGAGGCGGCGGATGCCGGGAGCGTTGAGGCGATCGACCTGGCGGAGACGCCGTACGGATCGCAGCCGCTCGATGTCTGCGTCGGTGTAGAGGCGATACCGACCCGACGTGCGGCTCGGTCGAATCAGCCCCTGGCGTTCCCACAGCCTGAGCGCCGAGGCGGAGACGCCGACCCGTCGGGCGGCCTCGCCGATGCGGTGCATCATCGCTCGAGGGTCGTGGGCCGCGCGCGCACCTCGCGCCGTTGAAGCACGATCCAGAGCACGATCCCGATGAGGGCGATGCCGAAGATGAGCGTTCCCATCACGTTGACCTGTGGCGGAACGCCGATCCGGGACGCGCCGTACACCCAAAGCGGGAACGTGATCGTCTGCCCGGCGGTGAACTGGGTGATCACGAAGTCGTCGACCGACAGCGCGAATGCAAGCAGGCCCGCAGCGAGGATTCCCGGGAAGATGAGCGGGAAGGTGATCTTTCGGAACGTGGTCCACTCGTCGGCGCCGAGGTCCATCGCGGCTTCCTCGAGGTTCCGGTCGAATCCGGCAATCCTGGCCCGGACGGTCACGACCACGAAGCTGATGTTGAACATGATGTGGGCGACCGTGACCGTCGGTAGGCCGCGGTCCACCCCCGAGGAGACGAACAGCGCCAGCAGCGAGGCCCCGAGCACGATCTCTGGCGTCGCGATCGGCAGGAAGATCAGGAGGTTGAGCGGTCCGCGCCCGCGGAACTCGTAGCGCGTCAGTGCCAGGGCGATCAGGGTCCCGAAGGCCGTCGCCACCAGCGTCGAGATGATCGCGACGATGAGGCTGTTCATCAGCGATTGGTTCAGAGCGGGGAACCGGGTGAACAGGTTCTGCCAGTGCTCGAGCGTGAAGCCCTGCCAGGTGAAGTTGAACCTGCCCCCGATGTCGTTGAACCCGAAGACCGCCATGACGACGATGGGCAGGAAGAGGTAGAGCACGACCAGCGTCGTGAACGCCGGGAGGATCGCCCGCCGAAGGCGTGACGCCGAGCGGACGGCGTCGCGCGGCAAGCGCCGTTGGCCGGGAGGCTGCGGCGGTCGCCATCAGACCGTGAACTCCTGGCCGCGCAGGATCCGTCGATAGATGAAGACGCTGACGAGAATCCCGATCATCAGGATCAGGCTCAGCGCCGAGGCCTGTGGGTAGTCGTTGTTCACGAGGTAGAGGCGCTGGATGACATTGCCGATCATCGTCTCGTTTCGGCTGCCCAGCAGCTCGGCATTCAGGTAGTCACCGACGGCCGGGATGAAGGTCAGCAGGCTTGCGGCGAACACTCCGGAGATGGAGAGCGGGAGCGTGACTCGCAGAAACGCGTTGAGCCGGCTGGCGTAGAGGTCGGTCGCGGCCTCGATCAGCCTCGGATCGATCCGTTCGAGCGCAACATAGAGTGGAAGCACCACGAACGGCAGGAAGTTGTAGGTGATGCCGCCGATGACTGCGACCGGCGTGGCGATGAGACGGAATCCCGGTTCGAGGATGCCGAGATCCTTGAGCGTCCCGAGGACGAAGCCCTGGTCGGCGAGGATGAACTTCCAGCTGATCGTGCGGATGATGAAGCTGGTGAAGAACGGGAGGATCACGAGCAGCAGGAGGACGTTCTTGAACCGCCCGCCGCGGAAAGCGATCGTGTACGCCATCGGGTAGCCGATGAGCATCGCCAGCACGGTCACGATCAGACCGAACTGAAGCGAGCGCACGAGCTGCGTGTCCCAGCGCGCGATCGCGTCGGGGAAGATGCCGAAGTTGAACGTGAGCCGGTAGCCGGTCCCGAGCGAGCCCTCCTGGAGCGCGACTGACGCCACCGTGATCAGGGGGATCACGAAGAAGACGATCAGCCACAGCCCGCCCGGTACCAGGAAGAGGTACGGGACGAGGCCCCGGTGACGGCGCAGCCAGGCAGGCATCGTTCGAGACCCGGGTGATCGGCGATCAGCCCGCGATCACCTCATCGAACAGCTCGTTCCAGAGCCGCTCTTCCTCCTCGTCGAGGACCTTGTAGCTGTGCAGCCGCTCGAGCATGTCCTGGGTCGGGAAGACGAGCGGCGAATCCGCGACCGCGCGGAGGTACTCCGCCGTCTCCATGTCACCGTCCGCCTCGGCGTCGTCGGCGTGCTGGGAGATGATCTCCTGCGCGCCGGGGACCGCGGTGATGTAGTTGACGTACTCGGCGATCTGCGCCGCGACCTCGGGGTCGTAGACGTAGTTCATCATCTCGAGGGCGGCGTTCGGGTGCTGCGCCCCCTTTGGAATCGCCATGTTGTCGGTCCACAGGATCGCGCCCTCCTCCGGCACCACGAACTGGAGGTCGGGGTTGTCGAACTGGAGCTGGAAGACGTCGCCGGACCACGCCATCGTGATCGCCAGGCTGCCGTCGGCGAGCCCCTGCGCGTACTCGTTGCCGTAGTAGTCGCGGACGCACGGCGCCTGGTCGAGCAGGACCTGTTGCGCGGCCTCCACGTCCTCCTCGGTGGACTCGGCCGGCACGACGCCGTTGTAGAGCAGCCCGAAACTGAGCGCATCACGCGCGTCGACGAACATGCCGATCTGGCCACAGTACTTCTCGATGAAGCTCGGGATCGAGCAACTGCGCCAGCGAGGTGATCTCCTCGTCGACCAGCGCGGGGTTGTAGCCGATGCCGGTGATGCCCGACTGCCACGGGACGCTGTACTGGTTCCCAGGGTCGTACGAACGCTCAAGGTAGATCGGATCCGCGTTCTCGACGAAGTTCGGGACGTCGCGCTCCACATCGATGGGCTCGAGATAGCCGAGACGCGACCAAGTTGCCGATCATCCAGTCGGTCATGACGATGATGTCGTAGCCGGTATCGTCACCGGCCGCCAACGCTGGCTGGATCGTGCCGAAGAACGAGTTGTTGTCCTCGATCCCCTCGGTGTACGTGACGTCGACTCCCGTCGCTTCCTCGAACTGCTGGATCGTCGGGGAGTTTCCTTCGTCGTCCTGGTCGATGTAGAGCGGCCAGTTGGCGAACTGGAGCTCGGCCTCCGGCTCGCCTCCGCCAACCGCGCTTGCCGATGGGCTCGCCTCGCCCCCGCTCGTCACCGGCTCCGCGCTCGAGCCGGCGTCGCCGGTCGGGGAGTCCTGCGGCTCGATGCCGCAGGCGCTCAGCAGCAGCATCCCGATGACGGCCATCACCGTCGGTGCATTGATCCGTCGATGGGTTCTCATGGGCCCGATTCCTCCTCCACCTCAGTGACGTCATCTCCCAAACCCCCGTCGGGCTCGATCACGAACGTGTGCTTGGGCTGCCATGACAGGCGCACCGCCTCGCCATCGGCAATCACCTCGCTCGAACCGCTGGTCTCCAGGTTCTGCGCGTAGACCGTCATGTGGTGACCGTCGCCAGTCTTGACCAGGTACTGCGTGCTGACGCCGAGGTAGCTGGCGTCGAGGACGGTGCCCCGCACGGTGTTCACAGCCATGTCGACATCGGCGGTGTTGGGCAGGACGCGAACCTTTTCCGGGCGCACCCCGACGCGCACCTGGCGAGCGCCGTTCACGCCAAGGCTCGGAGCGCGCACGATCGTCCCATCCACCAGGCGCACGTCGACGAATTCGCCAGACGGCCCGACCACCTCACCGTCCAGTAAGTTGCTCACACCCAGGAAGCCGGCCACGAACTCCGTCTGCGGCCGCTCGTAGAGCTCCTCGGGGGCGCCGAGCTGCTCGATCTGCCCATGGCGCATGACGGCGATGCGGTCCGACATCGTCATCGCTTCGTCCTGGTCGTGGGTGACGAAGATGAACGTGATGCCCAGTTCGGCCTGGATTCGCTTGAGCTCGATCTGCATCTGCTTTCGAAGCTTGAGATCGAGCGCACCGAGCGGCTCGTCCAGCAGGAGCACATGAGGGTTGTTGATCAGTGCCCGTGCGAGAGCGACGCGCTGCTGCTGGCCGCCCGACAGCTGGCTGGGCTTTCGCAGCTCGTAGCCGGGCAGCTCGACGAGCTTGAGCATGAAGGCCACCTGGTGGCGGATCTCGTTCGTCGGGGTATTGCGCCGCCGCAGGCCGAAAGCGATGTTCTCGAAGACGTTCAGGTGCGGGAAGAGCGCGTAGTTTTGGAAGACGGTATTCGTCGCTCGCTTGAACGGGGGCAGGTCGGTGACGTCGACGCCACCTACGTACACGGTTCCAGCGGTGACTTCCTCGAATCCGCCGATCATCCGCAGTGTGGTGGTCTTGCCGCAGCCGGATGGCCCGAGCAGAGAGAAGAACTCGCCGTGGCGGATCTCGAGCGACAGGGCATCGACCGCGACGACGTCACCAAATCGCTTCGTGACACGGTCCAGTCGAACGTCTGCTTCGGGCACTCGTACTCCTGCCCAACCTTGTCGCGTTGCAGCAGCCCTGCGGAGTATAGGGAGCCGCCCGTTCCCGCTGTCAAGAAACGTCAACGTGCAACTCGACGGCATCGGCGTGCGTCTAGAGCGCACAATTACCGCAATCGCGGGGGAGGACCGAGACCGATGGCCAAGCTCAACCACCAGAAGCGGCATCGCCCGCGTCCTGTCGCGTCGCGCCGCCGCCGCACCAACCTCCAGCGCGCCGAGGAGCAGCGCAGCCGGCGCGAGGTCGAGCGCTGGCGCAAGACGAGCTAGCGAACCGACCGAACCCACCCCGGACCCGATCGAACCACCTCTCGATCGGGTCCTTCTTCGTTGCTAGACTCCGCGCACCGCACGGGAGCCTGCCCAGCCGATGGACTTCGCCCTCTCTCCACAGCACCTCGAGATCCAGCGCACCGTGCGCGACTTCGCCGAACGGCGCATCGTTCCCGTCGCCGACGAGCTCGAACGCAAGGGCGAGTTCCCGCACGAGATCATCCGCGAGGCGGCGGCGCTCGGCCTGCTCGGCGTGCCGTATCCAGAGGAGATCGGCGGGACCGGGCTCGACTCGCTGGCCTACGCGATCACGGTCGAGGAGCTCAGCCGCGCCAGCGGCAGCGTCGGGATCATCGTCAGCGCTCACACGAGCCTCGGCTGCAACCCGGTCTGGCTGGCCGGGACCGATGCCCAGAAGGAGCGCTACCTGCGACCGATGGCGTCGGGCGAGGTCCTCGGCGCCTACGGCCTGACCGAGCCCGGCGCCGGCAGCGACTCGCGCGGCACCCGCACCCGCGCCCACCGCGACGGCGAGGAGTGGGTCCTCAACGGCAGCAAGCGCTTCATCACCAACGCCGGCGTGGCCGGCACGTACATCGTGACGGCCGTGACCGATCGCGAGGAGGGCAGCGGCAAGATCAGCGCCTTCATCGTCGAGGCCGATACGCCAGGCTTCAGCATCGGTCGGATGGAGGAGAAGATGGGCCTCCATGCCAGCAATACCGGCGAGCTGATCTTCGACGACTGCCGGATCCCCGCCGAGAACCTCCTCGGCGCGGAGGGCGAGGGCGACAAGCTGTTCCTCAAGACGCTCGACGGCGGTCGGATCGGGATCGCGGCGATGGCACTCGGGCTTGCGCAGGCGGCCTACGAGGCCGCATCGGCCTATGCGAAGGAGCGCCGCCAGTTCGGGCGTGCCATCGGCGAGTTCCAGGGCGTGGCGTTCATGATCGCCGACATGGCCGTGAAGATCGACGCCGCGCGGCTGATGACCTACCGCGCCGCGTGGCTGAAGGACTGCGGCAAGTCGTACACGACCGAGTCCGCGATGGCCAAGCTCTTCGCCTCCGAGGTCGCCCGCGACGTCACGAACGATGCGATCCAGGTCCATGGCGGGTATGGCTACGTGACCGAGTACAAGGTCGAGCGCTACCTGCGCGACGCGAAGCTGACCGAGATCGGGGAGGGCACCAGCCAGATCCAACGCATGGTGATTGCCCGCAATCTCCTCGGCCTGCGAGCGATGTAGGAGGACCGCAGGTGGGGATCAGCGGCCGCCGGCGCCTTCTGGGGTGCTTGGCGGCCGCCCTGCCGATCTCCATCGGGTTCGCGGTGCCCGCCGCCGCCGCAGAATCGATCGTGCTGCCCGGCGCGACCGTCGCGGCGGTTGTCGTCGACTTTGACGGCGATGGCGAGCGCGACGTCGTGCGCCTGGTCCGGACGTCTTCCGCTGCGGTGGAGGTGGACGCGTGGCACCACGGCCCCGACGGCTGGGAGGCAATTCGCGGGACGGAGCTCCTGAGCGAGTCGGGGGAGCGCGCCGCGGCGTTGCTCCGCACGGGGCACGGAGAGAACGAACGGCTGCTCGCACTGACGGCGGAGCCGATCGCGAACGACCAGTTCGGCGCGATGTGCTGCGTCTCGCTGCACGAGGTCGGGCAGGAGGGCGGTGTCATCACGCTGACTCCGGTCCGCGCAGCGGACCTCGACCGCGGCGCGCACTACATCCAGGCGGTCGACCTCGACGGCGACGGGATCGACGAGCTGGTCACGCACCGGACGGCCTTCGACGATGACGGGGGACCGGAGGCGTCGTTCATCGAGGTCCAGGCGTGGCGCGACGGGCGATACGTCCAGGTCGGCGCGCTCAACTCGACCGATCAAGGCAGCTCTGCGCTGTACGGCGAGACCGATGGCCTCGGCGGAGCGGAGCTGCTCATCGGGCCGAACCAGCAGGGCATGACCTACCGGTTGACCGTGGTCGGCGGCGCGCTCCGGATCGAGGAGGCTCGGATTGGCGAGTCGGTCCCGAGTGGCGACTTCTTCCGGTACGCAACGGCGATCGCGGGCGAGCTCATCATCGTTGCGGAGCAAGATCGCGTCACCACCGTGAGCTGGCCGTCCGGAGGGGAGCCGCGCGAGGTCGGATCCCTGGACGGATTGGGCGAGTACCCATCGGTGACAGCCATCGGCACGGGCGCCGACGCGTTGCTGGTCCACACTCCACACGACGCGTTTGCGAGTGCGGAGACTCGCGTCGCGACGGTCTTCGACCTCGATCTGCGTGAGGTTGGCGACGTCGACCTGCCGTCCACCACCCAGGCGATCCACCGCTTCCTCGAGCTCGGGATCGACAGCGGTGGCTACTCGGTGTACCCGTATCCATACGTGGGCCCGCTGCCATCGGAGCTGGCCGGCGGCCGGCCCTCGCTTGCCGGTGGGGGCGTGCTCGTAACGCTCGACGGGGAAGGCGGCATCGAGACGCGGCCGATGTCGCCGCTGGCCGGGCTCTTCCCGCACGGCATGGCGGGACCGGATGCCGCGTGGCTGGCGGCATCGAGCGCGATCTACACCACGTTGCCGGACGCCGTCTACCTCTACCCGGGCGTCCTGAGCATGGACCCACCCGGGCGGGTGGTGCTATTCCCGCCGAGAACGTGTTGCAGCCAGCGGCGTCCCAGGCCGCGGTGATCGGGCTGGTCAGCGCCGCATACGCGGCCGACGGCGAGCACCTGCTCTCGAGCCCGGACGGCTTCGCGGCGAGGCTTGCCGCGCCACCCGGGACGCTCGTGTTCACCGACGGCGGCAGCGACGAGTTCCTCGAGGTGGGTGCGACCCCCGCGCGCGTCGTGTTCACGCATGGGAGGGGCGAGCAGGAACGCAATTCGGAGTTCGAGTACGGCCTGCTGGCGATCCTGCCCGACGGCCGTGTGATGCTCGAGGAGTGGGAGGGCACGGTCGTCCGAGAGCCGCCCAGGCTCGACGCCACATCGGCCACCACGACCTTCGAGCTCGGCGCCCGCATTTCCGGGAGCGCGAGCGCCTACGCGGAGGTGGTCGTCGATGGACGCCCGATCGAGGTGGGTGCCGACGGCGCGTTCGAGGCCTCGGTGGATGCCCCGCTCTGGCCGGTCGACATCGTCGTCGTCGCCCGCGACCCGCTGGGCAACGAGACGTCGACCAGCGTCCAGGTCGTCGGCTTCGTCGACTACCGCGGGCTGCCCTGGCTCCCGATCGTGGGGCTCCTGACCGCGGCGGTGGGCGCCTTCGCCCTGCTGCGCATCCCGCGCCCTCGCCCGGGGCCGATTCCCGCGTGGACCGACGACGCCACCCTCGAGGAGATCGAGATCGAGTGACGCTCGGCGTCGCTCCGGCAGACACGCTACGCTTCATGCCACCGTCCGGCGTGTGACCGGCGATCACGAGGTGCCGCAAACCGATGAGCAGCCGCATTGACGAGCTGGACGCAATCGTCCGCAGCTTCGATCTCAACGAGCATCCCTTCTACACCGAGTGGCGCGCCGGCACCCTGCCGATCGGGCGCCTGGCCGAGTACGCCGACGAGTGGGCCCCGTTCATCGGTGCCGTCGACGCCGGCTGGGAGCGGATCGGCTATCCGGAGTACGCCGCCGAGGAGCGCGAGCACGACGAGCTCTGGTCGCGATTCCGCGGCGCGCTCGGAGCGACCGGCGAGATGCGGCGCCCCCAGTCGCGCACGCTGCTCGCGGTCGGCGAGAACGCGTTCGCATCGGTCCCCGAGGCGCTCGGGGCGCTGTACAGCTTCGAGGTGCAGCAGCCGGCCACGGCGAGCAGCAAGCTCGCCGGCCTGCGCGAACACTACGCCGGGACCGTCGGAACCGATGCGCAGGAGTACTTCGTGGAGCACGCGGTCGAGACCGATGAGCCCGCCATGCTCGCGGCGCTCATCGAGGGCCTGTCCGATGGAGAGTTCGCGCGCGCCAAGACGGCGTGTGCGCTGTTCAGCGCCGCCGCGTGGGGCGCGCTCGACGGGGTCTACTACACCGACTAGGGCTCAGCCCTTGCGGTTGCTGAACTCGACCGACCAGCGCCAGGATGTGCCGTCGTCGGCGTTCCACCACGCGGTGAGGACGCCGGCCTCGCCGCCGGGCAGGATCACGATGCTGCCGAGATCCTCGTCGGTCGGCCAGCGGTCCTCGCGGGTGATCTGCTCGCCGTCGAGGGCGAAGCGCGTCATCGGCTTGTAGCCGCCCTGGCGGCTCAGTCCCTCGCCGCGGGCGACGACGCGGTCGTCGCCCTGGCGGACCGTGACCGCCACCTTGCGCGGGACCGAGTGCGCCCAGACGACCTCGTGCGGGTCGATCCGCGCGCGAGCCAGTGGCAGGCCGGTCGCGCCCGCGCCGGGATACCACAGCTCCCAGGTGTGCAGCTCATCGAATGCCATGGGGACATGGTAGGCCGCTCGCGCGGCTGTGCCGACCGTCCGAATTCACGCCACCCGCCCATTGAGCGCGACCGCAGGTCATGATGGGCGCCGGGCGAGCTCCACGAAGGCGTCGAGCGACGTGGGATCGGCCAGGGAGCCGCGCGACGCCGCGACATCGGCCGGCGTCCCGGTGAGGATCCGCTTCACCGGCACCTCGAGCTTCTTGCCCGACAGCGTCCGTGGCACCGAGGGCACCGCGAGGATCTCGTCCGGCACGTGCCGCGGCGAGAGCGCGGACCGCAGCTCGGAGCCGATGCGCGCGCGGAGCGCATCGGTCAGGTCGTCTCCGTCGCGGACGACGACGAAGAGGAGCAGCCGGTCGCCCTCGTCGAGATGGACGACGAGCGAGTCGGCGACCTCCGGCAGGCCCTCGACGACGGCGTAGAACTCGGCGGTGCCGACGCGCACGCCGCCGCGGTTGAGCGTGGCGTCGGAGCGGCCGCTGATGATCGACGAGCCGCGCTCGGTGAACGTGATCCAGTCGCCATGGCGCCAGACGCCGGGATAGTCCTCGAAGTAGGCGGCGCGATAGCGCGAGCCGTCCGGATCGTTCCAGAACGCGACCGGCATCGAGGGCATCGGGCGGGTGATGACGAGCTCGCCCTGCTCGCCGATGACCGGGCGGCCATCGGGCCCGAAGGCCTCGACCGCGCAGCCGAGGTGGCGGCAGCTGATCTCGCCCTCCCACACCGGCACCAGGGGCGAGGCGCCGACGAACGCGGTGCACACGTCGGTGCCGCCGGAGACCGACTGGAGATGGACCGATGGGCTGATCGCGTCGTAGACGTAGCGGAACCCCTCCGCGGGCAGTGGTGCGCCGGTGGAGCCGATGCCCCGGATCCGCGACAGGTCGGCCAGCTGGCCGGGCCGCAGCCTCTCCTTGCGACAGGCCATCAGGTACGGCGCCGACGTCCCGAAGTACGTGACGCCCTCCTCGGCCGCCAGCCGCCACAGCGCGCCGAGGTCCGGGTGCGCGGGCGATCCGTCGTACAGCACGATGCTCGCATCGACGGCGAGGCCCGAGACGAGGTAGTTCCACATCATCCAGCCGGTGGTGCTGAACCAGAAGAACCGATCCGACGTGCCGAGGTCGTGGTGGAAGGCGTGGATCTTCAGGTGCTCGAGCAGGATGCCGCCGTGCCCGTGGACGATCGGCTTCGGCAGCCCGGTCGTTCCCGAGCTGTAGAGCACGAACAGCGGATGGTCGAAGGGGACCGGCTCGAAGGCCAGCTCTCCGTCGTGTGCGGCGAGCTCGTCCCAGGTCATCGCGTCCTGGACGCGTGACGCATCGGTCCGCAGGTAGGGGAGGACGACCGTGGCCGTCAGGCTCGGGAGCGCCCCCCTGATGGCGGCGACCTCGGCGCTGCGGTCCACCTCGCGGTCGCCGTAGCGATAGCCGTCGATCGTGAGGAGCACCGTCGGCTCGACCTGGCTGAAGCGATCGACCACCGAGCGAACCCCGAACTCCGGGGCGCAGCTCGTCCAGACCGCGCCGAGCGACGCCGTGGCGAGGAGGGCTACGACGGCCTCCGGCACGTTCGGCAGGTAGGCGGCGACCCGGTCGCCGCGACCGATGCCCAGTCGCTGGAGCCCGGCGCGCACCCGGGCGACGTCGACGCGCAGCTCGTCCGCGGTCAGGGTCATCCGCTCCCGGGTCTGCGAACGCGCGACGATGACCGTGTCCGACCCGAGGCGGCCGGCCATGCGCAGGCAGTGCTCGGCCCAGTTCACGTGCGCGGTCGGGAACCAGCGGGCTCCCGGCATCCGATCCTCGGCCAGCGCCGGCCCGACGTGCGTCTCCGACGAGACCTCGAAGTGATCCCAGACCGATGCCCAGAAGCCGTCGAGATCGGTGGTCGACCAGCGCAGCAGGTCGTCGTAGTCGGCGAACTGGAGATCCCGCGTGCGCCACAGCCAGTCGAGGTATGCGCCGATGCGAGTCGTGGATCGCGCGTCGCGAGCGGGCGACCACAGGATGGGCGGCTGGGGCATCGCCGCGATGATGCCAGACGGCGGGCGTATGCTCGGTGCAATGCTCACCGTGGCGTTTGCCGCGTCGATCGCAGCGCTCGTCGCCGGCGGCGGCGCAGTGCCGCCACCCGGCCCGTCTGCGGTCGCCCGCCTGCCCGACGAGCCCGGGGCGATCGTCTTGCCGGACAGCTTGCCGACCCTCCAGGCCGTCGCCGCCGATCTCGACGGGGATGGCGCGCCGGAAGTCGTGCGCCTCGTCGGGCGCGGCGGGGAGCAGCTGTGGGTCGAAGCCTGGCGTGAGGGTCCCGATGGATGGTCACTCGCCGCTCCGCCGACGATGGCGGTGCGCGGCGACGCCGGCCAGGCGGAGCTCGCCTACGCGCGCCGCCCCGTGCGGCTGCTCGTCCGCCGCGCCGACGGCGGTCAGCGAGTCACCCTGCTGCGCCAGCCGGACTTCGCCGAGCCGGATGCTCGGCGCGAGTGCTGCCTCCTCCTCGACGACGTCGTCCTCGCCGGAGGCTCGCTGCACATCGACCGCGTCGCCGATCCCGGCGGCACCGCCGACGCGGTGCACGTCATCGACCTCGACGGCGACGGGACCGATGAGCTGCTCGCCACCTACTCGCTCGAGCCGCTCAACGACGCGAGCAGCCCGACCGTGGGCCGGGTCTACCGCTGGACCGATGGCCGCTTCGCGCCCCCGACCTCCACCGAGATGCCCGTCGGCTCGGGCAGCTCACCCTTCATCCTCGGCGACAGCGATGGCGTGCCGGGCGACGAGGCCGCGTTCATCAGCAGCGCGGCGCTCGGCGCGCTGTTCCGCGTGAGCCTCCGGCCGGACGACGGCCTGCGCGTCGAGCACAGCGGCATGATCGTCACCGACGCGGTCGCGGTGCCGATCGGCGGCCAGCGGGGCATCGCCGTGCAGATCGCCGGCGGCGTGCAGGTGCGGGAGTGGCCACGCGGCGACCGTCCCCGTGCGCCGCTGGCTGAGGCGCCGCTCGCCGAGGGGACCTTCCTGGGTGTCGTCGAGATCCTCGACGAGCCGCGCCTGCTCGTGCGCCAGACCGATCCGGAGGCGCTCCACGTCCTCGGGCTGCCCAACCTCACGCCGCCACGCGGCAACGCAATCACGCGGAGCCCGGCCGCCGCGGCGCTGGAGGCCGGTCCGCTCGCCGCCTACGTCGGACCGCTGCCTGGTGGCGGTCTCGACGGTGAGCCGGCGGTCGTGTACGCCGGCCGCCTCCTTCCTTCGGACGACCTGCCGGACGCGCCACTCGCGACCCATCAGGCCGCCCTCTTCGGCACACTCGCCGGTGCCGACCCCGTCGGCCTGGTCGGTCGCGACCGCGCGTGGCTCGCCATCCGTCAGGCGCCGACGGGCGTCCCCGGTCGTGACGATCCCCGCGGCGGTCGGCTGACGCCGCCGGTCTTCCAGTCCGGCTCCAGCATGTCGATTGCGCCGGTGGACCTCGTCCGACACCCCGAGGCCGATGCCGGGCGGGTCGAGCCGCCGCTCGAGGGGGCAACGACGATCGGTGCGCGCGAGCTGGCGATCGGTTCGAGCGGGCTGGTGGCCGAGGTCACCGCGCCGCCAGGGTCGCGCGTCTACCTCCCGGACCCGGATCCGTCGGTGGTCGGACGGGCCCTCAGGGTCGGCGACGGCGGGACCCTCCGCGTGACCGTGCCGCCACCGATCGGGTTGACCCAGAACATCCGCTACCGCCTGTCGCTCCACATCCTCACGCCAGCCGGTCACGGATACGTCGCCAGCTGGCCGGTTCTGGTCCTTGCGCGGCCGCCGGAGCTCGACGCGACGATGACGACGCCCCTCGGGTCCGCCGACGTGACGGTGAGCGGACGCACGGATCCATACGCGAGCGTCACGATCAGCGGGCGAGGCGTCTCGGTCGACGCCGAGGGGCGCTTCAGCACGACCGTGCCGCTTCCGCCGTGGCCGACCGGGGTTTCGCTCATGGCGCGCGATCCGGCCGGCAACGAGTCCGCGCTGATCCTGAGCGGAATCGGGATCCTCGACTACCGCGGGCTGCCGTGGGGGCCGATCGCGCTCGTCCTCCTCGGCGGGGTGGCCGTGATCCTCGTCCTGCGTGTCCCGCGGACGAGCCCGCGGCCACTCACCGACGACGGGGTGCTCGAGGAGCTCGATCCGGCCGACAGGCTCTAGCCAGGCGTCTACCGACCTCGGCGGCGACGTGCGAGGCGCTCGGCAAGCGTCTCGTCGGCGTCGGGTGGCGGCTCGGGCGGCGGTGCCGGAGGCGAGGCGTGCGCCGGGGCTGGTCGAGGGCGGAGCGGCGGCGAAGGGGTCGCGGCCGGCATCGGCTCGACGACGCGTTCGGTGCGTCGGCCGCTGCGCGCCTTCGCGGCACGCAGTTCGGCGAGACCGGGCACGGCCTCCGGCTCGGGCCGTCCGAGGCCGACGCGGCGCATTGCCCACGCACGTGCCCGCCGCAGGTCGGCCCGGGTGAGGGCCACGCGCCGCACGCCGACGTCGAGCGGGACGAGGACGATCGCCACCAGCAGGAGCCAGGGCCAGATCGGCGTCGGGAAGGCGCCGGCGGCGATGTCGTGGCGCCAGACCTCGGCGCCGGGGTCCTCACTGCCCAGCGGCAGCTGCCGGCCGCCACCGGCGGCCGCGTACGAGGCGAGCGCATCGGTGTCGATCCCCAGGCGCCGGAACTCGTCGGCGATGGGGGAGACGATCCCGAGCGTGCGGCTGGCCGCATCGGTTCCTTGCGCGCTCTCCAGCGTCTGGGCCACGCGCACGAGGTATGCGCCCGGGTCGCTGGCGTGGACCGTGCCCGCGTAGCGGCCGGGGCCGGTTTGCTCGAGCACGGCCTGCGTCGGCTCGAGGTCGGGCGAGATGAGCCGCAGCACGGTCTGGTAGAAGTTCCGCGGAGCCCCGTCGTCGCCGAACGAGGTGACCTCGACGTGCAGTTCGCCGCGATCGCCGGGGCTGAAGGTCACGTCGATCCCCTCGGAGTCCTGCGGGGGCAGTGTCCACGCCACGAGCTGTGCGGTGAGGGTCCCGAACTCCGGCGTGCCGATCCAGGGCGTTGCCCACTGCTGGCGAGCGTCGCTCGTCCACGCCGCCGCGCGGCCGAGCCCGTACTGCCACTGCGCCAGGAGCGGGTCCTCGCGGCCGGTGAGGAGCGCCACCGTGGCCGAGCCCTTGGCGGTCGTCGCGTTGTAGCCGAGTAGCCGCGGGAGGCGCCCCGCGTCCATCCCCGCGAGCACCTCGGAGCTCGCCGACGGGATCGGCTGGAAGGGCTCCTCGACGATCTGCTCGCCGGCCGTCCGGATCGTCTCGCGCAGGAAGATGTCCGGGATCGTCGTCGCGTCGGCCGCGTCGTAATACCGGCCGCCCGACTCCTCGGCCAGCTCACGGAGGATGCGTGCCGAGCCGCCGCCGGTGCCGATCGTCGACAGCGTGATCCCCGCGGCCTGCATGTCGTCGAGCAGCTCGTCGTAGGCTCCCGAGGTCGACCAGCCGTCGGTGATGAGGATGATGTGGCGGAGCGTGGCGGGGTTGTCGACGAGGTCGTCGTAGGCGGCCTTCAGCCCGGCGTAGATGTTCGTGTTGCCGTCGGCCGGGAAGCCGAGGCCGTTGCCGATCGCGCCGAAGTCGATCGGTGCCGTCCGCACCGCCCAGTGCGCGTTGCTGTCGAAGGCGACCACACCGAGCTGGTCGGTCGGCGCGAGCGCCTCGGCGGCGCGGAGGATCGCCTCCTTGGCGATGTCGACCTTCTCGAAGCCGCGCGTCCCCGACGGGTTGGCCGCGTCGCGGCTGTCGCCGGTGCAATGGCAGTCGGCCATGCTGCCCGACTTGTCGACGACGGCCACCATCGCCACATCCGGGGAGCGCTCGCGGTCGCGGACGGTCATGTACACCGGCAGCGTCTCCTCGAGCGGCGTGTCGAGGTAGCCGCCGGCGCCGTAGCTCTCCCGCCCGCCGAGCATGACGAGGCCCTTGCCGAGATCTCGGACGTAGGACTGGATCGCGGCCATCGTCGGGGCGCCGAGCGCCGAGGCCGGGACGTTGTCGAGGACGAGGCTGTCGTAGCTGGCGAGTCCGGTCAGCGAGGACGGCACGCCACCGGACGGCACGACGGTCACTTCCTGTTCGCCATCGGTGAGCGAGGCGACGAGGTCGGCGGCGCGCTCTGCGTCGTCTGTCGCGACGAGCACCTGGGGCGGGCCGGAGACGAGCACGTACGCGTCGGCCGCGTTGTTCTCGCTGAACCGATCCGCCTCCGGCTCGATGACGGCGCGGAAGACGTGGAAGCCGGGGGCGTCGGCGGTGACGCTGAACGGGATGGCGGCGATCCCCGGCTCGAGCTCGATCTCGCGCGTCGCCACGGTGGCGCCGTCGGCCAGCAGGCGCAGCGTCGCGCCGGTGGTGACCGTCGAGCGCAGCCGGACCATCAGGTCGATCGTCTCGCCCACCCGCGCGCCCGGTGGCGCGTCGAGCGCGTCGACGAGCACCTCGGCCGCCGACTCGTCGACGGGGGTGACGACATCGAGCCGGATGCCACGGGCGACCGCGGCAGCGATCGCGTCCTCCGCCTCACCCGATGTGTCGTTGCCATCGGACAGCAGGACGATCCGCTGCTGCGTGCCGGCCGGGAAGATCGCGGCGGCCAGGCGCACCGCGGCGCCGACGTCGGTCGCGCCGACGACGGGGGCCGATGCGGGCTCCGCCAGCTCGGCGAGCTGCGACGGCAGGCGGTCGACGAGCGCGTTGCCGCCGAAGACGACGACGCCGGCGGTGTCACCCTCGGGCATCTCGCGGACCGCGGCGCGTGCCCAGTCGACGAGCTCCTCGCTGGTGGCATCGAGCATCGAGGCCGAGGCGTCGAGCAGGAAGACGGCGCTGAGCCGATCCGATGGCAGCGCCACGCGCATGCCGGCCAGCGACAGGATCAGGCACGCCGCGAGCGTCACACGGATGACGAGCGACGCGATCCGCCGGCCGGCCGGCAGCGTGCGCGACGCCGCCATCCAGCCGATGGCGATGACGGCCCCAACCGGCACGGCCAGCCACAGCCAGGCCGGGTCGGTGAAGTTGACCGGGACGCTCATCGCGCCCGCCCGCCGAGCGGCTGTGGCCGGCGGCCGAACGCGCGCAGGAGGGTCCGTCGCGTCGGTCGGTGGTAGAGCAGCCACTCGATGGCCAGGAGCGCAAGGGCGGCGAGGGCCAGCGGCCACCACCACTCGGCGCGCGTCGGCTGGCCGGGCCCGCCGCCGTCCGCCGTGACGCGGCCCATGTCGACGATCCGCTGCGGGTCGCCGGGCGCGACGTCGGACTCGTCCGCGCTGAACAGGTTGACCGCGGTGCGACCGATGACCTGGTTGCCGATGGACGGGTCGTCGCTGACCGCTCGCACCTCGCGCACGCCGACCGCGTCTGCCCCGGCCAGCGTGAGCTGCCCGCCGAGGACCGACACCTCGACCGCCGCGCCGGCGCCGTCGGCCCCGGTCGTGACGACGCTCACGCGCTCGATTGCCGGGTCGATGCTCGCCGTGACCGACTCGCCGAGCGGCATCGACGACGGCAGGACCCCCTCGGCCACCGGCAGGAGATGGTCGACGAGGTTGCTCATGAGCAGCGGGAAGGCGACCTGCAGCGGCAGGTCGGACTCGTCGAGGCCGAAGCCGATGAGCGCCATCGGTCGCCCATCGCGCTCGCCGACCGCCACGAGCGGGCGCCCGGCAGGGGTGGCGACGACCGCCCGCATGCCCTCGGCGAGCTCGATCTGCCGCGCGCGCCCGATGTGGACGGTGGTGAGGTCGACGAAGCGCAGGATCGGCTCGTCGGGATCGGTCCGATCGATGAGCGGCCCGTCGACCTGGCCCGCGACGGTGCCGAACTCGCCATCGGCGGGCGGGTCGAGGTACAGCGCCGGGCCGGGAGGCGGGTCGTCGGGCACGATGCCGTCGAAGACGAACAGCCCGTACGGCGTGCCGGCCTCGTCGGCCTCGGCGAGCGCATCGGTGTAGCCGCCCTGCTCGACGGCATAGAGCTCGAGGCGGGGCAGGAGGGCCATCGCGTTCTCGAGGAAGGCGTTGCCCTCGCCGACGAGCAGCGCGCGGGTGCGGCCCTGGGCCGGCACGATCGCGAAGGCCCGATCGTCGGTGGCGAGCGCGTCCGAGCCGGCGAGCCGCGCCTCGACCGTCGCGGCCGCGGGCGGAACGGTGCTGATCAGCGCCTCCGAGCGTTGGCCGGGCGGGATCGTCAGCTCGCGCGCGTCGACGAGCGCGCCGTCGGCGTAGATCTCGAGCCTCCGGGTCGCCTCGAGGGTCGACGGGTTGGCGACCGCCACGAACAGGTCGAGCTGCGCCCCACCCGACCTTCGCAGCGCCGAGAGCGCGGCCACCGACTGGTTCGCGTCGGTGGTGCCGACGCGCTCGACGAGGACCGGCGCCCCGACGCCGACTTCTGGCAGCTCGTCGCCGGACGCGTCGCTGACGACGACGATCGTCGAGTCCGAGTCACGTGCCGCGAGGGCCGAGGCCAGCGCGAAGGCATCGGTCAGGTCGCCGGGCAGCTGCGTGGCGGTGATGCCGTCGATCGCCTCGAGCGCCGCGTCGCGGTCATCGGTCTCGCTGACGAGGACCGTGGCCGTGTCGGCGGCCGCGACCACCGTGACGCGCCCGCCCTGCGGCAAGCGGCCGACGACGTCCGCCGCGCGCTCACGGGCCAGCGCCATCCGGTCCTCACCGTCGGCGTTCGCCGCCATCGAGGCGCTGGTGTCGACGATGAGCACGACGTTGGCGGCGAGGTCGGTCGTGGCCGCGCTGAATGGCCGGGCCGCGGCCAGCACGACGATCGCGGCGATGAGCAGCTGGATCAGCAGCAACCAGCTGAAGCGCAGCCGCTGCCACGGCGCGTTGGCCTCGACGTCGCGGATGAGCTGCTGCCACAGGAACGTCGAGCCGACCGGATAGTCGCGGCGGCGCAGCCGCAGCATGTAGAACGCGACGATGATCGGCAGGCTGACGAGGCCGATGAGGGCGAGCGGCAGGATCACTCGACGATCCTCCGGCGGCGGAGGACGTCGAAGAGGAGGTCGGCGAGGTCGAGGTCGGCGGGCACCTGGACGTAGGCGCCGCCGCGCTTGCTGACGAAGGTGGCGATCTCGGCCTGCCACTCGGCCAGGCGCGTGCGATATCGGTCCACGAGGTCGTCGTCGCCGGAGACCTCGACGGCGTGGCCGGTCTCGTTGTCGACGAGCCGCGCGTCGGGCGGCACCTCGGGCTCGATCTCGTCCGGCGCGAGCAGATGCAGCACGGAGAGCTGGGAGCGGGTGCCGGCCAGGTCGCGCAACGCGTCGAGGTAGCCGGGGTCCATGAGGTCGCTGATGAGGACCAGCGGCCCGCTGCCGCGCATCCGCCCTGCGTAGGCCCGCGCGGCCGAGGCGAGTCCGGTGAGACGCTCGGTGCGCGGCTCGGAGAGGAAGCGGAACAGCTCGAGCGCGCGGCGCTTGCCGCGCAGCGGCCGCATCCCGCTGGCGGCGCCGTCGCCAAGGAACGCGATGCTGACGCGGTCCATGCTGGCGAGGCCGAGGTAGCCGAGCGCGGCCGCGGCCCGCCGGGCCGCGTCGAGCTTGTTCGGCTCGCCGTAGTCCATGCTGCGGCTGGCATCGACGAGGATGTGGACGGTGACGTCCTCCTCCTCGACGAACAGCTTCACGAAGAGCTTCTCGAGGCGGGCGTAGGCGTTCCAGTCGAGCTGGCGCAGGTCGTCGCCGGCGGTGTAGTTGCGATAGTCGGCGAACTCGACGCTCTGCCCGCGCCGGACGCTGCGGCGCTCGCCCTTCATCCGGCCGGCGGTGAGCCGGCGCGAGGCGAGCTCGAGCTGCTCGAGGCGGCGCAGGAAGGCCTCGTCGAAGAACGGTGCGCGCTCCGTGGCGGTCATCGGTCGTGTGCGCTGGCGCGTATATACGGATATACGCGCGGGGTCGCCACGGCTACTCGGCCGGTTCGGTGGGCGTATCGGCGATGATCGCGCGGACGATCGAGTCGGTGCTGATGCCCTCGGCCTCGCCCTCGAAGTTGAGGATGACCCGGTGGCGCAGCGCCGGCGCGGCAACGGCCTGGACGTCGGCGTACGAGACGTTGAATCGGCCGTCGAGCAGCGCGCGAGATCTTCGCCCCCAGCACGATCGCCTGCGCCCCGCGCGGCGATGCCCCGTACCGCACGTAGGTCCGCACGATCTCCGGCACGCGCTCGGTCTCCGGATGCGTCGCGCGCAGGAGGCGGATGGCGTACGCCATCACGTGCGAGGCGATCGGCACGTCGCGGGCGAGCTGCTGCATCGCCATCACCTCGGCGCCTGTCGCGGCCTTGTTCACGGTCGGCTGCTCGACGCCGGTCGTGCGCTCCATGATCCGCACGAGGTCCTCCTCGGCCGGAAACGGCACGTCGATCTTGAAGAAGAACCGATCCAGCTGCGCCTCCGGCAGGGGATACGTGCCCTCCATCTCGAGCGGGTTCTGGGTGGCGAGCACGAAGAACGGCTCCGAAAGGGTGTACTGCTGCTTGGCGACGGTGACGCGGTGCTCCTGCATCGCCTCGAGCAGCGCGGACTGGGTCTTCGGGGTGGCGCGGTTGATCTCGTCGGCGAGGACGAGGTTGCTGAAGATCGGTCCCTGCTGGAAGCGGAACCGTCGCTCGCCGCCCTCCTCGACGATGATGTTCGTGCCGATGATGTCCGCCGGCATGAGGTCCGGCGTGAACTGGATGCGGCTGAAGCCGAGGTCGAGCGCCTCGGACATCGTGCGCACGAGCATCGTCTTGCCGAGGCCCGGCACGCCCTCGAGCAGCGCGTGCGAGCCGGCCAGCAGGCTGATCAGCGTCTGCCGCACGAGCTGCTGCTGCCCGACGATGAACGCCCCGACCTCGCGCTCGATGGCGGTGGCGATCTCGGCGAACCGCTCCGGCTCGAGCTGGGTCGAGGCCTGTGTGGTGGTCGGTGTCGGCTCGGTCGTCATCGGTCCTTGCTCATTCGGTGGGTTCCAGGCGCGAGAAGTAGTCGCGGACGAAGTCCTTCAGCGTGATCGGCACCTGCTGGCGATCGAGGGATGACTGCGCGTAGTCGTGGAAGAGGTCGAAGACCGATGCGTACGGCACGAGGCTGTCGTTGTCGAACCCGACCCCCGATCCCGAACCGGTCTGGTCGGTGCCGCCGTTGCCGCCGCGCCCGGCGATGAAGTCCGGGTCGCCCGGCCGTCCGAAGCGGTCGAAGTCGGTGAGGATGCGGCCCTGGTCCTCGGTGTCGAAGCCCTGGTTGCCGCGGGTCGGGCCGTCGAAGCCACCGGTGCGCAGGCCACCGCCGGGAATCCGCCGGACCGTCGTCCCGCCGCCGCTGCCCGGCTGGTTGCCCTGCCCGGGCTGGTTGCCCGGTTGACTCCCCGGTTGATTGCCCGGCTGGTTCCCGGGCTGGTTCCCCGGTTGATTGCCCGGCTGGTTCCCGGGCTGGCCGGAGGCACCAGGCTGACCGGACGAACCGGGCTGGCCGGAGGCGCCCGGCTGACCCGACGAACCGGGCTGGCCCGATGAGCCAGGCTGGCCGGAAGCGCCCGGCTGACCCGACGAACCGGGCTGACCGGCGGTGGGCTGTCCCGCACGCGCCACCTGGCGCGCGCCCTCCTGGAGGGCCGATTGCGCCTGCGCGACGTCGCGCTGGAGCTGGCGGTCGCGCTCGGACTGGCGGAAGGCGTCCGCCGCACGCTCGAGTGCCGCGGCGGCGGCTTGCCGGTCCTCCTCCGAGCCGGACCGAGCGGCCGCGTCGAGTGCATCCGCGGCCTCGGCCAACGCCTGAGCGACCTGCGGCTGGGATGCGGCCCCGGCCTGGGCCGCCTGCCGCAGCTCGGCTGCGCGCGCCCGTGCCTCCTCGGGGTCGAGCGATTCGGTGCGCTCCGCCAGCTCCTCGAGATCGTTGGCGGCCTGCTCCGGATCGCCGTCGCGGTTCGCCTCCTCGTCTCCGGTCGTGGCGCGCGAGGTCGAGCGCGCGAGCTCGGTGAGGCCGGCGTCGCGCTCGGCCGCCTGCGGATCGGTCAGCCGCGACAGCTCCTCCTGGACCGAGCCGATGCGGGCGAGCGTCGCCTCGCGATCCGCGCCCTGCTCACGAAGCTGGCGTGCCAGCTCGCGCAGCTCTCGCTCGAGCTCCTCGCGACGGGGATCGGGGTTCTCGATGTTCTCCTCGCCGACCTCGTCGGCCACGTCCTCGATGCGTTCGGCCACGCGCTCGGCTGCCTCGCGAGCGGCACGGCGCTGCTCGATGACGTCGTCCTGCGGGTTCGGCCATGCCACGAGCAGCAGAGTCATCGCCGCACCGATGCCGACGACGGCGAGCGGACGGCGAGCCAGGCGCGGCCGAAACGCGCGGCGCAGGTCGACCGCGCTCAGCCGGGCACGGGCGTCGGCGAGCTGGCGGGCCTCGAGCGGATCGTCGGACTCGCGTCCGGCCAACTCGAGCGCCGTCCCCAGCCGCTGGCGCAGGACCAGCTCCTCGTCCGCACGGCGGGCGGCCTCGACGAGCGTCGGACGCGAGCGGACCACCACGAACGTCCACGCCGCTACGGCGATCCCGACGACGCCGAGCTGGACGACGACGGCCTGCTCGAACGGGAAGGCGCGGGCGACGAGCTGCACGAGGGCGACGCCGAGGACCGTCGCGGCCAGCGCGAGGATGCCGGCGCGGACCGCACGGCGCCACCACAGGCGGCGTCGAAGGCTGCGCAGCCGGCGGAGCGCATCGGATCCGAGGCGGCGCTCGACGGCCGAGGTGAGCGTTCGATCGTTCATTGCTCGCCTCCGACCCCGGTCGGTTCGATCGGCGGGACGGAGCGACGGCGCCGGAACGCCCAGCGCATGCCTGCCGGCACGACGAGCCGCGTCGACGCGAGGGTCAGGACGACGGCGACGGCGAGGAAGGTGACCGCGACGCGCGGCCACCAGCGGCCGCCTTCGTCGGCGTCGAGGAGGACACCGTCGCCGGCGATGGGCCCGGGGAACGCGGGCTCGCCCCCGTCGACCGCCACGAATCCCATTGCCAGGTCGGTGCCGAAGATCTCGTAGAGCGGGCGTGTGAGGCGAGTCGGACCGGTCGGCTCCACCTGGGACACGATGTCGAGCATGCCGACCATCGGATTGACATAGCGGATCACCTCCGGGGCGCGGTCCGCGGTGTTGATGCCGAACGGGTCGTCGCGTGCGGCGAGCGTGCTCCAGAACCCGTACAGCATCGCCGACCCGAGGATGCAGGCGATGACGACGGAGTACGTGACGACGGTGGCGGTCTGCGTCCGCTTCGTGAGGGCCGACGCGAAGATGCCGACCGCTCCAAAGCCGATGGCGGTGGTCAGCAGGAGGATCTGCTGGCTGACGAGGTCCTCGATCGAGGCGCCACCGTACATGAGCACGATGGCGGTGATCGGGATGGCGGCAAGGATCGTCAGCACGACGAATGCGAGCGCGGTCAGGAGCTTGCCGACCACGATCGCGCCGGGCCGGAGCGGCGTGCTCACGAGCAGGTCGAGGGTCTGCTTCTCGCGCTCGAGGCTGATCTGCCCGGCCGTGAAGGCCGGTGCCACGAGGCTGACGAGGATGAGCTGGAGGATCGAGAGGACGGCGAAGATCGACTGGCCGATGAGGGCCGACGCATTGGCCTGGGCGAAGCCGAGTCCGCCCGCGGCCTCGCGCGCGGCGGGAGCGACGACGGCGTACACGCCGTAGGCGATGAAGGCCAGCAGGCCGAGGTAGAGCGTGAGGACCACGAATGCACGCCGCCCGCGCATGCGGGACCGCAGCTCCTTGGTCATGATCGTGGCCACGGCCGAGGCGAATTCGCGCGGCGCGCTCCGCCGCGGCGGGGCAGCCGGCACCGCGGCCGCCGTCACGCCGCCACCCCGTTCGGATCGTACTGGCCGGTCACCTGGAGGAAGAGCTCCTCGAGATCGCTCGTCGCCTGCTTGAAGCCGACCACCCGGTGGCCGGCCTCGATCATTCGCCGCAGGAGCTCGGCCTGTTCATCGGGCGTCCCGTCGAAGGACACCTCGAGGCGAGAGACCGGCTCCGTGCCGTCGACGGTCAGGACGTTGCCGACGCGCGGATCGGTTCCGAGCCAGTCGATCACAGCGCGGGTCGCCGGCTCATCACCGAGGATGTCGATCCGAAGCAGCGCGGTCGCCCGCAACGAGCGCTCGATGTCGGCGAGGTTGCCTGCGCGCAGCACGCGGCCGTGGTCGATGATCGCGACCCCCGTGCACATCTCGCCGAGCTCGGGAAGGATGTGGCTGCTGACGAGGATCGTCTTGCCCATCGCACGCAGCTCCCGCAGGATCTCGCGCATCTCGACGCGTGCCCGCGGGTCGAGGCCCGAGGCCGGCTCGTCGAGGATCAGCAGCGTCGGATCGTGAACGAGCGTGTGGGCCAGGCACAGCCGCTGACGCATGCCGCGCGAGAGGCTCTCGACGTACGCGTCGCGCTTGTCGGTCAGGCCGACGATCTCGAGCAGCTCGCCGATCATCACCGCGCGCCGCGAGGCGCCGATGCCGTAGCAGCGCGCGAAGAAATCGAGGTACTCCCAGACGCGGAGGTCGTCGTACACGCCGTAGAAGTCGGGCATGTAGCCGATGCGGCGGCGGACCTCGATCGGGTCCACGTCGACCGGGATGCCCGTCACGAACGCCTCGCCGGCCGATGGGGCGAGGAGCGTGGCCAGGATCTTCATCGTCGTCGTCTTGCCCGCACCGTTCGGCCCGACCAGCCCGAAGATCTCGCCGGGGCCGATGACGAGGTCGATGCCGGCCACGGCGAGCTGGTCGTCGTAGCGCTTCACGAGGCCGCGGGTCTCGACGACGGGGACGCTCGTCATCGGTCCAGCACCCCGCTGACCTGCGCGCTGGGATAGACGCCGTTCTGGCCGAAGTTCGGATCAGGCGGCACGCCCGTGACGCGGACGACGATGCGGCCGGTGTCGCTCAGCGCGGTCGACGGCTCGTCGATCGTGAACCGGTTCGCCACGCTGAGGTCGCCGAGCTCGCTCCATTCGCCGCTCGTCGGGTCCTGCAGCTCGACGACGAAGCCCTCGGGCCACAGCCCGCCGAAGCCCCCAGGGTCGCTGAAGGCGGACACCGGGTCGGGAGCGATGATGATCTCGACCTCGCTCGCCGCCATCGTCGCCGCCTCGAGCGGCAGCGCGATGCTCCAGGTCGCCGAACCCTCGCCCAGCAGCATCGTCCCGACGCCGGCGGGGTCCGCCTGGCCCTCGGTGCCGAGCACCTCGACGCCCATCTGATGCGGGCGGACGGTGATCTCTCCGCTGGCGAGGGCGGGACGGACGCTGAGGACCTCGACCGCCGAGCGGTAGACCTTGCCTGCTGGTCGTCGACCGTGACCGGCATCGGTCCGGGCTCGTCGCGCCAGCCGATGACGAACGGACCGCGGCGCCCGCCGTCGGCGACCGCCGGCGCGAAGGACGGCGTACCCGACGAGCGAGTCGATGACCTGGCGGCGCAGCGTGACGAGACGCTGCTCCTCGTCGCCGGCTTCGAACCCGCCGAATCCGTAGACCTGGTCGGCCGCGGACGAGCCGTTGAAGTTCTGGCCCGGCAGGGTGAACTCGGCGCTGGCGCCCGGGGCGAGGTCGCCGATCCGCTCTCCGCCGGCCGTGCTGATGAAGGCGACGTCGTCGATCGCGACCTCGGAGGTGTTGGTGACCGTGCCGACGACCTCGCCGTCGCGCGAGCCCCACGTCACCTCGAGGGCGGCGTCGTACTCGGCGATGCCGGTCGCACGGACGGACTCGAAGCCGAAGACCGGGATCGCCAGCCCGCGCAGATGGGCGGGCTCGCCCTGCTCGACCTCGACGTCGCCGCTCGAGCGCGCGAGGCCGTCGGCGCGGGCAAGCTGGCCGATGAGCGCATCGGCCTCGACCGTGAGGTCGTAGGTGCTCCGGTCGGGCGAGACGATGCCGGCGAACGTATCGACGGTTGCCGAGCCGCCCTCGGCGGCGGTGCGGATGACGGAGATCTCGTTGACCAGCACGTCACCGCCCTTCATCGCGCGGCCGATCCCGTAGGAGCAGGCCGTGAAGAGGACGATGAGCAGCGGCGCGGTGACCCACGCGAGCTCGCGACGGTCGACCCGGCGCAGGACGAAGTAGCTGACCGGGCCGATGAGCAGGATGTACGCGACGATCACGAGCAGCAGCAGCTCCGCCGGCGGAACGTCGAGCGCCGGGAGCGTGCTCAACGCCCCGTTCATCGCGTTCTCCAGCTCCTGGCGGATCGGGATCTGGCCACCGAAGAACTGCTCGAGCGCCGCATTCGTCGGGAGGAGGCGCGACCAGAGGCGCTGCGAGCCGGGCCACGCGCGGAACTCGTCCGTCGCGAGGTCGCTGCCGACGAGGATGACGCGGCCGGCGCCGACCGGACGCATCGACACCAGGATCTCGCCCGTCTCGGTCGTGACGAGCGCCATCGCGCCATCGCGCAGGTCGCCGGTCGCGATTGTGGCGGCCTCCAGCGGCGCCTCCGCCTCGCCCGACCAGGCGGCGAGGGCGGCGTGCGGCACGTCGTCGACGCCGGCGAGGTTCTCGAGCGGCAGGAGCTCCGCGAAGGAGTCGGTGCGCGCCTGCCAGTCGCCGCCGCCCACCACGACCAGCTGCCCGCCGTCGCCGACCCAGCGTTCGATCGCGCGCCGCTGGCTCTCGCTCAGCTGGCTGCCGTCACCGGCCCACACGATCGCCGCGAGGCCGCCGAGCGGCTCGGGCCGTTCCGGGATGTCGGCAGGGCCCAGCGCAATCGGCTCAGGTCCGCTGAACTCGCCGCCGCCGCCGATGAGCTGCGGCCGGAGCGCGCCGGTCCCATCGCCGACGACGGCGACCTGGTCGTTCGACTGCTCGAACACCCGGATGTCGGTCGTGGCGTCGACGCGACCGTTCGGCTCGTCGTAGGTCACCGTCACCTGGCGCTGGAAGGCCTCGGGCTGGACGTAGAGCGTCACGACCTTGCGTGCTCCTGCCGGCATCTCGACGAAGCGGCGGGCCGACCCGAGCGAGGTCCCGGCGACGAGGTAGCCGCTGGTCGGCTCGCCCTCGTTCGCCAGCGCCACCGACAGCGCGAGCCATCCGCCGACCTCGTAGCCGCCGCCGACGAGCGCGCGCGCTTCGATCTGGACCGCGCTGGCGGCGCGCGCCGGGGCGGGACCGACGAGCATCGTCAACGCCGCGACGAGCATGGCGACGCGCATGCCACGGATCAGGAGGGTGCGGCTCGTCATCGTCCTCTCGGGGTTTGGCAGGATGGACCCGGGGTCCGAGTCCCCCGGTAGACGCCCCCGGCGTGCGGCGAGTTGCACGGCATGGCTCGGGTGCGCGGCGAGTGTACGGTCGCCCGGACACCCGATGCTAGAGTGCATTGCTGGTCATGGAATCCTGGTCCGATAGTTCCCACGAGCTCGAGCGCCAGCTCGAGCGACGGATGCGCGCCCAGGAGCGCCAGCTCGCCTGGGTCCGGCTCGGGATGGTGGCGCTTGCCGCCGCGTTCCTGCTCATCGTGGTGCCGACGACGCACGGCATCGAGGTCCTCCTCGCCCTGCTTGGCGTGGTGGCGGCCTGGAGCCTCCTCGTCTTCTGGCTCCTGCGCCGCTTCCCGGCGCGCGAGGTCGGGATCCTCAGCACGGTCGTCGAGATGGCCGCGGTCACGATCGCGGTGTACGTCGCCGTCGACGCGGAGGACCTCTATCTCCTCTACGGGCTGGTGATCCTCGGGGCCGCCCTGCGCTTCGGCCTGGGGGCGGCCGTGTGGTCGTCGATCGTGATGACCGGCATGTACCTGGCGGTCGTGCTTCCCGGTGACCGGCTCGACCAGGCCGAGCTGGAGGCACTGCCGGTGCGGATCGCGTACCTCATCGGCTTCGGCGTCGTGGCCGGCCTCTTCAGCCGCATCGTCATCGGCAGGGCGGAGGAGAACGCGAGGCTCCAGGCCCAGCTGATCGAGGAGGAGCGGCAGCGTGAGGAGACCCGCGAGCGGGAGCTGCTCAGCAGGCTCGGCCGCGACTTCGGCGCCTCGCTCGAGCGCAACGCCACCCTGGAGGCGATCGCGGTGGGGTCCGCGCCCGTGCTGGGTGGCGCGACCCTCGTCTTCACCGTCAACGACGTCGAGCGCTGGCTCGAGCCGGCCGCCGCCGCCGGTCCCGACGGCGAGCTCGTCGACGCGTGGCGCACGTTCGCCGACGGACGCCACCCGCGCCTCGGCGAGGGGCTGATCGGGACGGTGGGCGCGACCACGGCGACGCGCCAGGCCACGGCCGGCGAGATCCAGACCGGCGATCCGGACGGGATGCGGGCGCTGGGCTTCGACTGGCTGGTCGCGGTGCCGATCCTGGCCGGCGGACGCCTCCAGGGCGTGCTCGCCACCGCCGGACGGGGTGACCGTCCGCTCGAGGACCGCATCCCGCGCATGGCCGAGGCCGTCGCCGAGCGCGCCGGGCCGGCGCTCCAGAACGCGCAGCTGTGGTCCGACCTCCAGGAGCGGATGGCGCGTGAGCAGGCCGCGACGCGCATCAAGGACGACTTCCTCTCGATCGTCAGCCACGAGCTTCGGACCCCGCTGACGAGCATCCAGGGCTACTCGCAGCTGCTCGAGGGGCGGCTGCGCGGCGAGCACGATGGCGAGAGCAAGGAGATGGCGCACCTGCGCGTCATCCGATCGCAGGTCGGCCGCATGCGCCGGCTGGTGGACGATCTGCTCGACGTCAGCCGCATCGATCGTCGCGGCGGGGTGAGCATCGAGCCGATCGACTTCGACCTTGCGGACGAGCTGCGCGAGGCGGTCGGCCGCCTCCGCCGCGAGCACCCCGATCGCAGCGTCGCGGTCACCGCGCCGGACGAGCTCCCGCTCCACGCCGATCGAGACCGGCTGGGCCAGGTGCTCAGCAACCTGCTCGAGAACGCGGTGAAGTACTCGCCCGACGGCGGCCCGATCCTGGTCGTCGCCGAGCGGCGCGGCGGAGAGATCGAGGTCCGTGTCTCCGACGCCGGCATCGGCATCCCGGCGGAGCACCGGGAGAACGTCTTCGAGCGCTTCTACCAGGCCGATGGCGACGCCGGCCGGCGTCGCTTCGGTGGCCTCGGCCTGGGCCTCTACATCAGCCGCGCCATCATCGACGCGCACAGCGGGCGCATCTGGGCCGGCGCGAACCCCGAGGCCGCGTCGGGATCGGTCTTCGGCTTCCGCATCCCGCGCGTGGCGATGCCGCTGGCGACCTCCGAGATTGCGCCGACCGGTGAGGCGCCGGCCTTCGTCCTTCGCAGCCGGGAGGAGTGACGTGACCGCCGCGGGACTGCGCCGGCGGCGGCTCGGCGAGCTGGCGGCCCGGCACGGCCTCCACATCGTCGGCGTCACGAGCGCAGAGCCACTGCCCGACGATCGCGCGCGGATGGAGGCGAGCGTCGCCGCCGGTCGGATGGGACGCATGGGCTGGATGGGCGGCGCGCGGCCCGCCCAGGCGACCGATCCTCGGCGCCAGGACCCCGAGGCGCGCTCGGTCATCACCGTGGCCGCGCCGTACGCGGGCAGCGAGCGTGCGGCCTGGGACGCGCGCCCCTCTGCGCTGCACGAGGCGCTGGCGCCGGTCCTCGCCGCCGGCCCGGCCGAGCCTGCCGGGAAGATCGCGCGCTACGCGATCGGCAGCGACTACCACGGTGCGCTGCGCGGGCGGCTCGAAGGGCTTGCGTCCGACCTTCGCGCGTCGGGGATCGCGGCGGGGGAGACCGCCTACGTCGACGACCGGCCGCTGGCCGAGCGGGCGCTGGCCGCGCGCGCCGGCCTCGGATGGATCGGCAAGAACACGAACCTGCTCACGCACGAGCGCGCCGGGTCGTGGGTCTTCCTCGGCGCGATCCTGACCTCGGCCGAGCTGCCGTCGGACGCCCCGGTGCGCACGTCGTGCGGGTCGTGCACGCGGTGCCTGAACGGCTGCCCGACCGGCGCGCTGGTCGCGCCGCGCACGATCGACGCGCGCCGCTGCATCAGCTACCTGACGATCGAGCACCCCGGCACGCTTGATGGGTGGGAGGCTGATGCGATCGGCGACTGGATCTTCGGCTGCGACGTGTGCCAGGAGGTCTGCCCGGTCAACGCCGACGCGGACGACGCCGGCCCGCTGCGGGTCCCGCTACTGCCGCTCGTCGAGTGGCTCCTGCCGATGGGCACGCGTGCCTTCGAGCGCCGGTTCGCGGCGACCGCGCTCACGCGCGCGGGGCGTCACCGGCTGCTGCGCAACGCGATCGCCGCGCTCGGGAATGCCGGCCCGCTCGACCGGTGACGCGCGGTCGTTGCTCGAGCGAGCCGCCGGGGACCGGCGCGAGGAGGTGCGGGAGCAGGCCGGGCGGGTGCTGTCGGCCGCCGGCTGAGCCCTTCGGTATCGGTGCTAGTGCTACCAAGCAGGTAACCCGTGTGGTTCCAGGCGCGCCTTGCCTCGAAACGGCCGCCTTGCGCGCAAGTTCATCTGTCGTAGTGGTACTGAGGCCCGGAAGGTGCCGCCGAACGCGGAGATAGGCGACTCCTAGCACTAGTGGCGATATGGCACCCGCCTTGGCAGCAACGGCCGGGATGGCGGCCACTATCCTTGCGCCGATGCCGCGCGTCGCGCCCTTCCGCGGGCTTCATTACTCCCCCGACCGATTCGGCGGCACGGCCGTGCCCGACCGAGTGCGCCTTGCCGACGACGATGCGGCGCCGCCGACACGGCTCGCCGACCTCACCGACCTGGCCTGCCCGCCGTACGACGTCATCGACGAGGCGATGCGCCGCGAGCTGCTGGCGCGCGATCCGCACAACGCGGTCCGCCTGGAGCTGAACCCGGATCCGGACCCGCACGCCGCGGCGGCGACGGCGCTGGCGGAGTGGGTCGCCGACGGCACCCTGGCGCGCAAGGACGAGCCGGCCGTCTACTACTACCGCCACGCCACCGCCGCCGACCCCGACGCGCCGACGGTGGAGGGGATCGTGGCGCGCGTGCTGCTCGAGCCGTGGGGCGACGGCGTGCGGCCGCACGAGCACACGATGCCGGGGCCGAAAGCCGACCGCCTGGCGCTGCTGCACGCCACGCGGACCCAGCTCAGCCCGATCCTGAGCGTCTACTTCGACCGATCCGAGCGCTACCACCACATCATGAGCCGCGCCTGGAGCGACGAGTGGCGCGCCCGCGACGGCGACGGGCTGCTCCACCAGGTCGCCGCCACCGAGGCGGACGATCGGCTCATCGGCTACCTCGGCAGGCAGACCCTGTTCGTTGCCGACGGCCATCATCGGTACGAGACGGCGCTGGCGTACCAGGCAGAGGTTCGCTCGAAGACCGATGCGCCCGCCGGGGCGCTGGGGGCGGACTGGATCATGATGCTGCTCGTCAACGCCGAGCTGTCCGAGCTCGAGATCCGGCCGACCCATCGGCTGCTGCTGGACGTCGAGACCGATGCGCTGCGCGAGCTGGTGGCGGGCGGCGACCCGCTGTGGCAGGCCGTGCCGATGGCCCCTGCGGAGCTCGACGCCGTCCTCAACCAGCGCTCGGACGACGACACTCCGACCTTCGGGCTCGTGCTGGCCGGCGACGATGGCTACCTGCTCGTGGGCGACCCGGACGGCCTGGCCGATCGCCTGCGCCGGGAGTCGATGAGCCGCGAGGTCCGCGACCTCGACCTCGCCGCGCTGCACGTGGCGGTGCTGCAGGATCGGCTCGGCATCGGTCCGGAGGATGTCGCCGCGGGAACACGCCTGGCCTACACTAGGAGCGAGGCCGATGCGCGCGAGCGCGTGGCACGCGGCGAGGCGACTGCCGCGATCCTGGTACGACCCACGCGCCTCGAGCAGCTGGCCGCCGTGGCCGGCGCCGGTGATGTGATGCCGCAGAAGTCCACCTATTTCTATCCCAAGCTGCTGACCGGGATGGTCTTCAACCCGATGGAGGACTGACGAGCCGCCATGGTGCAGGCAATCAAGCGCGACGAGGTCTTCATCGAGCCCGAGGGCATCCACATCGAGACGCACCAGCCCGAGCGCCGCTCGCGGAAGCCACCGCTGCTGCTCGTGCACGGCGCGCTGACCGGCTCGTGGCTGTGGACCGAGTTCTCCGCCTACCTCGCCGAGCGCGGCTGGGAGGCGCACGCGATGAACCTGCGCGGCCACTTCACCTCCGATGTCGCCGACCTCGAGACGACGACGATGGGCGACTACGCCGACGACATCGGCGTCGCGATGCGCCAGCTCGGCCGGCCGGCCGTGATCATCGCGTGGGGGATCGGCGCGCTGGCCGCGCTCATGTACGCATCGCGCCGGCCGCCGCTGGGACTGGTGCTGCTGGCGCCGTCGCCTCCGGCCGCGGCCCTGCCGCGCCGCCCCGAGGAGCACGAGCTTCGCGCGGTCCCGCCCGTGTACGACGCCGCGTGGTGGGGCTGGACCGGGACGATGGAGGAGCTGCGGCAGCGGATGCCGGACATGGACGAGCACGACCTGGCCAAGATGAGCGAGCTGCTCGACGGCGCCCGCGAGTCGGGCCTTGCCCGGCGGGAGCGGATGGAGGGCGTGGCCGTCGACACCTCGGGGCTGGCGGACACGCCGAGCCTCGTCATCGGTGCCGGCCTCGACGACGTCATCCATCCCAACGAGGCGCGTCACACCGCCGACCTGCTGGGCGCCGGATACGAGTACTTCCCGTCGGCGTCGCACTTCGGGCTGGTGATGGGGGAGCACACCTGGACGGAGGTCGCGGCCAGCGTCCTCGGCTGGCTGGAGGAGCGCCGGCCGGCGATGACCGCCGCCGCTGCCTCCGCCGGCGTACCGGTGGGCGCCCGCCGCTAGGCCGATCGGCTGGTTTGCATCGGTCTCGCGGGCCTTGCTAGACTCGGGCTCGTCCTTGCGACGTCGTGCCGCATTCGTCTAGAGGCCTAGGACACCGCCCTCTCAAGGCGGAGATCACCGGTTCGAATCCGGTATGCGGTACCAAATTCGCCTTCATTGGCCCGATCGGAGCTCAGATCAGGCCTTTTCGCGCCGTCGGCCGGCGGTTTCGAACCTTATCTGAACCCTCATCAGCGCCTCGACGTGCGGGCATGGGATGTCGTGTCGGCGCGTCTGGGCACACACGAAGCACCCAGCTCGGCGTTTCGATCCTCGGCTACCCGAATCAGCTGGTGGAGATCGAGGCTGTTGCTGCCGTCAATTGAGCGCGCTCCACGCTTGTGTCGGAGGGCCCGTTTCGGCGACCCAGCTACGGAGCGTGCTGGAGCCTGAGGATGCACCGCGGCAATCGGTGTCGCCACGGATGACAGGCTTTCCGCCAGCGCCCAGGGTGGCATCGGTGAATGGACCGAGAGAGGACGATGGCGTGCGGATCCAGCTGACGTTCGACGTCGGCGATCCGATCCGAGGAACCGTCAGGCTCGGGCGTGGCGCATCCATGCAGTTCGCCGGCTGGCTTGAGCTCCTGACGATCCTCGGTTCCCTCCGCATCCCTAGGGCGATCCGTGATCAGTCGCCATCGCAGCAAGCTGCACGCGCGTCGACGCCCCGAGCTTCGCGTACGCATGAGCGAGATGGCTCTCGACGGTCCGGCGGGAGAGGAACAGGCGGTCGGCGATCTGGCCATTGGTGAGACCGTCCGAGACAAGCCTGACCACGCGCTGCTCGGCCTCCGTGAGGCTCTCCCACCCGCTGGTCGCGGCCCGGCGACGCCATGTGGATCCGCCCTTGATTCCGGCGGCGCGCAAGCGTTGATCGACGCGCCGGACACCCTGTCGCGCGTCCATCTCGACGTAGAGTTGCCGAGCCTCCCGCAGCAGATCCGCACTTCCCGGCTCGCCCGCTTCGCCAGCGACCGCGCCGCCATCCTCGCATGCCCGCGCCAGGTTTACCCGACGCGGCGACCGACGCAGGAGATCCACCGATCGACGCAGCATTAGGGGATCGCCGGCCAGCAGCCCGCGTGCATGGAGGGCGATTCCCTCTGCGGATGGCAGCCGAGCTCGGGCGGCCATGAGATCGAGCATTCGAGCCACCCGCTCGGCGAGGGCGCGGTCGTCTGCGGCGATGGCGATCCGGACGAGCTCGACCCCATACGCACGCAGTCTCACGAGGAACCCCTTCCGTTCGACGATCGTGGCGGCTCGTTGCGCCATCTTCAACGCGCCCGCAAGATCTCCCTCCGCCTCGAGGACGAGGCTGCGCGTGGCCGCAAGGAGATCGTCGTAGCGACCCATGAGCCTGCCCTGCGCATCGGCTTCATCGATGAGCCTGCGAGCGTCAGCGAGCTCGTCCTGCTGCACAGCCACCGCAGTGAGCATGGCAAGAGCTGTTGCGCCGTCCATGCCGACGTCATTCTCACCCTGGAGCCGGAAGACCTCCTCGCGGGGTAGGTCGAGATCCCGCCATCGACCAGAGGTTCCGTAGACCAGGACCATGCTTCGGGCGATCAGGAGGAGCTTCCACTTGGATCGCTCCGCTTCAGCGCGGCTACGCTCGGCCACGAGGGTTGCCTCGCATTCCTCGAACCGATCCGCGTGCAGGTCGTACCAGGCATTGCTGTACCGCGCGCGCCAGGCCAAGGTTGCGTCACCGGACGCCTGGGCATGGCCGCATGCCACCCGCTTGAGCCTTCGAGCATCGACCACCCACCCCGATAGGAGGCGCCCGTAGGCCAACGTGTCGATGGCGACGGCCAGGGTCCTGTCGTCCTTCCGTCGCCGCCCGATCTTGATGGCCTCCCGCGCGCGCCGAATGCCGCGTTCGATCTGGACGTCTGCCACGAGACGCTCCCCCAGGTCGGCCAGCAGGCGACCTCGCGGGAGCGTGCCCGATGGGACGCCGCGGATCGCCCGCTCAAGCTCAGCTGCGGCCTCGCGATTTCGCTCACTCCACAAGAGCGCGTCGGACCTGGCTCGATGGAGCTTCGATCGCGCCGGTGCCATCGGCGAGTCGAGAAGAGCTTCCTCCGAGACGCGCAGGGCTTCGCCAAGCCGACCGGCCGACACGAGCGCCGCCGTGAGGTCGGCGTCAACGTCATGCCGCAGTTCGGCACTCGAAGCGGCCACCTTCCGCGCTCGTTGCAGGAGCCCGACGCCGATATCCGGCGACCGTGCCGTCTCCTGCATGGCCGCCGCACGGAGCCATTGCACGGCGAGCTCGTCTCCGGGCCGAGCAGCAAGCTCCAGCTGCGACGCAATGGCGGCCGGTATGGCGCCGTCGTCGATCAGCGCCATGGCAACCGACCGATGCAGGTCGCGCCGCATTGGGTGCGGCATGTCGAGGTACAGCGCGTCACGAATCAGATCGTGCGCGAACGCGATCCCGTCGTGACCATCCGTCAGGAGACCGGACTCGATCGCGTCGCGCAGATCGCGAACGACCTGGTCCCGGGGTTTGCCGGCCGCCAGAGCGAGCTCGCGCATCGCGAACGATCGGCCGAGAACTGCCGCGACGCGGAGGAGCTCGATGGTCCCCGGCGGCAGGAAGCCCAAGCGGCTCAGGAGCGTCATGCGCAGGGTCGGTCGCAGGATCCGATGCGCTGTCTCGGCCACCCCGTCGCGGATCTCGACCATCCCGTCCTGTTTCAGCGCCGAGATGAGCTCGATGAGGAAGAGCGGGTGTCCGCGCGCACCGGCAAGGACCTTCGACAGCTGGGGACCGGGGGTCGCGCGGAGGAGGGCGGTCGTCATCTCGTGGACGGCCGAAGGCTCCAGGGGCCGAGTCTGAGCTCCAGCCCGCCGCCGCCAACGAGCTCGGACGCCAACTCGCTGACGTGGGTGTCGGTTGGATGCGGCCGCATCGTGCAGACCATCACGATCCGAACGTGCCCGGGGGCGGTGGCAAGCCGATGCAGCACACCGATCGTCGCAGCGTCGGCCCATTGGAGATCCTCGATGACGACGAGGATCGGCCGGCGGAGCGAATTCGAGGCGATCGCCGCCGCGAGACGGTCGATCTCCTGGAACCGGAGGGCCGGAGGAAGCGCCTGCAGTCGGCGTGCGAAACCTCTGGCGCAGAAGGCGCCAAGAGGCTCGCAAGCTCGGAATGCGGCGCGGCCGTCCCTGTCTTGGCCGCTTCCACGATCGGCGCGAATGCGCGGCTCTGATCGAGCGCGCGACAGGTGCCATGGAGCGTCGTGAGACGTTCCGTGCCGCTTGATGAGATCAGCTCAGTGACGAGGCGCGTCTTGCCGATCCCCGGCGCACCGACGATCACGGCTCGTGCCACGGGCTGGCGCTCGATGAACCGGCCACCAGCGCGCGAAGCCGCGACAACTCGGCCTCGCGGCCGATGAACGGAGCAATCGCCTGACCAATGTTCACCCTCGCGACATGCTACCGGAGGGTTGGACGCCATCGAGATCACAGGTTCCGTAACGGCACGGATGTTTCCGCGGGCACGCGAACCCACGCTGATCGCACCGCGTCTGTTCGTGGACGCCCTCAGGAGGACCAATTGATGCCGTTCCGGTGGGCGAGGCGATGTCCCTCGCACTCTTCTCGCTCGCGCTCGCCATGACTGCGACGTCGCCTGTCCTGGCGACATACCCCGGTAGCACCGAGGGACGCGTAGCGTTCGGGATGAACGTCGGCGGCAATGTCGATATTATTCCGCGATGCCGAACGGCGCTGCCGTGCACCGTCTGACGTCGGACCCGGCCTTCGAGGCGTGCGCTGCGTACTCGGCTGACGGGAAGCGGATCGCCTACTGCGGCCAGCAATCGGGCGCCCTGGAGATCTGGACCATGAAGGCCAACGGGACGCAGCGCACGCAGCTGACCCACCTTGACGGACTCGCGACGTTCCCGGACTACTCGCCGGACGGGGAGCTCGTCGCCTTCGATGCCGAGATCGAGGGTTCGCCGGCCGATATCTACGTCATCGGTGCCGATGGCGCGGGCCTGACGCAGCTCACGGATGACCCTGCCTTCGACTACCTGCCAGCCTGGTCACCGGATGGCTCCCGGATCGTGTTCATCAGTTATCGCACGGGCACCGGACAGGTCTGGGTGATGAACGCCGATGGCAGCGACCAGACGCAGCTCACGTTCGATCCCCTGAACAAGGACCAGCTTCCCGACTGGAGCCCGGATGGAACGGCGATCGCCTACTCGGCGGACCTTCCGGATGGATCCGCCCAAGTCTTCGTTATGAGCTCGCATGGGTCCGGGGCGGTCCAGATCACGTCAGACCAGGCAGTGGACTTCGCCCCCGCCTGGTCCCCGGACGGTACGGAGATCGCATTCGTGAAGGCGGAGGCGGATGGCAGGCGTGACGTCTGGGTGATGGACCCGGATGGTTCCGATGCCCATCGGTTGGCGCCGGGGCCGGTGTGCAGTTCGCTCCGGCATGGCAGCCCCGAGGAGACGAACGTCAT
>CAWJOA010000002.1:0-16203 GCA_963844415.1 uncultured Chloroflexia bacterium
GGATTGGCGGCCAAGAGCCGCGCCACGGACCCGTCGCGCTCGAACGGCAGGAGGAGGAACTTGCCTCGGCGGCGCGCGGCCCCGAGCGTGGTCCCGCGGAGCGCTGCGACCTCGTCGGGCGTTGCTCGCACGAGGATCGGTGTCGGTGCGGTGGCCTCGAGGACCGCTCGCCCGGTCACGCGACGCTCGAGCTCCTCGGCCACGATCGTGAGATCGGGCAGCTCAGGCACGTGGGTGGGTCCTCATTTGACCGTATGGTATGCTCTCCCGGCCGTGTGGCAGACAACCCCATAAGCGCGCGTGAGCGCGTCGATCCCATCGGTTATGCGCAAAGGAGCACCGAGTCGTCCGTCTTGAGACAGCAGGCCGCACCTGGCAGCAACGACCGGTGATTGACGCCCTCCCGCGAGGGCGTCATCTGTTGTCACGGACTTCACCGACAGGAGCGTATTGAACAGTTGACCGAAGACACCAAGCCCACGGCATCGAGCGTGACCGAAGAGCCTGAGCCGGCCGCTGCCGTGACCGTCGCCGAGCAGCCCGTACCCGCGGAGCCCGCCGCCGACGAAGCGACCGATCAGGCCGAGCCCACGCAGCCGGAGGCCGTCCAGGCGACGGAGCCCGCGGCGGTCGCGACCGATCCAACCCCCACCGTCATTGAGCCGGAGGCAACCGAGCCGGAGGCCACCGAGGCACCCGCGCCCGCCGCCGACACCACCGAGCCGATCGCGATCGGCGAGGATGTCGCGGCCGCCGACGACGTCGCCGCCAGCGACGAGGTCGCCCCGACCGACGAGGTCGCCCAGACCGACGACGTCGCCGAGGTCGAGGCGGTACCGGCACCGGAAGAGCCGGCTCCAGCGCCAGCGCCCGAGCCGACGACGATGGCCGAGCTCATGGAGAGCCCCGACAACGAGGTCAAGAGCCTCAAGCACGGTGACGTGGTCGAGGGCACGGTGGTCCGCATCGATCCCGACGAGATCCTCGTCGACTTCGGCGGCAAGAGCGAAGGTGTCGTCAGCAACCGTGAGCTGATGAATCGACGCGGGTCCCGCGACGGTGACGAGTCCCGTCCCGAGATCGAGGTCGGTCACGAGGTTCTCGTCTACGTCCTCCAGCCGGAGTCGCCCGAGGGCCACGCGGTCCTCTCGCTGCGCCGTGCCGGCCTCGAGCGCAAGTGGCGCGCGATGCAGGAGCGCTTCGATGCCGGCGAGATCGTCGAGGCCCGGGTCATCGACCACAACAAGGGCGGCCTGATCGTCGACCTCGGCGTGCGCGGCTTCGTGCCGATCAGCCAGATCGTCGACTTCCCGCGTCGCCCGCGCGACGAGCAGCCGCGCGACGCCGCCCAGGAGATCGCCGAGAAGCTCCAGCCGTTCGTCGGCCGCACCCTCCGGCTGAAGATCCTCGAGGTCAATCGCAAGGCGAACCGCCTCATCCTGTCGGAGAAGGTCGCCCTCTACGAGGAACGCCGCGAGAAGCGCGACGAGCTGTTCAGCAGCCTCGAGACCGGGCAGAAGGTGACGGGCGTCGTCCGCTCGATCGCCCCGTTCGGCGTCTTCGTCGACCTCGGTGGCATCGACGGCCTCGTCCACAAGAGCGAGCTGTCCTGGAACAAGGTCAACAACCCGGAGACCGCGTACCAGATCGGCGACGAGGTCGAGGCCGAGGTCATCGACATCAACCACGAGCGCGGCCGGATCAGCCTCTCGATCCGACGCCTCCAGCCCGATCCGTGGCAGGAGTCAGTGGCGAAGTACAAGATCGGCGACGTCATCGAGGGGACCGTCACCAAGCTCGTCAACTTCGGCGCCTTCGTCCGCGTCGAGGAGGGCCTGGAGGGCCTGATCCACATCAGCGAGCTCTCGCACCAGCGGGTCGCCCACCCCGGCGACGTGGTGCAGGAGGCCCAGCAGGTCAAGCTCCGCATCATCAGCCTCGACTCCGAGCGTCATCGGCTCGGCCTCAGCCTGAAGCAGGCCGAGGACCGTCCGGCTCCCGCCCCGCGCGAGGAGCGTCCGCGCCGCGATCGACCGCAGCGTCGCGACCGGTTCGACTATCGGCCCGAGGACGCCACCGCCGAGCCGGAGGGCGGCATCGACAGCTCGATGGCCGCCGCGTTCGCGAGCTCGGGCGTCCTCGACCAGTTCCGGTCGACGCCGGACGCCCCCGAAGCGTCCGAGACCGATGCGGTGACCGAGCCGGCGGCAGCCGACGAAGTGGCTGCCCCCGAGGCTCGCGGCCGACGAGCCGGTCGCCGAGGTCGAGGCTGCTGCCGAGGAGCCCGCGCCGGAGGCCGCTGCCGAGGAGCCGGTCGCCGAGGTCGAGGCTGCTGCCGAGGAGCCCGCGCCGGAGGCCGCTGCCGAGGAGGCTGCTGCCGAGGAGGCCTCTGACGAGGCGACCGAGGAGCCGGTCGCAGAGGCCGCCGCAGTCGCCGACGAGCCCCCCGCCGAGGAGGCAGAGCCCGAGACTGAGCGCCGAGGAAGCCTCAGAGGCCGCGGACGCGGCCGAGTCGGAGGACGGGGCGAAGGCCTAGCTTCCTCCTTCGGGCCGCGTGACCGCGCGGAGACCTATCGGCTACTCACGGTACGAACTGCATCCCGATGGGTGCATGGCGACGATTGAGCGTCAGGTACGTCTCCTTTCGGTTCCGCGGCGTGATGGGTGGCGGCCGGGCATCGACGACGGCACCGGCTGACCCAACTCTTGGATGGCGGACGCCGCCATCGGTCATCTGGCGTCGCACGCCGCGCCGCGGAACGATGAGCCAAAGCGTTTCGTCAGGCGTATGAGTTACGCAGGACGCGGAGCGCGGGCGCGCGAATCGCCCCGCGCGGGTGCCGTACACTGCGAAGCAAGACCAACCCCAGCGGAAGGCCGCTAGCCATGGACCGATTCGACAAGTTCACCGATCGAGCGCGGAAGGTGCTGACCCTCGCCCAGGACGAGGCGCAGCGCTTCAACCACAACTACATCGGCACGGAGCATCTGCTCCTCGGCCTCGTCCGTGAGGGCGAGGGCGTCGCCGCGCGCGTGCTCGAGAACATGAACGTCGAGCTGTCCAAGGTCCGCACCGCCGTCGAGTTCATCATCGGTCGCGGCGACCGTCCGGTCGTCGGTGACGTCGGGCTCACGCCGCGCGCGAAGCGCGTCATCGAGCTGGCCATCGACGAGGCACGCCGCCTCGGCCACAACTACATCGGCACCGAGCACCTGCTGCTGGGGCTCGTTCGGGAGGGCGAGGGCATCGCCGCCGGCGTGCTCGAGAGCCTCGGCGTCAACCTCGACAAGGTGCGCCACCAGGTCATCCACGTCCTCAGCCAGAGCTCGAGCACCGCACCGGCGCAGGAGACGAAGCGCCCGTCGAAGACCCCGACCCTCGACCAGCTCGGCATCAACCTGACCGATGCCGCCCGCGCCGGCTCGCTCGACCCGGTCATCGGCCGCGAGAAGGAGATCGAGCGCGTCATCCAGATCCTCGGGCGCAAGACGAAGAACAACCCCGCGCTGATCGGCGAGCCCGGCGTCGGCAAGACCGCCATCGCCGAGGCGCTCGCGCAGCGCATCGTGTCGGGCGACGTCCCCGAGACGCTCACCGACAAGCGCGTCCTGACCCTCGACATCGGCTCGCTCGTGGCCGGCACGAAGTACCGCGGCGAGTTCGAGGAGCGCCTGAAGAAGATCATCGAGGAGCTGCGCAGCTCCCACGACAGCGTGCTGTTCATCGACGAGCTGCACACGCTCGTCGGGGCGGGCGCGGCCGAGGGGGCGATCGACGCGGCCAACATCCTCAAGCCGCCGCTGAGCCGCGGGGAGCTCCAGTGCATCGGTGCCACCACGCTCGACGAGTACCGCAAGTACATCGAGAAGGACGCCGCCCTCGAGCGCCGCTTCCAGCCGGTCATGGTCGAAGAGCCGACCGTCGACGAGGCGATCGACATCCTCTTCGGCATCCGCGAGCGGTACGAGGAGCACCACCACGTCAAGATCAGCGACGAGGCCATTCACGCCGCCGTCAGCCTGAGTGTTCGCTACGTCGCCGATCGCGCCCTGCCGGACAAGGCCATCGACCTCATCGACGAGGCGGGCTCCCGGGTGCGGTTGCGCAACGCATCGGCCCCGGCGGAGATCAAGCAGGCACAGGTGGCGCTGGAGGAGATCACGCGCCAGAAGGACGAGGCGATCGCCGGCCAGGACTACGAGGCCGCCGCGCGCCTGCGCGACGACGAGGCGCAGGGCAAGGAGGCGATCGAGGCGCTCCGCACGAAGTGGCACGAGGACCAGTCGAAGGACGTCCCGATCGTCACCGAGGAGGACATCGCCCAGGTCGTCAGCATGTGGACCGGCATCCCGGTCGTCCGCCTCAGCACCGAGGAGACCGAGCGCCTGCTGCACATGGAGGAGGCGCTCCACAAGCGGTACATCGGCCAGGAAGAGGGGATCCAGACGATCAGCCGCGCCGTGCGTCGCGCGCGTGCCGGGATCAAGGACCCGCGACGGCCCATCGGCTCCTTCATCTTCAGCGGGCCCACCGGCGTCGGCAAGACCGAGCTCGCCAGGGCGCTGGCCGAGTTCATGTTCGGCAGCGACGAGGCGCTCATCAAGATCGACATGAGCGAGTTCATGGAGCGCCATAACGTGTCGCGCCTCGTCGGCGCCCCGCCCGGCTACGTCGGCTTCGACGAGGGGGGCCAGCTGACCGAGGCGGTCCGGCGCAAGAGCTACTCGGTCGTGCTGCTCGACGAGATCGAGAAGGCGCACCCCGAGGTCTTCAACATCCTGCTCCAGATCCTCGAGGACGGGCACCTGACCGATGCGAAGGGCCGCCGCGTCGACTTCCGCAACACGGTCATCATCATGACCAGCAACGTCGGAGCGCAGCAGCTCACGAAGGACTCGAGCATCGGCTTCCGAACCGGTGCCGCCGACTCGCAGGCGATGGCCGACTACGAGCGGATGAAGGAGAAGGTCCTCGCCGAGCTGAAGAACACATTCCGCCCCGAGTTCCTCAACCGCATTGACGCCACGATCGTGTTCCGGCAGCTCACGATCGAGGAGATCCGCAGCATCGTGGACCTCATGCTCGTCCGCGTGAAGGACCAGATGGCCGGTCAGCAGATGGAGCTGGTCGTGACCGATGCCGCCAAGGACTCGATCATCACGAAGGGCTACGACCAGGCCTACGGCGCACGACCCCTGCGCCGGGAGATCCAGAACCAGATCGAGGATGCGCTCGCCGAGCGGATGCTCCAGGGCATCTTCGAGGCTGGCGATACGGTGGTCGTCGACCTCGCCGAGGACGGGACGCTGAAGATCGAGCGCTCCGCGCCGGCCAAGCGCCAGACCGCCAAGGCCGGTCGCTGAGCGCGGCGTCGGTCGCGCAGTAAGCCGCCAGTAAGCACGCTGGTGCCACGATTCGGGGCGAGGCTCCCGTGCCAGCACTGAAGACCCAGTACCTCTGCCAGCAATGCGGCGCGGCCTCGCCCAAGTGGGCGGGCCAGTGCCCGTCGTGCGGCGCCTGGAACACGCTGGTCGAGACCGCCGCGCAGCCGAGGTCCAGTGCCCGCGCGCCTTCCGCCGCGCGGGCGATGGCCGGCATCTCGTCGCTCACCCCGATCGGCGCCGTCGAGAGCGCGGAGGCGGCGCGCCTGGCGACCGGGAACGCCGAGGTCGACCGCGTCCTGGGCGGCGGCTTCGTGCCGGGCTCGATCACCCTCTTCGGCGGCGACCCGGGGATCGGGAAGTCGACGCTCCTCCTCCAGGTCGCCGCACTCCTCGCCGCGCGCGGGCTCCCGGTCCTCTACGTCACGGGCGAGGAGTCGGCCGCACAGGTCCGTGGCCGCGCGGAGCGCGTCGGTGCCGTCGTCGACAACCTCCACCTGGCGGCCACGACCGAGCTCGAGACCGCCCTCGCCGCGATCGATGCCGCCACGCCGGCGCTCGCGATCGTCGACAGCGTGCAGACCCTCACGAGCGGGGAGCTGGCGGGTCCCGCCGGCAGCGTGGGCCAGGTCCGCGAGGTCGCTGCCCGCCTGGCCGAGGCGGCGAAGACCGGCGGCACGTGCGTCGCGCTCGTCGGGCACGTCACGAAGGAGGGGACGGTCGCGGGGCCGCGGACGCTCGAGCACCTCGTGGACGCGGTCATCTACCTCGAGGGCGAGCGGCTCGGCGCGACCCGACTCCTGCGCGCCGCCAAGAACCGGTACGGATCGACCGACGAGGTCGGCGTGCTCGAGATGCGCGGCGACGGGCTGGCCGCGGTCGAGGACCCGAGCCGCTTCTTCCTCGAGTCCGACGAGGTGCCGAGCGCTGGCGCGGCGATCACGATCGCGCTCGAGGGGACGCGGCCACTCGCCGTCGAGATCCAGGCGTTGTGCGCGCCCGCCGGCTACGGCTCGCCGCGGCGCGCCACCACGGGCATTGACGTGAACCGCGTGCTGATGCTCATTGCGGTCCTCGCGCGTCACGCCGGCCTCAACCTGACCGGCCACGACGTGTACGTCAATGTCGCCGGCGGCCTGCGAATCGACGAGCCTGCCGCGGACCTTGCGGTCGCGGTGGCGCTCGCATCGAGCATGCGCGAGCGGCCCGTCCAGCCCGCGACCGCCGTCGCGGGCGAGGTCGCCCTCTCCGGTCGCCTCCGGGCCGCGGTCCGAGCGGAGCGACGCCTGCTCGAGGCCACGCGGCTCGGCTTCGCGCGAGTCATCACCGGTCAGGGGCGCTCCTCGGGAGAGGGACAGGCAAAGGGGCTCGTGGTGGCGCGCGACATCGGTGAGGCGCTGCGGCTCTCGCTCGAGGCCTGACCCAGCAGTACTGCGCCAGTACGTTGCGTGGACACCCTCCGGGACGCGTGCTACCGTGCCGTGCGTCTGGGGACCGCCACCCTCATCTCTCGTTCATCCGGCGGGACCCGCAGTTCATCCATCGGAATCATCGGTTCACATGACAGCTCGCATCATTCAGCTTGGTGGTGCCCTGCTGGGCACCCTGCTCGGGTTTGCGCTCGGGCTGACGCTGCTGCGCAACGCCGGCGAGTTCATCGAGCCCGCCAACGGTCCGGCGTTCCTGACCGCGTTCGTGGTGGCGATGTTCCTGTTCGGCTATCTCGCCATTCCGTACGTCACGATCTACCCGGCGCGCACGGCGGCCGAGAAGCTCAGCGAGGTCGGCGCGGGCGAGTTCGCGCTCGGCGTTGGCGCGGTCATCGTCGGGCTGGTGATGGGCCTCCTCATCGGCGTCCCGCTGGCCCAGCTCGGCGGCGTGGCCGGCTCCCTGCTCCCGCCGATCGTCGCGATCTTCCTGGCGGCGATGATGCTGCTGATCACCGCGTCGAAGCGCGACGTCCTGCTCCCGGCCATCGCCGGGATCGTGCCCGGCCTCCGCGGGCGGGCAACCTCGAATCGGGTGGTCGTCGACACGAGCGCGATCATCGACGGTCGGATCGCGGACATCGCGCGTACCGGCTTCATCCTCGGCACGCTCGTCGTCCCGCGCTTCATCCTCGACGAGCTCCAGCGCATCGCCGACTCGCCGGACGCGATGCGTCGCAACCGCGGGCGGCGCGGCCTCGAGATGCTGTCGGCGCTCCAGAAGGACGCGGTCTCGCCGGTCGAGATGAGCGAGGAGACGTACCCCGAGGTCGGCGAGGTCGACGCGAAGCTCATGGCCTTCGCGCGTGACCACGGCGCGGCGATCCTCACCAACGACTACAACCTCAACCGCGTCGCCGATCTCCAGGGCATCCGCGTGCTGAACATCAATGAGCTGGCCAACGCGGTGAAGGCGGTCGTCCACCCGGGCGAGGAGATGAACGTGCGCATCATCCAGGAGGGCAAGGAGCCCGGCCAGGGTGTCGGCTACCTCGACGACGGCACGATGATCGTCGTCGAGGGTGGGGTTCGCTTCATGGACAGCGAAGTGGCGATCAACGTGACGCGCGTGCTCCAGACGGTCGCGGGTCGGATGATCTTCGCCCAGCCGCGCCCAGACGCCGAGTGACCTCGGCGGCCGGACCGATGGACGCCACCTACGCGGCCATCCTCGTCGCGGCCGGTCGCTCGACGCGGATGGGCAGCGACAAGCTGTGGGAGGACCTCTGGGGCAGGCCGGCCTGGCGCTGGAGCCTCGACGTGCTCCTGGCCGATGCGAACCTCGCCAGCATCGCGATCGCCGTGCCCTCCGATGCGGTCGACCGCTTCACCGACGCGCTGCCGCCGGGTGACGGCCGCTGCCTGGTCGTGCCCGGCGGCGACGCTCGACCCGACTCGGTCATCGCCGGGCTGTGGGCCCTCACCGGTGCCGGCCACTCCGACGAGACGCTCGTCCTCGTCCACGACGCCGCCCGGCCGGCGGTGACGCCCGACCTGGTCCGGGCCGTCGTCGACGCCGCGCGCGCGGTGACCGGCGCGGTCGTGCCGGTGGTTCCGGTGACCGACTCCCTGAAGCGGGTGCGCGGCGAGCGGGTCGTCGCGCCTGTCGAGCGCGACGAGGTCGTCGCCGCGCAGACGCCGCAGGCCGCGCGGCTCGGGGCGCTGCGCGCCGCGATCGAGGAGGCGCACGCCTGGGGCCGCCCGATCACCGACGACGCCGGCGCCCTCGCCGCGACCGGCGTTCCCGTCCACGTCGTCCCCGGCGATCCGGCCAATCGCAAGCTCACCGAGCCCGCCGACCTCGTGCCGATGCGCGCTCAGCTGGCGGCCGCCGCGACCGGCATCGCCCTCGAGGCCTCGCCCGGGTCGCGATGGGGGATCGGCTTCGACGCCCATCGCCTCGTCGACGGCCGGCCGATGGTCGTTGCCGGGGTCCGCTTCCCCGACGAGGCGCGCGGGCCGGAGGGGCACTCCGACGGCGATGCGGCACTCCACGCGCTCATCGACGCACTGCTGGGCGCCGCCGCCCTCGGGGACGTCGGCACGCTCTTCCCGTCGGATGACCAGGCCTGGAGGGGAGCCGACTCCGCCGACCTCGTCACGCGTGCGGTCGAGCGCCTGCGCGAAGCCGGCTGGCGGCCCGTCTCCGTCGACCTCGTGGTCGCCGCTGCGCGGCCGAGGATCGCCGACCGCCGCGACGAGCTCGCGAACCGCGTCGCCGGACTGCTCGCCGTGGAGCCTGGGGCGGTGTCGGTCAAGGGGACGACCTCGGACGGGCTCGGATTCGCCGGTGACGAGGGCGTCGCGGCCTGGGCGGTGGCGAGCGTCGAGCCGGCGTGAGCGACTGGATCGGCGGACGGCGGCCGGTGCTCGAGGCGCTGGCCGCAGGGCGTGAGGCGCATCGGCTCCTCATCGCCGCGAGCGCGAAGCCGTCGCCGGAGCTCCGCGAGATCACCGATGCAGCCCGGCGCATCCACCTGCCGATCGACCGCGTCCCGCCCGACCGGCTCAGCCGGATGGCCGGCTTCGACGGGCACCAGGGCGTGCTGCTCGAGGTGGGGGAGCGCCGCTGGGCCGACCTCCCGGAGATCGTGGCGCACGCCCGGACCGCCGGCCACGACCCGTTCGTGCTCGTCCTCGAGCACCTCCAGGACCCGATGAACTTCGGCACGCTGCTGCGCGCGGCCGAGGCCGCAGGCGTCGACGGCGTCGTCTTCCCCGAGCGCGGCGCGGCTCCGCTGAGCGCGGCGGCGGTGAAGGCCAGCGCTGGCGCCAGCGAGCACCTCCTGCTGGCCCGCCTGCCGACGATCGGCGAGGCGATCCACGACCTCAAGGCCGCCGGCCTGCGGCTGGTGGCAGCCGAGCAGGAGGCGCCCGAATCGGCCTGGGCTTCGGACCTGACCGGGCCGCTGGCGGTCGTCGTCGGCAGCGAGGGGAGCGGGCTCTCCGGCCAGACGAAGCGCCGCTGCGACCTGCTCGTCTCCTTCCCGATGGCCGGACGCGTCGCAAGCCTCAACGCCTCGACCGCCGGCGCGCTCCTGCTCTTCGAGGTCGTGCGCCAGCGCTCCGGCTAGACTGGTCGGCGCCCGAGGCCGAGGTAGCTCAATGGCAGAGCAGGGCTTTTGTAAAGCTCAGGTTGTGGGTTCGACTCCCACCCTCGGCTCCATCGGTTGAGCGCCCTCGAGGCGTCCGATATACTCCGGCACGGTCGGCGACGCACCCACGCGCCGGCCGATTTCGTGGGTAGGTTGAGCAGGTGGTGAGCTCCGCTGACTGTAGATCAGCCGTCTTTCGACTGTGGGGGTTCGATTCCCTCCCTGCCCACCATCCTCCAGGTGGAGGGGCTTCCCATTCGAAGAGTCCGCATCGGTCAGGTCTGACCTCGAATCTCATCCGAGATTTACCAAGATTGACCGATGGTTGCCCAGGATCGGCCGATCCTGCAACACTGCAGCCACCCGTTGACCGCGGGCGGCGCCGCGAAAACGGGCCCACGTAGCTCAGCAGGCAGAGCACTTCCTTGGTAAGGAAGAGGTCTCCGGTTCGAACCCGGACGTGGGCTCCAGCACCGTCGGCGCCAGGCGCACGTGACTGCTTCGAAGGAGCCATCGCTCGACCGTGGACCCGAACGTCGTCCTCCCGCTGCTGAGCTCCCTGCTCTCGTTCGTGTTCGCCGCGTTCGTCTTCGACCAGTGGCTCGAGCGCCGGCAGCCGTACCAGCTGGTGTGGACCCTCGGCCTGCTGTGGTATGGGATCAGCGCCGGCACCGAGTTCCTCGGCAGCGCCTTCGGCTGGAACGAGCCGCTGTATCGCGCCTGGTACCTGTTCGGCGCCTTCGGCGTCGCCTCCTACCTTGGTCTCGGCACGATCTACCTGCTCAACCGCACGCGCTTCGGCTACTTCGTCGCCGCCTCGTTCGCGCTCGCGGCCCTCTTCAGCTACCTGACCTCGGTGAAGTACGCGCGGGAGGGAACGGCGGCCTCGCCGGAGACCGTCGTCGCGGTGGTGGCGGCCTCGCTGGCATCCGCCGTGGCGGTGGCGCTCATCACCCGCTTCCGGCGCCGATGGATCGGCCACACGTGCGCCGCCATCCTCGGCCTGGCATCGGTGATCGTGACCTGGCTGACCCTGACGGTGCCGGTGGCTCCACCCGGCTACGCGGTCGACGCGATCAACATCCCGGTCGGCAGCGCGATGCCGGCCGACCTGCGCATCCTCACCCCGCCGTTCAACATCGTCGGCGCCTTCGCGCTCGTCTTCGGGGCGGTCTACTCCGCCTACATCTTCATGCCCAAGGTCCGCGTGCTGCGCGTCACCACCGACATCCCGGTGATCGGCGCCGTCGGGCGCGCGGTGGCGGTGGTCGTGAACTTCGTGGCGTCCATCCCCGCGGCGTGGCGCGCGTTCCGAGCCGGAACGCTGAACTCGCGGGTGCCGGCGACGCTGCTCATCGCGCTCGGCGGCTTCATCCCCGGCTGGACGAGCGGGCTGTCGCGCTTCGGCGTGACGTGGTCGTTCTTCATCGGTGAGCTGCTCGGGGTGATCTTCATCTTCCTGGGCTTCCTCGTCAGCATCGAGGTCTTCAGCGACGTGCGGCTGCCGTTCACCCGGATCGTGCTGCGCCGGCGGAACGCCGGCTCGCCCACCTCGCCGCGTGCCGATGACCTCGTCGGCGAGCGGTCGGCCTAGGCCCTTCGAGCCCGGGGCGGTTCGTTGACGATCGGTCCGGCGGTGGAGTACAATCCTGCGCGTTCCCCCGGTCCCCAGGCCCTATTTCAGCGTGGCCGCCGCCGGGGGGAAACGAGGAAGACGATCTAGCCGTGGCCAAGGCCGAGAACCGACCCGTGATCGCGCTGGCGTGCACCGTTTGCAAGGAGCGCACGTACAGCACACGGAAGAACAAGCGCAACGACCCGGGGCGCCTGGAGCTGAACAAGTTCTGCCCGCGCTGCCGGCAGCATCAGCTGCACCGGGAGACCAAGTAGCCTGTTGACGTCCGGAGGGGTGTAGCTCAATTGGTAGAGCACTGGTCTCCAAAACCAGCGGTTGCAGGTTCGAGTCCTGTCGCCCCTGCCACCACCGGACGCCCTCAGGATCCTCAATCCCAAGGTAGAGCAGGAAGAACGAACCCACCGTGCTGACCGGCATGCGCCGCTACTTCAACGAGAGCTGGGCCGAGCTCAAGAAGGTCACCTGGCCGACGCGGGAGACCGTGATCCGGCTGACCCTGCTCGTGATCGCGGTCTCCGTCATCGTCGGCCTCTACATCGCGGTGCTGGATCGCTTCTTCAATGCCCTGCTCGACACGGTGCTGCCATGACCGATGACACGACCAACACGACCGACACCACCGAGACACTGAACGAGGCGCGCCAGGCCGCCCGCCTCTCGCGCGAGGCGCCGCGAACTGCCGATCTCGCCGAGGGCGCCACGAAGCTGTGGTACGTGATCCACACGTACTCCGGCTACGAGAACAAGGTGAAGGCGAATCTCGAGCACCGCATCGAGTCGATGGGCGTGGAGGATCAGATCTTCCAGGTCCTCGTCCCGATGGAGGAGGAGATCGAGATCCGCAACGGCCAGCGCCAGACGGTGAACCGCAAGGTCTTCCCCGGCTACGTGCTGGTCGAGATGGCGATGAGCGACGAGTCGTGGTACGTCGTGCGCAACACGCCGGGCGTCACGAGCTTCGTCGGCATGGGCAACCGCCCATCGCCGCTGGACGAGACCGAGGTCAAGAAGATCCTCAAGCAGATGGGGGTCGAGACGCCGAAGTTCAAGGTCCAGTACGCGAAGGGCCAGAGCGTGCGCGTCAAGGACGGCCCGTTCGCCGAGTTCATCGGCACCGTCGACGAGGTCAACCCCGAGCGCAACAAGGTCAAGGTGCTCGTCAGCATCTTCGGCCGCGAGACGCCCGTGGAGCTCGACTTCCTGCAGATCGAGAAGCTCTAGGGCCCGATTTCACCGCCGCGTATATACATATATACTCCGGCGCAGACAGACCGATGGCGGCGCCGGGCGCCGCCGCAACCGCAGAGAGGGAGGGGTCGCATCGGCCCCGCTTGGACCTCGAGGAGAAACCGAATGGCGAAGAAGATCCGGGCGATGCTGAAGGTCCAGGCGCCCGCGGGCGCCGCGACGGCCGCCCCGCCGGTGGGACCGGCGCTGGGCCAGCACGGCATCAACATCATGGAGTTCATCAAGGCCTTCAACGAGCGGACCGCCGACCAGCGCGGCTACGTCGTCCCGGCCGAGATCACCGTCTACGAGGACCGATCGTTCACGTTCGTGACGAAGGCCCCGCTGGCCGCCGCGCTCCTGAAGCGCGCCGCCGGCGTCGAGCTGGGGAGCGCCGAGCCGAACCGCGAGAAGGTCGGCCGCATCACCCAGGAGCAGCTGCGCGAGATCGCGACGATGAAGATGCCAGACCTCAACGCGAACAGCGTCGAGCACGCGATGAGGATCATCGAGGGCACCGCGCGCTCGATGGGCATCGAGGTCGCCCAGTCATGAGCAGGCACGGACGCAAGTACGTCGAGGCAGCCAAGCTCATCGAGGCGGATCGCCGCTACGAGATCGCCGAGGCCGCCGAGCTGCTGCCGCAGCTGTCGACCTCGAAGTTCGACGGCACCGTCGAGGCGCACCTGCGCCTGGGGGTCGACCCGCGCCACGCCGACCAGCTCGTGCGCGGCACGGTCGTGCTGCCGCACGGCACCGGGAAGACCACCCGCGTCATCGTGTTCGCCCAGGGCGAGAAGGCCCAGGAGGCGCTCCGCGCCGGGGCGGACGAGGTGGGCGGCGACGACCTCGTCAAGCGGATCGACGACGGCTGGTTCGACTTCGACGTCGCGATCGCCGCGCCCGACATGATGGGCACGGTCGGACGGCTCGGGAAGAAGCTCGGCCCGCGCGGCCTGATGCCGAACCCGAAGTCGGGGACCGTCACGTTCGACATCGAGCGAGCGGTGGGGGAGATCAAGTCGGGCCGGATCGAGTTCAAGGTCGACCGCGCGGGGATCGTCCACGTGCCGGTGGGCCGGGCGAGCTTCACGCCGGAGCAGCTCGCCGCCAACGTGGCGACGCTCGTCGACGCGATCAACCGCGCCAAGCCGTCGGGTGCCAAGGGCACCTACATGCGCACGCTGACCCTGGCACCGACGATGGGCCCGGGCGTGCGCGTCGACATCGGTTCTGCGCTCGCCGCGGCCAACGCCTAGGGCGGCTCAGGACATCAATCGGCGCATCGGGTAGGATGCGCACTCGCAACTGAACACCGCCGAAGACCGCGATGCGTCCCGGGTGAGACTCCCGGACCAATCGTCAGCACGAACCGATGCCGACGGCACGCGCAGGCACGAACATTGACTTGCCTCTCACGGCGGTCCTCGTGTCGCGCAGCGCCCGTGTTGCCGGCATTTGGGGGACCGCCGTTTCGCATGCCATGGAGGAAGCCACCAGATCGATGCCGACCGATGAGAAGCGCCAGGCCGTCACGGAGCTGGCGCACCTGATCCGCTCCAGCTCCGCCATGGCCGTCACCGACTACCGGGGCCTGAAGGTCTCGGAGATGCAGACCGTGCGCCGGACGCTGCGCGACAACAACGTCCAGCTGACGGTCGCCAAGAACCGGCTGCTGAAGATCGCCGCAGACGAGGCCGAGCGCCCCGAGCTCAAGGCGATGCTCACCGGGCCGACCGCCCTGGCGTCGGTCATCGGCGACGAGGCGGCCATGGCGAAGGCCCTGGCCGAGGCCCTGCGTCCGTACTCGCGCGTCGTGAGCGTGCGCGGCGGGATGCTGGGCGACACCGCGATCGACGCGTCGCAGCTGACGCGACTGGCCACGCTGCCGTCGCGCGACGTGCTGCTGAGCAAGCTGGCCGGTGGCATGGCCGCGCCGCTGAGCGGCATGGCCAACGTGCTGGCCGGCAACCTCCGCGCGTTCGCGAACGTGCTGAACGCCGTGGCCGACAAGAAGCGAGAGACCGAGAGCGCGGCCTGACGGCCGCCCGACACGCAGAACTGACAGGAGACCGATACCGATGGCGACCAAGACCCTGGACAAGGACCAGATCCTCGAGGCGATCGACACGATGACCGTCCTCGAGCTGAGCGAGCTCGTGAAGGCCTTCGAGGAGCGCTACGGCGTGACCGCTGCCGCCCCGGTGGCCGTCGCGGCTGCCGGCGCCCCGGCCGCAGGCGGGGACGGCGCTGCCGCCGCGACCGAGGAGCAGACCGAGTTCGACGCGATCCTCACCGACGTCGGCGCGAACAAGATCCTCGTCATCAAGGCCGTCCGCGAGCTGACCGGCCTTGGCCTCAAGGAGGCGAAGGACCTCGTCGACGCCGCCCCGAAGGCGGTGCGCGAGGGCGTCAACAAGGAGGACGCGGAGGCCGTCAAGGAGAAGCTGGCCGAGGCCGGCGCGACCGTCGAGGTCAAGTAGCCCTCCCACTGACCCGCGACCCGGAGCCGGTCCCGTGTGGGGCCGGCTTCGTGGTTTCCGGTACGGGGGATCAGCCCTCGCTCGCCTCGGCCGCGTCCGCCTCTTCCTTCGTCTCGTGCACCGTGCCCGGCTCGTGCTCGGGCGGCGAGTACACGGTGATCAGCCGGAGAGCCGAGTCCCCGGTGTTCAGGAAGTTGTGCCGCGTGCCGGCGTGGACGAACACGAGATCGTTCGGCTCGACCCTGGACGACTCGCCGTCCAGCTGCGCCTCGCCGTTCCCGTCGACGAAGATCAGCAGCTGATCGGTATCGGGGTGGACCTCCTCGCCGATCTCGCCGCCGGCCGGGATCGTCATGACCACGACCTGCTCGTGGTCCCCGGTGATCACCTCGCGCCGAAATGCCTCGTTCTTCCGGGCCGCATCGATGATGTCCGCCCGAGTGCCCTGCGTGGTTGGCATTGGATTCACCTCCGTGTTCGGTTCCTGCCGTCGTCTGCGACCACCGCAGGCGCACCGGCTCGCCGCTGCCCTGTGCAGACGTGGTGCCGCGGGCCGGGACGACCCTGGTCCCGCAGACGCTGGCCTAGACTGAATCAGTGACGAACGAGCCGTACCAAGGGGCATCCGATCGGGCGATCGACCAGCTGGCGGATGGCTTACGGCCGATTCTCGAAGGCGCCGACGACTTCGGCCTGGACGAGATTCTCGAGCTGCCCGAGGCCAAGCAGGCGATCGCTGCATGGGGCGTCAAGCACGACGTCGCCGCTCTCGCTCACGGCGGCAAGGTCGCGAGCTGGCTCGTTGGCGCCCTCCGGCGCCGAGGTCTCGAATAGGGCTGCGGCCTCCGGAGCGCTTCGCTTGACGAAGCGGTTTGAGGTGATATACTGCCTCT
>CAWJOA010000003.1:0-17601 GCA_963844415.1 uncultured Chloroflexia bacterium
CGGGGCTGGCCGCCCGCTCTGCCCACCAGCGCAAACAGCGCATCGAGCTCGGGCCGCAGCCGCCGAGCGGCGGGCAGCAGGTCGTTTGAACCGCGTCCCCATTCGTCGCTTCGCAGCTCGGCAAAGACGTCGGCCGTCGACAGCCCGAACGTCGGATGCAGGAGGACGACGTGCCGGATCGGCGCAGAGACCGCCTCGACGCGCTCTCCGATGCCGCCGACCCGGGCGGCGGCGGCCTCAGCCGCGAAGAACGGCACGTCCGCCCCGATGCTCGACAGCCCAACCAGCTCCTCCGAGTCGGCGCTTGCCGTCACCCCACGGGAAGCACGCCCCAGCCGCCAGGCCGCTGCCGCGTCCGACGATCCGCCGCCGAGCCCGGCGGCCGCCGGAATCCGCTTATCGAGGGTGAGGCAGACGAGGTCCGGCGCCTGGCCGAGGCCAGCCCGGAGTCCGCGCCACGCGAGGTTCCGCGCGTCGACTGGCACGTCGCTGCCAACGTCGCCCTCGACGCGTAGCCCGCTGCACCCCGGAAGCAGCAGGAGCCGATCGGCCAGCTCCAGCAGGACGAGCTCACTGTCGAGAAGATGCAGGCCATCGTCGCGGCGTCCGACGACCTCGAGCGAGAGGTTGAGCTTCGCCGGCGCCTCGAGGCGGAGCGGCGTCACTCGGAACCTCCCAACGCCGAGGCCAGGCATGCCCACTCACGAATGTTGAGCGTCTGCGGCCGCCGCTCGCCGTCGACGCCGCACCGCTCGAGCGCGACGGAGACGTCCTCCCGCGAGGCTGGTAGCTCGCGCACCAAGCCGTTGTGGATCTGCTTGCGCCGCTGGCGGAACCCGGCCTGCACGACGCGGTAGAACGGCTCACGACCGTCGCCGACCGGGACGACCGGTTCGGGCCGGCGTCGCAGCCGGAGCACGGCGGAGTCAACGTCCGGCGCGGGCTCGAAGGCGTCGGCGGGCACCCGCACGACAACGTCGGTGCTGGCAACGTTCTGGGCAAAGACCGAGAGGTAGCTCATGCGCCCGGGGGCCGCCGCGACCCGTTCCGCGACCTCCAGCTGCACCAGCACGACCATCAGGTCCGGCGGCCGCTCGCCCTCGAGGAAGGCGTGGAGCAGCGGGCTGGTGATGTGGTACGGGATGTTGGCCACCACCTTGAACGGCTCGCCGGGGAAGAGGTCCCGCGGATGGAGCGAGAGCGCGTCGGCCTCGATCAGCTCGAAGCCCTCCACCTCCCCCAGCTCCCGGCGCAGCCAGTCCGCCAGCCTCGCGTCCAGCTCGACGGCAATGACCGATGCTCCCGCCGCCAGCAGCCTTCGCGTCAGGACACCCAGCCCCGGCCCGACCTCGACGACTCGGTCGCCGCGTTGAAGCTCGGCGGCCTCGACGATCGCGTCGAGCGCGCCCGGATCGGTCAGGAAGTGCTGCGAGAGGCTCTTTCGCGGTCGAAGCCGCTCGGCCCCCATGAGCCGGCGGAGCTGCCCCGGGGTCGGCGGCTGGAGGCGTTCCGGCGCGAGCGGATCCGTCACGCCGGAACGAGCCACGGCAACGCCAGGTTCGGGATCGCCTCGAGATCGGCGCCGGAGCGATCCCCCGCCGCGAGCCGGAACGCCGCGGCGGCGCCGATCATCGCCCCGTTGTCGGTGCACCACGCCGGCGGCGGAACGAGCAGCGGCAGCCCGTCTGCCGACAGGCGCTCGCCGATCGTCGCCCGTAACGCGCGATTGGCGGCCACTCCGCCGCCCAGCGCGACGGCCGCCACGCCGTGATCGCGAGCGGCGGCAACCGTCTTCGTGGCCAGCGCATCGACGACGGCCTCCTCGAACGCGGCGGCCAGCCCATCGACGGGGATCGCCTCGCCTCGTTCGCGATAACCGGCGACCTCGCGCAGGACCGCCGTTTTCAGGCCGGAGAAGCTGAAGTCGTAGGCCCCATCGGTCTTCGCTCGGGGAAACCGGGTCGCGGGAGCCGCGCCCTCGGCCGCCGCCGAGATCGCCGGTCCGCCCGGATAGGGCAGCTCGAGCAGCCGTCCGACCTTGTCGAAGGCCTCGCCGGCCGCATCGTCGACGGTCTGGCCGAGGAGCGTGTAGCGACCGTGATCGTGCATCAGGATGAGCTGCGTGTGCCCGCCACTGACGACGAGGCAGAGGAGCGGAAAGGCCGGCTCGGGCGGGAGCGGCTCGTCCGGGAGCGCATCGGTCAGCCAGTTCGCGTAGATGTGGCCCTCGATGTGGTTCACACCGATCAGCGGCACGTCGTGGGCCACCGCGAGCGCCTTCGCAAAATTCACGCCGACGAGCAGGGATCCGATGAGCCCCGGGCCGTACGTGACAGCCACGGCATCGAGGTCGGCCCAATCGGCCTTCGCCTCGGACATCGCCATCTCGAGCGTCGGCACGATCCAGCGCAGCTGCTGGCGCGCCGCCACCTCCGGCACGATCCCCCCGGTCGTCGCATGGAGCGCGACCTGGCTGGCCACCTGGTTCGCCTCGATCCGGCGCCCACCGACGACGACCGCCACACCCGTCTCGTCGCAGGATGACTCGATCGCCAGGATGCGGGTGGCGATCATCCGGCGAGCCGCTTGCGCTCGCTTGCGACGGCCTGGCGCATGCGGGCGTCCGTCAGTGCCGGCGTGGTCATGACCAGCGCATCCTCGCCATCATCGCTGTAGTACCGCGGTCGCCGTCCGGCCACGTCGAACCCGAAGGACCGATACAGCGCCTGGGCGGCCTCGTTCGACGCCCGGACCTCGAGCGTCATCCGTCGCGCCCCGATCGCCCGCGAGAGCTCGACGAGGTTGAGCAGCAGCTGCCGCCCGATTCCCTGGCGGCGCCAATCGGGATGCACGCTGAAGGTCGTGATGTGCGCATCGTCCACCATGAGCCAGAGGCCGGCGAAGCCGACGATCGCGTCCCCCGCCCGCGCCACGACGTATCGCGCCAGCCGGTTGCCGCGCAGCTCCTGCTCGAAGGCGTACGACGGCCACGGCGTCCGGAAGCTGAGACGCTCGATCTCGTGGACGGCTGGGACGTCCTCGATCCGCATCGGGTCGACGACGACGCGCGCGGTCAGAGCCATCGCACCTCACCCTCGGTCTCGGTCGTGACGCCTCGGGGTGCACGCAGGTAGATCGGCTCGACGGTTCGCAGGTCGTCGCCACTCGGGTCGACGGCGAGGCGCGCCGCGGTCGCGCGCGCGACGGCGGCCGCGCCGCGGGGAGCGTGAGCGCGCTCGATCCCGAAGGCCTCTGCGAGCTCGGACGGAGCCACCACGCTCAGGCCGTCGAAGCGCTCGGCAAGCGCGTCACGGTCGACGATCAACGGGCCGTCACCGCCGCGGGGTTGGACGTACGCGTCGCGAGCCCCGGCCCGGGCGACGGCGACGTCAGCCGTCGGGTCGGCTTCAAGCCAGGCGGCCAAGCTCGGCACGGCCACGATCGGGCGCCCAAGCGCCACGGCCAGGCCCTTGGCCAAGGCCATCGCCACGCGCAGGCCAGTAAAGGAACCCGGTCCGCTTCCGACACCGATCGCCGAGAGCTGCACGAGCTCGCGATCCCGGGCGGCGAGCAGAGCCTGGAGCCGCGGCAGCAGCTCGGCCGACTGGCGGCGAGACGAGGTCCAGGCATCGTCGGCGATGGTTCCACCGTCTGGATCGGCGATCGCGAGCGACAGATCGGTCGATGCGGCCTCGATCGCGACGATCATCGTGAATCCAGGGCGGCATCGGCCAGGTGCGCGTGCACGGTGCCGCTCGCGGTCCATCGCAGGGTCCGAACGGACGCGTCGGCGACTTCGCCGGTGATCGTGATCTCGAGCCGATCGGCCGGGAGCCATCCTTCGAGCCGATCGGCCCATTCGACAACGACCACCCCATCGGACTGACGTTCCTCGATCAGGCCGGCGTCCACCGCCTCTTCGGGCTGCGCCAGGCGGTAGGCGTCGACGTGGTACAGGCGCAGCCGGCCGACATGCTCGTTCATCAGCACAAACGTCGGGCTGTTCACGACGGTCGGCACCTCGAGGCCCTCGGCAACGCCCTTGGCGAGCTGCGTCTTTCCCGCGCCGAGCTCGCCGATCAGGGCGATGAACGTGCCAGGTCGCGCCTCGCGCCCCAGCGCTCGGCCGATCGCACGCGTCGCCGGAACGCCGTCGCTGCGAAGCTCGCCCTGTGCCGTCGCCGCCGTAGTTCGCTCCATGCCTGACAGGATAAGGGGGTCAGCGGGGCGCCGGGACTCAGGCGTCCCGGCGCTCGAGCGCGGACAGATTGGCGAGCGGGACGACCGCCGTGCGGCCGTCGTCGAAGCGGACGATCCCCGATCGCGCTGCAACGCCGCCGGGCGTCGCGTAGGGCCCGTCGAGGACACGCTGCAGCTCGCCCGCGACCCCGGCGTAGGGCCGTCGATAGGCCACGACCCGATTCCCGGGGCGTGGCAGGACGCGGCGCGCCGGCGGCGGATCGGCGTCGTAAACGTAGAGGCGCGCGGCATCCCCGAAGAGGCTGGCCATGTGCCCGGCGTGTGCGCGGAACCACTCGAACAGCTGGGCATCCATCCCGACCTTCCCGTAGCCCTCGACCACCACGACGGCGAAGTCGCCCGCGACTCCTCCCATCTCACGACGTCGAGCCTGGGTCGCCTGGAAGTCGCTCAGCTCCTTTTCGAGCGCGCCGCCCAGCACGATCCCAGCGACTCCCATCGCGCGCGCCCGCGTCAGCGTCTCCGCGGAAGCGCGCGACCCGCCGACGACGATCCGGCCGGTCGCGCCGACGTCGATCGCCCCGGCCCTCAGCTCCTCGGCGGGGTCGCGGACGCCCATCAGCAGACCCCCATGCACCGCGTTGCCACTGCCTCCGACGCCCGCAACGAGCGCGCCCGCGACCCGGATCTCGATGGCGTCGCGCGTTACCGACTCGACCTCGCCGCGGACGTGCCCGAGGATCGGTTGCTCGCCACCCAGCGGCGCGACGAGCGCCGTGCCGTCATCGGCGTCGTACCCGAGGAAGACGCAGGCCATCGGGGCCAACACCTCTCGTCCACGGCCATCCGCCGCGAAGCGGTCTCCGGCCGCGAGGAAGGCCCCGGGACGTGCCTCCAGCAGACCGGCCGCCTCGGCCGGCCCGCGCCGCAGGCGTGCCGCGACCTGCACCGTGACGCCCCCCTCGACCGCCCGACGAGTCGCGAGCACCTCGGCCGGCTCCACGCGGTGGCCGTTCTCGACAAGCGTGGATGCCCCAACTGGAAGCCTGACCCGGTGGATGACGCTCAACGGCCCGCCTCACCCTCACGTTCGAACGCATCGCGCCACCCGGCAAGGACGACGCGTCGGTCATCGGCCCGCCTCGGCAGCGGGATCGGCGCGCCTCGGGCATCGAGAATGAGTCCGACCGACCCACCCATGGCCCGGGCGGTGATCCGCGGCGACCGCCGGCTCGCGCCGAGGCCAACCCCCGGTCCGAGCTCGATGACGAGCTCCGCTTCCTGACCGCGTGCGAGGGGCACGACCTGCACCTGCCCGACCCGCACGTCATCGGGTACGGGGGTCGGCCAGCCGGCGCGGTGCACCGTCACGCGCATCGCGAGCTGACCCGGGCTGCCTCCGCGAGTGACCACCGAGGTGCCCAGGGCTGTCAGCACGTCGTCTCCGAGGAGCTCGATGCCCTCGGTCAGCTCGCCATCCGGCAGCGAGCCGAGAGGCCCAAGGATCGAGGCCGAGTCGACCGCGAGCTGGGTGACACCGATCGGACGCACGCCATCGAGCAGCATCCGAGCCGCCTGTGCCGGTTTCGGCGCGCCGGCGATCGATCGCCCGGCACCGATGAGCAGGTCGACCGGTCCGACCGGGTCGTCGTCGAACATCGCGGCCAGCAGGATCCGCGCGGCCGCCTGCAGCCCGGCGACGTCCTCCACGGTCTGAGGGAGCGTCTCGGGGCGCGCGCGGATCGTCTGCATGAGGTCAGCCACGGCAGCTTCGTCGCCCGCGTCCGGGGCCTGCCGAGCAACTCGCCCCGCCGCACCGGCCACGCGCGCGATGCCTGCCAGGCCGCCGGACGAGTGCAACCGGGACGCGACCGTGCCGTCCGGCTCTGCAAGCGCCCGGATCGCGCCGCGGGCGCCCAGGTCGACCGCGAGGACTCGGAGGGCGCCTGCCGCGGCGATTGCCGAGACGGCGCGCGGCAGCGTGGCAGCGGAGAGGTGCGCCTGATCCTCCTGAGCGACCGTGTCGCGGAGCAGTCCCTGGAGATGCTCCCGCAGCTCTCCCCCCTCCTCGCGATGAGGAGTCGGCCTAGCGTTGCCGACGGCCGCCACCGCGCCAGGCTCGAACAGCGCGGCAACCTGGTCGGCCAGGCGCGCGGAGCCGGCCCACACGACCGCGCCGCCGTCGACCGGACGCGCGGCCGCGACCAGGCCGGCCGCCTCCAGTGCCCGCGGGCTGCTGGCGTCATCGAAGCTGCCGGCCAGCAGCCACGCATCGACCTCGATCGACTGGAGGAGCGCGAGGCGCTCGGCCAGGGATCGTCCGTCGTCGAGCGTGACCACGTCGGCGACCTCCCAACCGGCGGCCTCCGCGGCCCTGCGGGCGGCGCCGCCTGAGAGCTCGCGCGACACCGCGACGACGGCGAGCCGGCCAACCTGGCGTGCGGTGTGACACTCAATCCGGTTCGCGGTGCTCAGCAGGCCCTCGTATCGGCCGGCCAGCCGCGGATCGCCGGACGCCTCCAACTGCTCGACCAGCTGCCGCCTGAGCTCAGTCGCACCCCACGATGTGGGCTGCGAAGCGTGCGCCACGATGCGCCATCGACCTCGTGCCCGTCCGACGACGCCCGCCTTGGCCCATGCGGAGCCGACGTCGACGAGGAGGGCAAGCTCGGTCGAGACCGATGCCGTCATGACAGCAGCCCGAGCCAGTCGCCGAGCAGGAAGGCGAGGCGGTCGATGAGGAGCACCAGGCGCGAGAGCAGGAGATAGCCGAGCCAGCCACCGATTCCCGCGAGCATCAGCCAGCGTCCACCGCTTGCGGCCGCACCGAGGATTCGGCCGCGCGGCGACCCGTGAAGAAACCCGACGACGACGAGGCCGGTCACGACGGCCGCGCCGGCACTCGCCGCGGTCGCGACCAGGTCGGGCTCCGTCCGGGCGACCGCGGCCGCGAGCTGCGGGAGGAGGGTTCCGACGATGGCGCCGCCAAGCGCGAACGCAGCCAGCGCCCCGATGGCAATCGACAGCGGCACCGCTCCGACGACGCGTGGGAGCCAGGGCGTGGCCGCCGTGACGGCGACCAGGCCAAGCCCCACCACCAGCTCGGGCCGCCCGCCCGGATCTGCGGCCAGCGGCTCGACGAGCCGGGGCACGATGACCTCGGTGATGGCGAGGAGGGCGAGGTAGCCCGTCGCCAACCCGGCCAGGAGATGCTGCGACCACGCGAAGAGGCGCCGCTCGCCGAGCATGCCTCCGAGCACGACGAGCGTCGCCAGCGCGGCAACCCACGTCGCAAGCTGGTCGATCGGCTCGGCGCCGAAGAGGCCGTTCACGCCGGCTCACGCCCACGAGACGATCGGAGCGCGTCGCCGAGACGCGAGACAACCGCGATGCCCAGCACCGCCACCGCAACCAGCACCCCGACGAGCACCGCAAGGGGAGCTGGGCCCCCGAACTCGCCGAGAGGGGTCGGCGTCACCGACGCGCGGTAGGCGGCGCCGTCACGCGGCGTCGCGAGGAGCGCACGCAGCTGGCCGCTCTCGAGGTACGGGGTCAGCTCCGGAAGCAGGACCGTCGGGGCGATCGCGACGAGCTCCACCCCAGCGACCCGCGGTTCGAACTGCTCGACCCAGCTTCGCGGTCCCAGATCGTTGCCACCGACGACCAGCCCGAGCGCGAGCGGCTGATCCGGCAGCTCGGCCACCAATGCGTCGTCGCTGCCTCCGATCGCGCGTGCGAGGTTGACGATCGCGGCCTCGGCGCCGGGGATGAAGCCGATGTCCAACAGGCGCTCGGGCGCCACGTCGGATGCCAACAGTCGAGCTCGTTCGGCGATCGCCAACGCTCGCCCCTCGGGGGTCAGGCTGACGAAGACGAGGCGCGCGTCGTGCTCGAGGAGGTCGGCAAGAAGCGTGCGGACCGTGGGGCGAATCTCGGCGTACGTGCCCAGGTCCGGGTCGAAGCCCACCAGCACGAGCGACTCAGGTGGCAGTTCGTCCACGATCTCGACCATCCCGTCGGCCGCATCGAGCGAGCCGGCCAGGCGAAGCAGGTCGGTCGTCGGCAGCAGCGCGAGCGCCAGCGCGAGCAGCAGCAGCGCCCGCCACAGCCACGGCGCGCGTCGCGTGAGGTCATTCATCGGTCGAGCCGATGCCAAGGAGCGTGCGCGCGCCGAAGACGGCGACCAGGACGGCAACACCGATGAGAATGCCGCGGAAGACGGCTCCGATCGGGACTTCCAGCGCCCAATCGGCCACGGCCGCGAGGGCGTCCCCCACGGTGCCGCCGATCGGCACCAGCAGGATCAGCAGGACGACCGCCGCGCCGACGAGCACGATCGCCTCGCGGCCCCCCGTGTCGACTGAGCGACGCGCCGCCGAAAGCGTCGTCACGAACAGCAGTCCGAAGAGCGTCGCGCCGATCGGGAGCATCAGCGCGCTGACGATCCAGCCGACCGCGGGGTCCGAAGCGCCTCCGGCGCCGGGTCGCAGGCCGGCGATGAGGACCGCGGCCATGCCTGCGAGGAGGAGCCCCGCACCGAGCGGGTCTCCGCGGCGGCGCCACACGTCGTTCGCGCGACGCGCCGCGAGCGCCCCGACTCCAGCGAGCGCCGCGCCCGCCGCGACGACGATCGCCGCATCGATGGCCACCCCCGCAAGGTCACCGAGCGAGTCGTTGACGACCAGGAAGTCGGCGAGCACGAGCACCCCGACCGCGATGACGAGCGCCGGGATGGTCGGACGCCTCACGGACCCCCGATCCCCAGCAGCAGGTCGGTCGGCTCGATGACGCCCGCCAGGGACAGCACGCTGCCCACGGCGAGCACGGCGAGCGCCGCCAGCAGCAGCCGATTCGCTGCCATCACCATCGTCCGTTCGTTCGGGTCCGCGCGCAGGTCCGCGGCGGCGGTGAACAGCTCCGGTCCGAGCAGCACCCCGCCACCGGCCAGAAGGGCTGCCGGTGCCTGGGCGGCCTCAGCCGTCCCGGCGCTGAGCGATCCACCGCCATTCTTCAGTCCCTCGAGCAGCAGCGTCCCGTCCTCGCGCATGCTGCCAAGGGCTAGCGCCGCCGCCGGGCGGGCACGCGCGGTCATCGCGAGCCCGCTCAACGCCGGACGGCCCTCCCCGGCAACGACGATGCGGGAACGCGCCAGCCGCTCGAGCGTGGCCGTGCGACGGTGGGCGGTATCGAGGGCCGCATCGGCCGCCACGCCCGCCAGCGGGTCGTTGACGAGCACGCGGAGTGGGACCCCGCTCCGTGCGGCCGCACGCGCCACGTGCCCGAGCAGCGGTAGCGCGGCCAACGTCTGGAGTCGCGCGAGTGAGTCGGTCGAGCGTGCGATCCCGGCACCGCCCAGGACGACGACGGCATCGGTCCCCGCCTCCGCGGCCAATGCCATGGCTCGCCCGATGGCGGCAAGGCCGCCCGCGTCGCTCGTCTGCCACCGGCTGATCGGCCGAGCCACGAGCTGCAGGAGGACGAGGAGGACGCCGAGCACAATGAGCGTAGGACCGACTTCGAGCCTGAGGGACGACGAACCGAGGACTTCGCCGACGAAGTTGATGAGGCGTTCGAGAAGCTCAGCGGGAGTCGGCACGCGGCCCCCGGCGCGGTCGTGGTTCGAGCTCCTCGACGAGCCCGTCGAGGCCGGTCGGATCGTCGAGCAGGGTGGCGATGTCGGCGCCCGGGCGTCCGGCTCGAGACAGGAGCGGACCGAAGGCGGCCGACAGGTCGCTCAGCAGCGGTGCGAGCGGCCGATGCGCGTCGGCGAGCAGCCGGCCCGGCACGGCGAGCCCGCGGCGCTCGAGCGCGATCGCAAGCCGGCGCGCCGCGTCGGCGCTCACGACACGGTGGCGCCGGCGCGGGCGGCGCGCAGGGCGTCGCTCAGGGCTTTCACCTCCGAGGCATGCGAGGCGGCCAGCACCACGGATTCGACGGGCGTCGACCGCGTGGCTTCGATGACGGCAGGCACTAGCAGGGCGGCGGCCTCGGACGGCGCGAAGGCCCCGTGCTCGATGCCGAGCAGCGCGATGGCGACCCGACGCAGCTGGAGCGGCTCGGCGAAGCCGAGCGCCGCTCGGACGGCCGCCTCGAGCGTGTGCGGATCGGCGACGCGGTCATGGCCGACGGCGACGGCGTGAATGACATAGGGGGCGGATAGGTCGCCGCCGTACGTCGCAACCGCCATGCCGGGGGCGATCGGTCCCTGCTCAACGGCCGCGCGCTCGACCTCGTCGCCGGCGCGCCGCTTCACTCCGGTGGCAGCGCCTGCCGTCATGAACAACGACTCGCTGGCCGCCACCACCACGGCGTCCACCTCGAGCTCTGCGATGTCCCCCTGCCAGACGTCGATCTCGGTCGGTTCTGCCATGGCGCGCCCTTGTGCTCCGGCCGCGCGCCCGTGTCCTCAGTCGGCCCCGAGGTGGAGCCGCGGAAGCCGCTCGCGCAGCGCGGTGGTGACCTCGTAGTTGATCGTTCGGCGCTCCTCGGCGACCTCGTCCGCGGTGATCCGCTCCCCCTCCTGCTCGCCGATGAGCACGAATTCGTCGCCGTAGGTTACACCAGGCACCTCGCCCACATCGACGGTCAGGCCGTCCATGCTGATTGCGCCGACGATCGGGGCGCGCTGCCCACGGACGAGGGCGAAGCCGTTGTTGGCATGCACGCGCGGCCATCCGTCTCCATAGCCGATGCCGAGCGTGGCGATCCGCGTATCGCGCTCCGTCCGGTAGCGCAGCCCGTAGCCGATGGCCTCGCCGGCCGGTAGGTCGAAGATTCGCAATGGGAGGGCCTTCAGGCTCAGCGCGGGCCTGAGCGCGCCCGGCAGGTCGGCCGCCCAGGACGGCTGGAGGCCATAGAGGGCGAGGCCCGGCCGGATGGCATGCGTGGCATCGGTGGCGCCCGCCAGGAGTCCGCCGGTGGCGCTGACATGGACGAGCCCGGGGTCGATCCCGGCCGATCGCATCGTGTCGAGCACCCGCGCGAGTCGGAGGAGCTGGACATCGGTGTAGGCATCGTCCTCGCCCGGCACGGCCAGGTGGCTCATCGTGCCCGCCAGCACGAGCCGATCGCTTGCGTCAATCCGCGCGGCGAGCTCGACCGCCTCGTCGGGAGCGGCGCCCTGGCGTCCGAGGCCGGTATCGACCTTCAGGTGAACGCGGATCGGCTGCTCGACCCCGGCCGCCTCGAGCAGCTCGATCGAACGGGCGTCGTACACGATCGGCTCGAGCCGCGCTTCGACCACGACCGGTGCCTCAGCCGGACCGATGCCCCAGAGCACGATGATCGGCGCCGCGATGCCGGCGTCGCGGAGGCGGAGCCCCTCGTCGACGGTCGCGACGGCCAGACGCTCGACGCCGGCGGCGACGAGCGTGCGCGCCACGGCCACGTCGCCGTGACCGTAGGCGTTCGCCTTGACGACCGCGATGACCTCGGAGCCGGGAGCGCGGGCACGCAGTACGGCAACGTTGGAGCGGATGGCGACGTGATCGATCTCGACCCAGGCCCGGTGTGGACTGCGGGCAGCCGTCATCCGATCCGCTCCCCGCGCAGCTGGGCGATCGCCGCCGGAAGGAGGCCCGCCAGATCGCGCGCCATCGTCCCGGCGCTTCCGATCCGGCCGGCCGCCAGCAGGCCGGCGGCGCCGTGGACGGCTACGCCGCAGGCTGCGGCGACCATCGGTGTGGCCCCCGCGGCCAGGAAGGCCCCGATGACCCCGGCCAGCACGTCGCCGCTGCCCGCCGTGGCCAGGGCGGGCGTCGCGACGTCGGATCGCAGCACCTCGCCATCGGGATCGGCAATCACGCTTCGCGCGCCCTTCAGCACGACCACCTGACCCCAGCTTGCCGCCGCCGCGACGGCCGCGGCCGCGCGCCCATCGTCGTCATCCGTGTCGGGCGCGGCCTCCCCGGTGAGCCGCGCGAACTCGCCGGGATGGGGCGTCAGGATCATCGGCCCGCGCAGGCCCTGCCACCAGCGCGACGTCTCGGCCAGCGCGTTCAGACCGTCGGCATCCACGACCGCAGGCACCCGCAGCGACGCGATGAGCTGTCGGGTGCGTCGGTGCTGGCGACCAAGTCCTGGCCCGATGACGGCCGCGTCGTGCGCTGCCGCTTCTGTGGCCGCCCGGCGCCAGCCAGCCGGAGCGATGAGCCCGGGGGCTTCCTCGTCGAGCGCGGACCAGGTCAGCTCTGGGATTGCCGACGACAGCCTGGCCACCACCGACTCGGCCGCCGCGACGCGGACGAGGCCGGCGCCGGCTCGCATCGCCGCGAGACCGGCGAGCAGGGCGGCGCCCGGGAACTCGATCGAGCCGGCGACCACCAGCACGCGACCAAAATCGCCCTTGTGCGCACCCTCGGGACGGGGCGGGAGGTTGCGCGCGACCCATCGCTGCGTGATCGATCGGGCTGCGGTGGCCACGATCGTCAGGAATGACGGCGGTGGGCGACTGCCACCGCCACGGCCATGTTGCGCTCGTGCGAGATCGAGACCGTCACGTCGTCGAGATCCAGGGTCTCCGCGCGGCGGGCCGCCCGGCCGTGCAGGTACACCTGCGGGGCGCCGGCCGGGTTGGGCAGGATCTCGATCTCGCGCCAGCCGACCCCACGCACCCCGAGCCCGAGGACCTTGCTGATCGCCTCCTTCGCCGCCCAGCGACCGGCGATGCGCTCCACGCGACGGCCAACGTATCGTCGCTCGCGCTCGGTGAGCACGCGGTGACGGAAGCGGTCGGGAAAGCGACCGAGCACGTGAACGATGCGCTCGATGTCGATCAGGTCGATCCCGATCTCGTGTCGGCTCATGCGGCCCTGTCCGCCTTACTCGACCGTGACGGACTTGGCGAGGTTTCGAGGCTGGTCGACGTCCGTCCCGCGGGCCACGGCGACCTCATACGCGAGGAGCTGGAGCGGCAGCACGGCGATGACCGGGCTGATCGGCTCCGGCGTCTCGGGCACGTACAGCACATCGTGCGCGTAGCGGTCGATCTGATCGTCGCCCGCGGTGGCGATGGCGATGATCGGCGCCGAGCGAGCGCGTGCCTCTGCGACGTTGCTCACCACCTTCTCGTAAACCGCGCCGGCGGTCGCGATCGCGACGAGCGGAGTGTCCGGGTCGAGGAGGGCGATCGGCCCGTGCTTCAGCTCTCCGGCAGCGTAGCCCTCGGCATGCACATAGCTGAGCTCCTTGAGCTTCAGGGCGCCCTCCATGGCGATCGGGAAGCCCACGCCGCGTCCGATGTAGATGAAGTCGCGTACCCGGCTGTAGCGCTGCGCGAGCTTCTTGATCTCCGGCGCCAGGCGCAGCGTCTCGGCCGCGAGGCGCGGGAGACTGCGGAGAGCCTGGCCGTACGCCCGCAGGCGGCTCTCGCTGAGGGTCCCCCGCCGACGCGCGAGGTGCAGCGCGAGCATCTGCAGCACGAGCACCTGGGTCACGAACGCCTTCGTGCTCGCCACCGCCACCTCCGGGCCCGCCTGCAGGTAGATGACCGCGTCGGCCTCGCGGGTGATCGCGCTGCCGACGACGTTCGTCACGACCACCACCGTCGCGCCACGCTCCTCGGCGAGGCGCAGCGGAGCAAGCGTATCGGCCGTCTCGCCCGACTGGCTGACGCCGATGACGAGCGTGCGGTCGTCAATCGGCGGTGGGCTGTATCGCATCTCCGAGCCAACCTGCATGGTGGCCGGCAGTTCGACCCAGTCCTGGATCAGGTAGGCCGCGACATGGGCCGCGTAGCTGGCGGTGCCGCAGCCGACGACGTAGACCCGTTCGACCCGTGCCAGCCGATCGTCGATGGCGTCCAGCTCCGGCAACGACACGATGCCCTCCGGGTCGACGCGGCCTCGGAGGGACTCCTGGATCGCATGCGGCTGCTCGTAGATCTCCTTGAGCGTGAAGTGCGCGAAGCCGCCCTTCTCGGCGGCCTCGATGTTCCAGTGGATCTCCGTCACCTCGCGTCGCTGCTCGGTGCCGTCGAGCGACAGGATCCGCGTGCCGTCGGGCGTCACGTCCGCGATGTCGCCCTCGTCGAGGATCACGACCTTCTTCGTGTGCTCGAGGATCGCCGGCACATCGCTGGCGAGGAAGCCCTCTCCGTCGCCGATGCCGACGATGAGCGGCACGTTCATCCGCGCTCCGACGATCCGGTCCGGGTGGTCGGTGTGCATGACGCCGATCGCATACGCGCCGCGCACGTCAAGGAGCGCCAACCGGACGGCCTCGACGAGATCGCCGGCGTACTTCGTCTCGATGAGGTGGGCGAGGACCTCGGTGTCGGTGTCGGAGCTGAACCGATGCCCCTCGGCCGCGAGCCGCACCTTGATCTCGGCGTAGTTCTCGATGATGCCGTTGTGGATGAGGGCCAGCTTGCCGGTGCAGTCGGTATGCGGGTGCGCGTTCGCGTCGTTCGGCGGTCCGTGGGTGGCCCAGCGCGTGTGGCCGATGCCGGGATGGCCGGGAGGGCTGTCGCCGTTGAGATGATCGGTCAGGTTGGTGAGCTTGCCGGCCTTCTTCTCGATGAAGACGCCACCGTCATCGGTCCGGATCGCGATCCCGGCCGAGTCGTACCCGCGGTACTCGAGCCGGCGCAGACCCTCGATCAGGATTGGCGCGGCGTCGCGCGGACCGACGTATCCGACGATTCCGCACATGTGACCTCCTCGCGACCGGCAGTGCTAGTTCAGGCGTGCCTCGGCGAGCGTCGCAAGCTCGCGGGCGACTCGATCGATCTCGCTGGCGTCGTCGCCCTCGACCATGATCCGGATCTTGGGCTCGGTGCCGGATGGGCGGACGAGGACCCGTCCGCGATCCCCCATCTGAGCCGTGGCTTGCTCGACGGCGGCCACGAACTCGGCGTCGTCCTGCCAGTCGTCCAGGCGGCGGACGGGTGAGTTTATCACCACCTGCGGCAACCTCGGAATGCGGGCGACCAGCTCGGAGAGGGGCACGCCGGCAGCTCGGACGGCACGGACGAGCTCGATCCCGGTGAGCAGGCCGTCTCCGGTCGTCGATCGGTCTCGGAAGATGATGTGGCCGGACTGCTCGCCGCCGAGCACCGCGTCCTCGCGCTCCATCGCTTCGAGGACGTTGCGATCTCCGACCGGGGTCCTGACCATCGTCCCTCCAGCTGCTCGGACCGCCCGCTCGAGGCCGCCGTTGCTCATGACGGTCGCCACCAGGATGCTGTTTCGGAGCGTGCCGTCCGCCAGGCGCTCGAGCGCGCAGATTCCCATCACCGCGTCGCCGTCCACGAGCTCGCCGCGATCGTCGACCGCGATGAGCCGATCCGCGTCGCCATCGAAGGCGAAACCGACCTCGAGGCCGGCTGCGGCGACCGTCTCCGCCAGGCGTTCCGGATGGGTCGATCCGCTTCCCTCGTTGATGTTCGTCCCGTTCGGGGCGTCGAACAGCACGGTCACCTCCGCCCCGAGCGACCGGAACAGGTCCGGCGCGACGTCGCTGGCCGATCCGTTGGCGCAGTCGATGCCGAGACGCAGTCCCTCGAACGCGCCGCCCGCGATCTCGGCGAGGTGGCGCATGTGCGCCTCCACAGCGTCGCGATCGGCGCGGATCCGCCCGAGCTCCTCGTTCGGCCGGGAAGGAATCGTCGAGGGATCGTCGATCAGCGCATCGAGCTCGGCCTCCACCACGTCGTCGGCCTTGCGCCCGTCGACGACGACCTTCAGGCCGTTGTCCGGCGCCGGGTTGTGGGAGGCCGAGACCATGATGCCCGCCGCGTGGCGAGGGTCGAGGCTGGCGTGCACGAGGCAGGGCGTCGTCACCACCCCAAGGTCGACGGCCTCGGTGCCGGTCGAGGTCAGCCCGGCGGCCAGGGCCGCGGAGAGCATCTCCCCGGACCGCCTCGTGTCGCGACCGAGGAGAACGCTGCGTCCGGATCCACCCAGGCGGTGTCCGACGGCGCGACCGAGCGCCAAGGCCAGCTCGGCATCGACGACCGAGCCGACAGGGCCGCGGATCCCGTCGGTCCCGAAGCGTCCTGCCATCTACGGCGCCGGAGTCGGCGTCGGAGTCGGCGGCGGCTGTGGCGCCTGGATCGTGACGGGCACCGTGGCGGGATTGATCCCGACCAGCTCCACGCCGTCGGGCAGGCCGCTGACCGCGGGCGCGAGGTCGTGGTTGCCGGGCTCCAGACCCGAGGCATCGACCGTCGGAGTCAGGTCCGCGGCCGTCAGCGCGGACAGCGCCTCGCCCGTGCCGCTCAACGTGATCGCGATCTGGTCGACCCGCGGCAGGCAGGCGTTGTCTCCGGCCCCGGTGCAGACGACGCCGACGACGAATGTGCGGCTGGAGACCGATGGGCCGATCGTGGCGGTCACGGTGACCGACGACGGCTCGCCATCGGCCAGGCTGACGTCTTCGGGGAGCTGTAGCTCGACCTCGAACGTCTCGTCCGCCGAGACCCCGTCGATGTTGATCGGCTCCGTGGTGACGGAGGTGATCTCCGCGAGCACCTCCGGCAGGCCGACGATCGTCACGGACGCCGGATCCACCCCGATCTCCTCGAGCGCGAAGCCGGGAGCGGGCGCGCCGGTCTCGATGTTCGGACGCACCGCGACCGTCGTCTCGGTCTCGACCGCACGGACCTCGATCTGGACGGACACGATCTCCGGATCGACCTCGAGCTGGCCGGCGCCGACGGGCTGCCCGGCGATGTCGACCAGGGTCAGCGGCACCGGCTCGTTCACGTTGATCCCGGACGCAGGGATCTCGACGGCTGCGACGGCCCGGTCCACCAGGCTGACGACCGAGGCGGGGCCACGGACCTGGACGGTCTCGGCGCTGACGACCGGCTCGTCGATCTCGATGCCCTCGGGGATCGTCCCGCGATCCACCTCGACGGACACGGAGCGAACCTCGATGCGATCCACCTCGACGCGGACCTCGTCCGGCACGACCGAGAGGATCTCGACCCCATCCTTGAGGCTCCGCCACTCCAGCGGCAGTTGCTGCGGCTCCGGCGCACGCTCGAGGTCGTAGGCGCTGATGTCGACGCTGACGACGAAGTCATCGGCGGTGACGCTGCCCGCATCGTTGTTCGAGACCCGAAAGGTGACGTCGACCACGCCGGGCTCAGATCCGAGCACGAACACGTCGCGCGAGACGTTGGCCTGCTCCACGCGGACCTGGACGGAGGAATCGGTGAACGAACCGGAGAAGACGAGCCCGGTATAGAGGACCGTCGCCAGCAGGACGGCCGACAGCTTCAGGTGCCAGTTGCGCAGGATGATGCGCATCGCTCAGCGACGGTCCGACGCGGCCGGAACGACCCGCGCGTCGGGATCGATCGGCCCGCCCGCATCCTCGTCCTCCGCGCCGCCGAGGTGCCAGCGCCCATCGTTCGAGCGTCGCAGGAACGGGACGGCCCGGCGCGGCGCCTGCGGG
>CAWJOA010000004.1:0-325343 GCA_963844415.1 uncultured Chloroflexia bacterium
CGTGTACGCGGTCTTGGAGTCGGCCCCGGAGCGCGCGCCAGCGTTCGCCGGTGTCCGCGATCCGCGTTCAGCCAGACGGGGTGTCGGGGCTCCGTTCGCCGGCGTTGCTTCCATCCGTTGCTACCAGCGCTGCATAGGACGTCAGTACCCGGTGGCCCCCACCATGAGCCCCGCAACAAGCGGAGCAATGACTGCAAGTGCCGCGATGGCAAGGAACGTGATCGCAAGGCGCCGGCGGCCTGAGATCCCGGCCCGCGGCCGCCCCGATCGCGGCGGGGATCACAACGAACGGCGCCACGGCGAAGCCGACGATCCCGATATCAAACCACAGACCTTCCATGACTTCCAGGAGCATACGGAAGCCGCCGCTATCCGTTCGGAAGGAACGCGCCTCCGACTGTTCGGCGACCTGACCCACGGCTAGGCATAGTCTCGATGGACGGACCGCGGAGGTGACTTGGTGTTGCGCGAAAGGCTCCCATCGTCTGAACTTGGACACGCCTACCTTCATCGGTGATGACCGTTGACTGGCGCAGGACCATCGGAATGGGCTGGATGTCGAGGGCTGATTCCTATTGCTGGCATTGCCGGGCCATTGAGTCGCTCAGCCATCAAGAGGACGAAGCGTAAGCCGCCGCTATCCTCGAACACTGATCCGACCCTGGAGACCAGTCGGGCGGGTATGACGAGGCTTCGCGGCAGCTCCGAGCCGACGCTACGGCGTCGCGGACCCTGGCATATTGGACGGTCAGCCGTTCGGTCTGCTCATCGGTTTAGAAGGCCCTCGTCGGTGCACTGGCGTCTCCCAGCGTCGTACACGGTGCCACTCGGGCAGTCGCTACTGGGCACGTCGCAGGCCGAGAGGGCCACGGCGACGAGGAAGAGGAGAGATATGAGAACTCTCATCGACGGCCTCTAACTGAACGGGTTACCAGAGAGCGCTATCCGACTTGCCGAGCGGTCTTGCTAGCCGGCCCTTGGCCACAGCCAGATCGCCCAGACGACGGCAATGACACCCAAGGCGGTCAGGGCCAGGATCTCGTTGATGGCAGATGTCGTCGCTGGAGACCCCATCTCAGGCCCGAGGCCGTCCAACGCTACGGCGATTCCGATGCCGGTGAGGGCCCCACCTGTGCGGCGTACCAACCGCCTCGTTGGTCTCGCCACGCGCTGAGCATACGAAGCCGCCGCTATCCCGACGCACCGATCCTCCCTGCTAGCTCGGGGGGTCCAAGGGTGGCGACGCAAAGGCTTGAGCGCGATGGCCACCTGCCGCACGTCACGTCCGGCTTCGCGGCAGCTGTACCGTGGGGCACCACTACCGAGTAGGTGTACCCGTGCCTGATCCCTGGGTGTGGCTCACGGCCGCCATCCTCGCGGCAATCATCGTCGTCGTGATGCGCGCTCTGAGCTGGTTCGACCGGCGGAGACGGTGAGCTTGCGGAACCCGCGCTATCCCGACGCACCGATCCTCCCTGCTAGCTCAGGAGGCGGGTATGGCCGGGCTTCGCGGCGGCTCATACCGATGCTATCGGCGGCGATTACTGGCGGCTTACCGTCATCCATTCGGTTCCGGGCGCATAGCGCGCAGCTTGCTCGCCAGGTGGGCCCTCGCGTCCTCAGCCGTGTCGCCGCGGCCCTCGACACGCCGGCCGCTTGGCTGGGGCGACTGGACATGAATCCGCGACCCCGCCTCTAGAGGTGGCTCTCCCAGCTCGCCCTGATCCGTTCCCATTCCTCCGGTGTCAACGCTCGACTGGCCTCCATGTCGGCGATCTTCGTCAGCGCGTCGGGCATGTCGGAGAGCTTCTTCCGAACGTCGATCAGCGCCGACTCGTATCCGATCCGATAACCCTCTCGGCTCGCGCGTGCTGCATCATCCATGGCGCAACGCATACGGGAGCCGTTTCGCTGGTCGGCTCGGAATGTGGCGGCGACGGTGGCACGCCCATTGCGAGCTTGCGCCGCCGAGCGGCCAATCTTGCCTGCCGCCAATGTAGCCGGGCCAACCGTGGCACGCGCGATGCCGTGTCCGAAAGCAGAGCGTCGGATGGCCCTCGAGCTCGGGCTAGGGGGGATCTATCCGGCGCTCTGCTTCTCTTCCGCACAAGTTGATCAGAGCGACGCGCGGACCGCCTCCAACCGCTCGATGCGTTCGTCCAATTCGATCAGGTAGTTGGAAGCCCATTTCGGAAGCGCTTCGGCATCGGGGTGACCGGGGTGCAACGGAAACAGGGGCCGGTGATATACGCCCAAGCGTTGCGGAGCAATCTCACACAGACGACGATCAACGCGCGCGCCGCGGCGCGCCGAGAGTGTTCAATCCCGGCGATCGGAAAGCCGGCGCTGTCCCGACGCACCGATCCTCCCTGCTAGCTCAGGAGGCGGGTAATGGCCGGGCTTCGCGGCGGCTCCAATGCGTACGCGACTAGGCGATGACGACGAGCCGCGACCTTGGAGATGGCAACCGGCTAGGGACAGCCGAACTTCTGCAGGAAGGAGTTGCCCTCGTCGGCGGCAAAGGCCGTTCCGATCTCGTCTGCCACATTCCAAGGCGTCTCCGGACGGAGATCGAGGAGTGTCCCGTCGGGCAGGGTCACGGACTTTTCCGAGCCGACGACGATGCATTCGCCCGTCGGCAGGTTGATGTGCGCTCGGTTATGCGCCGCTGCCGTCGCGGGAAACGCCAGGACGAGCAGGCCGAGAGCGATGATGAGACTGAGCTTGCGCACAGTGATTCTCCTGTAACTGCGGGGCGGATGGGACTGTCCTCAGCCTCGGCTGGGCCGGCCGTTGTGTCGATACGATGTTCGTCGTATCGTTCGGGCCTGATGGCGCGTCTGTCGCGGTCGGACCTGGAAGCCGTCCTCGAATTCGCGGGGGCGGTCCGGGTCGCGCTGCGCGCGCCGGAGCGCCAGGATGAGCAGTTGCTGCTGCAGATCGCGCACCTGATCGACGACGGGATGCCGAAGTACACCCGCCTCGACGCGTCGCATCGAGTGCTCCACGTGACAATGCTGGGGGATCCGGATCCACTACCGTCGGATGACCTGGTCGAGGCGCTCCGGAGTGAGGAGAACCCCTACATCACGTATGCGGCGCGGACGCGCCAGCCGCATTTCTCGGCGATCCGGCTCTATGACATAGTCGACCGGAAGGCGTTCCAGCGGACCACGCTCTACCAGCTCAACTACCAGCTCCTCCCCGCCATCGCCGACGCGCCATCGGCCATGATGCGGTTGGATGGCCACGGCGGGTCCTACTGGAAGTTGGAGGTGCTCCGGCCCGGCCGCGAATTCACCGACCGTGAGCTGGCACTCCTGGACGCGGTGCGACCTTGGCTCGAGCTGTATGAGGACCGGCGGGTCCTCGCTGGGCAGGTCGCGGCCGTCCGGTCAGCGCCGTTCGACCAGCGGGCCCCGGGACGACTCTCGGAGCGCGAGCAGCAAGTGATGGATCGGCTGGCCGACGGGGAGTCGAACCAGAACATCGCGGACGGGCTGCACATCTCCCCGGGCACCGTGCGTAAGCATCTCGAGAATATCTACGCGAAGCTCGAGGTGACCAGCCGGACAGCCGCCCTTGCGCGCACGGGGCGCACGACGGTCACCAACGGGGGAGCGTGGCCCGAGCGGTAGCGAACGACATCGCTGCGGATCGTGCCCCAACGAGCGCTGCGACCGTGAAGAGGATGCGGGGGAGTCGGATGGCCGGCGCCCCTAGTGCAAAGGCACGCGTACCTCATTGGAACGACCGCCGCAGGCTCGAGGTCATTGGGAAGCCGCCGCTTTCCCGACGCACCTTCCCTCCCCGCTAGCCAAGGACGCGTTGATTGCGGCACTCAGACGCACCCGTTCAGCAGTGGGCGTTCGGATCTCAATAGCTTCCACCTCGACCCATCCGGCCCGATCGCAATGAAACCATCGCCGTCAGGTTTCACGACCACCGATACGGTCTCGTTCCCCCAGGCCTTCCACTCCTCAGTCCGCTCACGCACGTCCGTCGCGTCAAAGGTCCACGAACCGGCAGCCCGGCCCTCATAGCCCCAGGAACCGTCCTCGGCTTGCTCGAGGAGCACCGCGCCCGGACCACAATGCATCCAGATCTCAACACGGCCGTCCCCGGCACAGGCCGCCAAGAGCAGCACGAGCGCTACGGGCAGTACACGCTTCATCGCCGAGATCCTATCCGCCCTGAGCGATGCTGCTGAGGGTACGAATGCCCTCCCATCCCGTCGCGCTACGGCACGACGACTTCTGCGGGCACTTCAAGCGACCAAGCTAGAGCCGCCGCTATCCCGACGGGCAGGCCGCGCAAACCTCGAGCTTGGCGTCACTCTCACTCTCCGGCCCCGAAAGGCCGGATTCACGCTCAGAATGTGGAGGCGACGACGGGAATCGAACCCGTGTACGCGGTTTTGCAGACCGCTCCCTGAACCACTCGGGCACGTCGCCACCGGTCGCTGCAGCTGGCTGCCCCGGGTCGATTCGAACGACCGTTAACGGATCCAAAGTCCGCTGTCCTGCCACTAGACGACGGGGCACCGATCGCGCCTCACGCTAGCAGGTCGGCCCTGGAGCAACCAGCAGGACAAGAAAATGGAGCGGAAGACGGGACTCGAACCCGCGACCCTCACCTTGGCAAGGTGATGCTCTACCAACTGAGCCACTTCCGCCCGCTTCTGTGCCCGATTGTACCGCCCATCCCTCGATGCGGGTGGTGCCGAGGGCCAGGATCGAACTGGCGACACCTGGATTTTCAGTCCAGTGCTCTACCGACTGAGCTACCTCGGCTCGCGGGTCGTCGGAACGGCCGCAAGAATACCGATGCCTTCAGCCGGTCGCAACACGCGGCGCTCCCGGGCGACGCTGCTCGCAAAGGATCGCGGCGATTCGCCGTGGGCGCGACGCCGCGAGCGATTCCCGCGATGTGTCGAGGGCCGGCTCACCGGAGCAGCGCGGCTGGGGGCGGCTTGCGCGTACGGGTTCTCGATGCACCGCGAGAACGCAGCGCGAACGCGGTCCCGCGTGAATCCGCCTCGACCGATCGAGAGCGCGCGGCGGTCAACGGGGCGCCGGCGGCGTCCCCATGTGGCCGGCGATGTTCTCGAGGGCGCGGATCCGATCGCCGATCGGCGGATGGGTATCCCACAGCGATTTCGCCCGCTCCTCGAACGACTTGATCGGGTTGACGATGTAGAGGTGCTGGGTGGCCCGGTTCGCGACCTCGAGCACCTCGCGGTCGTCGCTGATCGTGCGCAGCGCGCGCGCCAGTCCGACGGGATTGCGGGTCAGCTCGACCGCGGTCGCATCGGCCAGCGATTCGCGCGTCCGGCTGACCGCGGCCTGCACGAGGCGGCCGATGAGCGGAGCCAGCACGGCGAGGACGATGGCGAGTACGAAGATCAGCGCAGCCGCTCCCCCACCCCCGCGGTCCGAGTCGCTGCTGCTCCGGCGGCCGCCACCCCAGTAGGTGAAGCGCAGGAACCAGTCGGCGAGCAGCGCGATCGCGCCGACGAGCACGCCCACCAGCAGCGTGAACCGGATGTCGAGGTTGCCGATGTGGCTCATCTCGTGGCCGATGACGCCCTGGAGCTGCTCGCGATCGAGCTTGTCGAGGAGGCCGGTCGTGACCGCCACGCTGGCGTGCTCCGGGTCACGGCCGGTGGCGAAGGCATTCGGCGCCGAGTCGTCGATCACCCACAGCCGCGGCGGGGGCAGCCCGCCCGCCAGGCGCATCTCCTCGACGACGTTGACGAACTGCGTGAACGGCTCGGCCGGCTGCGCCCGATCGATCTCTCGCGCGCCGCTCGTGGCCATGACGAGCGCGTCGCCGGCGAACCAGGAGCCGATGCTCATCGCCGTCGCCAGCCCCAGCGCCAGCACCAGCCCGCCCCAGCCGAATCCGGTGGCGTAGCCGATCGCGCCGCCGAGCAGCCCAAGCACGACGATCACCACGGCGACGAGGAGCCAGCTCCGGCGCCGGTTGCGATCGATCTCGCGATAGAAGGTGGTCGGCGCCGGGCGCGCCGAGGCGGTCATCGGTCTCAGGTCAGGTGGTGCGCAGGTTCACCTCGGGCACCGCGGTGTCGGCCTCCTCGATCTGGAAGTAGTCGCGCTCGCGGAAGCCGAACACGCCGGCGATGAGCACGTTCGGGAACGTCTGGACCGAGGTGTTGAACTCGCGGACCGTCGCGTTGTAGTGCTGTCGGCTGAAGCCGATCTGGTTCTCCGTCGTCGTCAGCTCCTCCTGGAGCTCGAGGACGTTCTGGTTCGCCTTCAGGTCGGGGTAGTTCTCGACGAGGGCGAACAGCTGGCGCAGGGCCCCGGTCAGGAAGTTCTCCGCCTGCGCGGCCTGTCCGGCGTTCGCCGGACCCGCCTGCTGGGCGGTCACGGCCGCGCTCCGAGCCTCGATGACCCGCGTCAGGGTCTCCTGCTCGAAGTCCATGTAGCCCTTGACCGCGTTGACGAGGTTCGGGATCAGGTCATGCCGGCGCTTGAGCTGAACGCTGATCTGGTTCCACGCCTCGTCGACCATGTTGCGCAGCCGAACGAGCGCGTTGTACGTGAAGATCAGGAAGACGGCGATCACCGCGACGGCGATGAGCAGGATGATCAGCCACAGTTCCATGCGGGTGGCTCCTCGAGATCGGGAGTTGACGCAGCAAATGCTAGCAGGCGGCCCTCAGCGGTCCTCGCGATTGCGATGCTCGTGGCGGATGGCGAGCCGCACGGCGACGTAGATCAGGAGGAAGAAGAGGATGATCGGCAAGATCGCGGTCAGCAGCAGAACCAGGACGTCGATGGCCGTTCCTCCGAAGGTGGGCGACTGCGTGTGCTTGCCGGCATGATATCGAACGCCCGACGGCACCCGACGCGCAGCTCCGGACGCACGGTTGGCGACGCTCGATCAGTGGATGAGACCCGCGTCGGCCGATGCTATCGTCGGCGGTGATGGCTGATTCGGGGACCGATGCCGGCGCGGCGCCAGCCGTCGCCGTGAGCGACCTGCGCATGCGGTACGGCACGAAGGACGTCCTCCACGGCGTCAGCTTCGCCGTCGGGCGCGGCGAGGTCGTCACCCTGCTCGGTCCGAACGGTGCGGGCAAGACGACGATCATCGAGATCCTCGAGGGCTTCCGCGCGCCTTCGGCCGGCGCCGTCGAGGTGCTCGGGGCCGATCCGGCCCACGCGGACGAGGACTGGCGGGCGCGCGTCGGGATCGTGCTCCAGTCGTGGCGCGACCACGGGAAGTGGCGGGTGCGACAGCTGCTCCACAACCTCGGGCGCTTCTACGAGCCGTACGCCACGGCGGATCGGCCGCGTCCGCGCCCCGTCGACGAGCTGATCGAGACCGTCGGGCTCACCGAGCAGGCGAGCCAGCGAATCTCGACGCTGTCGGGCGGGCAGCGACGTCGGCTCGACGTCGCGATCGGTCTCATCGGTCGACCGGAGCTCCTCTTCCTCGACGAGCCGACCGCGGGCTTCGACCCCGAGGCACGGCGCGACTTCCACGACCTCGTGCGCGGCCTCTCGGACAGCGAGGAGACGACGATCTTCCTCACCACGCATGACCTCGACGAGGCCGAGAAGCTCGCCGACCGGATCGTCATCCTGGCAAGCGGCCGGATCGTCGCCGATGGAACCGTCGACGAGCTCGCGCGCAGCATCTCGACCACCGCCGAGGTCAGGTGGACGCGCGACGGCTCGCGCCACACCGAGGCCACGACCGATGCCACCGCGTTCGTTCGGACGCTCCTCGGCGACGGTGGAGAGGTCGACGACCTCGAGGTCCGTCGTGCCAGCCTCGAGGACACGTACATGGCGATGGTCCGCCGCGACGAGGCCGCCGAGGCATGAGCCCGGCCGCGCTGCACGGCGTTCGCATCGGTCTGGAGCGTGGCTGGATCATGTTCCGCCACATCATCACGACCGCCGACGGGATCTGGAACACGGTCATCTGGAACGGGATCCCGCTCGCGATTCTCATCCTCAACCGCAACGAGGTCGTCGAGGGCACCGACCTGTCGCTGGCCGTCGTCGCCCTGCCCGGGTTCCTGGGCCTGATGATCGCAGCGGCCGCGATCGGCCCGGCCTACTACCTCGCCGCGGAGCGCGAGGACGGCACGGTCCTCCGTGCGAAGGCGGTGCCGCACGGCATCCTCGGCTACGTCACCGGCGTACTGACCCAGGCCTCGCTCGAGACGTTCCTGGGGATCGCGCTCATCCTGATTCCGGGCTTCGTCCTCTTCCCCGGCCTCGTCGTCGACGACCCGCTGCGCTGGGGCATCTTCGTGATCGTCGTCGTGCTCGGGCTGCTCGCCGTGCTGCCGGCCGGCGTCGTCATCGGCTCGCTCGTCCGCAGCCCGCGCGTGGTCGGCGGCATCGGGTTCCTCGTCATCGGTGGCATGGCCGTGGTGTCCGGCATCCTCGTCCCGCTCCAGATGTTGCCGGGCTGGGTCCAGGTCATCGGCCAGGTGCTGCCGACGTACTGGATCGGCGTCGGCATGCGGTTCGTCTTCCTGCCCGATGCGGCCGCGGCCATCGAGATCGGCCAGGTCTGGCGGCTGTGGGAGATGACCGCGGTACTCGGCCTGTGGGCGCTCGGCGGCATCCTCGTCGCACCGGCGGTGCTGCGGCGGATGGCGCGACGCGAATCCGGAGCCTCCGTCGAGGCCGCGCGCCAGGGCGCCCTCCAACGGATGTAGCGTGGCGCTGGTGGGCGGTGAGGGGCTCGAACCCCCGACCTCCTCGGTGTAAGCGAGGTGCTCTGACCAGCTGAGCTAACCGCCCGCGCGGCATGGTAGCCGATCGCGGCGGGGCGAAAGACGCGCCAGGACAGCGCGAACGCCGCTCGCGGGGAGCGAGCGGCGCATCGGTCAAACGAGATGAAGTGGTGGTGCCCAGGCCGGGACTTGAACCCGGATGGGTTTCCCCATACGCCCCTCAAACGTACGCGTATACCAATTCCGCCACCTGGGCATCAGGTTGGTACCGAGGGAGGGACTTGAACCCACACGACCTTGCGGTCACATGGTCCTGAACCATGCGCGTCTGCCTATTCCGCCACCTCGGCACGCACGCACCCGGAACGAGTCCCGAGTGCGTGTCCCGATTCTAGCATGGGGCCTGGTTCAGACCTGCGGCAGCAGGTTGAGCAGGCTGAAGGCGACGAAGAGGACGGCGAGGACGATCGTGAGGCGGAAGAGCGTGCGCTCGATCCCGCGTCGGCTGCGATAGGCGGTCACTTCCCCACCGAACGCACCACCGAGTCCGGTGCCGCGCTGCTGGAGCAGAATCGCCGCGATCAGCGCGATCGCCAGGATGATCTGGGCGAAGAGGATGGCGGTGGTCATGGCCGGCGCAGTCTAGCAAAACCGATGCAGGACGGCGCCGTATATACGTATATACCCCGCCACCCTACCGGGCCACCAGCAATGAACGGCCGGTCATCTCGGGGCCGGGCTCGATGCCGAGGAGCTCGCACAGCGTCGGTGCAACGTCGGACAGCTCGCCATCGCGCAGGCGCGCGCCGGCAAACGCCTCCGACACGAGGACGATCGGCACCGGCGAGGTCGTGTGCTTCGTCTGGGGCTCGCCCGCCGCGTCGCGCATCTCCTCGATGTTCCCGTGGTCGGCGGTGACGACGAGGTGAGCGCCCTCGCCGAGCGCAGCGCGGGCCAACCGGCCGAGCACGCCATCGAGGACGTTGGCGGCCTCGACCGCCGCCGCCCAGAAGCCGGTGTGGCCGACCATGTCCGCATTCGCGTAGTTGGCGACGATGAAGTCGTGCTCGTGGCGGCCGAGCGCCTCGATCAGGGCATCGGTGATCGGTCCGGCGCTCATCTCCGGGGCGAGGTCATAGGTCGGCACCTCGCGGTTCGAGGGAATGAGAATGCGGTCCTCGCCGGCAAACGGGTCCTCGACGCCGCCGTTGAAGAAGTAGGTGACATGGGCGTACTTCTCGGTCTCGGCGACGTGGAGCTGCCGCTTCCCGAGGCGGGACAGGTGCGCCGCCAGCGAATCGATGACGAGCGGCGGAAACGCGACCGCCACCGGCAGCTCGTCGGCGGCCTGGTACTCCGTCAAGGTCGTGACGTCGAAGGCGCCGGCGCCGCCCCTCTCGAAACGGTCGAAGGACGGCTGGGCGAGGGCGTGCGTCAGCTGTCGGGCGCGATCCGCGCGGAAGTTCAGGTGGACGACCGCGTCGTCCCGCGTCAGAGGAACGATCTCGCCGACGAGCGTGGGCTGGATGAACTCGTCGCCCTCGTCGCGCGCGTAGCCGTCGGCAACGGCCGCCGTCGCCGAGGGCGCCTGGAGACCCTCGCCGTGGACGATCGCGTCGTACGCCCGCTGCGTCCGATCCCATCGCCGGTCGCGGTCCATCGCCCAGTAGCGACCGGTGACGCTCGCAACGGTGGCGCGCCCGCCGAACCGCGACTCGAGGTCGGGCAGGAATCGGTCCGCGGAGCGCGGGGGCGTGTCGCGGCCATCGGTGAAGGCGTGGAGGCGAATCCGATCCGGCGGCAGGCCACGGCGCGCCGCCAGCTCGACCATCGCCACGAGGTGCTCGTCGACCGCGTGCACCCCGCCGGGACCGACCAGCCCCATCAGGTGCAGCCGTCCGCCGCGTGCCATGGCCCGCTCGCAGGCGGCGTTCAGGGCCGGGTTGTTGGTGAACGAGCCATCCCCGATGGCCGCGCTGATGCGAGGCAGGTCCTGGAGGACGCGGAAACCGGCGCCGAGGTTGAGGTGGCCGACCTCGCTGTTGCCCATCTGCCCCGCCGGGAGGCCGACCGCCTCGCCGGACGCATCGAGGCGCGCGTGCGGCCACTCCGCGAGCATCCGGTTCCAGTTCCACATCGACGCGGAGAGCAGCGCGTTGCGGGACGGATCGTCGTTCAGCCCGAACCCGTCGAGCACCACGAGGACGACGGTCATGCGTCGGCGGCGACCGATGCGGCACGCAGGATGGCGGCGAAGACGTCGGACTTCAGCGACGCGCCACCGACGAGCGCGCCGTCGATGTCGGGCTGGGTGAAGAACTCGGCGGCGTTGGCATCGGTCACGCTGCCGCCGTACTGGATCGGGATGTCGTCGGCAGCGGCCGGGTCCAGCTCGCGAAGGACGGCCCGGATGCGCGAGGCCACCGCCTGGGCGTCCTCGCCGGACGCGGCGTCGCCGGTACCGATCGCCCACACCGGCTCGTAGGCGACCACGAGGCCGGAATCCGCGAGCCGGTCCAGCCCGGCCAGGGCGGCGCGCAGCTGTCGCTCGACGACGGCCTCGGTCTGGCCGGCGCGGCGCTCCTCGGCCCGCTCCCCCACCGCGGCGATCGGCCGCAGCCCGTGGGCAACGGCACTGGCGACCTTGCGGCCCACCGACTCGTCCGTCTCGCCGTCGTACTGCCGCCGCTCCGAATGGCCGAGGATGACGAACGTCGCGACCCCGTCGAGCATGAGCGGGCTCGTCTCGCCGGTGAAGGCGCCACGCTCGTCGAAGTGCATCGTCTGCGCACCGACGTGGAGCCCCGGGACGGCCTGCGCCACGTCGCGCAGCCAGATCGTGGGCGGGCAGACAACGGTCGTGATCCGCGGATGCTCGGCGGCCTCGATCTCGACGGCCTCGGCGAGGCCGATCGCCTCCTCGAGCGTCGGCGGGTTCATCTTCCAGTTGCCGGCGACGACCGGTCGGCGCATCAGTCCTCCTCGGGGCTCGCCAGCTCGACGAGCCGGCGCAGGCGGTGGTTCACGGCCGATCGGCTCACGCCGAGCGCCGCGCCAAGGCTATCGAGATCGGCATCGGGCATGCGCCGGCGCATCGCGGCGGTCTCGCGCAGGGCGGGCGCCAGGGCGGCGAGGCGGCCGTCGGCCTCGAGCCGGTCGATGGCGGAAAGCTGGCGATCGGCGGCGCGCACCGTCCGGCCGAGGTTGGCGGCCTCGGCGTTGAGGAGCCGGTTCAGCCGCGCGCGGACGTCCCGCCCGACGCGATGGGTCTCGACCTCGAGGACCCCGCGGTTGGCGCCGACGAGCCGGAGCAGCGCGACGATTTCCTCCTGGCCCTTCAGGTAGACGACGTGTCGGCCGCGCCGCTCCGATCGCAGTGCCCGCACCTCGAGCGAGGAGAGGGCCGCCTGGAGCTCCTCGGCCGCGGCGAGCTCGGCGAGGACGAACTCGACGTGCGGCCCGCTCGCGCCGAACGAGATCGATCCGGAACCGAGGAGCACGCCGCGCAGGAATGCGCGACGGTCGCAGGACGGTGCGTCATCCCACGACCACGGACCCAGCTCGGCCCGATCGAGCTCCACGACGAGGTGATGGCGCCCGCCAGCGCGCGCTCGATCCGCGACCACGGGGCGGGGCGATGCGACCGGCAACCCGAGCGAGCTCGCAAGGTGGACCGCGGTCCGCGCCGTGGCGTGGTCGAGCGTCCGCAACGCGTCGCCAGGCGATCCGTATACGAGGCCGATGAGCTCCGCCCGGCGGTCGCAGGCGCGCGCCGGATGGATCCGCGCCAGCTCGCCCTTGACCTCGCCGGCCAGGAGCACCGCGACGGTCAGGAGGCGGTGGCCGCCTGGCGGCCGAGGCGCCGCGTCCGCGGCCGCGAGATCCGATCCTCCTGGAGGAGGCGCATGAGGGCGGCGGCGAGCTTGGCCGGGTCGTGGCGGTGGGCGTTGTGCGGGTCGATGACGTCCTCCTCGACGATCACCACCGGCAGCTCCTCGAGGCGACGGACGTCGACCTCGACCGGCTCGGCGCGCCAGCCCTCGGGTCGACGCGCATCGGTGTTGCGGTTGAGGATGACGTAGTCGATGAGGTCCTCGCCGACGTGGGCAAAGAGCGCCTCGAGATGCGCCGATGCGGTCATCGCCTGCGTCTCGCCTGGCTGCGTCGCCACGTTGCAGACGTAGGCCTTCATGCCTGACGAGGCGGCGATGGCATCCCGGACGTCCGAGATGAGCAGGTTCGGCATCACGCTGCTGAACAGCGAGCCCGGGCCGAGGACGATCATCTCGGCCTCGAGGATGCGCTCGAGGGCCTCGCCGTTGGCGCGAACGTCGGCCGGCTCGATGAAGACCCGCTCGATCGGCTCCTCGGCCGTGGCGATCCCGACCTGGCCGTACAGCGTCCGTCCCGACGCGAGCCGGGCGGAGAGGTTGAGCGGGACGCTCGTCGCCGGCAGCACCTGGCCGCGGACGGCGAGCACCCGGTTCGACTCGCGCACCGCCTCCTCGAAGTCGCCGGTGACGGCGGTCATCGCGGCGATGAACAGGTTGCCGAAGGCGTGATGGTCGAGGCCGGAGCCCGCCGGGAAGCGGTACTGCATGAGCTGGGTCATCAGCGGCTCGGCATCGGCGAGGGCGGCGATGCAGTTGCGGATGTCGCCCGGCGGGATGATCCCGAGCTGCTGGCGCAGCTGCCCGCTGCTGCCGCCGTCGTCGGCGACCGTCACGACGGCCGTGATGTTCGCGCTGTAGCCCTTCAGTCCGCGGAGCAGCGTCGAGAGTCCGGTCCCGCCGCCGATCGCCACGATCCGTGGACCGCGGGCGAGGTACCGCTTCGTGTACAGCACCTCGAGGACGCTGTCGTTGCGCCCGACGAACGGCGACACCACCGAGCGCATGAGGCCCCACATGCCGACGCCGGTCAGGGCGAGCCCGAGCGCGGCAACAAGCGCGGCGCGGATCTCCGGCTCGAGCCACGCACCGGTGAGCCAGTACACGATCGGGATCTCCGCGCCGGCCGTGGTCCGGTACAGGTCGCGGATGAAGATCGCCGCACCCAGGCCGAGAATCGCGATCCCGACCAGCAGCAGGAACAGCCAGCGCTTGATGTGCATCCCCGGGTACATCCAGCGCGGCAGCCTCGGACCCTTCATCGCTCCAGCTCCCGGTGGAAGACGCTGACCGAGACGTCCGGCAGCTGCCCGAGGCGCCGCGCGAGCTCCTCGGCCAGCGCGATCGAGCGGTGGTATCCGCCGGTGCAGCCCAGCGCGATCCGCAGCTGTTCCTTGCCCTCGGCGCGATAGGCCGGCGCGGTCAGCTCGAGCAGCTCGGTGACGAGCTCGAGGAATCGGTTCGCCGTCGGCTGCTGGAGGACGAAGTCGCGAACCTTGGACTCGAGCCCGGAGAGTGGCTTCAGCTCCGGATCCCAGTACGGGTTCGTCAGGAACCGCACGTCGAACACGAGGTCCGCCTCGAGCGGGATCCCGTACTTGAAGCCGAACGTGACGATGTCGACGCGCAGCTCGTTCGTCGTCGCGACGTGCGGCACGAGCGACCAGAGCCGGTCCTTGAGCTGACCGATGGAGAGGCCCGAGGTGTCGACGACGTGATCGGCCAGCTCGCGGGTGCGCGCCAGGCGGCGGCGCTCCTCGGCGATCGACGCCTGCACCCCGCTCCGTGCCTCGAGCGGATGGCGGTGCCGCGTCTCGCTGAACCGATTGACCAGCGTCGCGTCGCTGGCCTCGAGGAAGATCACCTCGAAGCCGGGCCGGTCCCCGTCGAGCGCGGCCGCGGCCCGTTCGATGGCGGGCGCCGGGTCGCCGGCGCGGATGTCGAGCACGAGCGCCGACCTGCGATATCGCTCGCGCTCCTGGCGTCGGAGCTCCAGGAAGTTCTCGAGCAGTGCCGGCGGCAGGTTGTCGACGACCGTGTAGCCGAGGTCCTCGAACACCTTGCCGGCCTGGCTCTTGCCGGCGCCGGAGAGGCCGCTGATCACGAGCAGGTGCTCGATGTCGGCGTCGGAGGGCAGCGGAACCGATCCTCCCTCGCTGCTCGCCCGCCGATCGGGCGCGGTCTCGGTGGGCGTGGTGCCGGCCACGGTCCCCTCTCACATGCTCGAAGCGGTCCGAGTATAGCCTCGCTCACGCCTCTTTCCGGCCCTCGAGGAGGCCGCGCACCGTCGCCGCCGCCGACGATCGCAGCGCATCGAGGTCGTATCCGCCCTCGAGGGTGATGGCCACGCCGGCGATCCCCAGCCGCGCGGCCGTCGCCCCGAGCGCGCGGGCCACCGCCTCGTAGCCCGCCTCGGTGACCTCGAGCTCGGCCAGCGGATCGGCGGCGTGGGCGTCGTAGCCGGCGGAGACGAGGATCGCGTCCGGTCCGAAGGCCTCGATCGCAGGCAGCAGCTGGTCCCTCCAGGCGGCAACGAACGCCTCGTCCCCGTCGCCGGCCCGGAGCTCGACGTTGCGGGCCGCCCCGCCGCCATCGTCGGACGCGGCACCGGTGCCGGGAAAGAACGGGTACTGATGCGTCGACGTGTAGAGGAGGTCGGCGTCGCCGGTGAAGGTCGCCTGCGTCCCGTCGCCGTGATGGACGTCCCAGTCGACGACCGCCACGCGCCTCATCGGTCCATCCGCGCGCAACCCGGCCACCGCGATCGCCACGTTGTTGAGCAGGCAGAACCCGCTGCCCCGCATCGGGCTCGCGTGATGCCCCGGCGGCCGCATGACCGCGAACGCGATCTCCGCCTCGCCGCTCGCCGCGGCCCGCGCCGCCCGCAGGGTCGCGCCGGCGGCCAGCCGCGCCGCGTCGACGGACCCCGGCACGAGGTAGGTGTCCGGGTCGAGCCATCCGCCGCCGCGCGCTTCGGCCTCGGTCAGCAGGGCCAGGTAGTCGGGGTCGTGGATCCGGGTGATGTCCTCGTCGTCGGCGAGCTCCGGCGCTTCCTCCACGAGCCGCGCGCCGGCGGCATCACGGACGCCGGCCGCGACCGGCTCGCGCCGCGCCGGACGCTCCGGGTGTCCCGGCGACGCGTGCGCGTCGGCGCGCGCATCGGTCAGGAGCAGGACCCGGCCGGCCACGGCTATCGGCCCATCATCCGGATGAGCTGGAGGGTGACCTCGAAGAGCCCGTACATGACCAGTGCGAGGGTGAACGAGCCGATGACGATGTCGCCGGGCGTGATGAGGACCGCGAAGAGGGCGATCAGCAGGAGCACCCAGCGGCGGCGGCTCGACAGGAAGGCATAGCTGAGGATCCCGACCCTCGCCAGCAGGTAGAGGATCACCGGAAACTGGAGCGCCAGGCCGAAGGCGAGGAGGAACATCGTCACGAAGCCGATGTAGTCGCCCAGACCGATGAGTGGCGGCACGCCCTCGATGGCGAAGTCGAGCAGGAAGCCGACGGCCAGCGGGGTGAGCAGGTAGCCGAGCGCGACGCCCGCCGCGAACAGCAGCACCGCCACACCCAGCAGCGGCCACACCAGTCGACGTTCGGGACGGGTCAGGCCCGGGGTCACGAAGGCCCAGATCTCGTACAGGATCACCGGCATCGCAAGCACGATTCCGGTCATCAGCGCCAGCTGGATCGTCACTCCGAACGCCTCGCCGACCCCGGTCTGGATCAGGGTGGCGTCGCTTGCCTCGAGCGGGGCGCTGAGCAGCAGGATGAGCGGATCGGCCAGGAAGAACCCGCCCACGGCGGCGAGCGCCACGGCGATGGCGATAACGATGATCCGGCTGCGCAGCTCCTCGAGGTGATCGAGGAGGCTCATCGTGGCCTCGTCGCCGGTCATCGCCGTCGACCCGTCAGGTCACGCGGGCGCAGAGGCCCGACCGCACCCTGCGTCAGTGTGTGCGGTCCGAACCGTCGCCCGCAGGCGGCTCCTCGGTCGGCCCGCTCCGGGGCCGCGACTCGCCGCGCACCGACTCCTCCAGGTCGCTGGAGGCCTTGCGGAACTCGCGGATCCCCTTCCCGACGGCGTTGCCGATGTCTGGCAGCTTGCCGGGGCCGAAGATGATCAAAACGATCACCAGCAGCAGGATGAGCTCCCAAGGTCCGGGAATCGGCATCTGATCAGGAACCTCCGATGTCTGCCGCACGAACGGGGCTGGCATTCGAGTGTAGCACCGCATCCGCCAATCGAGCGGAATGGGCCGATGCGGCGGCCGCCGCGGCCGCCTGCCAATCCGCCCCCAACGACGCGAGCGCGATCCCGCGAGACACGTTGACGAGCCCGGGGGCCCACGCGCCGTCGGCGGCACGCGCCGCCGCCTCGGCGTCCCCGCCCTGCGCCCCGACGCCGGGGACCAGGAATCCCGGCCCGGGGACCGCCTCCCGGAGCATGGCCAGCTCGTCCGGGGCCGTTGCACCGACGACGAGTCCGACGCGGCCATCGGTCCAGCGGTCCGCGGCCCAGCGCGCGACGCGCAGATGGACCGGCTCGCCGTCCACGACGAGCGCCTGGATGCGCCCGGCCGACGGGTTGCTCGTGCGCGCCAGCACGTAGACGATCCGGTCGCCGGCGGCGAGGAACGGCTCGATCGCGTCCTCGCCGAGGTATGGCGAGAGCGTGACGCCATCGGCGTCGAGGTGGTCGAGGAGGGCGGTCGCGTAGCGCTCCGCGGTCGTCTCGATGTCGCCGCGCTTCGCGTCGAGGATGCACGGCAGCTCGCGAGGCACGTCGGCGCGCGTTCGCTCGAGTGCCGCCCAGCCGGCGGAGCCGAAGGCCTCGAAGAACGCGACGTTGATCTTCACCGCGCACGCGTGTGCCGATGCGGCCTCGATGAGGCCGCGGGCGTGCATCTCGATCCCGTCGACGGTCGGCGGCAGTCCCTCGGGCAGCCGATCCGGGTGCGGGTCGATGCCCAGGCACAGCGGCGAGCCGACCGCGGCGCGACGTGAGCGGAGGCGCGCGAGCGCCGAGGCGCTCATCCGGCGCGCGCCAGCACGGGCGGGAGCCGTCGCGCCACCAGCGGACTCGCCGATCGAAGCGCGAAGTCGACGACGCGCAGCCGCAGACGCGGCATCCCGCCGAAGTCGTCCCGTTCGAGCGTGCCGACGAGGTCCACCTCGTCGCCGGGATCCGGCAGCGATCGCTCCGGCTCGAGCCCGAACATGATCGCGTCGAAAGTCTCCAGGCCCCTGCGCATGCGCAGCACGACGTGCTGCTCGCGGTCGCCCACGCGCCGCGCCTCGGTGAGGACCATCCCCGTGACCGCCAGGACCGGCTCCACGTGCCCCGGCCCGTACGGCGCGAGCCGCTCGAGCTGCTCGGCGAGCGTCCAGTCAAGCAGCCGCGCGGGCAGCACGAGGTCGACGACCAGGCGTCCCGGCCGCTCCGCCTCCGCGGCCACGGTCACCGGGAAGGGCCGAGACAGCGCCCCGAAAGCGGCCGAGAAATCCGCCCACGACTCCGGCAGCACGCTGAAGCCGCCCGCGGCGGCGTGCCCGCCCCGCTTGGTGAGGAGCGCGGCGCAGGCCTCGAGGGCGGCGGCGACGTGGAAGTCGGCAGGCGCGCGGACGGAACCGCGCACCTCGTCCCCGACGAGCGTCGCCGCGGCCACCGGACGGGCCAGGCTGTCGGCCAGGCGGCCGGCCACGAGGCCCACGAGGCCCGGCGCCCAGGTGTCGTCGCGAACGAGCAGCGGTCCCGTGCCGGTGTCGACGTCCGCGAGCGCGCGGGCGGACTCCACGGCGACCTTCGTCAGGTCGCGCCGACGCTCGTGGACGACCTCGAGCTCGTCGGCCAGCGCCTCGGCGCGCGCGGGATCCTCCTCGAGCATGAGCGCGATCGCCAGCTCCGTGTCGGCGATCCGTCCGGCGGCGTTGATCCGCGGCACGACGCCGTAGCCGAGGTCGCGCGCGGTCGGCTGGGCCGGCGCATCGCAGCCGCGCGCCAGGAGCGCGCGGAGCCCGGGATGCGTGGTGCGGGACAGCTCGTCGAGGCCCAGGCGGACGATCGCCCGGCTCTCGCCCGTCATCGGCGCGAGGTCGGCGACGGTGCCGATGGCGGCAACCGCGGCGAGCCCATCGGCCGCCTTGCCGTGCCGGTCGAGGAGGGCGGCGGCGAGCTTGTAGGACAGCCCGGCACCGGTGAGATCGCGGTCGGGGTAGGCGCAATCCGGCCTGTGCGGGTCGACGACCGCGGCGGCCGGCGGCAGGACGGCCGGCGGAAGGTGATGGTCGGTGATGACGACGTCGATGCCCATCCCGGCTGCCGCCACGACCTCGGGACCGTTCGAGACGCCGCAGTCGCAGGTGACGACGAGCGTCACGCCCCGGCCGGCCAGGTCACGCAGGCCCGACTCCGACAGGCCGTAGCCCTCGGCAAGGCGGGACGGGACGTAGCGGATCGGATCCGCGCCGAGCCGGCGCAACGCGGTGACCCACACGACGATCGCGGTCATGCCGTCGGCGTCGTAGTCGCCCCAGATGGCGATCCGCTCCCCCGCCCGAAGCGCCGCGTCGATCCGGTCGAGCGCGCGGTCCGCATCGGCCATGCGGGTGAGATCGTGAAGGGCGCCGGCGCCTGCCTGCAGGAAGAGCTGGAGCTGGGCGTCGGTGCGGAAGCCGCGTCGGGCCAGGAGCGTGGCGACCGGGGCCCCGAAACCGCTGAAAGCCGGCGGGTCCGGCACCGGCTCCGGCAGCAGCCACTCGAGGCTCGGGACGATCACCGGCTCATCGTAGCCGCGCGGGCTTACCGGCGGCTTACGGTTCCGTTATTGGCGCGCACGCTCCGCGAGCCGCTGACGTACCCGCGCTACGTCCGCGCGGGAGCTCTCGAGCGGCCCTTCCGCCGCCGATCCCAGTCGTCCCAGGCGACGAGGATCTGGCTGGCGTTGAAGATCGACGAGTACGTGCCGCTCACCACGCCGAGCAGGAGCGCGAGCGCGAACGTGCGAATCGTCGGCGGGCCCAGCAGCAGCAGCGCGCCGAGCGTCACGACGACCGTCAGCGAAGTGATGATCGAGCGGCCCATCGTCTGGAGGATCGAGTGGTTGACGATCGCGCCGAACGGCTCGCCGGCGTGGCGGACCCGGTTCTCGCGGATGCGGTCGAAGACGACGATCGTGTCGTGGACGCTGAAGCCGATGATCGTCAGCAGCGCGGTCACGAACAGGGCGTCGAACTCGAGGAAGAAGAAGTAGCCGAGGATCGCGAACGTCCCCACGACGAGGAGCACGTCGTGGAGCAGCGAGACGATCGCCGCGGTCCCGTAGCGGAACCCGAACCGAATCCACAGGTACGCCAGGATGAACGCCTCACCGATGACGATGAGGATCGCCGAGCTGCGGATCAGCTCGTCGCCGATGATCGGACCGACGGTGCGCACGAGCCGCGGATCGCCCGGCCCGAACTGCTCCTCGAGATCGGCCTGCAGCTCGGCGAACTCGGTGCCCTCGGCGATCGGCACCGGGGTCGGCTCCGGGGTCGCGGTCGGCTCCGCTGTCGGCGAGGGTGAAGCCGTCGGCGATGCCGCGGGGCTCCCACTCGGCGTGACCGATGGCGACGCCGCCGCCGACGGGCTCACGCTCCCCGATGGCAGGCCCGATCCCGATGGCACCGGCTCGGGCAGGACGGCCGGCAGCAGGTCGATCGGCTCGGTCCGGATCCGCAGGTAGCCGCCCGGCAGCTCGGTGACGACGACGTCCTCGTAGCCGAGCTCCTCGAGCGCGGCGGTCATCTCGGCGGCCGATGGCTCCTCCGCGTAGCGGACCTCCCACTCGGTGCCGCCGGTGAAGTCGATCGACGGCCTCAGGCCGCCCATGATGATGAAGATCAGCCCCGGGATCGTGAGGATCGCGCTGAAGAGGAAAAACCAGTTGCGCTTTCCGACGATGTCATACATCGGTCAGCGCTCCACGTGGTAGAGCTCGATGTTCCTGCCCCAGCCCGTCCGCGTCACGCGCCGCAGCATCGTGCGGGTGACGGTGACGGCGCTGAACATGCTGACCAGCACACCGATGATGAGCACGAGCGCGAAGCCGCGCACGACGGTCGTCCCCTGCCAGTACAGCCAGCCGGCGACGAGGAGGCTCGCAACGTTCGAGTCGAGGATGCTCGACCAGGCGCGATTGAAGCCGGCCTCGATGGCCGGGCCGAGCGTCTTGCCGGCGCGGATCTCCTCTTTCATGCGCTCGAAGATGAGGATGTTCGCGTCGACGGCCATGCCGATCGAGAGGATGAAGGCGGCCACGCCGGCGAGCGTGAGGGTCACGTGGATGAGGCGGAAGGCCGCGTACACGACGAGCGTGTAGAAGACGAGCGCGATCGCCGCCAGGACTCCCGGCAGCCGGTAGTAGGCGATCATGAAGACGAGCACGAGCGTCAGGCCGACGGCGCCGGCGACGAGCGCCTGGACGAGGAAGTCGGCGCCGAGGGTCGGGTCGATCGTCTCGATGCCCTGCTCGGTGAGCGAGATCGGCAGCGCGCCGAAGCGCAGCGTGTTGTAGAGCTCGGTGCGCTCGAGCTCGTTGGCCGGGGTCTGGGGGCCGACGGTGATGATCGTCTGGCCGCCACAGATCGCGCCCTCGATGTTCGGCGTGGTGATCACCTCGCCGTCGAGCGAGATCGGACCCGGACGTCCGACGTTTGCCGTCGTGAAGTCGCACCAGATGTCGCTGGCCTCGTCGCTGAGGCTGAACTGGACCCCGATGATGTTGCCGTTCACGGCCGGCGTGACGCTCGTGATGTCGATCTCGCCGCCGTCGAAGAGGACTCCGCACCGACCCGTCATCGATGAGCGCGCTGATGTCCTGCCCCTCGGTCAGCGTCTGAGCCGTCGGGTCGATGAACTGGAGCTGGCCGGTGGAGCCCACGAGCCGCCGAACCTGCTCCGGGTCGTCGACCCCCGGGACCTCCACGACGATCCGCTGCGACCCGTCGCCGCCGGTCTCGGTCCGAACGACCGGCTCGTTCACGCCGATGCCGGCGACGCGGCGCTCGATGATCGTGCGCGCAGTCTCCATGTCGGTCGACGTGATCGGCTCGTCGCTCTGCGGCTCGGCCTCGAGCGTGACCCGGATGCCGCCCTCGAGATCGAGCCCGAGCACGGTCCGGAACTGGATGCCGGCCACGTCGTCGGGCAGCCAGTTCATGCCGAGGGTCGTCCGCGGTAGATCGATGAAGATCGCCACCAGGGCGACCAGACCGATCACCCACGGAGCCATGCGTCGCCAGGTCATGCTCGGACCAGGATCCTCGATACTCCTTCGGGGATGTCGTGCGGGCGGCGGAGCGCCTCGGACACGAAACGCGCCGCTTCACCAGCGGCGGGCGGCCAGAGTATAGCGAGTTTCGGGACTGAGCCGTATCGGGCCGTGGGTCCCGGAGCTGGAGCGGCGGTGATCGGCTCTCCTTCCGCCGCTGAGCGACTGTTAACGCGGACGAGAGGGCCCCGTGGGCGCCCGATCTACGCCAGCATGCCCTCGCGCGCGAGGTGCGCCTTCAGCCGCTCGGCCAGGTCGCGGCTGATTCCAGGGGTGTCCGCCACCTCGTCCACGGTGGCCTCCCGGATCCGCCGCACCGACCCGAATCGCTTGAGCAGGGCCTTCTTGCGCCCCGGACCGATGCCGGCGATGTCGTCGAGCTCGCTCCGCAGCGCGCGCTTCCCGCGTACGTCGCGGTGGTAGGTGATCGCGAACCGATGCGCCTCGTCGCGGATGCGCTGGACGAGATAGAGCGCCTGCGAGCGCCGTGGTAGCACGACCGGTGCGGACCGATCCGGCAGGTACAGCTCTTCGAAGCGTTTCGCCAACCCGGAGAGCGGCACGTCGCTGATGCCGAGGTCCGACAGCGCCCCGACCGCCGCGGAGAGCTGGCCCTTCCCGCCGTCGACGATCACGAGGTCCGGGACGGTCCAGGCTGCCTCGCGTCGCGCGCGGGCCGCGGCGTCGTCGTCGATCGGTCCGTCGGCCGGATCGAGGTCGAGCATCTCCTCTTCCGGCGCCTCGTCGGCCCCGACGGCCGCCAGCGACAGCGCCCCGGTCTCGTTGCGGAGCCGGGCCACACGGCTGAAGCGGCGCCGGATCACCTCGGCCATCATCCGGAAGTCGTCCGGCGTGTCACCCGATCGGATGCGGAACCGCCGATACTCGCGCGGCTCCGGCTTGCCGTCGATGAAGACGACCATCGAGCCGACCGCCGACGTCCCCTGGATGTTGCTCATGTCGTAGCACTCGATCCGTTCGGGCGGCCGCGGCAGCTCGAGTGCGGCGGCGAGCTCCGTGAGTGCCTCGTCTCGTCGGGCGGCATCGGCCATCCATTCGGTTCGCTCGCGCTCGAGCGCCTCTCGGGCATTCTGCGTCGCGAGCGCAACGAGCCGGACCTTCTCGCCGCGCTCGGGGACGGTGATCGTGACGCGCACGCCACGCCGGTCGGCGAGGTAGGCGGCCAGCTCGTCGGCGTCGGCCGGCATGAGCGGAGCGAGGAGCGCACGCGGGACGGCATCGGTCGTGGCGTAGTACTGCTGGAGGAAGGAGCCGAGCACCACCGCATCGGTCACGTCGCGCGCGCCCTCGACGATGAAGTGCTCGCGGCCGATGAGCTTGCCGTTGCGCACCTGCATGACCTGGACGCAGGCCTCGTCGTCCTCCCGGGCCATGCCGATCGCGTCGTGCTCGGCACGGCTGAAGGCGGCCATCTTCTGCTGCTCCATCGTGCGCTCGACGGCCCGCAGCTTGTCGCGCGCCACCGCCGCCTGCTCGTAGCGCAGCGCCTCCGAGTGACCGCGCATCTCGCGCTGGAGATCGCGGGCGATCGGCTCCTGCTTCCCATCCAGGAAGTCGACGATCTGGCCGATCGTCTGGCGATACGGCTGCTTCTCGATCGCCTGGATGCACGGGCCCTGGCATCGGTTGATGAAGTACAGCAGGCATGGCCGTTCGAGCACGCGCTTCCCTTCGGGGATGTCGAGGTTGCAGGTCCGGAACGGGAAGATCTTCCGCAGCAGCTTCAGCGTCTCGTCCACGCTCGAGGCCGATGCGTACGGCCCGAAGTAGCGACTCCCGTCGCGCACCAGCCGCCGCGTCCGCACGATCCGCGGGAAGTCCTCGCCGAGCGTGATCTTCACGAACGGATAGCTCTTGTCGTCGCGCAGCCGGATGTTGAACCGCGGCCGATGCTCCTTGATGAGGTTCGACTCGAGGAGGTAGGCCTCGCTCACCGTGTCGGTGACGATGTAGTCGACTTCCGCGACCTCGGTGACCATCCGGCCGATCCGAACGTCCTCCGGCGGACGCTCGCCGAAGTACGACCGCACGCGGCTGCGCAGGGCGTCCGCCTTGCCGACGTAGAGGACCCGCCCCGAGGCGTTCTTCATCAGGTACACGCCCGGACCGGTCGGCAGCCGGCGGAGCACGGCGCGCAGCGGCTCGGGGAGGGCGCGCTGCGGGCTCATCAACCGATTCTAGGCTCGCTGCTCGCCCAACCCCAGCGGGTGCACCCAGCGCAACCAACTCCGAACGAGCCTGGGCTCCGACGGCGCCTGTTGCTCACCACGCAACGGACGCCGATGGAGCGGTCGTTCCTTCGGAATTGGTGCCACCGAGTGCAACGCGGTCCGAGCACCGCGCCTCAGTCGAGGCCCAGGTAGGGGCCTCCGGCGTCCACGTGGCCGAGCAGCCGATGCAGGCCCGGCGAGCTGCGCGCGATCTCGTCGCGCGAGAGCCATCCGACCTCCGCGATCTCGCCGAGCTGCGGCTCGAGCTCGCCGCCGGTCACGCTGCCCGTGAAGATGAACGAGGTGTCGCGCCGCGCGACGCGCGTCGACGAGGACGAGCCGCTCGAGCGCGACGTCGAGGCCGGTCTCCTCGCGCGTCTCGCGGATCGCCGCCCCATGCGGGGTCTCCCCGCGTTCCACGCGTCCGCCGGGCAGCATCCACTCGCGCGCGTAGATCGGTCTCACGACGAGGATCCGGCCGTCGCCGTCGGTCGCCAGGACATTCGCGCCCTCGATGCGACCGTATCGGCCTCCGAACAGGCCGGCCAGGCCGACGACGCCGCCGATGAAGAGCCGCGGGAGGTCGGCGGCGCGGATGCGCCGCCTACGGCGCATCGGTTGCGGTCGCAGGCGTGGCGGTCGCGGCAAGCTCGCCGGAGAGGTACTGGTGGATGTTCGCGTAGTCGCCGGGGCCGGCCCAGCCGGTCGGGACGAGGATGTACTGGCCGTCGGTGTTCGTGGTCGCAGTGAGGACCGGTCCCTCGCTCAGTTCGACGCGGCGGTCGCTGTTCATGTGCGAGGAGAGCAGGAAGAGATCGATCGCCGAGACGTCCGTGCGGACGCGACCCTCCATCGCGTTCATCAGCCCGAGGCCGGGCACGATCGCGCCGACGCCCCCGTCCCCGACGCTCGAGCGCAGCGCGGACAAGATCCGCGCCTGCCGGACCGATCGCGCGAAGTCGGTCGACTCGGCAACGACGCTGGTATACCGCGCGCGGGCGTAGGCCAGCGCCTGCTCTCCGTCGAGATGGATCTCACCCTTCGCGAACCTGCCCGTGGTCCACCTTCCGGCGACGTGCAGCTGCTCATTCGTCGTGTACTTGAAGGCCCTGGGGTTGTCGATCGTCACCCCGCCGACCGCGTCGACCATCTCGCGGAACCCGGTGAAGTCGATCGACAGCCAGTGCGAGATCTCGAGGCCGGTGACCTCGGAGAGGACGTCGGCCATGAGTGCGCCGGCGGTGTCGAGGTCACCGCCGACAACGGCATTCGAGAAGACCTCGTTGATCTTCCCGTTCTGCGGGTAGGCGGCGACGCCCTCGATCCAGAGGTCACGCGGGATCGGGATCGTGACGGTGGTGTCGGTCGCCGGGTCGATCGAGAGGATCTGGATGGAGTCGGCGAGGTACGCCCCGTCGTGGCCCGCTCCGCCGTAGCCGACCATCAGCACGTTCACGCGATCGCTCCCCTGGAGCGGGGCGAGCAGCTGGGTCGACGGGAAGGTCGCGCTCGACACCGTCGCGTTGAAGGCCGCGGCCCGCATTCCCAGCAGGACGATACCTACGATCACCGCCACGAGTGCCAGCAGGACGACGTTGCGGATCGTTCGCAGGAACGAGCCACGTCGCCGTGGCCGGGTGCGACGGCTCGGCTCCGGCCGGCTCGACCGTGCGTGGTTCCGTCGGTCCCCCTTCTGCGATGCCCCACCCGACCGGATCAGCTCGCGGTCATAGGGCAGGTCGTTGTTGCGTGCGTGGTCTTGGCTCAACGGGTTCTCATGCTGCGGCTGGGATCGGTCGCGCTGGGCGGCACCAGAATAGGGCTTCGCCCATCTCGACGGCCGGGACCGCCGCGATGTCACCGGTAAGCGACCGGTAACTCGTCGGTAAGCGGGTCATTCGCACCATGGACCGATGCAGACTGCCGTCGCCGCCGCGCCGCCGATCGACGTCGGACCGATCCTCGCCGCGCTCGATCCGGAGCAGCGCGCAGCCGCGACGCTGCCCGATGGACCGGCGCAGATCATCGCGCCGGCCGGCAGCGGCAAGACGACGACGATGGTCGCGCGGCTCGCGGTCCTCCTCTCCCGCGGCGTCGAGCCTTCGAGGATCTGCGTCGTCACCTTCAATCGCGATGCCGCGCTTGACCTCGCGGCGCGCGTGGCGAAGCGCCTCGCATCGCAGGTGCCTGATGCCACCTCGATCGAGATCCGGACGCTGCACGCCCTCGCCCGGCAGGTCCTCCTCGACGCCGGCGAGGGCTCGAACATCCTCGCCGACCGGCTCCCCCTCCTGCGGGCCGCCCGCCGTCGTCACGCCGCGGCGGACGCCAACATCGCGCTGCCGGAGGCCGCCCAGCTCGACACGTGGCTGTCCGCCTCGAAGGTCGAGGGTCGCGACCCGCCGGCCGAGGCAGCCGCCGTGCTTCGGACCTACGAGGATCTGCTGCGGTCTCGCGGCGCCGTCGATTTCGACGACCTCGTCGTTCGGGCCGGCACTCTGCTCGAGACCGATCCCTCCATCCGCGACCGTTGGCAGGCGCGCTTCGAGCACGTGTGCGTCGACGAGTTCCAGGACGTCGACGCCGCGCAGCTCCGCCTCGTCCGGCTCCTCGCCGCACCGCAGGACAACCTCTTCGTTGTCGGCGACGACGACCAGACGATCTATGCCTGGCGCCTCGCGGATGTCCGTCGCATCCTGCGCTTCGCGGACGACTACCCGGCCGCGCGGCGCGTGATGCTCGCCACGAACTACCGATGTCCAGCGGCGGTCATCGAAGCGTCGGCGCGGATGGTCGCGGTCAACTGCGAGCGCTTCGTGAAGCCGATCCGGGCTCCCGCGGGCCTCGCGCCCGACCCGCTGTCGATCGCTGCGGTCAGCACCGCCGACACGGACTGGCCGGAGGCGATGTCACGCCTGGCCGCGGCGGAGGACCGCGCCGGCCGAACGCTGTGCTTCCTGTCGCGGACGCGCGGGGAGCTGACGCCGGTCCTGCTCGCCCTCGTGCGCGCAGGCGTCCGCCATCGGGCAGCCGTCCCGCCGATCGTCGAGGCCGAGCGGTTGCTGGAGCTCCTCGATGCGGCGCGCGCCACCCGCGACGGCGGGCACCCGTTCCATGTCCTCCGGCGCCTCAGGCTCGGGCGCGGGTGGGCTCGCGGTAGTCCGTCCGGCGACCTGCTCTCGGACGAGGACCATGCCGCGCTCGACGCGCTGCTGGGCTGGTCGACCGGCTTCCGCACCGTCGACGCGTTCGCTGAAGCGTTCGACGCCGCCCGCACGAGGATCGCGGCGCTTCGAGATCCCGATGCCCCGGTGGAGCTGGCCACCGTTCACGCCTCGAAGGGTCGCGAGTGGGAAACCGTGGTGTTGATCGGCTTCGAGGCCGATCGGATCCCCAACCGGCGCTCGCTCGTTGACGCGGATGACCCCGACCGCGCCCTTGAGGAGGAGCGACGCCTCGCCTACGTCGCCGTCACCCGCGCGACTCGCCGGCTCATCCTGGCCTTCGACCCCGCCCGCCCGTCACCGTTCCTCGGCGAGATGGGATTCGCGACCGGCTGAGGCGCGGTGCTTTTCGGCGGCGCCGATCATCTCGATCCATCGAGGAATCGTCACGCGAGGGCCGCCGCCGCGTGCGGTTTCCGCGCTGTATCGAGAGCTGGCACGCACGAGGAAGGCGCGTGCGCGCCGCTCCTGCTCCCCCGTCGTCGATCCATCGCGGAAACGGCGCACGAACCGAGCTTCCGGTGAACCTGGCTCGATCCATCGAGACCGACTCCGCGCCTTGGTCGATTGCGGCCGCGATATCGCTGCTAGTAGTACGCGGCACCCGAATCGAGCGTGAACAGCCCGGCGACATCGGCATGTCGTCCGTGCGACCACTAGCGTCGATATTCCGAACCCCGAGCGTGGACGGAAGGGCCGAATCGGGAGACCGCGATGCCGGCTAACACTAGTGGCGATATCTCCGCGCCCATTCGACGTGGGACCACGGCTCCCCCGGTGGCGCTGTCGAGGCCCCGGAGGATCAGGAGGCGGCGGCGACCGGCTCGCGCCGGCGGCGGCGCGGGGTGGGACGCTGGGCGGGCGCATCGGTCATGCCGAGGACCGGTCGCAGGTAGCGGCCCGTGTACGACTTCGGCGAGCGAGCGACCTGCTCGGGCGTGCCGGCCGCCACCAGCTCGCCGCCCTTGTCGCCGCCGTCCGGGCCGAGGTCGATCACCCAGTCCGCGGTCTTGATCACGTCGAGGTTGTGCTCGATGACGACGACCGTGTTGCCGCTCTCGACCAGCCGCCCGAGGACCGCGAGCAGCCGCGCGACGTCGTCGAAGTGCAGGCCGGTCGTCGGCTCGTCGAGGATGTAGAACGTCTTGCCGGTCGCCCGCTTCGAGAGCTCGGTGGCCAGCTTGACGCGCTGCGCCTCACCACCCGAGAGCGTCGTCGCCGGCTGCCCGAGGTGGACGTAGCCCATGCCGACGTCGTTGAGCGTGGACAGCTTCGAGCGGATGGAGGGCACCGCCTCGAAGAACGTCAATGCCTCCTCGACGGTCATCTCCAGGATCTCGGCGACGTTCTTTCCCTTGTAGTGGATCTCGAGCGTCTCGCGGTTATACCGCTTGCCCTTGCAGACCTCGCACGCGACGTACACGTCGGGCAGGAAGTGCATCTCGATCTGGACGATGCCCGCGCCCTCGCACGCCTCGCAGCGGCCGCCCTTGACGTTGAAGCTGAAGCGGCCCGGCTTGTAGCCGCGCAGGCGGGACTCGGGGACGGCGGCGAGGAGCTCGCGCAGCGGCCCCCACAGCCCGGTGTACGTGGCCGGGTTCGAGCGCGGGGTGCGACCGATCGGCGACTGGTCGATCTCGATCACCTTGTCGATGAGGTCGATCCCCTCGATCCGGTCGTGCTTGCCGGCCGGCTCACGCGAGCCCCAGATCCGCTGCGCCAGGGCCGGGTGCAGGATCTGGCTCACGAGCGACGACTTCCCCGAGCCGCTCACGCCGGTCACGGCCACGAAGCGGCCGAGCGGGAACGCGACGTCGATCGCCTTCAGGTTGTTCTCGCGCGCGCCGCGCACGACGATCGCCTCGCCCTTCCCGTTCCGCCGGCGCTTCGGCACCGGCACCTTCTTCTCGCCGCGCAGGTACGCCGCGGTCACGGACCGATGGTTCTCGAGCAGCCCATCGAGCGGCCCGGAGTGGATGAGCCGGCCGCCGTGCTCCCCCGCCGCGGGACCGATGTCGATGACCCAGTCGGCCGAGCGGATCGTCTCCTCGTCGTGCTCGACGACGAGCAGCGTGTTGCCGAGGTCGCGCAGCCGAACGAGCGTCGCGATCAGCCGGTCGTTGTCGCGCTGGTGGAGGCCGATCGACGGCTCGTCGAGGATGTACAGGACGCCCATCAGCGACGAGCCGATCTGGGTCGCCAGCCGGATCCGCTGCGCCTCGCCGCCGCTCAGCGTGCCCGACGCCCGGTCCAGCGTCAGGTAGTCGAGCCCCACGTCGACGAGGAACCCGAGCCGCGAACGGATCTCCTTGAGGACCTGCCGCGCGATCGTGTTCTCGCGCTCGTTCAGGCGCCGCGGGAGGGTGTCGTACCAGGCCAGCGCATCGGTGACCGATCGTCGCGTCGTCTCGATGATGTTCTTGCCGGCGATCGTCACCGACAGCGACTCCGGCTTCAGCCGCATGCCGTTGCAGGTCGGGCACGGCTTGTTCGTCATGTAGCGCTCGAAGTCGGCGCGCATCGACTCTGAGCCCGTCTCGCGGTGCCGCCGGGTCAGGTTCGGGATGATGCCCTCGAACGTGGTCTTGAAGGTGTGGATGTTCCCGTTGCGGGCCCGGTACTTCACGTCCACCCGCTCGCCGCGGTTGCCGTACAGCAGGATCTGGCGCGCCTCCGGCGTCAGGTCGCGGACCGGGACGTCGGTTCGGAAGCCGTAATGCTCGGCGACCGCGTCGAGGATCTTCGCGAACCAGCTCTCGGTGGCGGCCATCCGGCGCCAGGGCAGGATCGCGCCCTCGTCGACCGACAGCTCGTCGTTCGGCAGGACGAGATCCGCGTCGATTTCGAGCCGCGAGCCGAGGCCGGTGCAGTCCGGGCAGGCGCCGTGCGGCGAGTTGAAGCTGAAGTTCCGCGGCGCCGGCTCCTCGAATGAGCCGCCATGCTCGGGGCAGGCGTACTTCTCGCTGAAGATCCGGTCCTGCTCCTTCTTCGGGGCATCGGGCAGGTTGACGAGCAGGATCCCCTCCGAGAGCCCGAGCGCCGTCTCGATCGAGTCGGCCATCCGGCTGGCATCCGGCCGCGAGTTGCCGTCGTCATCGGTCTGGCGCACGACCAGGCGGTCGACGACGACGTCGATCGTGTGCTTGTACTTCTTGTCGAGCTTGATGTCCTCGTCCAGGTCGTGGAGCAGGCCGTCGACCCGAACGCGCACGAAGCCGGCCTGCTTGGCGCCGGCGATCAGCTTCTCGTGCTCGCCCTTGCGGTCCCGAACGAGCGGTGCCATGAGCATGACCCGCGTCCCCTCGGGCAGCGCGTAGACCTGGTCGACCATCTGCTCGACGGTCTGGCGCTCGATCTCGCGGCCGCAGATCGGGCAGTGCATCCGACCGATGCGCGCGAAGAGCAGCCGCAGGTAGTCGTAGATCTCCGTGACCGTGCCGACGGTCGAACGGGGGTTCTTCGACGCGCCCTTCTGGTCGATGCTGATGGCCGGCGACAGTCCGTCGATCTGGTCGACGTCGGGCTTCTCCATCTGCCCGAGGAACTGGCGGGCATAGGCGGACAGCGACTCGACGTAGCGGCGCTGACCTTCGGCATAGATCGTGTCGAAGGCGAGGCTCGATTTGCCGCTGCCCGAGAGCCCGGTGATCACGATCAACCGGTCACGCGGCATCTCCACGTCGAGGTTCTTGAGGTTGTGCTCGCGGGCACCGCGGACCACGATCTTGTCGGAGGGCATGACTGCCGGCATCGTAACAGGAACGAGACCGATGCGAACGCCTGTTCGGTTTGCCTCCGGCTCGCTCACGACCATGTCAGGGGCCAGTCTCCGCGCTGTTCCTGCCAGCCAATGACATGATTCTCACGACCTTGCGTCCGCCGCAGGCGTGGACGATGATGCGAAGCGCGAGCAACATCAGGGGAGGACGTCGAAGGGTGATCCAGGACCAGGGTCTGAGTGCCGGCGCCCGTCCGGTCGCAGTGCGCTGGGAGGTCTGGGCGCTGCTCGGCGCGGCGGTTGTGGCCATCGGCGTCGGCACCGTCGCGCGCGGGATGATCGGAGTCCCTGCGTGGGTCTTGAACACCGAGAACCTCTCGAGCGCCTTGCCGCTGGCACTCCCCTTCCTCGTCGCCGCCGGCGTCATGGTGGGGATGGGCCGATGGCCGGCGGCACGGACATGGCTCGTGACCGGCGCCGCGCTCATCGCGCTCAGCGGCGCCTTTGCGGTCGCGATGGACGTCACGTTCTCGCTCATGGTGACCGGCACCGGAATCGAGGGGACCGATGGGTGGCTGCCGATCGTCGGCACGCTCCTCGGGGCATCGAGCGCGATCGGCTTCTCGGCGCTGGCCATCGGCATCTGGCGATCCGTTTCCTGGGCGTGGGGCGGCCTTCGCGCGGCCGCGGCAGTCGGCGTCGGCCTCATCGTCGTGCTCGCGGCGGCCGGTCCCGTGGTAACGACCGCGCTCACGCTCGACGGAGCCTCCCTTGCCCCGTACTTGCTGACCAGCGGCCTGACGACCGCGAGCATCGCCGCCACCGGCGCCCTCGCCGTCGCCGCCATCCGAGCCGCGCCGGCGCACACGCCGCTGCCCGAGCTGCTCATCGCTACGGGCGCCACGATCCACGCGGTGATCCACGGCGGGTGGTGGTGGCTGCTGGGAACGACGGGACCCGACGGCATCTGGTCACTCTGGCTGACCCTCGCCAATCCGCTTGGCTACGCCGCCCTCATGGCGATCGCGCTTGGGTTCGCCAGCGGCGCGCTGTTCTGGCCCGCCGAGGACTGATCAGCCGCGGGACGCGACGATCAGGTCCCGATACCAGCGACCGCTCGCCTTCAGCGTGCGTTGCTGCGTTTCGTAGTCGACGTGCACGATGCCGAAGCGCTTCGTGTAGCCGAAGCCCCACTCGTAGTTGTCCATGAGTGACCACGCGAAATAGGCCTCGACCGGCGCGCCGGCCTCGATCGCCTCCGCCGTCGCCGTGATGTGGTCGCGGTAGTACGCCACGCGTTCCTCGTCGTTCACCGATCCATCCGCCGCGACCTCGTCGACGAACGCCGCCCCGTTCTCGGTGATCGCCATCGCCGGCGGGGCGTACTCGCGATGGAGCCGCTCGAGGAGCTGCCGCAGCCCGTCGGCGTGGACTTCCCAGCCCATCTCGGTGAGCGGCAGGCCGCCGCCGACGCTGACGGCGCGCTCCGGCCCGTCGATCACCTCGCCGTCCCGCGGTGCGCGGATGACGTGGCGCGTGTAGTAGTTCACGCCGAGGATGTCGATCGGCGGGGCCGGCCCGTCGAGCTCGGTGATGTCGATGCCCTCGAGGATCGGCTCGTACGCCCCCACGACGTCGCGCGGGTAGCCGCGGCCGAACATTGGGTCGAGGAACCAGCGGTTCGCGGTCCCGTCGTGGAGCCGGGCTGCGGCGAGGTCCGCATCGGTCTCGCTCGCGGGCTCGACGTGATGGAGGTTGAGCGGGATGCCGACACGCGCCCCGGGCACCGCCGTCCGGATCGCGTCCGCGGCCGCGCGATGCGCCAGGTGCGTGTGGTGCGCCGCACGCAGTGCGGCCGGCCAGTCCTGGCGTCCCGGCGCGTGGCGCCCGATCCCGTAGCCGAGCATCGCGATGCACCACGGCTCGTTGAGCGTCAGCCAGTTCGTCACGCGATCGCCGAACCGATCGGCCAGGATCGTGGCGTACTCGGCGAAGCGGCCGACGACCTCGCGGTCCGGCCAGCCGCCGGCGTCCTCGAGGGGCTGCGGCAGGTCCCAGTGGAAGAGGGTCAGCCACGGCTCGATCCCCCGCTCGAGGAGCCCGTCGACGAGCCGGTCGTAGAACTCGAGCCCCTTCTGGTTGGCCGGTCCGCTGCCCGTCGGCTGGACGCGGGGCCACGCGACGCTGAACCGATACGCCCCGAGGCCCATCGACCGCATGAGGTCGAGGTCATCGGTCAGGCGGTGGTAGTGGTCGCAGGCGACGTCGCCGTTCGTGCCGTCCTCGATTCGGCCCGGCGTGTGGGAATACGTGTCCCAGATGCTCGGCCCGCGGCCGTCCTCGTCGACGGCACCCTCGATCTGGTAGGCCGAGGTCGCGGCACCCCAGGCGAACCCGGCCGGGAATCGTTCGGCAAGTGGACGCGCGGTGACGATGGGCGTGGACATGTGGGGCGTTGTCCTGTGGTGGTTCAGTCGAATGCTACGAGGATGCCGATCCAGCGATCGCGACGAGCGCGCGGCCTTCGGCGACCTCACCCTCGCTGATCGCGCCGTCGCAGCATGCGAACCAGGAGTGGATCGCGTCGAGCGCGGCACGGTCAGCATCCGATGCGTCCGCCAGCAGATCCTCGCCGCGGGCCACGGCGACTGCATGGTCGACCCATACGCCGTCCTCGACGTAGCCGAGTCCGAAGCTCAGGTCGCCGAACCTCCGCATGACCAACGTCCGTCGATGCATTGCGCTCCCTTCCTCCGTTGAACCGTTGCCTAGGCCGATGTCGCGCTCGAGCCGCGCACGATGAGCCGGGTGTCGAGGATCACGCGCCGCGGCGCGCGCTCCGGGAATCTGATCTCCTGCATGAGCAGCTGCGTCATCTCGCGGCCCATCTCCTCGATCGGCTGCCGCACGCTCGAGAGGTTGGGCTGTGTCGTGGTCGCCAGCTGTGAGTCGTCGAAGCCGACGATCGCGACGTCGCCGGGGATCGACCTGCCGGCCGCGCGGAGGGCCGCGAGCGCGCCGACGGCCATGAGGTCCGAGGCGACGAAGACGGCGTCGAGGCTCGGGTGACGTTCGAGCAGCCGCTCCATCGCCGCGCGCCCTCCGTCGTGCGTGAAGTCCGCGATCTCGACCATGCCGCCATCGGCACCGATGCCCGCCTCGGCGAGACGGGCGTGGTACCCGAGAAGACGGTCGACGCCGGCCGCCATGTCCTGCGGTCCGGCGATCGTCGCGATCCGCCTCCGGCCCGCCTCGGCGAGATGCTGGACGGCGCTCGCGGCGCCGGCACGGTTGTCGACGTCCACGTACGTGAGCCCGTCGGCCGGCGGCCGGCCGCCCACGACGATCGGGATGCCGTACCGCTGCAGCGCGGCCGGGAGCGGGTCGGCGCCGTGGAGCGAGATGAGCATCGCGCCGTCGGTGTGGCCCGCGCCGAGGTACCGCTCGACGCGGTCCTCATCGGTCCGGGCCTGCGGCATCAGCAGGATCAGCTGCATCGACTCGTCAGCGAGCGCTTCGCTGATCCCGCGCAGGATGCGCGGGAAGAAGGGGTCGCCGAACAGCTGGCCGCTCGGCTCCGGGATGACGACCGCGACCGAGTCGCTGCGCCGGGTGACGAGGCTGCGGGCCGCACGATTCGGCACGTAGCCGAGTGCCCGGACGGCCTCCTGGACCGCCTCACGAGCCGGCTGGCTGACACGACGGTCGCCGTTCACGACCCTCGACGCCGTCGCGCGGGACACGCGAGCGGCACGCGCAACCTCTTCGAGGGTCACGGCGCCTTCGGGCTCCTGTGAGAGCGCTCTCACGGTCACGAAGCCATTCTAGGCGCCTCCGTCAAGAGAGCGCTTCCACGCGATCCGACCGATCCAGGGCATGGCCGCGTCACCTGCGGCTGTCACCCTGCACCGCGAAGGACCCCGGTGCCCAATGACGCGTTTGTGCAGCTGTCGCATGAATCTGGGGAGAAGACGCCGTGACCTCAGATTGGTCAGTGGAGTGCGCTCTTGGTGGGACGCGCGCAGTTGGCACGCGACCCGGAGGGCCTCATCCTGAGTCCCAGTACCAGACCAGTACTTTTGGAAGCGAGCGGACCGATGTTCTCGGTGGCAGTCAAGGGCTACGGCATCGTCATCTGGGACGACGACGGCGCGTGGCGGACCTTCGGCGCGAACGAGTCGATGAGCGCCACGCTGTCGGCGCGCGTCGAGCTCGCGCTGGCCGACCTGGCGCACGGTCACGGCAGCGAGGACGCCGCCTGTGCGGCGCTGCTCGGGATCGCCGGAGCGCACCTGCTGTCGGTCGACTGCAGCCACGGGCCGGACGACTGCTGCGAGGACGACGCGCGCAACTAGCCCGGCGTGCCCGGACCGCTCCGAGCGGTGCTACCATCGCGCTCCCGCCCCTCTACTGCCGATCGGCCATGCGCCGTGGGGACCCATGCCCGATAGCCCTGACGACCTCGCCATTCACGCGCGCGCCGTCACGCGCGTCTACAAGGCCAAGCCGGAGCCCGTGACCGCCCTCGGCGGCGTCGACCTCGACGTCGAGCCGGGCGAGTTCTTCGGGCTGCTCGGTCCGAACGGCGCCGGCAAGACGACGCTGATCAAGATCCTCACCACGCTGCTGCTGCCGACCAGCGGGACGGCGCGCGTCGCCGGATTCGACGTCGTCAACGAGACGGCGAAGATCCGACGCGTCATCAACATGGTTTCCGGCGGCGAGCAGTCCGGCTACGGGCTGCTGACGACGCGCGAGCAGCTGTGGATGTTCAGCCAGTTCTACGGCCTGCCCCAACGCGAGGGGTGGCGGCGCGTGGACGAGCTGATCGAGATCACCGGCCTGCAGGAGCAGCGCGACCAGAAGGTCCGCACCCTCTCGACCGGACAGCGCCAGAAGCTCAACTTCGCGCGCGGCCTCCTCAACGACCCGTGGGTCCTCTTCCTCGACGAGCCGACCCTCGGCCTGGACGTGGCGGCCGCCCGCGACCTGCGTGAGCACACGCTGGCCTGGAAGGCCGAGACCGAGGGTCGGACCGTCCTGCTGACGACGCACTACATGGTCGAGGCCGAGCAGCTGTGCGACCGCATCGCCATCGTCGATCGCGGGCGGATCCTCGCCCTCGGCACGCCCGAGGAGCTGCGGCGGCGGGTCCAGGCTGAGTCGATCTTTCGCCTCGAGCTCGACCAGCTTCCCGCCCAGGGCGGGCTGGCCGGCATCGGTGAGCTGCCGGGTGTCCTCTCGGCCGTCCACGCCGACGTCGACGGTGAGGGCGCGGGCTCCGACCGGGTGGCGGTGAAGATCGCGTTGGCCGACGACTCCGCGCTGACCAGCGTCGTCACCGCGGTCGCCGAGCGAGGCTCGCACCTCGTCGGGCTCGAGAAGTCGGAGCCGAGCCTGGAGGACGTCTTCGTCGAGCTCGTCGGCCGCGGCTTCGGCGACGAGGACGGGAAGAACGCGTCGTGACGAGCTACCACGCACTGGCGAAGACCCCGCGCGAGGCCGCCGAGTGGTCGACGGGGCGGCTCATCCGCGTCAACCTGCGAGCGATCGTCGGGCGCGCCTACCCGCGGATCATCGGTCTCACCCGGGAGCCGTCGTGGATCTTCTTCGAGATCCTGCTCCCCTTCCTCGCGGTCAGCGCCTTCGTCTTTGTCTACCGCGCGCTGGAAGCGCCTGAGGAGTTCATCGGCTTCGTCGTGCTCGGCGGCGCGATGACGGCCTTCTGGCTGAACGTCGTCTGGATGATGGCCGCGCAGTTCTACTGGGAAAAGGACCAGGGCAACCTGGAGCTCTACTTCTCCGCGCCGATGCACTTGATGAGCATCCTGGCCGGCATGGCCATCGGTGGGCTGGTGATGACGAGCTCCCGGGCGCTCGCCGTCGTCGGGATCGGCTCCATCCTCTACGGCGTCACCTACGACATCCAGCAGCCGTGGCTGCTGGTGGGCGTCTTCTTCCTGACGATGATCCCGCTCTACGGGATGGGGATGCTCTTCGCCTCGCTGTTCCTGATGTGGGGACGCGAGGGCTTCCACCTCGCCCAGCTGCTCCAGGAGCCGATCTACTTCCTCGGCGGCGTGAACTTCCCGCTCCGCGCCATCATGCCGGTCGCGGCGATCATGATCGCCATCCTGCCCTTGGCGGTCGGTCTCGACGCGATGCGCCAGCTCGCCTTCGCGAGCAGCGATGTCGAGCCCATGCTCCCGGTGAACATTGAGATGGCGATCCTGGCCGTGATGGGCGTCGTCTTCCTCGTCGCCGCCCGGCTGGCGCTCGGCTACCTCGAGCGGCTCGCACGGCGCGAGGGACGCCTGACCCTGCGATGGCAGTGACCGGTCGTGCGGCAAAGGTCCGCGGCCTCACCTTCGCCGACGCGTGGCGAAGCTTCCGCACCGCAATCGGTCTCGGCTGGGCGGTCGAGGCGAACTGGTCCGATCCGCTTCTCTTCGGGATCTACACCCTCGCCAAGCCGCTGGCCGCCGCGTTGATTCTGGTCGTGATGTTCCAGGTCATCACCGGTGGGAACAATCCGGAGTTCCTCCAGTTCCTGATCATCGGCAGCGCGCTCTGGAACGTCGTCTTCGGCGTCCTGGCTGGGCTGGTGCAGTCGATCCTCGAGGACCGCGAGCGCTACCGGATGATCAAGTACGTGGTGCTGACTCCGCCGTCGCTCTTCCCGTTCCTGCTCGGCCGTTCGCTGGCGCGGGTCGCCATCTCGTTCGTCGCCGTCGTGCTGACGCTGGCGGTCGGCGTGATCTTCCTCGGCGTCGAGCTGAACGTGAACCTGCTCTACCTCGTCCCGGCGACGGTGCTCGGCGTCCTGGCGGTCGTCGCCCTCGGCATCTTCATGGCCGGCTGGTGTCTCCAGCTGCGCCAGGAGGCGTGGTCCTACCCGGAGGCGATCGCCGGCGCGCTATACCTCATCTCCGGCGCGATCTTCCCGATCGACTACCTTCCGACGATCCTCCATCCGATCGCGTACGCGATGCCCACCACGTGGTGGCTGGAGGCGTCGCGGCGCGGGCTGCTCGGCCACGGCACCCCCGGGGCCATCGGTGGCGTGCCGGACGGCCTCGTCATGCTGTTCCTGTTCATCTCGACCGCCATCGCGGTGCCCCTGTCCCTCGCTGCGTTCGCCTGGTTCATGCGCCGCGCCCGCCAGGCCGGGCTGCTCGACATGGTCACGGGGAGCTGATCCCACCCGCGTAGGTACGCATCGACGCCGGCGCCTATCGCACCAATTCGTCGTAGTCGTTCACCACGAGCGTTCGCCGGCATTGCTCGACGCGCTCCGGTACGCAGTCCTCGGCCGTCGGGTCTGCGAAGTGGCCGACGAACACGAGCTGCTGCCCTCGCAGGTTCGGGCCGCCGGGCTCGGCCCGGGACGGGAAGGCGTTCCCGAGAGGCGCGGCCAGCCGCAGGCCGTCGCGGAGCAGCTCCTCCTGGGTGACGTCCTCGCCCGGCTGCGCCGGCAGCAGGACGCGCAGCGGACAGTCGCGCTGGAGCCATGCGACGTCCGGATTGGCGCCGCCGGTGTCGCCGACGCAGTCTCCATCGAGCTCCGCGTACCAGCCGGCCACGTGGAGCTCCTCGCTGCCCCACTCGCCCGCGAGTGCCTCCTCGACGGTCAGCGGGTCGACCTCCGCCCGCGGCTCGCCCAGCGACCCGACGACGATCAGCACGGCCGTGAACACGCCCAGGGCCACCAGCAGCGCCAGGCCGATGCGCAGCTCGCGCGTCACTCCGCCAGCCCCGCCCAGCGCTCGCGCAGCAGACCGATCCCCCGGCGCCACAGCTCGACCCGCGCTGGATCATTCAGCCAGGTCGACGCCCCGGAGGGATGGGGGAGGCACAGGACCGATGCGCCCGGCGCGGACTCCCACGCCAGCTCCCGGCCCACGAGATCGTCGAGCCGCGCATCCTTGCCGAAGGCGAACCGGTGGGCAGTTCCGCCGACGAGCAGCACGAGCCGCGGACCGACGAGCCGGACCTCCTCGAGCAGCGTCGGCGTCCAGCGCGCGATCTCGGCCCGTGACGGCGGGCGGTCGACAGACGATCCCGGCGCGCGGCCGGGATAGCACTTGCCGACCGAGGTGGCATACCAGCGCCCGCGGAACTCCTCGACACCGATGCCGGCCGCGGCCAGCCAGCCGCACAGCCGTTTGCCGGCGTCCCAGGCGAAGGGCACGCCGGTCTCGATCTCACGCCACCCGGGGGCCTGGCCGATGAGCATCGCCCGCTCCGTCCCGTCACCGGACAGCACGGGAGTGGCACCGTCCTCGCAGCGGGGCATCGCGTCCTGGAGGGCCCGCAGCTCGGTGCCGGCCTGCGCGCGTCGCGGCGCGGGCACGACCCACTCCCCGGTATGGCGGAGCCGCTTCGGCTCCAGGGTCGCGAGGTCGATCACGCGCCGGCGCGGAGGGCCTCGGCGGCCCGCAGGTCGTCCGCGATCGCCAGGCGCAGCATCCGTCGCACGCCGTCGTGGTACGGGCCGGCGGCCTCGATCGCATCGGTGAGGGCGTCGCGGGCCGCGTAGAGGCGATCGACCGGGTCGCTCGCCAGCTCGGGCGCGGCATGCTCGAGCTCGCGGACGAAGGCCACATCCTGGCGCTCGATCGCGTCGAGCTGCGGCGCGGCCGTGGAGGCATCCGTGGCGTCGAGGGCTGCCGCCAGCTCCTCGCGGGCGAGCTCCAGCCAGCGCAGCCAGGTGGCGAACTCCTCGTCGGAGGGTGGCAGGTCATCGAGCGTGAACGCCGCGCGCCGGTCCCCGTTGGCGGCCGCGCGCTCGACCTCGTACCAGTTGTCGCCGACGAACGACGGGGCCGGCTCGCCGTTGGCCTTCAGCCAGGCCGTGAAGCGGCTGACCCGCATCGGCATGGCGGTCGCGGCCTCGTCATCGGTCGCGGCGAAGACGGCGCAACCAGGGAGCTCGGCCGCGTAGGCGCCGACGAGCCCCTGCCCGTCGACATCTGTCTCGATGAAGATGGCATGAGGCATCGTGCCGGCCATCTATGGGCGCCTCCGTCGGGGCGGGCGCCGCCGCGAGCCGGCAGCGACGACGTTTGGCGTCGTCGCTGTGCTGAAGACGCGAGACGACTCGCTGCCCCGGCTCTGGGCCCTGCCGTCCTCGACGGCGGCGGCCGCGTACACGTCGGCCGGGATCGTGCCGGGGGCGGCGGCGAGCTCCTCGCGCAGGCGACGCAGCTGGAGGACCTCGTCGCGCAGCGCGGCCGCGCGCTCGAACTCGAGGTTCCGCGCCGCCTCCTTCATCTGCGCCTCGAGCCGGCCCATCATCGCCGCGATCTCCTCCGGCTCCTTTCCCTCCAGCTCGAGCTCGGCACGCTGCTCGGCGACCCGCCGCAGACCCTCATGGATGTCGCGGATCTCCTTCATCACCGTCTCCGGCGTGATCCCGCGCTCGGCGTTGTAGGCCACCTGCTTCGCGCGCCGCCGGTCCGTCTCGTCGATGGCCGCCTTCATCGAGTCGGTCACCCGGTCGGCGTACATGACGACGTGGCCGCCGACGTTGCGTGCCGCCCGGCCGATGACCTGGATGAGCGACCCGCCGCTGCGCAGGAAGCCCTCCTTGTCCGCGTCGAGGATCGCGACGAGGGTCACCTCGGGCAGGTCGAGTCCCTCGCGCAGGAGGTTGATCCCGACGAGCACGTCGTACACGCCCAGGCGCAGGTCGCGGAGGATCTCGACGCGCTCGAGCGTGTCGACCTCCGAGTGGAGCCATTGGACCTTGATTCCCAGCTCGGCGAGGTAGTCGGCGAGGTCCTCGGCCATCTTCTTCGTGAGGGTCGTGACGAGCGCCCGCTCGCCGCGCTCGACGGTGGCCCGGATCTCGGCGAGCAGGTCGTCGATCTGTCCGGCGGTGGGGCGCACGACGATTTCGGGATCGACGACCCCGGTCGGCCGGATGAACTGCTCCGCCACGCGATCGGCGCGTTCGGTCTCGTACGGGCCGGGTGTCGCGCTCATGTAGATCACCTGGCTCATGTGGTCCTCGAACTCCACGAACGTCAGCGGCCGGTTGTCGAGCGCCGAGGGCAGCCGGAAGCCGAAGTCGACGAGGATCTCCTTGCGGGTCCGGTCGTTCTTGTACATGCCGTGGACCTGCGGGATCGAGATGTGGCTCTCGTCGACGACGAGGAGGAAGTCGGTCGGGAAGTAGTCGATGAGCGTCCACGGACGCTCGCCCTCCTCGCGGCCGGCGAGGTGGCGTGAGTAGTTCTCGATCCCGGAGCAGTACCCCACCTCGCGCATCATCTCGAGGTCGAACTGGGTCCGCTGCTTCAGCCGCGCCGCCTCGAGGTCCCGGCCCTGGTCGTTGAGCCAGCGGACGCGCACGTCGAGCTCTTCGTCGATCTTGTCGATCGCCACGAGCAGCTTCTCGCGTGGCGTGACGTAGTGCGTCGCCGGGTAGAGGTTCACCTCCTGGCGCTCGGCGAGCACCTCACCGGTGAGGTCGTCGATCTCGACGATCCGCTCGACCTCGTCGCCGAAGAAGTCGACCCGCACGACGTACTCGCCGTGCGGCGGCTGCACCTCCAGGACGTCGCCGCGGACCCGGAACTTCGCGCGTCCGAGCGCGGCGTCGTTGCGCTGGTACTGGAGGTCGACGAGGTGGCGGAGGATCCCGTCGCGCCGGTAGTGGCCGCCGCGCTTGAGCTGGATGACGGTCGCGCCGTAGTCGACCGGGGCTCCAAGCCCGTAGATGGCCGATACGGACGCCACGATCACCACGTCTCGACGCTCGAAGAGCGCGCGCGTGGCGTTATGCCGCAGCCGGTCGATCTCCTCGTTGCGGGACGAGTCCTTCTCGATGTACGTATCGGTCCGGGGGAGGTAGGCCTCCGGCTGGAAGTAGTCGTAGTAGCTGACGAAGTACTCGACCGCGTTGTCGGGGAAGAACTCCTTGAACTCCTGGTAGAGCTGGGCGGCGAGCGTCTTGTTGTGCGCCATCACGAGCGTCGGCTTCTGGACGGCCTCGATCACCTTCGCCGCGGTGAACGTCTTGCCGGTTCCGGTCGCGCCGAGCAGGACCTGGTGCTTCAGCCCGCGGCCGATGCCGTCCGTCAGCTCGGCGATCGCCGTGGGCTGATCGCCGGTCGGTTCGTAGGGGGCGTTGACCTTCAGGTCGGGCATGGGGAGTCGATTCTAGCCGTCGTCCATCGGTCCCACCCCACGCGCTCCCAACGACCTATATCGGCCCCACACGGCCATCCATAGGATCGGGATCGCTGCCCAACCCCACGAACGTCGCACGAGTGCCCGCATCACCAGATGGTCAATAGATTTCTCCGCCCGTTCGCCGGGGGACGGTCGCCGGCCACACGCCTGCGTCGCGCCATGCGCGGCCAGGCGATGGTCGAGTTCGCTGCCGTCCTCCTGCCGATGCTGCTCATCGTGGTCGGCATCATCCAGTTCGGACTGCTCCTCGGTGCGAGCGTGACCCTCACGAACTCCGCCCGCGAAGCGGCTCGAGCGGCAACGGTCGAGCGGTTCGACGTGGCGTCGTCGCGTGCAACGAACGACCTCAACCGTTGCACCGCGGCGCTCGACGCCGCGGTCCAGTCCTTCGGGCTGCTGGCGGCGAGCTCGCCGCACTTCGCGGTGACCGGTCCCTGCCCGACCGGCTCCGGGAGCGACCTGAACGGCGATGGCTACCACGACCGCTGGGTCAACGGCGACCTGACGATGACCCTCTGCGCGTCGATGGCGACCTCGACCAGCCCGTGTCCGACCACCGGCACCTACTGCGTCACCGATGACCCGGTGGGGTGCCTCGTGCAGGTCACGCTGACCTACCGATCGGACATCATCGTGCCGTTTCTCGGCGCGCTCCTGCCACTCGACGGGAACGGGCGCTTCGTGCAGCACGCCACGACCACGATGGTCGTGAACTGATGGACGGCTCCGGGCCGCGCGGGCAGATGCTCGTCATCTTCGCCGTCCTCGTCGTCATCCTCCTCGCCTTCGCCGGCGTGGCGATCGACGTCGGTCGGGTCGTCGCCGAGCGCCGGCACGACCAGGCGGCCGTCGACGCCGGGCGCACTCGCGGCCTGCCGTGCCCTCATCGCCGGCGAGACCGATACGGCCGCCGCGACTGCAGCGCAGCAGGTGACCCTGGCGAACCTCGTGAACTCCCCGGCTGGAGCGTCCGCGACGATCGCGTCTCCGCCGGTCTACGAGGACCTCGACGGGAGCGGCGCGATCGACGCGGACGAGCTCGTCAGCGGCATCGTTGTCGCCGGAACCACGGTTCGGGTGGCGGTCGACTCGACCGTCGACACCATGCTCGCCGACGTCGTCGGCTGGAAGGAGCTTGATACGGGCGCCCGGGCCCGATGCGACCTCCAGGGCGGGCCTGCCGTCCCGATCGTCGCGAGGCGCTACGCGAACCCTCCCGGGCCCGCGACCGGATTCGTCGACCACCTTGCCTCGGCGGGAACGAGCACGCTGGGAGAGGTCGACACCGTCGACCCGCGCGGCTACGGCCTCTATCGCGTCGCCGCCAGCGAGGGCGCACCCGGGCCGCAGTTCACGATCTACGGACCGAACAGCAAGGCGCACAACGACTCGAGCTTCCGCGGGTTCATCGCGCTCGACGTTCGGAACTTCGAGGCGGCCGACAGCCGGGTCTATTACAACGGCGTCGAGCCCGGAACGACCGAGAACACGCTGAAGGACCTGCAGGGGGACTACCTCGCCACGGGGTACCGCGGCCCATCGTTCCCCGCCGTCTCGACGCCGCCGAACGGTGACACGCAGGTCGCGGTCCTCTCGGGGAACGACACCTCCTTCGTCCCGCATCTCTTCGATGACGCGTTCCGGGTCGGTGACCGACTGATGCTCGCCGTCTACGACAGCACGGTGATGGAGATCCCCGACTTCTCGATCAGCCCGCCGGTCGAGCTCACCCTGCCCTCGACCACCGTGACCCCGTTCGACGGCCCGACGACGTCGATCTCGCGTAACGACGACTTCCACAGCACCGTGACGCTCGCGCTGCACGGCGACAGCGCCGCGACCGCGGTCGGGCACCCCGAGTACGACATCCTGCCGGACCCACCCGTCACGCCACCGGCAACCGGCGACATGACGGAGCCGATCTGGTCGACGAACGTGTTCGAGCCCAACAAGAACGGCACCCCCGTCCGACTCGACGACATGCAGACGAACACGATCCCGCCGGGCATCTACACCGTCTGGATCGAGGGCGAGTCCGGCAACCCGTACTACCAGCGACGGCAGGTGCCGGTTCCGGTCCGGGTCCAGACCGATGCGAACAACGACGGCGACTACAACGACGCCGGCGACGTCAAGGTCACCCGCGACTTCAGCCTGGACAACTCGGTCCTCGACGGGTCGACCGCCGTGCTGGGCGGCACGATCTCGCTTCCGCTGCGGGTGTCGACCGGCAGTTCGACCACGAACTGGGGCAGCGGCCCGGACGCCGAGACGACGGTCGCGATCAGCTGGGATCCCGACTCCCTGACGAGCTGCAGCCTCGCGCCGCAGGCACTCGGGATCGGGACGATCACGTTCAGCACCGCCTCGGTGACACCGACGACCGGGACGGGCGCGTCGGTGACGCTGACGATCAACACCGCCGGCCTGGCGCAGGGCTGCTACCTCTTCAACATCCGCGCACACGGAACGAACAGCAACGGCCAGCCGGTGACGCACCTCGAGACCGTCCGCTTCACGGTGGCGACGACCGCGAGCAGCGGGCAGTACGTCGACGTCATCGGCTTCGCGGTCTTCCAGATCGACGCCATCGGGGGAAACGACATCGTCGGTCACGCCGTGACCGGCATCACTGCCGACCCGAACGACGGAATCCTGCGACGCGCACAGCGGGCTCGCCTGGTCCCGTGGTCCTGACCCAATCCCGAGAGAACTAGGAGCGCACCCGTGGAACTCGAATACTCCGACAGAAACAGCCGTAGATCGAAGGTCTACATCGCCGTGGGCGTGATCGTCGCCCTCGTGGTGGCTGCCACGGTCTTCGTGGCCCTCCAGCAGAGCGGCCTGACCGCCGAGCGCGATGTCGTGATGCGAGAGGTCGTCGTGGCCGTTCGCGAAATCCCCGCCCGCAAGGCGATCGAGGAGGCCGACGTCGCGGTTCGCAGCGTCGCCGCCGACCCGACGAACGAGGCCGCCTTCACCCGCCTCGACGAGGTGCTCGGGCGGGTCGCCGGGATCCCGGTTTCCACCGGTCAGCTCGTGACCCGCAACGTCCTCGCCTCGACCACGGAAGGGCAGGCGTTCTCGATTCTCGCCCCGGGCGACGAATTCGACGAAAACGGCCCTGACTGGCGTGCGATCAGCCTCACCGTTGCCGATGCGAACGCGGTCGGCGGCACGCTCGTTCCGGGGCAGGTGGTCGATCTCATCGTGACGATGCCGCTGAACCCCGAGGTCGGGCAGACCGAGGAGGGAGCCGAGGAGCAGGCGGCGACCGTCATCCCCGGACCTTCGACGAAGGTCACGCTCCAATCGATCACCATCCTCGCTCGGACCGGTGCGGTGTACGTCGCTCGCGCAGACCTTGAGACCGCGGAGAAGATCGCGGAGCTCGTCGCCGTCGGCGGGACCTTCACGATGGTGCTCAGACCGGCCGAGGACGAGCGGACCGCTGAGACGGAGGGCTCGACGATCGACCGCCTCGTCGAGGAGTTCGGCTTCCCGGTGCCTGAACCGTTCGAGGTGACCCCGAGCCAATCGGCCGAGGCCGACGGGAGCTAGCCGGAGGACCGCAGCGTCGCCAGGGCGCGCTCCACCTGGCGACGCGTCTCCTCCATCGGTGCCGATCCGTCGATCACGACGTCGGCTGCTGCCAGCATCGCTTCCTGCGGGGATTGGCTGGCCAGGCGCGCCCGGGCGGTCGCCTCGTCCATGCCGCGCGAGGCGGCCAGGCGGGCGATCGCATCGGCCTCGTCGCAGCGGACGACCCAGATCTCGTCGCAGCCGTCGGCCAGCGGCGACTCCATGAGCTTCACGACCTCGACGACGACCGCCTCGACGCCGCCCTGCGCCAGCTCGGCCAATCGTGCCCGGATGGCGCCGCGCACGCGCGGGTGGAGGATCCGCTCGAGGTCGCGCAGCGCCTCGGCGTCGGTGAAGACGATCGCGGCGAGCTCGGCGGCCTCGTAGGTCCCGAAGCGAGCCTGGATCTCGGCGCGCGCCTCCGCGTCGTTGTGGCGGATCTCTCGCGCGACGGCATCGGCGTCGACGGTCGCCACCCCACGATCGCGCAGCATCCCGGCCACGGTGCTCTTGCCGCAGCCGATGTTGCCGGTCAGGCCGATCACCTTCATGGCTCGACCGATGCTACCGGCTCCGGTTGGCATCGCGGGCAGAAGTGGGTGCTGCGCTGGCCGACGACGATGCGGCTGATCGGCCGCCCGCATCGGTAGCAGGGCTGCTCGGTGCGCCGGTAGACCATCAGCCGCTCCGCGTTGTCACCCGGCTCACCGATCGGTGCTGACGTAGTCGCTGAAGCTGCTGCCACGGTTCGCGATCCCCTCACGCAGGACCTTGCGGATGGACCGATGCAGCCGCCGGATCTCCGCCTCCTCCAGGCTGTCCGCCGCGCGCAGCGGATGGAGGCGCGCCCACCACAGCGCCTCGTCGGCGTAGATGTTGCCGACGCCCGCGATGAAGGACTGGTCGAGCAGGAGCGACTTCAGCTTCGCGCTGCGGCGGGCAAGCCTCGCCCGGAGCCGCTCCACGGTGAAGGCGCTGCTCAGCGGCTCCGGTCCGTGGCCGCTGAAGACCTCGCCGATGCGGTACCTGCGACCGTCCTCCGCGACGCGCTTCGAGCGCTCGCCGCGCCCCGCGCCGATGCTCCTGAGGCCACCACCGGGCCAGAGACCGATGCGGCCGAACTTGCGGACGTCGCGGTAGCGCAGGTCGCGTCCATCGGTCAGCGCGAAGGCGACCCGGACGTACGGGTCGGCGGGCGTCTCTTCCGGCACCACGAGCAGGGCGCCGGTCATCCGGAGCGCCACCGTCATCACGCGGCCGTCCTCCAGGTGGAGCAGGACCGTCTTCGCGCGGCGGCTGACCCGCCGAATCGTGGCACCGGCGATCTCGGCGACGAATCGCTCCGGCGGCTGCGGATGGCGGATCGTCCGATCCCAGTGGACGGTCGCGTCGCGGATCGTGGCGCCGGCCACGGCGGCATGGAGATCGCGGGCGACGGTCTCGACCTCGGGGAGCTCCGGCATGCCGAAAGTGTGTCCGATTCCCGGTGATCGGGTACATTGCGCGCCACACCACGTCCCGAGCCCGTCCATCGATGTCCTGCCCGAACTGCGGATCGGCGAACGCCCCCAATCGAAAATTCTGCTCGCAATGCGGCGCCCGCCTGGGACTGGCGTGCGCGGCTTGTGGCACGCCCGCCGTCGTCGGCGACATCTTCTGCGGCGAGTGCGGTGCGACGCTGGCATCGGCGCCCGCACCCGCCGCGCACCCCGACGCGAACGCCGAGCCCCCGACGCCGGTCTCCGAGCGACGGCTCGTCTCGGTCCTCTTCGCCGACCTCGTCGGCTTCACGACGCTCTCCGAGACCCGCGACGCCGAGGATGTGCGCGAGCTCCTGACCCGCTACTTCGACGTCGCCCGCGAGATCATCGAGCGCTACGGAGGCGTCGTCGAGAAGTTCATCGGTGACGCGGTCATGGCGGCCTTCGGGACGCCGACCGCGCACGAGGACGACGCGGAGCGCGCCGTTCGTGCCGGGCTCGAGCTGATCCTCGCCGTCCGTCAGCTCGGCACGCAGGTCGACTCGCCGGACCTTCAGCTGCGCGCCGGCGTCACGACCGGCGAGGCAGCGGTCACGATCGGGGCGACCGGGCAGGGCATGGTCGCCGGCGACATGGTCAACACCGCCTCACGCCTCCAGTCCGCCGCCCCGCCCGGCACCCTGCTGGTGGACGAGGGAACGATGCGCGCCGCGTCGGTGGCCATCACCTTCGAGCCCGCCGGCGAGAAGGTCCTCAAGGGCAAGGAGCTGCCGGTCAGCGCGTGGCGGGCGGATCGCGTGGTGGCCATGCGCGGCGGCGCGAACCGCAGCGAGGCGCTCGAGCCGCCGTTCGTCGGGCGCGACGCCGAGATGCGCATCCTCAAGGAGCTGCTGCACGCGACCGCGCGCGAGCGGCGCGCGCGGCTCGTGTCGTTCGTCGGGGTGGCCGGGATCGGCAAGACCCGCCTCGGATGGGAGTTCCACAAGTACATCGACGGCGTCGTCGAGGACATCTACTGGCACCAGGGCCGGTCCCCGGCCTATGGCGAGGGCATCACGTTCTGGGCGCTGGGCGAGATGGTCCGCAAGCGCGCCGGTCTCGCCGAGTCAGACGACGCCGCCACGACACGCGAGCGGATCGCCGCCACCGTCGCGGAGTACGTCCCCGATCCCGGAGGAGCGGCGCTGGATCGAGCCACGGCTCCTCCAGCTGCTCGGCCTCGAGGAGGGGCGCGCCGGCGAACGCGAGGAGCTGTTCGCGGCGTGGCGCACGTTCTTCGAGCGTGTCGCGGACCTCGGCGTGACGATCCTGCTCTTCGAGGACCTCCAATGGGCCGATCCCGGCCTCCTCGACTTCATCGACCACATGCTCGAGTGGAGCCGCGCGCATCCGATCCTGATCGTGACGCTGGCGCGGCCCGACCTGCTCGACGGCCGCCCGGACTGGGGAGCCGGACGACGCAACTCCGTCTCGCTCTCGCTCGAGCCGCTGAGCGATGAGGTCATGTCCGAGGGCCTCGACGGCCTCGTCCCGGGCCTGCCAGACGCTGCGGTCCGGCTCATCCTGGAGCGCGCCGACGGGGTGCCGCTGTACGCCGTCGAGACGGTCCGGATGCTGCTCCACGAAGGTCGCCTGGCTGCGGAGGAAGGGTCCTACCGTCCGGTCGGCGACCTGTCGCACCTCGACATCCCCGAATCGCTCCAGGCGCTCATCGCCGCTCGCCTCGACAGCCTCGAGCCGGCCGACCGAGCGCTCGTCCAGGAGGCGGCGGTCCTCGGCCTCAGCTTCACGCTCACCGGCCTCGCCGCCGTGTCGGGCCAGGATCCAGAGACGCTCGAGCCGCGACTGCGCGACCTCGTCCGGCGCGAGTTCCTCGAGCTCAACGTCGACCCACGCTCCCCGGAGCGCGGGCAGTACAGCTTCGTCCATCGGCTCATCCGTGAGGTTGCGTACGGGACGCTCTCCCGTCGCGACCGCCGAACCCGGCACCTGGCCGCCGCCCGTTACTTCGAGAGCCTCGGGGACGACGAGATCGCCGGCGTCCTGGCGACGCACTACCTCGACGCCTACCGGGCCAACCCCGAGGGAGAGGAGGGGGCCGCGGTGGCAACCCAGGCGCGCATCGCGCTTCGTGCCGCCGCCGATCGTGCGGCCGCGCTCCACTCGCACGACCAGGCACTCGCATTCCTCGACCAGGCACTCGAGGTGACGCCCGAGGCGTCCGACCGGGTGGAGCTGCTGGACCGAGCCGGTGTCGCCGGCCAGGCGGCCGGCCGCTACGAAGCCAGCCAATCGCACCTGCGCGAGGCGGTCGAGCTCGCACGCGGCATCGGCGACCAGGCGGCCGCGGCACGCGCTTCGGCCCGGATCGGCGAGCTCCTGCTGCGCGGCGGGTTGATTGACCAAGGCCTGGCCGAGATCAAGGAGGCACTCGAGATCCTCGGCGACGTCGACTCCGACCCGGCGGTCGTCGAGCTCCAGGCCCGGCTGGCACAGGGCTACATGCGCGCCGAGGAGAACGCCCTCGCCGTCGATTGGGCGGATCGGGCCCTCGAGGGCGCGGAGCGGCTCGACATGGTGACGATCATCGCCGAGGGGATGATCACGAAGGCCACCGCGATGGGGAGCATGGGCAGGATGCGCGAGTCCGAGGCGCTGCTGGCCGGGGCCCTCAACTTCGCGGTCGAAAACGACCTGGCGGCCGCGCAGATGCGCGCGCACCTGAACCTCAGCAACTCGATGTGGATCACCGACCCGCGGCGGGGCCTGAAGGTCGCCCGCGACGGCATCGACCTCGCGCGGCGGCTCGGAGATCGCCCGTGGTATGTCCTGCTCACGAACAACGCGATCGCCTGCGCCACCCGCACGGGTGATTGGGACTGGGCGCTGGAGCGCGAGGCCGAGCTGCGGGCCCTCGACCTCGAGCCCGAGGACCTCCTGAGCCTGACCGACACCCCGATCATTCGCGCCTGCCGCGGACTCGACGTCTCCTCGACGATGGCGGAGCTCGAGGAGCTCGCGCGCACGCTGTCCGACCCGTCCCAGGTCGGCGTGTTCGGCATCGTGCAGGGCATGCAGGACCTCGTCGCGGGGCGCGATGACGATGCCTTCGCCCGCGGCATGCGCGCGGCGGAGGCGAGCGTGACGGTGGTTGGGGGGGCGGCCTCCCTCGCCGCGCACGCCGCCGCCTGGCGCGGTGAGCTCAGCGACGTGCGCCGTGCGCTCGAGGTCCTCGAGGAGCGCGGCGTCCACGGTCCGGCGATCGAGGCGAGCCGGCGCACGATGCGGGCGGTCGTCGCGGCGCTCGAGGGACGCACCGGTGAAGCAACGGGCGCGTTCCGAGATGCCGCGCGCCAGTGGCGCGACCTCGGCCTCTCCTTCGACCTGGCGCTCTGTCACCTCGACCTGCTCGCGACCCTCGGCAGCGCGGGAAACGGCGCGACCGCGGCCGCCGACGAGGCCAGGATGATCCTGCTGGAGCTCCAGGCCGAGCCGTTCCTGCGGCGCCTCGAGGCGCTCGAGCAGCGGTCCCCGGCTCCGCCTGCCGCACGAGCCGAAACGGCCCAGCCGGCGGAGCAGCGCTCCTAGCCGGCCATCCTCACGAGGCCAGCGCGGCGGCGACCTCCTCCTCGGCCTCCTCGCGGGCCACGTCGCCGGCCGACTTCGGCACGCGGCGCCACGCACCGTCGGAGCGGAGGTATCGGTCCATCTGCTCCCAGTTCTCCCCCACCTTGAGGTCGACCTCCAGTGGCACGTCGAGCGGCAGCGCGCCTTCCATGACCTCGACGACCAGGTCGGCGAGCGCGGGCAGCTCGGACTCATCGGTCTCGAAGACGAGCTCGTCGTGGACCTGGAGGAGCATCTGCGACCGCAGGCCGCGCTCGCGCAGGGCGGCATCGAGACGGACCATCGCGATCTTCATCCCGTCGGCGGCGGTGCCCTGGATCGGCATGTTGATCGCCATCCGCTCACCGGCCGCACGGAGCGCGCCGTTCCGCGCGGTGAGCTCCGGCAGATAGCGGCGGCGGCCCAGCAACGTCGTCACGAAGCCCTGGTCGCGGGCGAGGATCTTCATCTCGGTCGTGTAGCGGCGGATGCCCGGGTACGCCTTGTAGTAGTCCTCGATGTACCCGCGCGCCTCCTCGCGCGGGATCCGCAGCCGGTCGGCGAGGCCGAAGTCCGAGAGCCCGTACGCGATCCCGTAGTTGATCATCTTCGCCACGCTCCGCTCCTTCGGCCCGACCTGGTCGGCGGCGAGGTGGAGCACGCGCGCGGCGGCGGCGAGGTGGATGTCCGAGTGGGCGGCGAAGTCCGCGCGGAGGCCCTCGTCGCCCGAAACGTGGGCGAGGATGCGGAGCTCCTGCTGCGAGTAGTCGGCACCGAGCAGCAGCCGGCCCGACGGCGCGACGAACGCGCGACGGATGCGCCGCCCGAGCGCCGTGCGGATCGGGATGTTCTGGAGGTTCGGGTCGGTGCTCGAGAGGCGCCCGGTCGCGGCGACCGCCTGCTGGTAGGTCGTGTGCAGGCGCGCCTGCGCGTCCACGAGCGTCGGCAGGGCGTCGACGTACGTCGACTTCAGCTTCGACACCTGGCGATGCTCGAGGATGAGGTCGATGACCTCGTGCTTGTCGCGGAGCTCCTCGAGGACCGATGCGTCCGTCGAGCGGCTCGTCCGCGTCCGCTTCGTCGACGGCAGCTCCAGCTCGTCGAAGAGGACGGTCTCCAGCTGGCGCGGTGAGCCGATGTTGAACTCGTGCCCGACGAGCTCGTAGATCCGTGACTCCAGCCCGGCGAGCGTCGCGGCGAACTCCGCGCGCATCGCCTCGAGCGCATCGAGGTCGATCCGGATGCCGGCCAGCTCCATCCGTGCGAGCACCGGCAGCAGCGGCATCTCGACCTCGTCGAAGAGGTCCGCGAGGCCACCCTCGGCCAGCTCCCGCTCGAGCGCGGGCACCATGAAGACCGATGTCATCGCCTCGGCCGCCGCGCGGCGCGCCATCGCCCCCTCCTCGGCGCCGGTGTCGGGACTCAGCGGCCGGTCCGGGAGCGTCGCGCCGAAGCGGGTGGCGGCCATGTCGTCGATCGTCTGCGACCGGAGCGCGGGATTGACCATGTAGCCGGCGACGAGCGTGTCGAAGAACCGGCCCTCCAGCTGGATGTCGCGATCCGCCGCAAGCGTCCCCACCAGCTGCTTCAGGTCGTGGCCGACGCGCCGCGGCTCGGTCCTGGCGAACCACTCCGGCAGCCGGTCGATCGCGACACTCGACGGGTCGCACGGCACGTACCAGCTCGACGCATCGGCGCCCGCGAGGGCGATCCCGAACAGCCGTCGATCGAGCGGGCGGCCGGTGCCGACGGCCCAGCCGAGGCCGATCGCGTCGCCGTGCGCCTCCAGCCATGCGGCCAGGTCCGCCATCTCCTCCTCGGAGCGGACGAACCGCGGGTCGACATGCTCGATCGCGCCGGCCGGGTCGCTCAACGGATCGGGCCGCGCCTGCGACGCCTCCCCGGCGCCCGCCGGGGCCTTCCCGCCGAGGAGGTCGAGGCTGAGTTGGAGCCCGCCCTTCGTGTCCTGCTCCGGCGAGTCGTAGCCGGTCGGTGCGATGCTCGAAGCCGGCAGCCGGTCGATGAGCGAGCGGAACTCGAGCTCGCGGAAGCGCTGCGCGACGGCGCGGCGGTCGTATCGGCCGGTGCGCGCCTCTTCGAGGTCCAGTTCGACCGGCAGGTCGATGACGATCCGGCCGACCTCGCGCGACATGAACGCCGACTCGCGGTGCTCGGCCAGCCGGTCGCGGAGCTTGCCCTTCACCTCGTCGAGATGCTCGTAGATGCCGTCGAGCGTGCCGAACTGCTGGAGGAGGCTCGAGGCCGTCTTCTCCCCCACCCCCGGGACGCCGGGGATGTTGTCGGAGGTGTCGCCCTTCAGCGCCTTGTAGTCGAGCATCTGGTCCGGGCGCAGGCCGTAGCGCTCCATGACCCGCTCCTCGTCGTAGATCACCGTCGCCGCGACGCCCATGCGGGTCGTGAGCAGGCGCACGTGGTCGTCGACGAGCTGGAGCCCGTCGAGGTCGCCGGACACGATCATCGTGTCGACGCCCGCGGCGGTGGCCCGCTTCGTGAGCGTGCCGATGACGTCATCGGCCTCGTAGCCGGAGAGCTCGCGGATCGGGATGTTCATCATCGCGGCGATCTCGCGGACGATCGGGAACTGCGAGCGCAGGTCGTCCGGCATGCTCGGCCGGCCCTTCTTGTACGCGGGATACGCGTCGAACCGGAACTGCGGCTTCCCGATGTCGAAGCTCACCATCGCGTAGTCGGGCTTCACGTCCTGCATGCCGCGCAGGACGATCTGGAGGAAGCCGAACACCGCGTTCACGAGCATGCCGTCCGACAGCGTGAGCGGCGGGAGCGCGAAGTAGCCGCGGTAGACGAGGCTCGGCCCGTCGATGAGCATGAGGAGAGGTCGTCGGTCGGGCATCGGTGCGTGAAGTCTAGACCGATGGCGGCCTCCCGGCCGCCGTAGAATCAAGCCCGATGCAGGCCGGTCGGACCCTCGATCCGTACGCGATCCTCGGCGTCGGCCGCGACGCGACGCCGCTCCAGGTGGCGCGCGCGCACCGGCAGCTCGCGAAGCGCCATCACCCCGATCTCCACGAGGGTGCGGAGGCGGTGATCGCGGCAGCCGAGCAGATGCGCCGCGTCAACGAGGCGTGGGCGATCCTCTCCAACCCGACCCGCCGGCGCGAGTTCGACCGCTCGTATCCGGCGGCCGGAACCGTCGCCGCCGTCGCATCCGGCGGGCATTGGGCCGCGTCGCGGACCCCGATCCGGCCGGTGCAGCCGGCATCGACCCGCACCTGGGCATCGTGGCGAGCCACCGCCGACGCCACCCGCGCCGCACCGCGGACCGTCCGCCAGCCCGGCGAGGTGGTGATCCCGCGCACCCGCCGCCCGCCACGGCCGCAGCCGGCGCCGTCGACGTTCCGCGACTCGGGGTGGGCGGCGCTGCTCGCGGCGGGGCTGATCGTGATGCTGCTGGCCGGTGCCGCGGTGGCGGGTCGCCTCGCGCTCTGAGGCCGCTGGCTTCAGTCGCTCAGCGATTGTTATCGCGAACGAGCCCTCCTTCGTGCGCCGCCCTCGCTCATGGGCGCGGCATTTCAGCCGCTCAGCGACTGAGACCTCGCTCGACGGGGCTTTCTATCGACCCCGATCGCGTTAAGAGTCGCTCAGGGACTACGTGCCGGCGCGGGGCCAGGATGCACGGCTGCGACCCTCATCGCGACACTTCGCGCGGCGCTAACCGGCGCGCGGGACCAGGATCCAGCGCAGGAGCGCGGCCGCGACCATGAGCGCGACGCCGGTGAAGAGGACCATCGGCCACACCGAGCGCTCGAGCGGCACCGTGGGTGCGGCCTGATCGCCGTCAGAGCCTGCCGCGTCGAGGGTCTCGCCATCCACCTGGGTTGCAAGCGGCCGCAGGGCTGCCGGCTCTTCCCCGGACTCGCCGCCTTCGGATCCTGCCGCATCGGTCGTGCCGAACCCGTCGTTGCTCAACCGTTGGCTGGTGGCATCGGGCGCTGCCATCTCGGCCGTATCGGCGGCCCCGCCGGCCTGGCTCGCCATGCCACCGAGGAGCGGCGCCGTCGTGCCCACGAGGCCGACCATGGCGAGGGCGGCCCCGGCCGTGAGCACCGGAGCGAAGAACCGACGCGCCCAGCCGCCGACGCGGTCAGCGCGGGAGGGCTCGGCATCGGTCACCGGAGGAAGCAGCTGCAACGGGCGATTCGGGCGCAGGTCCGGGAGATCGGCAAGCGAGGCGCGCAGGGCGCCGAGCTCGGCGACGGTATCGGTGCAGCGATGGCAGGAGGAGACGTGCTCGGACAGCACGGAATCGGCGACCGCCTCGGGATCGCCCGAGGCCAGCGCCGAGAGCCGCTCGTCGTGTGGATGGTTCGGGATCAGCATGCCTTCGATCCAGACGTGCTCATCGGATGAAGAGTTCCCGATGCTCCGCGAGGAGCTCGCGCAGGCGCAGACGCCCGCGATGGATGCGTGACTTCACGGTGCCGAGCGCGGACTGGGTCGTGGCCGCCACCTCGTTGTAGTCCATGCCGTAGACGTCGCACAGCACGATCGCGGTTCGCTGATCTTCCGGCAGCAGCGCAAGCGCCCGCTCGAGATGCCGATACATCTCCGCCTTCGTGGCCTCGACATCCGGGTGGACCGCGGCGAGGTCCGGGAGCTCCGGCGCACCCTCCTCGTGGGTCCGGCAGGACGGTCGTCGGACGTCGCTGCTGGCGGCGCAGGATGTCGTAGCTGGCGTTGGCGGTGATGCGGAGCAGCCACGAGCGGAAGATTCCGCCGCGATACGAGGCCATCGCTTTGTAGGCGTGGATGAACGCGTCCTGGGTCGCATCGGCCGCCTGGTCGGGGTCGCCGAGGAGCCGCCACGCGAGGCCGTAGCACGCGCTCTGGTAGTGCTCCATCAACTGGGCGAACGCCGTCCGGTCGCCATCGGCCGCACGCGCGATCACAGCCGCCTCGTCGGGAAGCGGCTGCGTGCGGGTGCCGGTGGAGCCAGTGGTCGGCGCAGGGTGGTCGGCCATCGGCTTCCTATAATGACGGCTGCCCTCGCCGGGGTGGCGGAACCGGTAGACGCGTCGGTCTCAAACACCGATGGGCGCAAGCCCGTGTGGGTTCGAGTCCCACCCCCGGCACCAAGGCCAATTCGTGCTCAAATCGGGCCGACTTCGGCCCATGAGGGAGGGCCGAAGGCTGACGCAGGCCTTCCGGCCGGACAAGCGTCAGCGAAGCGTCGGGGAAGCCAGGCGTAATCCAGCCTCGATAGGCCAGAACAGGAATGAGCAGGGTCGACGTCCGGGCGTATCTGTCGGCAGATCGTGATGCCGTCCGCGACATCAGCTTCCGGACCGGGTTCATGGGCGAGTCCGCCGCCCACTTCTGGCAGCACGCTGAATCATGGGCCGATGTCTGGACCTCCTATTACACCGACCGCGAGCCCGAGTCGCTCTCGGTCGCGACGATCGACGACACGGTGGTCGGCTATCTCGCCGGCTGCATCGACACGGCGGCGATGAGCCCCACTGCTGACGAGCTATTGGCCACCGCCATCCGCAAGGACCGCCTCCTGTTCCGGCGTGGAACGGCGGGATTCCTCATCCGGGCGATCGTGGATGGCATCCGCGACCGCGAGAGCGCTACAGGCGACTTCATCGAGCCGCGGTGGCCGGCGCATCTGCACATCGACGTGCTACCGGAGGCCCGCGGGATCGGAGTCGGGGCCGCGCTCATGGTGCGCTGGATTCACCAACTGCGCCAAGTCGGCTCGCCCGGATGTCACCTTGCGACGATCGCCGAGAACGTTCGGGCGGTGTCCTTTTTCGAGCGGTCAGGTTTCCGGAGCCACGGTCGCCCGGCGCGTGTGCCAGGGATGCGGGGCTCGGACGGCGGGCGGCTCCATCAGCAGATCATGGTGCGAGAGATCGAAGAAGGGGCGGGTTCCAACGCGCTGCCAGGACCCCTCGGGTGACTTCCGACCACTCCATGATCGGTGCCGCCGTGGCGGGGTCAGCCGTTCGGGAGGTCGCGCAGTCGCATCGTGAGCTGTTGGAGCGCGTCCTCGGCGGAATGCGACTCGACGCGGACGCAGCCATCAGCGGGGCCACATGCCTCGGCGAGCCATCGGTCAGACCGGGCAGTAGGCACAAGGCCGGCTGACGTGCATCGGAGTCCCATCAGCTCCCATCCGTCTGGCTTGGCGGCATCAGCCATGTGCCAAAGCAGCGTGAGTTGCCCGGTCATGAGGACGATTATGCGGCTTGAACCCGAACCGCCGCGATGCCCCGGGGCGCGTTCGAGCCTCGGACCTGGCGGGGACGATCACGCCCTCGGCTCGGAGGCCATGTGCGCGCGATCCCAGATCTTTGCCACGTGATCGAGCAAGCTTTCGATCGTGACCGACGCCTCCCGATCGTAGGGCCCTCGCTGCGTGTATGCGTCGCGGAGGACGCAGAGTCGGTTCAGCAGCTCCGCCCGCTCCGCTCGGCGTGTCATCTCTCGTCTCCCTTCCGATGGATCAAGGTTCGATAGCGGAAGGATCCGACGAAGCCCCCGACCTGGACATCGGGACGACGACCTATTTTCAACCCGCGTCATGACTTAATCCCGACATCGCCCGGCCCGGTCCGCAGGACGAGACCCATCCGATGGCCGGCAGCCGAAAGTACGTAATGGCCGGGACGGATGTCTCGTCGCGCTGGGCGTCCCTCCGTCTCACTCTGACGCACCGAGGCGCCATGACAGTCGCCCGATTCACGATCGAGGAGTGCTCGTGTCCAACGTCTGCGAAGCTCGCTCCAACCGCTGGACGGTGGCGGTCGCCGGTGCGTTGCTCTCGACCCTCGTCCTCGCGGCGCCCGTCCTGGCCAAGCCCGCTGACGGGAACGCGGGCGGCAACTCGGAAGCCTCAGCCGCGTGCGAGAACGGCGGGTACGCGAGCTGGACCGATGCCGCCGGCAACGCCTTCCGCAATGCTGGCGCCTGCGTGAGCTACGCCGCGCACGGCGGGACGCTGATGCCAGTCGTGGTCAATCCGTTCTCCGTCTCGTACCGCGCGTCGGGCGCCAACGGGTTCGTCGCCACCCTCACCGGAACCGGGCTGCAGCCATCGACTGGAGTCGACCTCATCCTGACCTGGGGCGGCGAGCCGTTGTTCTTCGGAGACGTCGCGGACCCGAGTGGCGCGATCACGTTCGAGGTGAGTAGCGTCTGCGCCAGCCTCGGGTCCCCGCTGACGGCCGTCGGCGCCGCGGGCACGGTGATTGGTGGGGTCCACACCGAATATCCGCTCCCACTGCCAGGCGCCGCGATCTGCCCGTCGCCAGCATAGAACCCCGCTCGTCGACGCGCGTGGGACGGGGTCCATCCCCATCCCGGTGCGCCCGAGCAACGATCCCGATCTTGCCTCTTCTCATCGCGTGCCCGGTCGTGCATGATGCGCCCTTCCGACCTTGGTGGCGGGAATCGAGCTGCCCATTTCCACGGCACGGCGTCTGATTGCATCGGTCGCCCGACGCGTGCCGTAGGCCAATGGCGAGACCGACCCGGGTCGACGGAGGAACCTGGATGAGTCATCGACGGAAGAATCGGCTTGTCGTCGCCATGGCGGCCGCGACGCTGGTCGCGAGCCTGGCTACGGGCTCTGTCCTGGCTGGCGAAGTCACCGGAAAGGGTGATTCGCTGAAGGTCGAGGACAGCAAGTGGGGCACGGGCCTCCACTCTCGCTCGTTCTGCGCGTTCTCGGGACAGAACGACAATCCCACCTCGACGGACCCCGAGAATCCTCCCGGTCGCGTGCAGTCCTATGGATTCAGCGTCGTCCGGAACGGTGCGAAGGCCTTTGCCCCCAGCCCGGCCGTCGGCTGCAACCCCACGGCTGGCTTCGAGGAGTAGGCCGAGCCTGACTCCTTGAGGAGTATCCGACGAAGCCGCCGCGGGCACGAGCCCGCGGCGGCTTTTCGTATGCGGGGCGTCCGTTCAGCCCTTCTGCGTTCCGGGCCGGTCAGCGTTCAGCGTCAGCGGTCCTGCTGGCCGGGCGCGTTGTCGCGGCCATGACCGTCACCCTGGCCCATGATCGAGCCGATGCCCGGATCGACATCGAGATCCTTTGCGATCTGGCCCCAGCCCATCCGCTGCCCTCGGTGCCGTCACCGTCGCGCTTCGCACCGGATCTCGGCGATCAGCACTCAGGGTCCGCGGCCTGACCAGGCCACGATCCGGACGGCACCACCGACCCCGTACGCGGCGGCGAGCTCTGCGAGAAGATCATCGGAGACCTCGAGGCCGTTGGCAGCCAGTCGCTCGGCGGCATGCGCGAGCTCCTCGGCGGTCGGCGGCGTGTCCTCGCCATCCTGGGTGACTGGTCGGCTCGGCGGGCGACCGCGGCGCGCGCATTGCCAGCACCGTGCCCGGTCGACGACGAAGACAAGGGTGAGCGCGAGCAGCGCGGCGAGGCGGTTCCTCCGGCTCATCAGGTGGCGAATGGTACACCATCGACCTTGCCGTGATCCTTACCGCGACGATGGAACCGGGTGCGCGACCCGCACCGCCGCTAGGCGGTGGCCACCTGCATGCGGAGCGCGGTGAGAGCTGGGCGGGAGATCCACGCGCCGGACGGATCGTGCCGGCGTCGCGCCTCGGCCACCGCCTCGGCGACGCTCGCCGATGGCGCGGCCATGACCGCGAGCTGCACGGATCGGCCGGGGTTGGCAGTCGTCGTTCCGTTCATCTCGTGGGACCTCCTGGGCCATCTCGTGCGGCGGCGCATTCGGCGCGCCGTCGTGCCGCAACGGTACGGTCATGGACCGATGGCGCCCATCGGGCGCCCGACGGTATCGGTCCTGCGAGAAGCGTCCGGGGCGAGGCGGGCCGGATGACGTAGCGGCCGCTAGACTCAGCCGCGGTCGGCCCGTTGCGGGGCCGCCCACCGGCCGTCGGCGTTCTCACCGCCGGCGGCCACCTCGTGCTAGGCTCACGGCCATCCTGAATCATCCTGGAGCTCCGCTCGCCCTTCCATGACGATCGACGAGACCATCGACTGCTACAACTGCGGCCGATCGAATCCCGAGTGGGCGCAGGTATGCCGATCGTGTGGCGTCCAGCTGCGACACGGGCAGACACGCGTCGTCCCCACCGGCCGCTTCCCGACCGATACGGCCTCGCTCATCTCGATTGCGGCGGTGATCGGGACGATCCTCGGCGCGGTGGTCATCGGTCTGTTCATCTCGGGCCTCAACCCGACCGAACCGGTCGCAGGCGGACTGCCGACCCCGTCCCCGAGTCCCTCGCCGACGGCCGTGCCGACGGCCACGGTCCCGGCCGAGACGCCGGCACCGACTCCCGAGCCGACGCCCGCCCTGCCGGGCACGATCGCCTTCGGCAGCGCGCTCGACGCGAACCGCGTCGTCAGCGAGCCGGTCGAGACGTTCACGCCGCCGGTCGCATTCGCGTACTCCGTCACGATGCCGCAGGCATTCGGGATCAACACGATCGAGAACGAGATCGCGAAGCTGAACGACGAGGGCGAGAACATCGTCCTTCCCCGCCAGGGAGTGACGGTCGATCCCGCATCGAGCTCCGTCGGCTACGTCATCGGCACCGCCGGCGACTTCCTCAGCGCCTGGGGCCCGGGCCGGTTCGAGTGGCGCGTGTACCTCGACGGCACCCTCGTCGCGCGCGGGACCTTCCGCTACTCCGAGGGCTGACCCGGACGGTCGTTCAGCCGTCGGCGATGTCGGCCCAGGCCTCGGCGTACAGGCGCGCGTGGATCGGCAGGTAGCCGGGGTAGGCGCGACGCGCATCGGTCACTCGTGAGGCCTCCAGGGTGACGAGGACCATCGGGTCCGTCGTCTCGACGAGGAGCTCGCCGCTCGGGTCGAACGCGACGCTCGGCCCGCCGAGCAGCACCCCGTCCTCCGGATACGGCCGGTTGACGCTGAGGACGTAGAGGCAGCCGGTCATCGCGTTCGAGCGGAAGACCGTCTTCCAACGCTGGAAGGTCTTCTCCTCGCTGGCCCTCGGAACGAGCGACGCCATCGCGCCCTGCGCTCCCAGCAGGAGCGTTCCCTGCGGCCGGTTGTTATCCGAGCAGATCTGGACACCGATCGGCACGCCGAACGCGTCGATCCGTTGCGGCGGGTTCGTGCCCGGGTCGTAGTGGCTCGTCTCCCAGAAGCCGGGCTCTTCGGGCAGATGGAGCTTCTCGTACGTGGCGCTCACCGCGCCGCTCGCGTCGATGACCAGGGCGCGGCTGGTCCTGCGCCCGCTGTCGGGGTCGCGGTGGATGATGCCGCCCACCAGACCGATGCCGGCCTCGGCAGCGGCCTCTCGCTGGATCGTCGCGCGCGGCCCATCCATCGTCTCCGCGTCGTCGTCGTGGACCTCCTTCGTGGCGGGACGCCACGGGTGGAGCGGGATCTCGGGCAGGACGGCGAGATCGGCGCCGCGCTCGGCGGCCTCCGCGAGGCGTTGGCGCAGGCGTTGGGCGCCATCGGCCTCCCAGAAGACCTCGGAGATGAGCGCGATCGTCAGCTTGCCATCCGCCCGGGTGGGTGGGTTCGTGGTCATCGGTTCAGCCTACCCCGCGACGATGAGACCGATATGTGTGGCGGCTACTCCCCGAGGAACTCGCGGACGAGGTTCTGGAAGTGGTAGACGCCGTTCTCGCGCTTGGCGGAGAAGCGGCCGGCCTCGTAGGAGCGTGAGCGGAGGCCGCGCTGGACCTGCTCGCAGATGACGATGTCCTCCTGCTGGATCTCGTCGGAGAAGGCGATCGTCTGCTGCATCGACTCCCAGCCGGGGCCGGAGCCGGGCTCCGCGAAGAACCACTCGAAGATCGTCGAGCGTGCGGTCCGGACCCAGCGGCAGGATGACGTTCGAGGACATGTTGTCCTGGTAGATGTTGAACATCGTGTTCGGGAAGAGCCAGTAGTACAGCGCCGAATCCTCAGCCCCCGGCTGGCGCAGGTAGCGCCGATCCACCCCGATCTCCTCCCCGGGCTTCAGCTCCCGGATCGGTGCGTGCTGCTTCGAGTAGTAGCGGAACTCCTCGACGCGGTAGGCGTCGTAGTCGAGCTCCTTGAACAGCTGCGGGTGCGCGATCGGCAGGTGGTAGCCCTCGAGGTAGTTGTCGACGTAGACCTTCCAGTTGCACTCGATGACGTAGTCGCGCCGTTCCACCGACCGCATCGACGACACGTCGTAGCCGGCTGCGGCCACCTCCGACGGAATCGCGCCCATCATCTCCGCCAGCGGCGGGGCCGAGGACGAGAGGCACACGAACACGAACGGACCCCACGTGTCGACGCGCACGGGCATCAGCCCGAAGTCATCCTTGCTGAACCCCTCGGTGTCCTCCATCTCGGGTGCGGCGCGCAGGCAGCCGTCGAGGCCATAGGTCCAGCCGTGGTAGCGGCACTGGAGCGACTTGCGATTGCCCTTCGAGAGCGCCACCTGCCCGGCCCGATGCCGGCAGACGTTGTAGAAGGCGCGCAGCTCACCCTCCAGGCCGCGCGTGATCACGACCGGCTCGTCGAGCACCGTCACGGGAACGAAGTCGCCGATGCGCTGGAGCTCATCGGTCCTGGCGACGAGCTGCCAGGTGCTGCCGAAGACCCGCTCCTTCTCGAGCTCGAGCACGTCGGGATCGAGGTAATAGCGCTTCGGCAACGTCGAGGCGCGGCTGAGCGGGGTGGACGGAACCGTCGTGGTCATATGCGGAGTGTACCGATGCGCTCGCGCGCCTTGCCGCGAGGGCGGGCGAGTGTTACAACACGCCGACCGAGCACGATCAACGCCGCGCACACGCGGCGCGCTTCACCATTGGAGGAGACCTGAGTGAACAGCTTCCGACGCTTCGCGATCCTGCCGATCGCGGTGCTCGTCCTCGCCGCGTGTCAGGGCGGCGGTGCGAGCCCGTCCGAGTCCGAGCCCGCCTCTGAGTCGGCGGCACCATCGGAGAGCGCGGCCGCGGCAGGCCCGATCTGTGACTCCCATGAGACCGACGATCACCTCGGTCGCATCTGCGAAGCGGGCACAATCGTGGTCTCGACAGATCCGGCGTACCCGCCCCAGTCCTCGCTGAATGCCGAAACTGGCGAGTACGAGGGCTTCGACATCGATGTTGCGAACGAGATCGGCGCGCGTTTGGGCGTGACCGTCGAGTTCACCGATCCGCCCTTCGACGCCGTCCAGGGTGGCAACTGGTCGGATCGGTGGGACATGAGCGTCGGCTCGGTCACGATCACCGAGACTCGCCAGGAGGTGCTCGACTTCACGCAGCCGTACTACTTCACCCCTGCGCAGATGGCGACGACCGAGGGGACCGGCATCGAGACTCTGGAGGACTTCTCGGGCACGACGGTCTGTGCCGCTGAGGGCACGACGTACTTCGACTGGATGGAGGGCACACTCACCCTCACCGAAGAGGCAGGCGAGGTCACGGATCCGCCGGCCGATATGACAGCGACCACGCTGCCGACCGACATCAACTGCCCCGAGGCGTGGCAGGCCGGTCGCACCGAGTTCGAGGGCTGGCTCAGCTCGAGCACGACCGTTCAGGGCGCGATCGACGAGGGCTACCCGGTCGTCCCGGTCGGTGACCCGGTCTTCTTCGAGCCGCTCGCTGTCTGCTTCGATGCGGCGGTCGAGGACAACGACTCGCTCGTGGAGGCGGTCGACCAGATCGTCACGGACATGCATGACGACGGGACGCTGGCGGGCTTCTCCGAGGATTGGTTCGGAGGGCTGGACCTGACCACCCAGGAGTAGGCTCTGCCGCCGGACACCGATCGACGGGGATGGCCTTATCGGCCTCCCCGTCGCATCATTTCGTAGCTGAGGACGGATCCCGATGACCGAGGCAGGTGGCGGGTCGCACGCGCACAGCGCGGTGCTGACCGAGCCGCCGGTGCCGCCCGCACCGATCGTCGAGGAGATCGCGTCTGCCCGCCGCGCCGATCGGTGGAGGCGGCGGCTCATCTTCGCCGTCGTGTGGATCGTCCTCGTCGGCGGGCTGGGCTTGTTCCTCTGGAACGCTGGCCGCGTCGAGTGGGAGTTCATTGTCAGCAGCGGCCCCTACATCCTCGGGGGCATCTGGATCACGATCCTCGTGTCGGTGCTGTCGATCATCCTCGCCACCGTCCTGGCGGTCGTCGGGGCGCTGGGCCGGCTCAGCACCAACCCGGTGATCTACGCGGTCGCGACGCTGTACGTCTCGATCGTGCGGGGGACGCCGCTGCTGGTCCAGATCTTCTTCGCGTACTACGCCCTCCCACAGGCAGGGATCGTCCTCGACCCGATCCCGACCGGCGTCATGGCCCTCGGCTTCAACTACGGCGCCTACATGACGGAGATCTTCCGCGCCGGCATCCAGGCCGTCCCTCGTGGCCAGAGCGAGGCCGCCCAGGCGCTGGGAATCCGCGAGGCAAACGTCTTCCGTCGCATCGTGCTGCCGCAGGCGATACGGATCGTCATCCCGGCGATCGGTAACGAGTTCATCGCGATGATCAAGGACAGCTCGCTCGTTTCGATCATCACCGTCCAGGAGCTCCTGTGGCGAGCCCAGAATGTCGGCCGTGCCGAGTTCCAGACGATCCCCGCGATCCTCATCGCGGCCCTCTGCTACTGGATCCTGACGATCATCTTCAGCCTCTTCCAGGATCGCCTCGAACGCCGTCTCAGGCGGAGCGACCGATGACCGATTCGCCGCTCCCGGATCGATCGGTCCCGGACTTCGGCATGCGGCCCGCATTGGCTGCCAGCGGGTACGAACGTGGGACGTCGCTGCCGTCCCATATCGGCGAGCCGATCGTGCGCGTCGGTGAGCTCGAAAAGTACTTCGGCTCCAACCACGTGCTGCGCGGCGTCGACCTTGAGGTGCGGCAGCGCGAGGCCGTGATGGTCATCGGCCGATCAGGCTCCGGGAAGACCACCCTGCTGCGCTGCATCAACTTTCTGGAGGAACCGACCGCCGGTTGGGTCGAGGTCGACGGACTGCGTCTCGAGGCAGACCCGCTCCAGGCGCGAAGCCGGAAGCACCAGGAAGAGATCAGGCAGATTCGGCTGCGCGCCGGAATGCTGTTCCAGGACTTCAACCTGTTCCCGCACATGACCGTGCTCGGGAACTGCATCGAGGCCCCGATGAAGGCCCTGAACCAGCCAAGGGCCACGGCCGTCCAACGAGCCGAGTACTACCTCGAGGTCGTTGGGCTGATCGAGAAGCGCGACGAGTACCCGTCCCGGCTGTCAGGCGGCCAGAAGCAGCGGGTGGCGATCGCCAGGGCGCTGTGCATGGAGCCGAAGGTGCTCCTCTTCGACGAGCCCACCTCCGCGCTCGATCCCGAGCTCATCGGCGAGGTGCTCCATACGATGGAGGACCTCGCTCACGGTGGGACGACGATGATCGTCGTGACCCACGAGATGCACTTCGCCCAGGAGGCCGCGGACCGCGTGGTGTTCATGGAGAACGGCAAGGTCATCGAGCAGGGGCCTCCGGAGCAGGTGCTCAACGACCCCCGCCACGAGGAGACGACACACTTCTTGCGCCGCTTCCTCGATCGCTAGGGGCATTCGTCACATCCCGTTTGCGAGATCGTTCTCTAGAGTGACAACCACTCACGGACCGATGTAGCGACATGACCAACCGAGTCGCCAATCCATACGCCGTCCTCGGCGTCCCACCCACGGCCAGCGCAACGCAGGTGCGCGAGGCGTATCGGCGCCTGGCGAAGCAGCATCACCCGGACCTGCGACGCGACGCCGCGTCCACCGAGCGGATGCAGCGCATCAACCAGGCGTGGGAGATGCTGTCGAGCCCGGCGGCTCGGGCGCGCCACGACGCCCGGAGCGCGGAACCGACCGCGACCGCGCGTCCACACTGGGCCGGCACCGGGCGCTCAGCACCGCCATACACCGCCAGCCAGGCGTGGACGGCCTCGCAGGCACGGTCCGACGCGCAGGCCATGCACGTCGAAGACGCGGGACCGATGCGATGGGCGCTCCTGCTCCTCGCCGTCCCCGCCGTCGTCCTCCTGGCGGCAGTGTTCGGCGGGGTCGTCCCGTTCCCATTCCTCGGGCTGCTGCTGGTCTTTGTCGCCCGCGCGGTACTGCGCGCCGGCAACTGACCCACCTACTCGAGCAGCCGGTCGGCGGTGACCTCGAGCGGACGCTCGGCCCATTCGCGCAGCTCGGCCGGGACCGGCGGCACGGCCACCGTCCACGGATCCATCCGCGCGTCGAGATGGATGTTGACCTGGAGCGCCGGATCGAGCTCCGGGAAGTCGGTCCGGATCTGCGACCCGCGGGTTTCGCGGCGCTCGATCGCCGATCGCAGCGTCGCCTCGGCGGCGATGAGACCGGCACGCAGGTCGACGGCGGTCGCCAGGTCGGCCCATCCCTCCGCGCCCGGCCGCACGTCGACGTTCGCCGACGCCTCGCGGATGGCGGCCAGCTCAGCCAGTCCCTCGCGGAGGCCGTCCTCGTGACGAACGACCCCGCACTTCTCCCACATCAGGTCCCGCAGCCGCCGCTGGAGCGGCCGGCCGAGCTCCTCACCGGGCTGGGTCAGCTCGTCGAGCTCCTCGAGCGCCTCACCGATGGCCAGCCGGGACCGATGGAAGACCTCGCTCGCGAGCGACAGCGACGCCGCCGCCTCGCCGGCCCGCCGGCCCGAGATCAGGGCCTCGCCCAGCGAGTTGCCGCCAAGCCGATTCGCGCCGTGGAGGCCGCCGACGCACTCGCCGGCCGCGTAGAGGCCGCGCACATCGGTCGCGTGCGTCTCCGGGTCGACGACGATGCCGCCCATGCTGTAGTGAGCGGTCGGTGCGACCTCCATCGGCTCACGGGAGATGTCGAGCATCTGCCACTCGATGAACTGACGGTACATCCGCGGCAGCTTCTCGGCGATCTCGGCCTTCGAGCGGTGGCTGATGTCGAGGAAGACGCCGCCGTGCGGGCCGCCGCGACCCTCCGCGATCTCCGTGTAGTTCGCGAGGGACACCCGGTCGCGCGAGCTCAGCTCGAGCCGATCGGGGTCGTAGCGCTCCATGAAGCGCTCGCCGAGCGCGTTCCGCAGGATCCCACCCTCGCCGCGCACCGCCTCGGTCACGAGCATGCCCGCGGCCTCCTCGGGGTGAACCATCCCGGTCGGGTGGAACTGCACGAGCTCCATGTCCATCAGCCGGCACCCCGCGTCGAGCGCCAGGCGCAGGCCGTCGCCGTAGTTCTCGTCCCGGCGGGAGGAGCTGCGGCGCCAGAGGCGGGTGTGACCACCGGTGGCGAGGATGACCGTATCGGCCAGGTGCACCGTCCGCTCGCCGGTGTGGAGGTCGAAGGCGACGGCGCCGAAGCAGGCACCATCGGCCACGAGCAGTCGGGAGACGTACTGGCCCTCCTCGACGCGGATGCCCAGCTCCGTCCCGCGACGGGCGACCGTGCGCTGGATGGCGCGGCCGGTGAAGTCGCCTGCGTAGCAGGTTCGCCGCCAGCGGTGCGCACCGAAGAACCGCTGGTCCAGCTCGCCGTCGGGCGTGCGCGCGAACTCGCAGCCCCAGTCGGCCAGCTCGCGGACGACGGCTGGCGACTCGCGCGCCATGATCTCGATCGTGCGCGGGTCACCGAGGAAGTAGCCCTCGCGCCACGTATCGGCGAAGTGCTGCTCCCACGAGTCCTCGGGGTCCCGCGTCCCGAGCGCGGCGTTGATGCCGCCGGAGGCGAGGACGGTATGCGCGTCGAGCTGTGGACGCTTCCCCAGCAGGCGGGCCTGGGCGCCCGACTCCGTCGCGGCGATCGCGGCGCGCCAGCCGGCGGCGCCAGTGCCGATCACGAGAACGTTGGCCGTCTCCGTTCGATGCATGCGCACAGGCTACGCCGCAGACGGCGCTATCGGTCTGACTGCGGCCTGATCCCGTAGACCTGGGCGCGGGGCAGGCGCGCGGCCTCGTCCCCGGGCCGGACATGCTGCTTCGCCACGGCCAGCGCCGTCGGCTTGTCGGCGGGCTTGCCGCCCTCGTGCGCGATCAGCCACTTCAGCCCGACCTGCGAGAGCGTCGCGCCACCGGCACTGCCCGGCTCGATGAACGGCACGACGACCATTCGTCGCCGCCCGAGGTCTTCGACCGCCAGCTGCATCCGGTACGGGTCCACCCGCAGCTCGGCGGCCAGCGGCGTGAGGTCGACGGTCTGGTTCGGGTACCGGCGGAGGAACCGCAGGATCGCGGCGTCGAGCTGGACCCCGTCGATCGGCGCCTCGGAGGCCGGCGGCACGGTCGCGGTCTTTGCGGCGGCCTTGCGACGCGGGCGAACCGTCGAGGCGGGGTCGCCGGGCTCGGCCGGCTGGTCGGCGCGCTTCGTGGTCATCGGTCCGAAGGATAGCAACCGGTGTGGCGCGTAGACTGCCGCGAGCGTGACCGAGATCGACCCGTACGTCGTCCTGGGCGTGCCCCGCACCGCGAGCCGCAGCGAGATCGCGCGCGCCTACCGCGCGCTCGCCCGCCTCTACCATCCCGATGCCGGCGCCCCCGCATCCGAGCGGATGATCCGCATCAACGAGGCGTGGCACGTTCTCTCGGACGCGAGCCGTCGCGCGACGTGGGACCGCCTGCACACGGTCGTCGAGCCCGCGCCGTGGCGCCTGCCGGACCCGACCGAAGCGCCATCGCGGCGGAGCTCGCCGACGCCTCCACCCGCGCCGCCACGGCCGATGGAGACGCCGCAGCGCGTCGCGGGCGTGGCGATCGGCGTGCTGTTCGTGGTCGCGGTGGTCGTCGCGGCGCTGACCCTCTCGGCCGGACCGCCCGCGGAGGTCGACAGCTTCGAGTCCAGCGACGTCAGCTTCACGTATCCCGCCGAATGGACGGTCAACGAGGGTGAGCCCGGGCAGGAACCCGCCAATCGGGTGATCGCCCACCTCGTCACGTTTCCCGTCTCCGACGACGAGGTCTGCACGTCCTTCGACGACGCCTGCCCGCTGGCCGGCGAGGGGATGCCGGCCGTCGGGGCATCGGTCGTGATGACGGCCTGGGAAGGCGGTCCGCCTCGCATCTCCGACCCCGAGGACCTCGATGCCGACGAGATCGGCGGTGCACCCGCCGCCTTCCGAGTCGAGCGCTCCGGGCGGCGTGAGACCGTCGCGTGGTGGCAGCTCAGCCCGCCCGGCTTCCCGGACCGATGGATCGAGGTCCGCGCCGACATCGCGGGGCTCCAGACCGAGCGCCAGGACCTGTTCGACGACATCGTCGCGGTGCTCGAGTCGGTGGAGTTCGCGCAGCCGTAGAGCGTAAGGTGTCGTACACAGGGCCGTACTCGAGGCAACCGACTGTGACCGGCAACGACACCTTCTACGTCCAGCGCATGGGGACCGAACAGGGACCCTATGGCGTGCCCGAGCTCCTCGCGCAGGTGAAGTCGGGCGACGTCCGCCAGGACACCCAGGTCCGCCTCGCATCCGGCCCGGAGGGCAGCTGGTTCCGCGCAGTCGAGATTCCCGGCCTCTACTCCGACAAGGAGTGGCTCGTTGCCCTGCTGATCTCGTTCTTCGTCGGCGTCTTCGGGATCGACCGGTTCTATCTCGGCTACACGGGGCTCGGCATCCTCAAGCTCGTCACGCTCGGCGGATGTGGCATCTGGGCGATCATCGACCTGATCCTCATCGTCATCGGCAACATGACCGATGCCCAGGGGCGCCCGCTGCGCCGGTAGCCGCCATCTCCGCGTGACGCAGAACGCTCGCCTGGGCTTCATCGGTCTGGCCGTCGCCGTCGGTGCGCTCCTGCCTCGCGCCGCCGTCACCCTCATGCCGACGACCTGCCCGATCCGCCGGATCACCGGCTACCCGTGTCCGACGTGCGGCATGGTCCGCTCGTGGCACTCCATTTCACGCCTCGAGCCGGCGCAGGCGGTTCGCGATCACCCGTTCGGACCGATCGCCCTCGCCGCGATGACCGTGGAAGCGTGGCGCCCGGGCACGCTCGAAGCGAGCATGCGGCGGACGCGCGACCTGCCAGGCGCGGTCCAGGCCGTGCCGCTGGTGACCTGGTTCGCGTGGTGGGCGTCGCGACTCGTCGCCGAGCGGCAGCGTCGGAGTCGCCGCCTCATCTGAGGTTCGCGGTTCGTGGCACCATGGGCGGGCCTGTCAGGAGGGACCTCAGGAAGATGCGGATTCGGCTCGGTCGAGTCGCGCTGGCCGCGGCGCTCGCCCTCTCGTTCCTCGGCACCTCGCCCGCGACGGCCGGGACCGAGGACGGAAGGATCGTCTTCGAGGTCACCCTCACGGGACCGGTTCCGGATGGCGAGGCCTTCGCGGTCTCGCGCGTCTGTCCCTCCGATCCGGGATGCTTCGCCGAGACCATCGTCACCGTCTGCTCGCCCGACGCCACTCGCCACGAACCGTGCACGGCGAAGACGTACCTGGTCCCCGGATCGACCGTCGAGGTCGGCAACACCGTCGAGTACGCGCTGTGGCGGACCGAGTTCCACGACCTCCATGCCGAAGAGCTCCTTCGCGGCGACTGGGTGATGGTCACCGGCCGACAGGTGATGCGCCTGGGATACGCGTACCCCGAACCGAACGAACCGCGAACCGACGAGTCATCGAGCCGGTCGCAGCGACCCTCCCGGACACCGCGCTCGCGCCCTAGGCGATCCGCTCCTCCGCACCCGGCCGCAGCTCGACCGCCACCGGCACGCCGGCCGCTCGCCGCAGGACATCGGCCAGACGGTCGTCCCACGCCACCCGGTCGGGCAGCCGGACCTGGCGCGAGGCACCCGCTACCGAGATCGACAGCGTCACCGGCAAGGGGCCAGGCCTCGCCGCGAGGGCGCTCTTGACCGATTCGATCGCGCCGAGGAGCTGATCGTTCGGGACCTCGTCGCCGATCAGCACGGCCACCATCGCCGACGATCCCGCTGGGGACGCCTGGAGCGGGACGGCGTCCGATGGTGCGGGCGTCTCCTCCGCCGGCTCCATCGAGCCGACGACCTCGACCGCGACCGGCTCGGACGGCACGACCGGGATCGGGCGATTGCGGTCGGCACCCGGCCCCCAGACGCCCTGCGCCGGCTCGGCCGTCCCGCGGCCGTTGCGTTCCCGATCCCATCGGCCGCGCGGCGCCAGCATCCGGTCGCGCTCGGCGCCGAAGGCGGCGACCCCCATTCGCACGGCGTCATCCCACGACCAGACCGCCTCGCACAGGATCTGCGGCGCCTCGTCGCGGCGGTCGAGGCGGCCCGAGACGAGCACGATCGAGTCGTCGGCCCAGGCCGAGGCCGTCTGCTCGTAGACCTTCGGGAAGACGACGACCTCGACCGAGCCGGTCAGGTCCTCGAGTGTCGCCACGAGCATCGTCGCCCCGGCACGGGTGATGACCCGCCGCGACCCGGCGACGATCCCGCCGAGCGTGACCTTCGTCTGATCGGCCTCCTCGGCGAGGTCGGCCACCTGCGCGGTCACGTATTCGGGCAGGTCGGCTTCCATCTCGCGCAGCGGATGGTCCGACAGGTACAGGCCGATGAGCTCCTTCTCCCAGCGCAGCCGCTCGCGCTTCGGGATCTCCTCGCCACCGCCGAGGAATGCCGTCTCGCCACTCGACGCGGGGATCGCGAAGAGGTCGAAGAGCGTCGACTGCCCCGCCGCCACATCGCGCTGATGGCGCGACCCGTTCTCGAGCGCAGCGTCCAAGGCGTCCAGCAGCGCGCCCGCATTCCCCAGCGATGCCATCGCGTTCGCCTTGATCAGGGACTCGACGACGCGACGGTTGAGCACGTGCAGGTCGACCCGCCGGCAGAAGTCGTCCAATGACACGAACGCGCCCGGCTCCGCTCCCCCGTCGCGGACGGCGACGATCGCGTCGACCGCGCCCTCGCCGACGTTCTTGATCGCCGCCAGGCCGAAGCGGATCGCCTCGGGCGCGCCGGCCTCATCGGTCTCGACCGCGAAGAGGGCCAGCGACTTCTGCACGTCCGGCGGCCGCACCTCGATCCCCAGCCGTCGGCACTCGGCAATCACCGCGGCGACCTTCTCGGCGCGCTCGCGGAAGCCGTTGAGAACCGCGGTCATGAACTCGATCGGGTAGTTCGCCTTCAGGTAGGCCGTCTGGTAGGCGATCAGCCCGTAGCAGGTGGCGTGGGCCTTGTTGAAGCCGTATCGCGCGAAGGGCTCGAACTCGGCGAAGACCTTGTCGACGATGTGCGGCGGGATCCCCTTCTTCTTCGCGCCGGCCTTGAACTTCGCCTCGTGCTGGCGGAGGACGTCCTCCTTCTTCTTGCGGATCGCGTAGCAGAGGTTGTCCGCCTCGGGACCGGTGTAATCGGCCATCGCGATGGCCGCGGTCATGATGTCTTCCTGGTAGACGAAGATCCCGTACGTGTCCTTCAGCGCCGGCTCCAGCGAGTCGTGGAGGTAGGTCACCGGCTCGAGGCCGTGCTTGCGGCGGATGTAGGCGGGGATGTTCGCCATCGGTCCCGGGCGGAAGAGGGCGACCATGGCGGCGAGGTCGCGCACCTCGGTCGGCTTGAGCTCGCGGACGTATCGGCGCATCCCGGAGCCCTCCAGCTGGAAGACGCCCATCGTGTCGCCGTGGCCGAGCAGCTCGAACGTCTTCGCGTCGTCGAGCGGCAGCGTGTCGACGTCCAGCCTGACGCCGCGGTGCTTCTCCACCAGGTCGATGGCATCGGCCAGGATCGTGAGGTTGATGAGGCCAAGGAAGTCGAACTTGAGGAGGCCGAGCGCCTCGCAGGCGTGCATCTCGAACTGGGTCATCGTCGTGCGGCCGTCGGTCGCGCGCTGGAGCGGCATGATCTCGGTCAGCGGCTCACGCGAGATGACGATCCCCGCCGCGTGCGTCGAGGCGTGGCGCGACACGCCCTCGAGCTGCTTCGCGATGCCGATGAGCTTGTCGACCCGGTCGTCCCCCGCCATCAGCTCGCGCAGCTGCGGCGAGGTCTCGACGGCGCGGTCGAGCGAGATGTTCAGCTCGAGCGGGACCGCCTTGGCGACCCGATCGGCCTCGGCGTAGGTGAGGCCCATGGCGCGGCCGACGTCGCGGATGGCGGCCTTCGCGCCGAGCGTCCCGAAGGTGATGATCTGCGCCACCCGGTCGTCGCCGTACTTGCGGGTGACGTACTCGATCACCTCGTCTCGACGCGAGTCCTGGAAGTCGATGTCGATGTCCGGCATCGTCACCCGGTCGGGGTTGAGGAAGCGCTCGAACGGCAGGCCGTACTCGAGCGGGTCGACCGGCGTGATGCCGAGCGAGTAGGTGACGATCGAGCCCGGAGCGCTGCCCCGGCAGGTCGTCATGATCCCCCGCTCGCGGGCGAAGCGGATGAAGTCGGCAACGATCAGGAAGTAGGCGCTGTACCCCATCCGATCGATGATCCCGAGCTCGTAGTCGAGCCGCGTGCGGATCTCATCGGTCACCGTTCCGTATCGGTCCGGGAGTCCGCGCTCGCATTCCTTGCGCAGCCAGGAGCCCTCGGTCTCGCCGTCCGGGACCTCGAAGTGCGGGAGGCGAAGCCCCTCGAAGTCCAGCGACACATTGCACTGCTCGGCGATGACCAGCGTGTTGTCGAAGGCCTCGGGCAGCTCGCCGTTGAAGAGGCGGCGCATCTCGGCGGCGGGCTTCAGGTAGAACTCGTTGTTCTCGAAGCGCATCCGCCCCGGCGTGTCGAGGTTGCTGGCGGTCTGGATGCAGACGAGGAGGTCGTGCGCCTCGTACTGCTCGGGGTGCGTGTAGTGCGTGTCGTTCGTCGCGACGAGCGGGATGTTCTGGCGCCGCGCCAGCTCCACGAGCTGCGGGTGGAGCCGCGCCTGGTCGTCGATCCCGTGCTCCTGGATCTCGATGAAGAAGTTCCCGTCGCCCAGGATGGACCGATAGCTGTCGGCGGCCTCCGCCGCTCCCTGCCTCGTCCCCCTGCGCCAGTCGCTTCAGCACCTCCCCGCCCAGGCAGGCTGATGTACCGATGAGCCCCTGCGCTGTGCTTCGCCAGCAGCTCCTTGTCGATCCGCGGCTTGTAGTAGTAGCCGTCGAGATGCGCGGCGGTCGTCAGCGCCAGGAGGTTGCGGTAGCCGACGTCGTCCTTGGCCAGCAGGATCATGTGGTGGTAGTCGGCGTCGGCCTTGCCCTCCTTCTGGGTCATCCCGCGAGGGCTGATGTAGGCCTCGAGCCCGAAGATCGGCTTGATGCCCGCCTGCTTGGCCGCGGCGGCGAACGCGATCGTGCCGTACATGCTGCCGTGATCGGTCAGCGCGAGGGCCGTCATGCCCTGGTCGGCGACTCGCTGCGTCATCTCGCCGGCGCGGCTCAGCCCGTCGAGCAGGCTGAACTCCGAGTGGACGTGGAGGTGGACGAAGTCGCCGTCGCGGCTCGAATCAGGGGCTCGCAGGGTCACCGGTCGATGGTAGCCGGGGGACCGATGGCCAGGTGCCCGTCGGCGTCAGCCGTCCCGATCTAGCCGGCTTCCCTGGCGGCCTCGTGGAGCCGGATGGGATCCAGGATCGTGACCTGGCCGCGCTCCAGCCGCAACATCCCGTCGGTCTGGAACCTGTGCAGGTGGCGCGTGACCACTTCCCGGGCCGATCCGACGGCATCGGCGATTTCGCTGTGGCTCATCGTGACGGCGAGGGGCAGCTTCGGACCGCGGACGGAGCTGAGGTGCAACAGCTGGCGTGCCAGCCGCTGGTGGACCGACCCCTGGGCGCGGATCACGATCTCGTTGTACGTCTCGATGAGGCGGACGCTCAGCTCGCGAGCGATCGCCATCGCCAGATCCGGATGGGCGCGAGCCAGTGTCACGAGCCTCTGCGTGTCGAGGCGTAGCAGGTCGCAGTCCGTGATCGCCTGCGCCGAGATCGAGCCCGACGCGAACACGGCCGCGATGCCGATCGATCCGCCGGCGGTCGCGTGGCGCAGGGTGACCTGGCGGCCCGCCGCGGTTCGCAGGAAGACCCGTGCCATTCCGGAAAGGACGATCCCCGTCCAGTCCGAGTCCGTCTCCGAGACGAAGACCTCGCCGGCATCCACATGCTGAACGACGGCGCGCCGCGTGAGCGCATCGACGACGCGCGGATCCACGCCCGCCAGAAAACTACCCCCCACCGCGCTGCGCGGCGTCATCGCCGGCCGCCGGGTCGGCGGGCCGCCAGTGGCGGACCTGGTTGCGATTCCGATGGTCATCCGAGCATACGCGCCCCGGCAAGGACGTTGGTGACCGCGGTCACTGTCGTCGCGCGTGCGCGGGCTCACAGTGGACACCGTCGCAGCTCAGCCCACGAGCTGGACAGAGGCAACCACTTCGCAGCCCGGCGGGGAGCCGGAGCTGTTCACCTCCGAGGTGCACGCCACATCCAGGGCGCTGCACACCAAGGAGGTCACTCATGGCCATCGCGATCGAGACCCCTGTCGAGATCCGCCCGTTCGTCATCGACGTCCCCGATGAGGCGTTGGACGACCTTCGTCGGCGGATTGCGGCCACCAACTGGCCCGAACCGGAGACCGTCGCCGATGACTCGCAGGGCGTGCCGCTCGCCACGATGCAGAAGCTCGCGCGCTACTGGGCGACCGACTACGACTGGCGCAGGGTCGAGGCCGAGCTCAAGGCACTGCCGCAGTACGTCACCGAGATCGACGGCCTCGACATCCACTTCATCCACGTCCGGTCGAAGCACGAAGACGCGCTGCCGCTCATCGTCAATCACGGGTGGCCGGGCTCGATCATCGAGCAGCTGAAGATCATCGGCCGTCTGACCGATCCGGTCGCGCACGGCGCGAGCGCAGCGGACGCATTTCACCTCGTCATCCCGTCGATGCCGGGCTACGGGTTCTCGGGAAAGCCGACGAGCACCGGCTGGGGCCCCGAACGCATGGCTCGGCGTGGGCGGAGCTCATGAGGCGCCTCGGCTACGACCGCTACGTCGCCCAGGGCGGCGACTGGGGCGCGTTCGTCGTCGACCAGATGGGCGTGCAGGCGCCCGACGGGACTGCTCGCCATCCACACGAACATGCCCGCCACCGTTCCGGCCGATATCGACAGAGCTTCCCTCGCCGGCGAGCCGCCACCGTCCGGCCTCGCCCCTGACGAACGTCGCGCCTACGACCAGCTGATCCGAACCTACAAGCAGGTCGAGTACGCGCGGATGATGGCCGCGCGCCCGCAGACCCTCTACGGGATCGCCGACTCTCCCGTCGGCCTGGCCGCCTGGCTGCTCGACCACAACGATGCCGACGGGCAGCCGGCCGCGGCAGTCGTCGCCGCCCTGGACCGGACGACGAGCGAGACGGGCGAGCTGACCCGCGACGAGGTCCTCGACAACATCACCCTCTACTGGCTGACGAACACGGGGGTATCGGCCTCTCGCCTGTACTGGGAGTACAAGGGCGGCTTCTTCAACGCGAAGGGCGTCTCGATTCCGGTCGCCGTGACGGTCTTTCCCGGCGAGCAGTACCAGGCGCCGCGCAGCTGGGCCGAACAGGCCTACCCCAACCTCATCCATTTCAACGAAGTCGACAAGGGCGGCCACTTCGCCGCCTGGGAAGTGCCCGAGATCTTCACCAACGAGCTGCGAGCGGCGTTCCGGTCGCTCCGAGAAGGGAATTCCGCATGACCACCATGATCGAGGCCGCCACCGATATCCGTCCGTTCCAACTCGAGATTCCAGAAGAACGGATCGACGACCTGCGGCGGCGCATCGCGGCGACGCGCTGGCCCACCAGGGAGCTCGTCACAGACCGATCGCAGGGCGTGCAGCTGGCGACGATGCAGGCGCTCGCCCGCTACTGGTCGACCGACTACGACTGGCGAACGGCGGAGGCGAAGCTCAACGCTCTCCCGCAGTTCACGACCGAGATCGACGGGGTCGAGATCCACTTCATCCACGTCAGGTCGCCGCACGCGAACGCGCTGCCGCTGATCATGACCCACGGCTGGCCCGGCTCGGTCGTCGAGCTGCTCGAGACCGTCGGCCCGCTGACCGACCCGACCGCGCACGGCGGCACCGCCGACGACGCCTTCCACCTCGTGCTGCCGTCGCTGCCGGGGTACGGGTTCTCGAGCGAGCCGGCCGAGCTCGGCTGGGACGCCGCCCGAACCGGCCGCGCGTGGGCGGAGCTGATGCGCCGCCTCGGCTATGACCGCTACGTCGCCCAGGGTGGCGACGTAGGTGCCCTCGTCACGGACCTGATGGGTCGCCAGGCGGTCGAGGGTCTGGTCGGGTATCACCTGAACCTGCTCACGGCGGTGCTCGCGATCGGCGATCACCTGCCAAGGGAGTCCGAGCAGGAACGCACCGCGGCCGAGGCGGTCGCGACCTTCAAGCAGGACGGCTTCGGCTACTTCCTCGAGATGGCGACGCGGCCGCAGACGATCGGCTACGCGCTGCTGGATTCACCCGTCGCCATGGCCGCCTGGCTGCTCGACCACGACACGGACAGCTACTACAAGATCTCTCGCGCCTTCGTCGACGACGAGCCCGCGGGCAATCTCACCCGTGACCACATCCTCGACAACATCACGCTCTACTGGCTGACCGGCACCGGCGTCTCGGCGGCCCGAAACTACTGGGAGGACGCTCGAGCGCTGGCCGCAGCGCTTGCCAGCGGCCAGCCTCCGCCGCCGGTCGCCGTGCCCGTCGGCTTCACGACGTTCCCCGGCGAGATCTGGGCGTCGCCGCGGAGCTGGGTCGAGGCGGTCTACCCGGGCCTCGCCTACTTCAACGAGGCCGACAAGGGCGGTCACTTCGCCGCGTGGGAGGAGCCGCAGCTCTTCTGCGAGGAAGTGCGGGCTGCATTCCACTCCGTGCGCTGACGAGTCATCCAACACAGAAAGAACCGGCGAGAGGAGCCTGAGGAGATGAGCCTGGTCACACCTGACACACCGTCCGATCTGCGCCAGCTCATCCGCTCGCTGATTCACCGGCAGGAGGCCGGCGGGGCGACCCTGCCCGATGAGGGCCGCCTCCCGGGCTTCGAGGGCGCGACGGGCTGGCTCAACTCGGATCCGCTGACACCGGCGGGCCTTCGGGGTCGCGTCGTCCTCGTCAACTTCTGGACCTACACCTGCATCAACTGGCTGCGCACGCTCGCGCACGTGCGCGCCTGGGAGGCGAAGTACCGCGACCAGGGCCTGACGGTCATCGGTGTGCACACGCCGGAGTTCGGCTTCGAGCACGACCGCGACAATGTCATCGCCGCTGCGCGCGACGAGAACGTCGACTACCCGATCGCGCTCGACAACGACTACGCGGTCTGGCGGGCGTTCGCGAACAATTTCTGGCCGGCCATCTACATCGCCGATGCGGAAGGCCGCATTCGGTACCACCACTACGGCGAACGCGAGTTCGCCATGACCGAGATGGTCATCCAGCAGCTCCTGACCGATGCCGGAGCGGAGGGCATCGACGGTGCGCTCGTCCAGGTGGAGCCGGACGGCTTCGAGGCGGATGCGGACTGGCAGAACCTCCGGTCACCGGAGACGTACCTGGGCTACGGCCGAACGACGGGCTTCGCGTCGCCCGACGACCTGCGCGCCGATGAGCCCCACGCGTATCCCGAGCCTTCTGGACTCCGGCTCAATCAGTGGGCGCCGATCGGGAGCTGGACGATCTCGCAGCATGCCGCGGTGCTGAACGACGCAAATGGGCGCATCGCCTTCCTGTTCCATGCCCGCGACGTCCACCTCGTCATGGGTCCGGCCAAGCGCGGGACCTCCGTGCCGATCCGCGTCCGCCTTGACGGCCAGGCACCGGGCGAATCTCATGGGTCGGACGTCGATGAGTCGGGAGACGGCACCGTGGAGCAACAGCGCCTTTACCAGCTGATCCGCCAGCAAGGTCCGATCTCCGAGCGCGTGGTCGAGATCGAGTTCCTCGAGCCGGGCGTCGAGGCGTACTGTTTCACCTTCGGCTGAGGAGCACGGCATGACCTTCATCTCTCGGGGATTTCGCCGCCGCGAGGAGACCGACGTACCGGCCGACCGCGTCCCGCCCGGCCAGTACGTGACCCACGACTTCCCCGTGCTGTCGGCGGGCCCGACGCCGCGCATCGGCCTCGACGAGTGGCGCTTCGAAGTCATCGGCCAGGTCGACCAGCCACGCGGCTGGAGCTGGCAGGAATTCACCTCCCTGCCGGCCGAGGACGTCACGGTCGACATCCACTGCGTCACGAAGTGGTCGAAGCTCGACTCGAAGTGGCGCGGCGTGCCCGTCGATACCCTTCTCGACGGCGTCCAGACCGCGGCCGACCAGGTCATGGCGCACTCCTTCGGCGGCTACACCACGAACCTGCCGCTCGAGGACCTGACCGACGGACGGGCGTGGATCGCCTACCAGTACGACGGGGAGCCGCTCGAGCCCGAGCACGGCGGGCCGGCGCGCCTGCTCGTCCCGCACCTCTACTTCTGGAAGAGCGCGAAGTGGGTCCGCGCCATCGAGCTGCGCGACACCGATGCGCCCGGCTTCTGGGAGGGCTACGGCTACCACAACTACGGAGATCCATGGCGGGAACAGCGATACTCCGGCGACTGACCTGGGCGATCGCCGAGGTCGTCGATCGGGTCGGTGAGACGCCACGTGTCCAAAGCCTGACGTTCGACGTCCCCGACTGGCAGGGCCACCTGCCGGGGCAGCACATCGACGTGCGGCTCACCGCCGAGGATGGCTATCGCGCGCAGCGCAGCTATTCGATCGCCACCCCCGAGGATGGCAGCCGGGTGACGATCACCGTCGAGCGGCTCGAGGACGGCGAGGTCTCGACCTACCTCACCGATGTACTCGAGATCGGTGACAAGGTCGAGCTGCGTGGTCCGATCGGCGGCTACTTCGTCTGGGAGCCGGCCCGTGGCGGCCCGCTCGGGCTGATCGGTGGCGGCAGCGGGGTCGCGCCGCTCATGGCGATGCTCAGGGCGCGGGTCCTCGCCCGCAGCGCGGTACCGGTCCGGATGCTGTGCTCCTGGCGCAGTGCCGAGGACGTGATCTACGCGGATGAGCTGGCCGCCATCGCCCGTGACGAGGAGGCCGTGTCGATCACCCACACCCTGACCCGGTCCGCCCCCGAGGACTGGGGCGGTCGCCGCGGTCGGTTCGACCGGGAAGCGCTGTCGCAGTTGGTCTGGCCGCCAGACAATGAGCCAGTGACCTACGTCTGCGGGCCGACCGGGTTCGTGGAGGCGGTCGCATCGGTCCTTGTCGAGCTCGGCCACGAACCTGGACGCATTCTGACCGAGCGATTCGGTCCAACCGGAGGATGACAGCCCATGACCGATGACACGCACGTCGACGGCAACGCGCTGGGCGGCGTGCTGATGGATGTCTTCGGGCGCGAGATGACCGATACGCGCGGCCGCTGCGCCACCTGCGGCTCCGTGCATGCGGTGGGGGCCATGCTGGTCTACCGGGGCGCCGGGGACGTCATGCGGTGCCCGACATGCGACAACGTCGTGGTCGTCGTGACGACGATCCAGGAGCGCACCCGCGTTCATCTGGCCGGCGTGAGCTGGCTCGAACCAACGGAGTGACGAACGCGTCGCCCACGGCGCGGGCATTCGTGACCGATCTGGCGTCCCTTCGCCCTGCGGATGCCCAGGGTGACGAACCGTACGCCGGGATCGGGATGGGCCAGATCTTCAAGCTGGCCAAGGACTTCCAGCCGATGCCGCCCGCCGAGATCGAGCAGCTGCTCGAGAGCGACGAGCACCCCGTCCGGGTCGGCGCCGTCAGCATCATGGACTGGCAGGCGCGCGACCGAAAGACGCCCGCCGAGCGGCGGCGCGAGCTGTTCGACCTCTACATCCGCCGGCACGACCGGATCGACACCTGGGACCTCGTCGACCGCAGCGCCATCCACGTCGTCGGCGAGTACCTGGTCGACCAGCCGCGGGAGATCCTGCACGAGCTGGCGCTCTCCGACAAACCGATGGAACGTCGCACCGCGATCCTCAGCACCTATGCCTTCATCCGGCGCGACGAGCTCGACGACACGTATCGGATCGCGGAAACGCTCGCGAACGACCCGGACGAGCTCGTCTGCAAGGCCGTCGGCTGGATGCTGCGCGAGGCCGGAAAGCGCGACCAGCCGCGGCTCGAATCGTTCCTCGATGCCCATGCCGCGACGATGCCGCGGGTGATGCTCCGCTACTCCATCGAGAAGCTCGACAAGGCCGACCGCGATCGCTACCTCGCGATTCGGCCAGCCAGAAAAGCAGTGACGACGTGCCGGAAGTGACTGCCCGGCCACGTAAAGCCGCCGGTGCCGACCCGGTGCTCGAAAGTCTCTGGAAGGAGATTGCGAGCTACGACGCAACGCTCGACGATCTCGCGGTGGCGCCGGCCGTCTCGCCGGGCGAGATCAGACGGCATCTATCGCGATACGACTTCGCGAGGCCGATCCCCCTGGACGAGTTGATTGCCGAGGTTTCGCAGCTGCTGCGCCAAGGGTCGCTGCACGTCAACCATCCGCGCTATTTCGGGCTCTTCAACCCGACCGTTCGGCGCGCCGGAGTGATGGCCGATGCCTTGGCGGCGCTCTACAACCCGCAGCTTGCCGCGTGGCCCCACGCTCCGATCGCCAACGAAATCGAACGGCACGTCCTGAACGTCTTCATGCGCGCGTTCGGATTCGACCCAACGAGCGGATTTGCCAACTTCACGAGCGGTGGGCAGGAGGCCAACCAGACCGCCGTCACCGTCGCCCTGACCAGGGCCTTTCCGTCGTTTGGTGAGCACGGTGCACGGGCCCTCGAAGGCCAGCCGGTGCTGTATGTATCTGCCGAAGCGCATCACTCCTTCCTGAAGATCGCGCACCTGTCGGGCATCGGCCGAGCAGCAGTCCAGCACGTCGGCGTCGACCGGCACTTGCGGATGGACGTGCAGGAGCTGACAGAGAGGATCACGGCCGACCGAGCGAACGGCCTCGTCCCGTTCATGATCGTGGCAACGGCGGGCACGACGGCCGCGGGAGCGATCGATCCTCTCCCGGCGATCGCCGCCGTTGCGAAGCGGGAAGACCTATGGCTCCACGCCGATGCAGCGTGGGGCGGTGCCGCCGTCGTCTCGCCGGTCCTGCGGCCTCATCTGGTGGGCATCGAGCTCGCCGATTCGATCACTTGCGACGCGCACAAGTGGCTGTCGGTGCCGGTCGCGGCTGGCATGTTCTTCACGAAACACCGAGAGCCGGTCCTCGAGGCGTTCCGAGTCGAAGCTTCCTCGTACGTGCCGCCCGCCGTCGCCGACACCTTCGACCCGTATGTGACGACGATCCAATGGTCGCGCCGGTTCATCGGTCTCAAGCTCTTCATGACGCTGGCAGAGCTTGGGTGGGACGGCATGGCGGAGCTCGTCGAACACCAAGCGCGCATGAGCGAGCTCTTGCGGACTCGCCTCGAGTCGAAGGGGTGGATCGTGGTCAATGACTCTCCGATCGCCGTTCTGTGCTTCACGCATCCGAAGATAGAGACCGGACGGACGACCGTATCCGAGGTCGTGGATCGCGTCGTGGGCAGCGGCCGAGCCTGGATCTCGCAAGTGCGCCTGAACGGCCCAACGGCCATCGCCCTGCGGGCGTGCATCACGTCACATCGAACGCAGCCGGCCGACATCGACGTCCTCGTACGCGAGTTGGAGCGCGCGATCGACGCCCGCGTCTAGTCAGGGACTCCGGCCAGGCCCGAATCGCGCCTGCGGCCAACAATCAGTCGAAGTCCCAGATGCCGCGGCCGGCCGAGAACTGGAGGACGAGCCCGCATCGGCGACAGATCTGAAGGACGAGCTTGTGGCTCGTGATCCCCCATCGGGAGTCCATCCGCCCCTGCTGGCGGTCGAAGTCGGTGCTGTCGCACAGCGGGCACTTCAGGACCGGCTTCGCGGCTTCCTCGGCTTGTTCCCAGGTCATGTGGCTGCTCCCTGCGTCGCTTCCGGCAGCCTACCGGCCTGGCCGGGCGGTCGCTGGCCGATCCAGAGGCCGCGGCCCATGAGGCCGTCGGGATCGTGCTCCGTCTCGAGTCCCGCGCGCTGGAACGCCGTGCGGTGCTCGTCATCGGTGAAGAGGCCGAGCACGTGCTCCTCGGTCAGGTGCTCGACCTTGCCGGGCGTGGCGATCAGGTAGTGGAACTCGAGGATCGATCGGTGTCCTTCGACACGGCTCCCGTTCATGCGCACCGCATTCATATCCGGCCGCTCGACGAGGATGGTCCGGCCCAGGTGGTGCGGGTCGAACCGCTCGGGCGAGAACCACGGTTCGACGATCAGGAGGCCGCCCGCCGACACGTGCCGCGCCATCGTCTGGATCGCTCGCTCGAGATCGGCGACCGTCTGCATGTAGCCGATGCTGCTGAAGAGGCAGGTCACGACATCGAACTGCCGACCGAGGTCGAAGTCGCGCATGTCCGCGCGGTGCAGCGGCACATCGGGCAGCTTCTCCCGGGCGACCGATAGGAGTCCCGGGTCGAGATCGAGCCCCGCCACCTCGAACCGATCCCGCAGGTGGACGAGGTGCGCGCCGGTCCCGCACCCGACGTCGAGCAGGCTCGCCGCCTCCGGACTCCGGGCCTCGACGAGCTCGCGGAGCGCATCGGCCTCGGCGCGGTAGTCCTTCCACTCGTAGAAGAGGTCGTAGAGCTCGGGCGCCTTGTCGAACATCGCTGACCAAGGGTACCTAGGGGCCGACGGCCATCAGTCGGTGATGCTTGCGGGGTCGCAGCCGGCGTCGTCTTGGGGAACAGGACCATCAGGAGGAGTCGGCGACGGCCTTGCCCTCCTTGTCGCTCATCCCACGGGGGCTCTCGCAGAACACCTGGATGAGCCAGCGGCGGGGACCGGCGCGTGGATTCTCCACGCCTTGACGACTCTGCCGCGGGCAACGATCCCCCGATGGAAGCCGGGCACTTGACAGGAGATCGATCTTGGACTCTGTGCATCCGGTTCTTCCACCGGTAGGGAGCTTGTGATGGAGCAGCCGTGGGCGACGGTGTTTGGGGTCTTTCTCGGGCTCGGCGCGACACTCGCGGCGCAATGGTTCAAGTCATTCGATGACGAACGACGAGCCCAACGGGCGTTTAAGCGAGAACAGCGAGGTCGCCTCGTGAACGAGCGCAAAGCGGCATACGTCCGCGGCATGAGCGTCACACGAGAACGTCGATATCTGGCCCGCCGCAAGTATCAGAGCAAGTCAGTACCTGACGATGAGGCATCGATGATGTGAGAACACGGCTCCTGCGGCAACGAAATCGTCTACTGGCGTGAAGGCCTGCGTGTGGCTGAGGTCCTTCGGCGCATCCCTTCAATTATTGGAACGGCGCGCGGAGCGCGATGATCAACGGTTCGAACCACGGCGTGCAGCACGAGCCGCACAGGACAATTGCGAAGCTCATGTACGAGCGGAGCTGGGCATTGGTGACATACCTGAGACACCATGAGGGATGGTCGTCAACGCGGCCGCGCTCGGGATCGACGGCTCGGACCAGGTCAACATCGCAGTCCGCGCGGGTGGACGACGTCAGCCGCCGGCTGACATCGTCGCCAGCCATGCTCGGCATCGGAGCCATAACCCTCAGGTTGTAACCCGACGTGACGCGACCATGGAGCTGCACGGCGCCGCTGGCTTCCGCCGAATGGGGCCCACCGTCTCGCTATACGGCACACGCGCAGGTCTGAAAGGCTGAGGGGATGAAGATCACGGTCGTGGGGGCAAGCGGACTCATCGGTACCAAGGTCGTCGAGCACCTGAAGAGCGCGGGCCACGACGTCGTCGCGTCCTCGCGGTCATCCGGAGTGGACGTCCTCACCGGAGACGGCCTGGCCGATGCGCTCGCCGGCGCCGACGCGCTCGTCGACGTCACGAACTCGCCCGACCTCGCGGGCGGCCCGGCGCTGGAGTTCTTCACGAAGTCGGCCACCAACATCGCGGAGGCCGCGAGGACGGCCGGCGTCGGCCACTACGTCGCGCTGTCGATCGTCGGCGTCGACGGCCTCCCCGACAGCGGCTACTTCGTCGCCAAGGTCGCGCAGGAGAAGATCATCACCGAGTCCGGCATCCCCTACTCGATCGTGCACGCCACCCAGTTCGTCGAATTCGCCGATGCGATCGTCGAGTCCTTCACCGACGGCGACGAGGTGCGCGTGCCCGATGCGCTGATCCAGCCGATCCCCGCCGACGAGGTCGCCGCCGCGGTCGCGCGCGCCGCGGCCTCCGAGCCGATCAACGGCATCGTGAACGTCGGTGGGCCGCAGAAGATCACGTTCGAGCAGCTGGCGCGCGACTCCCTGGCGCGGAAGGGCGACGACACGAAGACCGTCATCGTCGACCCGGAGGCCCGCTACTTCGGGGGGAAGCTGTCAACGCGCAGCCTGGTGACGCCCGACTAGCTCACTTCACGACGCGGTACTTGAGGTGCGCGACCCCGGGCGCCTCGATCGCGCGGATCTCCTCGAGCTTCAGATCCGGCCCGACGCCGTCGAAGAGGCGCGCGCCGCCGCCGAGGACGATCGGGACGACGTGCAGCTCCAGCTCGTCGACCAGGCCGGCCGCCAGGTACTGGTTGATGACGTCGGCGCCGCCGCCGATGAAGACGTCCTTGTCGCCGGCGGCCTCGCGCGCCTGGGCCAGGGCGGACTCGATGCCATCGGTCACGAAGGTGAAGGTCGTGTCCGTCAGGGTCAGCGGCTCGCGCTCGTGATGGGTGAGGACGAAGACCGGCTTGTGGAAGGGCGGGTCGTCACCCCACCAGCCCTGCCAGGGATCGTCGCCCCATTCGCCGCGGGTGGCCGGGCCGAACTTGCCGCGACCCATGATCTCGGCGCCGACGTTCGCGTGCGACTCGCGCACCACGGGGCTGCTGTCGTTCTCCTCGCCGCCCTCCATGCCGGCGGGCTCGCGCCACGCCTTCAGCGCGACCAGCCAGTCGTGGAGCGACTCGCCGCCCTCGCCGAGCGGTTCCTCCTGGCTCTGGTTCGGGCCGGCGACGTAGCCATCCAGCGACGTCGAGATGTGCACGCGTACCTTGCTCATGTCGCCCATTAGACAATGCCTCGCCGGATGACTCATCGGTCGAGCATGGAAAGGCGGAAGACGTGGACATCATCGAACGGCACTTCGCGGCCGAGAACGCCCACGACGTGCAGGCGACCCTCGACACCTACACCGATGACATCGTCTGGGACGACGTCACCCACCCCGACTCCCCATTCCGTGGCAAGGAGGAGGTCGCGCGGGTCTACTCCGGGATCATCGAGGCCATTCCCGACGTCACGCTGACCTCGGTCCGGCGATTCACCGGCGAGGACGGGCGCTACGTCGTGGACGAGTCGATCGTCACCGGCCACGTCCATGGAGCGTTCGCCGGCATGGCCGGCGGCGGCGCGCCGGTCGAGTTCCGCATGCTCCACGTGTTCGAGATCCGCGACGGGCTGATCAGCTACGAGAACGCCTGGTTCGACGCGTCCGCCGTCCACCGCCAGATCGCTGAAGATCAAGCGAATTGACGTATATCGGTTACGGATATAGCATGCCTCCGTCACGGATACAGTCGGAGGCACGGTGAAGAACGGCAGAGACGCTCCCCTGACGCCGGCGGTGCTGCACATCCTGCTCGCGCTCTCCACCGAGGAGCGGCACGGGTACGGGATCATGAAGCAGGCCGAGCGGGAGTCGCAGGGCAAGGTGAAGATGGGCCCGGGCACGCTGTACGGGTCGCTCGGCCGGATGATGACCGCCGGGCTGATCCGCGAGAGCGACCACCGGGTCGACCCCGCCATGGACGACGAGCGGCGCATCTACTACCAGATCACCGGCGTCGGCCGGAAGGCGCTCGAAGCCGAGCTGGACCGATACCGCGACGTCGTCGCGGTCGCCTCCGAGAAGCACCTCACCCCGAACGCCATCGCCGATGCCCATGGCGTCTGATCGGTCCATCCGCCGATACCGGCGCTGGTATTCACGACTGCTCCGCCTCTACCCGAGGCCGTTCCAGGATCGGTTCGGCGAACCGATGGCGCAGACCTTCACCGACCTTGCACGCGAACGGACCGATGCGGACCGCGGCCTCCATCGGCTTCGCCCTCGCCACGTTCGCCGAGACCTCCGCAGGAATCATTGGGGAGAACATGACGCAGCTCATGCAGAACAGGAACTACTTCCGCTGGGTCCTCGTCACCGCCGCCGTGCTGGCGCGTGCCGGCGCTGGCCATGGCGTTCCAGATCGGCGTCCCCGACCCCGGCTCGGGCACCGACGGCGTGAACTGGGGACCGATGGACTTCGCCACCATGGGCGTCCTCATCCTCGGCAGCGGCCTCCTGTTCGAGTACGCGAGCTCGCGCGGCGGGAGCATCGCGCACAAGGCCGCGGTCGGCATCGCCGTCCTGGCCGGGCTGGGACTCATCTGGGTCAACCTCGCGGTCGGCATGATGGACGTCGAGAACGGGAACCTCCTGTACGTCCTCGTCCTCTTCGTCGCGCTCATCGGGGCCGCGATCGGGCGCTTCGAGCCGCGTGAGGCGTCGATCGCGATGTTCGCGACGGCCGGCGCACAGGCGGTGGTCGTCGTGATCGCGCTCGTCGCGGGGCTGGGGCCGACGCTGCTGGCGGACGCGTTCTTCATCGCGGCGTGGGTCGCATCGGCCCTGCTCTTCCGGCAGGCCAGCGTCACGCCCTTACCTGAGCGCGCGTAGCTGCGACTCGATCTCCTGCCGGTGCCCGTCGTAGTGGTCGATGAGGGGCGAGGCCCGCGCCACATCTGGAACCGATCGTGCTCGTCGCCGATGAGATCGCCGGAGTCCGCCGGTCCAACCCGCACACGCACGAAACAGGAGACCCGCACGTGGGACAGCTGATCGTCCACGCCAGCATGAGCGTGAACGGCGCCTTCGAGGCCCCGACACCCGAGAACTGGCTGGTGCTCGATCCCGACAGCAACCGGGCAAGCCTCGACCAGCTCGTCCTGGCCGACGCGATGGTCCTCGGGCGCAAGACCTACGAGGGGCTGGCAGCGGTCTGGCCGACCCTCGCCGACGACCCGGACATGGGGACGTTCGCCGAGCGCGTGAACGGCATGCCGAAGTACGTCGCATCGCGCACGCTGAGCGAGCCGCTGACCTGGAACTCCACGCTTCTGGAGGGAGACCTCGTCGAGCGCGTCCGGGCCCTGAAGGCCGAGCACCAGGCGAACCTGATCATCTCGGGCGTCGGCGAGCTGGCCCATACCCTCACCGAGGCCGGTCTCGTCGACGAGTTCTGGTTCTGGGTGAGCCCGGCCATCTGGCCGGAAGGACCACGGATCTTCGACGGCATCGGACCGATCAAGCTGGAGCTGGTGTCAGCGACGCCGTACCAATCGGGCGTCGTGTGGCTTCGCTATCGGCCGGCAGCCGAGGCATAGCTCGCGCCGGAGCCGATCCGCTACCGTATCGAGCGTGAGCGAAGAGGGCTGGCGGGGGTTCCTGGCGGCGGAGGGGGTCGACGACTGGGGCGTGCTGCACGGCGGGGCGACGGCCGTGTTCCGCGTTGGATCGGTCGGGGAAGCGTTGCGGCTGGCCGAGGCCGTCGCCGGCGTCCCGGGCTTCGTGGGCACCGGGGCGCTGCTGACGATCGCGGATGACCGCCTCACCGTGCGGCTGACCCGCGACATGTGGCAGCTCGAGCCGCGGCACGTGGAGCTGGCGCGGGCCGTCTCGGCGGTTGCGCGGGAGCATGGCGCGGTCTCCGACCGCGCATCGGTCCAGGAGGTGCAGGTCGCGATCTCCGGGAAGCCCGACGCGATCGACGTTGGCTTCTGGCGCGCCGCGCTCGGCTATGCGCCGATGGCCGACGACAACGGCGTCGATCCGCTCGGCCACGGGTCGACGGTGTGGATGCAGGAGCTCGACGAGGCGAAGCCGTTGCGGCACGCGATGCACATCGATGTCTCGGTCGCGCGCGAGCAGGTCGAGGCGCGGGTCGCGGCGGCGCTGGCGGCGGGAGGCCGCATCGTCGACGACGGAACCGAGCACAAGACCCTCGCCGACCGCGCCGGCAATCGCGTCTGCATCTGCGCGTGGCCCGACGGGTTCTCCTGGCCGACCGAGTCGTAGGGGCGGCGTCGCGCACGTCTCGTACCGCGTCATTCGATAGCGCGCGGCTGCTAGAGTCAGGCCAACAACACGACGCGACCCGGTGCAGGGGAAGTCGGTCAAAGGCCGACGCTGACCCGCAGCCGTAGGCCGCCGGGACGAAGGTCCCGCGGCAAGCCGGAATGCCTGGCCGGGAAGCTTCGCTCCACCTCCTCGTCGTGGTCTGCGAGGCGGAGCCGGCATCGATTCCGCGCCTCGCGCTCCCATCGATCCTGGCGGCCCGCGGACCCGGCGGATCGAAAGGAAGACGGCTCGATGTCGGACCTCTCCATCCAGCCCGCATCGCGGATTGTGCGGGCCTGGACCCTCCTCCTCGTGGGCCTCGCGCTCATGCTCACCGTCGTCGCCGCCCCATCGGTGCGCGCCGGCGGATCCACGACCACCGATCCCGGCATTGCCGCCGCCGGATGGATCGCCCAGACAGGTCGAGACCGATGCGACCCTCGGCGTCGGATCGCTGGCGGATGCCATCCTCGCCTTCGCCGCGACCGGCGTCGGCCAGGCCGCCGCGGCCGATGCCCTTGCCCGCATCGAGGCAGGTCTCGAGGCGTTCGTCTCGGACGGGGTGAACCTGCGCCCGGGGGCGCTCGGCAAGGTCATCCTGGCCGTCAGCGTCCAGGGCGGCAACGTGAACAGCTTCGGCGGGCGCGACCTCGAGGCCGACCTGCGCGGCCTGCTCGTCACGTCGGGACCGGACACCGGCCGATTCGGGTCCGCGATCGGTCTTCGACCAGACGATGGCGGTGCTCGGCCTCGCCCGGACCAGCGGTGGTGTGCCGGCCAGCGCCGGGGACTGGTTGGCCGCCGCGCAGTGCCCGAGCGGCGAGTACCAGTGGGACGGCTCCTGCCCGGCCGGCCCGGGCCTCGAGGATCCGGACACGACCGCGCTGGCGCTCCAGGCGCTGCTGGCTGCCGGCGAGACGGCGGCCGCGGCCGGATCGACGACGTGGCTCCTGGACCTCCAGGCGAGCGACGGTTCGCTCGCCTCGTTCGGCACGCCGAACACGAACAGCACCGGCGTCGCGGGCCAGGCCCTGCGTGCCGCCGGCGAGACCGCGGCTGCCGACGCGGCCGCCGCCTTCGTCGTCTCGCTCCAGCTCGGCTGCGATGCCGACCCCGGCGTGGTCGGAGCGATCGCCTGGTCGGCCGCCGATCCGGGCTTCCTCATCTTCTCGACGCCGCAGGCGGTCCTGGCGCTCGGGGCGCCGCCGCTCGACTCGCTGACCGCGGCCGGTTCGTCCGTCGATGCCCCGGTCCTCGAGTGCGCCAGCACCGGGCCGCCGGCCCCGGTCCCGGCCTCCCCGGCGGGTTCACCGGCCGCGGGCGCGCTGCCCGACACCGCCTCCGGTTCGGGAGGCGTTGCCGGTGTGCTCGCGGATGCTTGCCGGCACGACGCTCCTGGCTGCCGGCGTCGTCGTGATACGCCGGAAGGCTGGAAGCGCGTCGTGACCGATGGCGCCGGCCGGGCACGGCTCGGCCGGCGAGCCTGCTCCGGGGTCGCGGCCCTCCTGCTGGCGGTCGCGGCGCTCGGTGCGCCTGCCGAGACGCGGGCATGGACGGCGAGGAGCGTGCCCGTCGACCTCGAGCGGCGTGACGGTCGTCGTCGACTTCGGCGCCTTCGGCGCGGGGACCGTCGTGCGCTGCGCGCCCGGCGACCCGGCGACCGGCTTCGCGGCACTCACCGGTGCCGGGTTCTCGCTCGAGCAGGTCACCAACGTGCCGGGCTTCCTGTGCCGGATCGACGGCCGTCCCGGCGCGGGCAAGGAGTCGTGCGTCAACACGCCGCCTGCGTCCGCGTACTGGGTCTACTGGCACGCGCCCCGCGGCGGAAGCTGGACCTACAGCTCCTCGGGAGCCGCCACCCGCAACCCGGCACCCGGCACCGTCGAGGGCTGGTCGTTCGCCGGCCCCGGAGGCGTGAGTCCGCCGGGCGTGCCGCCGCCTCCCCCGCCGGCGGCGCCGAAGCCGACGGCCACGCCCCGTCCGCCGACGCCCGCGCCCGCGCCGACCGCGCCGGACGCGCCGGACCCCACGAGCCGACCCGCGCCGACGGCCGCACCGACGCCGCGGGCGGTCACCCCGGCTCCGACCAACTCGCCGGACGCATCAGCGCGCCCGTCGGACACGCCGTCGAGCCGTCCGACTGCCTCCGCGGCCGACCCGTCGGGGACGGTGCGCGCGTCTCCATCACCCTCGCCTGACGCCGTGGCCGCGTCGGCGAGTGCCGCCTCGCGCTCCGCCCGCGATCCCGCTCGGCACCGCCGTTGGCCTGATGCTCGCCGTGGCGGTCGGCGGGACGGCCGCGATCATCGTCCGGCGCCGCGCCGCGGGGGCGGACGGCGGGCCGTGAGATGAGCATGCGCGACCAGCGAGCGGCCCGCACCCTGCACCCGGGTGCCTGGTGGCTGTGGGCGCTGGGCCTCGCGATCGTCGCCAGCCACACGACGAATCCCCTGCTCCTCGGCCTGATCATCGGCGTCGCCGCGCTGGTGGTCGCGGCACGACGCGAGGACGCGCCGTGGGCGCGCGCGTTCCGGATGTACCTCTTCCTCGGCGCCGCGATCGTCGTCATCCGGGTCGGCTTCCGCATCCTGTTCGGCGGCGAGTTCGGCACGAACATCCTCTTCGCCCTCCCCGAGGCCGCGCTGCCCGAGTGGGCGGCGGGCATCCGCATCGGCGGCGAGGTCACGGCCGAGAGCATCCTGGCGGCCTTCGTCGACGGCCTGCGGCTGGCGACGATCGTCATCTGCTTCGGGGCCGCGAACAGCCTCGCCAACCCCGGACGCCTGCTGCGGCTGGCGCCGAATGCGCTGTACGAGGCCGGTGCCGCGGTCACGGTGGCGATGAGCCTCGCCCCGCAGCTGGCCGAGAGCGTGCTCCGGGTCGGCCGTGCACGGCGCATCCGTGGTGCGGCGGCCGGGGGTCGCCGGTCCGTGCCCGGCATCCTCCTGCCGGTGCTCCAGGACGCCCTCGACCGATCGCTGTCGCTGGCAGCGTCGATGGACGCCCGCGGCTACGGCCGATCCGGAACCGAGCCGGCCGCGCGACATCGGATGACCGCGGCGCTCCTCGTGGTCGGCCTCTTCGGCGTCGCGATCGGCCTGTACGGGGTGCTCGACGCGACGGCCGCGATCCCGCTGGCGCTGCCGATCATGGTCGGCGGGGTCGCCCTGCTGGTCGGCGGCATGGTCGCCGCCGGGCGCCGCGTGAGCCGCACCCGATATCGCCCCGATCCCTGGGACCTCCCCGAGTGGCTGGTCGCGGGGTGCGGGGCGCTCGCCGTCGCATCGGTCATGCTCGGCGCGACGCTCGAGCCAGCCTCGCTCCAGATCGTCGCTCGTGCCGATCTCGTGGCCGGAGCTCGCGCTCGCTCCGACGATCGGCGTGCTCGTCGCGGCCACCCCGGCCTGGATCGTTCCGCCGCCGGTCTCGAGGATGGCGACGCGCGCGTCCACGGCGACGTCGGGGGCGCGACCGTGATCCGCTTCGACGAGGTCTCGCTGACCTACCCCGAGGCATCGGCGCCGACGCTGCGTGACGTGGACCTCGTCGTCGAGGAGGGCAGCCTCTGCCTCGTGGCGGGGCGCACCGGAGCGGGCAAGACGACGCTGCTGCGGCTGGTCAACGGCCTCGTCCCCCACTTCACCGGCGGCCTCCTCACCGGACGCGTCACCGTCGATGGCCGCGACACGCGCGACCATCCGCCGCGCGAGCTGGCCGACGTCGTCGGGTCGGTCGCGCAGGACCCGCTGCACGGATTCGTGACCGACAGCGTCGAGGAGGAGCTCGCCTACGGCATGGAGCAGCTCGGCGTCGACCCGGCCGACGATGCGCCGGCGCGTGGAGGAGACGCTCGACCTGCTCGGGATCGCCGACCTGCGCGACCGCTCCCTGCGCAGCCTTTCGGGCGGTCAGCAGCAGCGCGTCGCGATCGGTTCGGTGCTCGCCGCAGGGCCACGCGTCCTCATCCTCGACGAGCCGACCTCGGCGCTCGACCCGCCCGCGGCGGAGGAGGTCCTCGCCGCGATCCTGCGGCTCGTGCACGACCTCGGGCTCACGGTCCTGCTCGCCGAGCACCGGATGGAGCGCGCGGTCGGCTACGCGGACCGCATCGTCACCGTCCACGAGGACGGCACGGTGACCGATGGATCGCCGGCATCAGAGCTCGAGCGTCTGGCGCTCGTCCCACCGGTCGTCGAGCTGGGACGCCTGGCGGGCTGGTCGCCGCTGCCCCTCACCGTGCGCGACGCGCGGGCCCTGGCCGGACCGATGCGGACGAGGCTCGCCGACGTCCCGCCCGCGGACGGTGTTGCGCGAGCCGACGGACGCCGTCGCGCTTCGCGCCGAGCGGGTGACGGTGACGTACGGGCCGGTCACCGCGGTGCGCGACGTCACGCTCGAGCTGACGCGCGGATCGGTGACCGTGCTCATGGGCCGCAACGGCGCGGGGAAGTCGTCGCTGCTCTGGGCGCTCCAGGGATCGGGACCCGTACGGTCCGGCAGCGTCCGCGTCTCGGGCACCGATCCCGCGGCCGGTGCGACCAGGAGCCTCGTCGGGCTCGTCCCACAGACCGCCGCCGACCTGCTCTACCACGACACGGTCGACGCGGAGTGCCGCCAGTCCGATCGCGACTGGCAGGTCGTCACCCGGGACGACGCGCGACCTGCTCGGGCGGATCGGTGGGAGCGTCGATCCCGCAACGCATCCTCGCGACCTGTCGGAGGGCCAGCGGCTGGCGCTCGTCCTCGCCATCCAGCTCGCGGGTTCGCCGCAGGTCGTCCTGCTCGACGAGCCGACACGCGGGCTCGACTACCCCGCCAAGGCGTCGCTGGTCGACGTTCTGCGCGGCCTGGCAGGCGACGGTCGCGCCATCCTCGTCTCGACCCACGACGTCGAGCTGGCCGCGTCCCTCGCCGACCGGGTGATCGTGATGGCCGGCGGCGAGATCGTCGCCGACGGCACGGCGGCCGACGTGCTGGCCGCCTCGCCGGCGTTCGCGCCGCAGGTCGCGAAGATCCTCGGCCCGCCGTGGCTCACCGTGGACGACGTCCGTCGAGCGCTCGTCCCTCGGAGGCATGGCATGACCGCACTGCCCGCGCGCGCCACCGCCGTGCCGATCTCGGCGCGACCGTGGATCGCGCTGGTCATCGGTTCGGCCGTGGGGGTCATGGCGTTCTGCTGGCCGCTCATCGTGTCGCCCGGGCCGGCCGGTGCGCCGCGGATCGACAGCCCGCTGCTGTTCGTCGCGATCCTGCCGATCCTCGTCGCGACCCTGGTGATCGAGCTCTCGGCCGGCCGCATGGACGCCAAGGCCATCGCGATGCTCGGCGTGCTCGCGGCGCTGGGTGCGGCGATGCGCCCACTCGGCGCGGGGACGGCCGGCGTCGAGACGGTGTTCGTGCTGCTCGTCCTCGGGGGGCGCGCCTTCGGACCGGGGTTCGGGTTCGTCCTCGGCCCGGTCACGCTCTTCGCATCCGCACTCCTCACCGGTGGCGTCGGGCCGTGGCTGCCGTTCCAGATGCTCGCCGCCGGCTGGGTCGGCCTCGGCGCGGGCCTCCTCCCGAGGGCACGGGGCAAGCGCGAGGGCCTCCTGCTGGCGGCCTACGGCGCCGTCGCCGCCTTCGGCTACGGACTGGCGATGAACCTGTGGTTCTGGCCGTTCGCCGCCGGCCTCGATACCGCGCTCTCGCTGGTGCCGGGCGACCCGATCCTCGAGAACCTCGGCCGCTTCCTGCTGTTCAGCCTCGCGACGTCGATGGGCTGGGACCTCGGCCGCGCGATCACCACGATCGTGCTGCTGGCGATCCTCGGCCCAACGATCCTCGGAGCCCTCCGCCGCGCCGGCCGGCGCGCGGCATTCGGCGCGTCACCGCGCTTCGCTGCCGAAGGGGTCAGTCCGCCGTAGCGCACGGCTGCCGCTACGATCCGTCCGTGAGCCACCTGCCCCCGGACCGGATGATCCCGCTCCTCCCCTGCCGGTCGATCGACGACCAGATCGCCTTCTACGAGTCGCTCGGCTTCGAGGTCACGTATCGGCAGAAGGCGCCGAACGTGTACGCATCGGTCCAGCGCGGCGCGATCGAGCTGCACTTCTTCACGATGAAGGGCTACGAGCCGGCGACCTCGTACAGCACCTGCTACGTGCTCGTCTCGGACGTCGACACGCTGTATGCCGACTTCCGGGCGGGCCTGAAGCGGAGCCTCGGCCGCGTGCCGACCCGCGGCATCCCGCGGATCGGTGCGCTCGGGGACATGTCCTACGGCGTCCGCCAGTTCCTCCTGACCGATCCGGGCGGCAACATCATCCGCATCGGTCAGCCATTGGCCAAGACCGATGCGGCCGCTGCGCGTCCGACCTCGCGCCTCGCGAAGGCGCTCGAGGCGGCGACCCTGCTCATGCACTCGAAGGTCGACCCGGAGACGACGGCCCGGGTCCTCGACGCCGCGATGGCCGATGACCCGGACGCGCCCGACGTCCTCCGCGTCCAGGCGCGGATCCTGCGCGCCGAGGCCGCCCACGCCCTCGGCGACGATGCGCTCGCGGCCACCCTCCTTGCCGAGGTGGCGGCTGTCCCGCTCGAGGCCGATGCGCGCGCGTCGCTCGCCGACGACCTTGCTCGGGCGGACGAGCTCAGCCAGTCACTCTGAGGCGCAAGCGGTCACGCACGCCAGGTAGTCAATTGGCGCGACCGATGGCCATCCAACGTCGGCTGTCGCATCGAAACACGCGTCGCCCATGAAACGGTCGGGCGAGCCCTTGACCGACGGCCGCTTGGGCTGAACCTCCATGCGATGACTCCTCGCAAAGCTGTCAGAGGATGTTGCGGTTCACCCGGAAGAGATTGGTCGGGTCATACCGGCTCTTGACGGCGGCAAGCCGGTCGTAGTTGGACCGGAAGGACGCGCGCGTCCGGTCGTCGGGCTCGTCATCGGTCTGGAAGTTGATGTAGTTCCCGCCCGTCGAGAACGGCTTCAGCGACTCCCAGGCGGTTCGGACCCAGGACCGGTTGGCCTCGCCGACCGGCGAGTCCGGCATCCACATCGACTGGATTACGCACGCGAAGGCGGCATCGCGATTGCCGATCGCGCCGTCATCCTCGGCATGTTCGGAGAGGGCGCCAGTCCATCGTGGAAGAGAACGATCTGGTTCGCGGGGGCGGTGAGACCCTCGAACTGGGCGTGGTACGCCCGGATAAGCTCGTCCGACGAGGCCGGGGACGAACTCGGACTTCCAGTAGTAGTGGTTGCCTCGAGGCTGGGTCGCGTCGAGCAGGGACTGCTGCCCGAGTGTAGTCCCTCGCCTGGATGAGATTCGCCAGCGGCTCACCGAGAGAGGTGATCGGCTCGAGGTCGACCGCAGCCTGGGCCGGGATCGCCGGAGTGGCAGGCAATGATCATGACGATCGGCGTGCCGTGCGCCGACTCCGGCAGCCACGGCGCGGGCGGGGCATTGCGGCGGATCGCCACCAGCGTGAGCTCGCGCGGCGCCGACTCGGTGACACGCCGGAAGGCGTCGAGGACGCGCTCGGCCTCCGAGGCCGGCCAGGCGATCGGTCCACCGGTGATCTGCGGCCCGACCTCGTGGAGGCGGAAGGTGAACTCGGTGACGACGCCGAAGTTGCCACCGCCGCCACGAAGCGCCCAGAACAACTCTGCGTTCTCGTCGCGTGATGCGCGATGTACTTCGATCCGTCGGCGAGGACGATCTCGACCTCCTCGAGGTCGTCGACGGTCCATCCGAACCGTCGGGTCAGGTAGCCGAAGCCGCCCCCGAGGGTCAGCCCCGCGACGCCGGTGAGCGAGACGAATCCGAGCGTAGCCGCGAGCCCGTGCTGCTGGGTGGCCCGGTCGACGTCGCCGAGGAGGGCGCCGGCCTGGACGCGGGCGCGCCGCGCCTCCGGGTCGACCTCGACCTGATTCCGGCCGGACATGTCGAGCGTCAGCCCGCCATCGCACAGGGCCAGTCCGGCGATGTTGTGTCCCCCACCTCGGATCGAGAGCTCGATCCCATGCTCGGCGGCGAAGCGAACGGTGCGCACGACATCGTCGACCGATGCGGCCCGCGCAACGATCGCCGGCCGCTTGGCGATCATTCCGTTCCACAGCGACACCGACTCCGCATATCCCACGTCGTCGGGACGCAGGAGGGCTCCGTCGAGGTCGGTGCCGAAGGCCTCCAGGGCCGACGGGTCCAGCTGGATGCGGCCGTCGAGGCCGGTGATCGGGAATGAGGTCGCGCTCACGGTGGATCCTTCCGTCGCGATGGCACTCTCCAGCTCGCATGGTAGTCCCACGACCAACCGTTGTCGAGGCCGGGCGCATCGGTCAGGGCGATCGCGACTCGGGATCGCTCGAAGCCGGCATGTCGGAGGGCGGCACGCCGCCCCGCGTGCCGGCGATCCGCGACGCCTCCTCCATCGAGAAGCCACCGCGGTGGCTCCGGATCCAGGAGCGCGCCTACCGATAGCGGATCGCCTCGTACGCGATGAGGCCGACGCACACGGCGGCCACGAGCGCGAGCGACACGAGGGCCGGCACGATGGTCGCGACCGGGATCAGCGCGAGCAGCACGACCGTGGCCGTCGGCCGGCCGTGTCCCCAGCCACCACCGATCCGCAGCCGCATGGCGACGTGCGCGGCCATGTACAGCGCCAGCCCGCCGCACAGGCCGATGGCGGGGATGACCTCGAGCGGCTCGCCGGCGTGCGCCAGCGTCGCCTCCATCCCGACGGCGAACAGCACGATGCCGGAGACCATCGGCAGGTGGAGGTAGGAGTAGAGGTCGCGGGCGAGTGAGGAGCGCTCGGCCCCGGTGGCCTCGGCCAGCCTCGCCTGCGAGAAGTAGATGACCCAGTCGAAGTACGACCACCACAGCGAGGCGGCGACGACGATGCCGAGCAGGGCGGCCGTGATCAGGCCGGCATCCAGCGGCAGCCCGGCCGCGCCGACCCCGATGGCGATGATCGACTCGCCCAGCGCGATGATGATGATCAGCCCGTGGCGCTCGACGAAGTGCTCGGGCGAGATCCGCCATCCGCCGCCCGCGGGCGGCGAGCGCACCGAGGTAGTCGATCGTCAGCGCCGCGAACCACAGCGCGAGCTCCGCCGTGCCCTCGAAGAACGCCGCGACCACCAGCAGCGACGGCCCGACCACCGCGCCCGGCATGAATCGCAGGACGGCGCCGAGGAGATCGCGATCGCCCTTGCCGGCGATCGCGAACAGCACGAGGTGGTTGGCGCGCACGATGAAGTACGCGACCGCGAAGAGAGGCGCATCGTCGCCGAACGCCGTCGGCGTGGCGAGCGCGACGACGAGCATCGCGGCCATCGAGCCGAAGACGGCCAGGCGAACCGCGCCCTCCTCCGGGTCGAGGGTGTTCGTCAGCCAGGCGTAGGCGGCCCATGCCCACCACAGCGCGCCGAGCAGGAGCAGGCCGCGCAGCAGCCCATCCCACGTGGGATCGTGGTGGACGAACCCGGTGACCTGGGTGATCGCGAAGACGAAGACGAGATCGAAGAACAGCTCGAGCGGCGTCACCCGCTGCTCGGCTTCGACCTCGCGAACGATCATCGTCAGCAGCCTGGGCCGATCTCGGCCTCTGACTTTGGTCACGCGTCCATCGTAGCGACACGGTCGTCCGCGACCTCGAACAGCGCGAACCAGTAGCCACGAACGACGTCGTGGGTGGCGCTGAGCCGATATCCGGCATCGGTCATGTCGCGCCGCACCCGGCGCGGCGAGGACGCGTGACGGCCGCGCCACGGTGCCAGCACGCCCTCGCGCCGCGACTCGAGGATCGCGACCCGCGCGCCGGGCCGGAGGTAGGCCCGGGCGTCGGCGAAGTATCTCGGCGGATCCGGCAGGTGGTGATAGGTGGCCGAGACGAAGAGCAGGTCCACCGGCTCCGGGATCTCCAGCCGATCGCGGGGCACCAGGACCTCCCGGAGCGTCGTGATCCCCCGCTCGTCGGCGGCGCGGCGCAGGTCGCGGAGCGTGCCCGGCGAGGCGTCGAGGGCGTAGACGACGCCGTCCGGCTCGACCGCGCGGGCGATGCGGACGGTGAAATGCCCCACGCCGGGACCGAGATCGCCCACGACCATCCCCGGTCGAAGGTCGAGGACGCCGACGACCGCATCGGGGTCGCGCAGACGATCCTGGCGCGTTCCCCCCGCGTAGAGCCATCGGCGCATCAGCCGGCGGGCCGAACGCTCATTCGGTGGCGCCGGCCGGTTCCGGCGCGGCACCCCCTTCGACCTCCGACTCGTCTCGCGCGGGCACGCTCCGGAGGGCGACCGCGGCGACGATTGCCGTCAACACCGCCAGCACCGTCGCGACCGCGGCGACGAAGTGGAGCGCGTCCATGAATGCGACCTGGGACACCGCGACGAGTGCCGCCCCGAGTGCCTCCGGCAGGGTCTGGGCGACCGCGACCGCTCCGCCGAGGGTGTCGCGCGCGGCGTCGGCGATCTCCGCGGGGATCCCCGCCGGAAGGGAGTCCGCGACCTCGCTGCGGTATACGGCGGTCCCCAGGCTGCCGAGGAGCGCGATTCCCAGCGCCCCGCCGAGCTCCCCGCTGGTCTCCGACATCCCCGTGGCCGCGCCGGCCTGCTCCGGCGGCGCGCTGCCGACGATGAGCTCGGTCGCGAGCGTGATGACCGGCGCGAGCCCGAGCGAGATGACGAGCGACGCGACGACGATGATCGCGATGCCGGGCCCGCTGTCGAGGCCGAGCCCGAGCAGCATGGCGGTCCCGATCGCGGCGATCGCCATGCCCCCGCCCATGATCACCGACGGGCGGAATCGATGGATGATCCGCGGCGCGACCATCGACCCGACGATGAAGCCGGCGGCCGACGGGAGCGACCAGACCGCCGCCTCGATCGGCGACAGCCCGAGGACGAGCTGGAGGTACTGCCCGATGAAAAGGAAGTAGCCGACGACGACGAAGATGCTGAGCAGGTACGTCAGCAGCGAGGCGGAGAACGAGCGAATCCGGAAGAGGCGCACGTCGATGATCGGCGACTCGAGGTGCAGCTGACGCCGCACGAACCAGAAGCCGAGACCGATGCCGACGACGATCGAGAGGATCGGCAGCGGCGCGAGCCCACCCTGCGCGATCTCCTTCAGCCCGAAGACCACGGCGAGGATCGCGAGCAGCGACATCGCCACGCTGGCGAGGTCGATCGGCCGAGCGTTCGGGTCCCGGTACTCGGGCAACGTGCGCGGGCCGAGGATGAGCAGCAGTCCCATCACCGGGACACCGATGAGGAACACCGAGCCCCACCAGAAGAACTCGAGGAGCACGCCGCCGAGGACCGGACCGATCGCGCCGCCGGCAGAGTAGGCCGCGATCCAGACGCCGATCGCCACGGTGCGCTGCTTCGGGTCGAGGAACATCGTGAAGATCAGCGAGAGGGTCGAGGGGGCGATCGTCGCCCCGGCCACGCCCATGACGGCGCGGCTCGCGATGAGCATCTCGGAGCTCGTCGAGAAGGCCGCGAGCAGCGACGCGAGCGCGAAGCCCGCCGCGCCGGCCAGCAGCAGCTTGCGCCGGCCGATCCGGTCTCCCAGCGAGCCCATCGTGATGAGCAGGCCGGCGACCAGGAAGCCGTAGATGTCGATGATCCACAGCAGCTGCGCGCTCGTCGGCTGCAGCTCCGCGCTGATCCGTGGGATGGCGAGGTTGAGCACGGTCAGGTCCATCGCGTAGACCAGTGCTGCGAGCGTGAGCACGCTCAGCCCGATCCACTCCCGCCTCGTTGCCCGCGCCGGAATCGCCTCGTCGCCTGTCTGAGTCATGCCCTCTCAGACTACAGCCGGCCGCCGCACTCATCGGTCGGGCAACTGGAATCCGGATGCGACGGATGGGTACGGCTAACCGGGCGAAGGTCAAACGAGCGGTCGCAGCGACACAGCGCTCAGTCGGTCGCCGGCATTCGGGTTGCCTGCGACCAGACGGCCTGCCACCGACCGTCCCTGAGCTCGTAGATATCGGTGTGCCAGAAGCGGCCGGAGTCGTGGCCGCCCTCCCAGTCGATATCGATGAGCACTTGGTAACGCACTGCCGCGGCCAATCCCCAGACGCGAACGGCGATCTCGCCGTCTGGCTCGAACCGTCGGTACCGCAGCACTCCGCTGGCAATCCCGGAGAGGTAGCCGTGCTTCGACAAGACGGCGCCGCCCGGCGTGATCAGCCAGTAGTCCTCAGCGTGGAGCGCGTCGGCAGCATCCATGTCCTGATCTACGAGTGCGGCCAGGCGCCGACCTTCCATATCGCGAAGGGCCTCAGCAATCGCGTCGGTCACCCGCCGATCACCGCCGTTCCGCCGTCGTCTGCGATCGTGATGACGACCTTGCCGCGCGCGTGGCCATCCTCCACCCAGCGGAGTGCCTCGACGACCTGGTCCAGCGGATAGCGCCGATCGATCGCCGGCTTCAGCTTCCCGGCGGCGATCAGCTCCTTCAGCGTCTCGACGTCAGGCCGATGCAACGGCTTCCACCACAGCATCAGGCCGCTCCACTTGTCGCCGAAGCGCGAGACCACCAGGCTGCCGCCGAGCGAGGCAAAGATGCTGGCGGTGGTGCCGCCCATCGTGAGGTACACGCCCTTCGGCTTCAGCGCTCGCCGGACGGCGAAGATCGAGTAGTGCGAATCGACCGCGACGATCCAGTCGTAGGTCTCGCCGGCCCGCGTGTAGTCGACCTGCTGGTAGTCGATCACGTGATCCGCGCCGAGGGCGCGCACGAAGTCCAGCTTGTCGCCACGCGCGACGCCGGTCACCTCGGCACCCATCGACTTCGCAATCTGGACCGCGAACGGACCGACGTTGCCGGACGCGCCGTCGATCAGCACCTTGTCGCCGGGCTTGATGGTCCTTCCATCGCGCATGCGCATCCCCTGCAGGGCCAGGACCGCCGAGTGCGGCAGCGTGGCGGCCTCCTCGAACGACATGCCGACGGGGATCGGCTCGAAGGCCTTCTCGCGCGCGCAGACGTACTCGGCGAAGGCGCCGAACTGGCCGGCTGCGAACAGGTCGGTCATGACCTCGTCGCCGGGCTTGAAGCGCGTCACACCAGGACCGATCGCCTCGACGACACCGGCCGCATCGATGCCGACCTCCGGGTCCCGCGGCGCGCGGAGGCCGCGGAAGAGCCGAACGAAGCCCGGCTTGGGCTGGATGCCGTCGAGATCGGCGCGGTTGACCGATGCGGCCCGAACGCGGATGAGCACCTGGTCATCGCTCGGGACCGGCCGGTCGACCTCCCGGATCTCGACGACCTCGGGCGTGCCGTATCGGTCGGCGAACGCCGCCTTCATCCGCTCACCGGTGACGCCAGGACTCGACGCAGCCGAGGGCTCGGTCACCGCGCGTACTCCTCGTCGGTGACGTGGTCGCCCCACTCGGTATCGGGACCGTCGTCAGGCGCCTCGTAGAGGGTCAGGTGGCTCATCAGGTGATCGGGCGCGGCGCCGTGCCAGTGCCACTCGCCCGGCCCCGTGTGAATCGTGTCGCCGGCGTGGACCTCGATCACGTCCCCGCCTCGTGTCTGGGTTCGCCCGACGCCTTCGAGGATGTGGAGGGTCTGGCCCATGGCATGGACGTGCCAGGCGTTGCGCGCGCCCGGCGCGAAGTGCGCGACGGCCGCGCGGAGGCGCGCGGAAAACTTGTCGTCGACGATGACATCGAACCAGACGTCGCCGAGAAATCGGTCCGGCGGTCCTTTGGTGGACGGTCTCTTCGGGTGAAGCTCCATCCGACGACTGTACGTCGCTCTTCAGGCGTGGCAGCCTCCGGTTCGAGGTGGGGGCGCCTACGCGTCGGGAAGGAGCAGGCGGTAGATGAGGACCCCTCGATTGCCGTCGACAGGGATGTACAGCTCGCCGTTCGAAATGGTCATGCTTCCAGTCGAGCCCGAAACCGGGAACTCTGCGACGTATGTCCCGTCCGGCTCGAATACCTGAACCCGCTCGTTCCCGGCGTCAAGCACGTACACCCTCCCCGCAGCGTCAATCGCGACGTCTGCGGGTTTGTTGAACTGGACCGGACCCGTCCCCGCGACTCCGAAGGAAATGAGATGCGCGCCATCCGGTTCGAATGCCTGGACGCGGTTGTTTCCGAAGTCGGCGATCCAAACGTTGCCTTCGGCGTCGAGCTCGATGAACCCCGTCTGATTGAGCTTTCCAAGCCCACTCCCGCGACCGCCGAACACGGTCTCGAAGGTCCCATCCGGTGAGAACCGCTGGATGACGTCGCGCTCGTCGTCGACGACGTAGAGCCTGCCGTCATCGCTGACCGTGACGCCGATGGGATCGAGAAACTGGCCGTCCTCGGAGCCGTACGAACCGACCGCGCCGAGATGTTTGCCGGCGCCAGTGAAATGATCGACGCGGAAGTTGTCCGGGTTCGCGATCCACAACGTCCCGTCGGGCGCGATGGCCACGTCACCGATCGAGTTGGCCACGAAGTCATCGTCGCGAATGAAGTCGAGTTGGCCGGGACCACTCCCCGGTTCCCCGAACTCGTGGATGAGCGTGCCGCCCCCGTCGAAAACGAGAATGCGACCGGCCATCGCCACCAGGTAGGTCGTGCCATCGTCGGCGACCGCGGGGCCCTGGAGGAACAGGGTCTCCACCTCTGGAGGAATCGTGCGGACGTGCTCCGCGACCTCGTTCGACTCGGGGGTGGCGATCGGGCTCGGCGCGCTGGATGCACGAGCCACGGCGTTACCCGAACCGATGGCATACAGGCTTCCGGCGTGTGTCCCGACGATGACGAGCCCATCGGCGACGACCGGGCCGAACTCCACGCTCGCGTCGATCGGGAAGCTCCAGGCCTCGGTCCCGTCGGCGACGTCGACGGCGAAGACCCGGTCGTACGCGGCGACGTAGAGGTGCCCATCCACGAGTGCGGGGCCTGCGCCGATCTCGCTGTCCTGCGGGAACGACGCGCGGACTGCACCGCTAGTCGGGTCGAGCGCGTAGGTGACGCCGGCCCGATCGGTGACATACAGCGTTTGCGCCCGCAAAGACGACCGGTCGGATGCCGGCGGCTTCCTCGGGTTCGAACCGCCAGCGTTCAGAGCCGTCAGCGGTCTCCACCGCCACGACCTGGGGGTGCGGTCCACCGAGCATGACTGCGTACACCAGTTCGCCGCCCACTGCTGGCGTTCCGACCAGCCCGCCGACCACCTGGCGCGTCCAGCGCCCCTCGCCGGACTCCGCGTCGATCGCATGGAACGAGGCGTCGTCGGCACCGAAGTACACCGACTCGCCAGCGACGGCAACGCTTCGTGTGACGGCGGCTCCCGCGTCGTAAGACCAGCGCTCGTCGCCGCTTTCCAGGTCAATGGAGATCACGGTGCCGGCGTCCGTGCCCACGTAGACGTTGTCGCCCGCGATCGCCGGCATCGAGTACGGCGCCGCGTGCGCCTCTCGCGTCCACTTCTCGTCGCCGGTGGCCGCGTCGACCGCCAGGATGCGGCCGCCGCTCGTGACGGCGACGACGGTGCCATCGGCGACCGCCGGCGACGAAGACATGCTGTCCCCCGCCTCGTACCGCCAGGCCTCCTCGCCGCTCGAGAGCTCGAACGCGTACAGGTTGCCGTTGTCAGACGTGACATACACGAGCCCGTTCATGACTGCCGGCTGCGACTGGATCGCGGCCCCGACCTCGACGCGCCAGGCCTCGCCCGGCTCACCCTCCGGGGCAGGGCCAGCGAACACGCCCGTGCGTTCCGGGCCGCCCCGATACATGGTGGGTGACCCGGGGACGACCTCGGTAGGCTCGAGCGGAGGCGATCCCGAGGCGCGCGACGCCTGATCACACGCGGCAGCGATGAGCAGGATGACAAGGAGGTAGCTGGTTCGGCGCACAGTCGTGTTCCTCTCGGCGGGAGTGGCTGTCCATACGACGCGCGGGATCATCGAAACGCTCAGTCCGCCGCCGGGGTGACGTCGTCGCCGGCGAACCGGCGCTGACCGAATTCGCGGATGGTACCGTCGGCGGCCATCTCGGCGAACAGCTGATTCAGCCGCGCGACCAGGGTCGCCGCGCCCGCTGCTCGCTCGTCGACGACCGCGACCAGGTGAGACTCGAACGGGGCTGCCGACAGGAATCGGATGCTCCCGCTCGCCGGGACGTCAGATCGCCGGTCGACGACCGCGGCTCGAACGCTTTCGTTCGCGATCGCGTCGACGCACTCCTGGGCCGTGCTGCGAGCCACGATGTCGGCACCGGTCGGCGGCGACGTCACGGGGTCGCCATCGGGATGCAGCGAACCGGCTGCCCACGCCTCGGCAGTCGAGCCCGACACCACGCACAGTGCCGCCCCATCGAGGTCGCGCAACGTCAACGCCGGGTCGTCGTCTCGAACGATCACCGCGCCGCTGATGACGGCGTACGGTTGAGTCGTGAGCGCCGAGGGCCCGAGCGGCAGGCCAGCCGCGATGGAGCTGATGGCGACATCCCAGATGGCCCCGGACTCCGCGCGCAGAATCTCGCTGCGCGGTGCCACCACGATGTCCAGCCGGACACCGAGCCGCGCAGCGACTTCCCGCGCCACGTCAATGTCGAAGCCGTCGTAACCGCTTGATGGGCCGAACGCCTGCGGTGGCCCTCCGTCGAGCGCGACGCGCAGCGCGCCGCGGCGCTCCACCTCTGCCACGAGCCCGCCAACGCCCAGCTGCCGGAGCTGGAGAATCGGACCGGCGACCACGGCGACGACCAAGAGCACGGCGGCGACGGCTGCTAGGGCCGCGAATGCGTTGATGAGGGGCCGGTGTGTCCCCAAGCGCGCCGGCGCTCCGGCATCGATGGACTCGAGCCAACGGCCGCTCGGCTCAAATTGCGGGTCGTTCGGCGGACCGCGATGCAGCGCTCGTTCGATGCGTTCTTCGTCCATCATCGTCTCTCGCTCTCGAGGGTCCGCCTCAGGGAGGCCCGTGCCTGCGTGTCGTGGCTGCGCGCAGCGCTGGCGCTGATGGCGAGCGTCGTGCCGACATCTTCGAACGTCATGTCCGCCGCGTACCTGAGGTAGAGGACCTGCCGTTGTCGCGGCGGCAGGCGATCGACCTCGTCCCACACCGCCGTCGCGTCGTCCATCTCAGCTCCGGGTTGCGCAGGCGATGGCATCTCGACGCGTTCGAGTGCGCTCCGTTGTCGACGCGATCGACGATGGTGGTCCATGCAGATGCGGTAGCACGTGCGGAAGGCCCATGCCCGCGGATTGAGGATGGCGACGCCCCGACGAAGCTCGAGGTAGACCCGGACGAGGGTCTCCTGGACCGCGTCATCGGCCTCTGCGTCCGGCAGGCCCAGCCGCAGAGCAAATCCGAACAGGGCCTGACCATCGTCGTGCTCGATGGCAGTAACGAGATCGGCGATGGTGCTCGCGACCGGCTCGGCCTCGGGTCCGAGGTCACCTCCGCCCACGCGCTCAAGTGTCGCCGGTACAGTCAACGTCACGTGACCGCCACTTGATGTGGGCGAAGGTGATCGGCTCAGTGTTGATGGCTGCCATCACTGGAGGCGCGGCGGAGGACCGCCACCGGCGGGGACGCTGATGCCCCCGCCGCCGCCACCACCACTACCGTCGACGCCGACGACAGCAGCACCAGCGGCGACGCTGAGGATGAGCGCCAACACCAGGCCTGTGATCCTTGATCGGGTCTTCATCCGTCCTTGCCCCTTCCTTGCCCCCGTTTGACACCCCTACGACGCTCCGGATGTGGCGAAACGCTCAGGCCCATGGACGGTCAACGGCACGTCGCTTGACACGGCTCTGATACAACCGTATGGTTGTACCGTGCAGATCGCTCCTCCCGACTTCGACCGCATGTTCGGCGCCCTGGCGGACCACACCCGCCGGGACATCGTGCGCCGCGCGATCGACGGCGAGGAGGGCGTCGCCGAGCTGGCCAGCCACTACCCGATGAGCTTCGCGGCGGTGCAGAAGCACGTCGCCATCCTCGAGCGGGCCGGGCTGGTCACCAAGCAGCGCATCGGACGCCGCAAGGTCGTCCGCACCAACGTCGAGGGGCTGCGCGTGGCGCGCCGCCTGCTGGACCAGTACGAGGAGCTGTGGCGCGAGCGGATCGACCGCATGACCGAGCTCGTCACCGAGAACACAGAGGAGATGAACCGATGACCGTGACCGCAGTCCGCAAGGACCCGACAACCTGACCCTGACCGTCGATGCCGAGTTCGACGCGTCGGCCGATCGCGTGTGGCAGCTGTGGGCCGACCCTCGCCAGCTCGAGCGCTGGTGGGGCCCGCCGACGTATCCCGCCACCTTCACGCAGCACGAGCTCGCGCCGGGCAGCCGCGTCCAGTACCACATGACCGGGCCCGAGGGCGACCAGCCGAAGGGCTACTGGGACATCCTCGAGGTCGATGCGCCGCATCGGCTCGTCGTCCGCGACGGCTTCGCCAACGACGACGGCACGCCGAACGACGAGTTTCCGCCCGGCGAGATGCGCGTGACCATCCAGGAGACCGGCGAGGGCCGCACCCGCATGTCGATCGAGAGCCTCCATCCGAGCACCGAAGCGATGGAGCAGGTCCTCGCCATGGGCATGGAGGAGGGACTGACGCAGGCGATCGGCCAGATCGACGCGATCCTCGCCGAGGACGTGGTCGGCAGCCGCAGCTGAACCGATGACCGGGACCGCCCTCACCGACGCCGGCTCGCCGCTCGGGCGCCTCATCGGCACCTGGGAGTTCGAGGCCAGCTCCGGCGGGCGGTTCCTGGGCCGCGGCGTGGCAACGTTCGAGTGGGCGGAGAACGGCGCATTCGTCATCGAACGCGCCGACGACGAGCCGGATCCCGCCACGTCCGAGGACTGGGCGAACCCACTCGCCGATGCCGGTGACCGCGCTCCTCGGCTGGGACGACACCACCGGCGAGCTCACCCAGCTCTACTCGGACGCCCGCGGCGTCTTCCGTGTCTACCGCATGACCCTGACCGATGAGGCCTGGACTGTCTGGCGCGACGCGCCCGGCTTCTTCCAGCGCTTCGTCGGCCGCGATCGGCGACGGCGGCGCGACCATCGAGGGCCGATGGGAGTCGTCGCCCGACGGCAACGACTGGGAGCCCGACTTCGACCTCCTCTACCGCCGGCGCACAGCCGCCGATCGATGATCGATCGCGGCATGAGTCCATCCACCTGATATGCAGAACCCAGCGAGGACATCCCGATGACCGCAACGACAACCCAGCCGACGACCACGATGCTCGACGTTCCCGGCGCGACGCTGGCCTACGACGTGCGCCGCAACGAGGCAAGCACCGAGCCGCCCTGTTCCTGATCGGCTCGCCGATGGGCGCCGCCGGCTTCGGCACGCTCTCCGGGCTACTTCGCCGATCGCACGATCGTGACGTACGACCCGCGCTCGAGCGAGCGCAGCGAGCTGACCGATCCGACGACTCCGCCGACGCCCGATGAGCACGCCGCAGACCTCCATCGGATCATCCAGGAGATCGGGGGCGGACCCGTCGATCTCTTCGCCAGCAGCGGCGGCGCCGTCAACGCGCTGGCGCTCGTCGCCAAGCACCCGGAGGACGTGCGGACGCTCGTCGCGCACGAGCCACCGCTCCCATCGGTCCTTCCCGACCGCGAGGCCGCGATTGCGTCTGCGAAGGCCGTCCACGAGACCTACATGCAGCGCGGCTGGGGCGCCGGGATGGCGCACTTCATCGCCGTCGTCAGCCACGAGGGCGAGTTCCCGGACGACTTTGCCAAGCAGCCCGGCCCCGATCCGGCGATGTTCGGCATGCCAACCGAGGACGACGGCTCACGGACCGATCCGCTGCTGGGCCTGGCGCTGGTCGGATCGATCGGGTACGAGCTCGACTTCGATGCCCTGCGGGCAGCCTCGACGCGAATCGTCATGGCCGCCGGCAACGAGAAGGGCACGATGGCCAACCGCGGCGCGTATGGCGTCGCCGAGCGGCTGGGCACCACGGTCGTGGTGTTCCCGAGCGGCCACGGCGGCTTCCTCGGAGGCGAGTACGGGCAGCAGGGCGAGCCCGAGGCCTTCGCCGCGAAGCTGCGCGAGGTGCTGGCGACGGCCTGACGGCAGGCGCTCCTGCGGCCTCCGGCCAGGCTAGGCCGAAGGCTCCGCAGCCGCTTCGGCGCGTCTCGCACGCACGCGCGCCCACCACACGTCGATCGCGATGCTGCCGATGAGGATCGCCACCAGCGTCGCGATCGATGCCGGCTCCTGGATGAGCGTCGTGAGGATGAAGGTCAGCAGCGAGATGCTCACCGTCAGGAGGGCGAGGACCAGGAGGCTGAGGCGAGCGCCGGTCGCCTTGTAGATGCGGAGGTGACCGACCGTCACGAGCCCGAAGATGGTCATGGCCACCGCGCTGCCGATCGACGCGATCGCCGTCAGGTCGAAGGCGATGACCAGCAGCAGGATGGCGGCGGCACCGGCGAGTAGGCCGACCGACGCTCGGTCGGCCAGCCTGCGCCCCATGAACGGCGGAAACTGCTCCGTGGATGCGAGGTGGTCGGAGAGGCCGGCCGCCAGGTAGAGCCCGGCGTTCGTCGCTCCTGCGGTCGCGAACAGCGCCGTGATGCTCATGAGCACGTACCCGAAGTCGCCTAGCTCTGGCTGGGCCGCCACCGCGATCGCCGTCGCTCCCGAATCGATGACCTCCTCGACGGTCAGGGTGCCGAACACGCCCAGCGCGACCGCCACATAGACGATCGTCGCCAGACCGATCGCGATGGCCATGGCCCGCGGCAGCTGGCGTGACGGGTCGGCGAGGTCCTTGGCGGTGAACGTCACGACGCCGAAGCCGAGGAACGCGAAGAACGTGAGCGCAACGCTCGAGACGATGTGCCGTGGCGCCGGGTACTCCGACGGTGCGAGCAGCGCTGGGTCCAGGTGTTCGCGATCGTGACCGCGGCGAACACCGCGAGGATGCCGACCACGACGAACACGATCACGCTCTGGATCCGGGCCACGAACGTGGAACCGGCCACGTTGAGCGCCGTCATCGCCACCACGATCGCGACGGCGAACGGCTTCTCCCACGCGGGGTCCCGCCCGCGAAGCTGGCGCTCGCGTACCTCCCGAACGACACCGCGACCATGGCCGTCACGATGCTGTTCGCGGCGAACGTCAGCCACGCAGTCACGGTCGCGATGTGGCCGGCGCCGTAGCCCCGATTGACGTACTCGAGGAGGCCGCCGGCCGACGGGATACTTCGCGCCGAGCTTGGCGAACGAGTATCCCTGGAGCGCAGCGATCACGCCCGCGAGCAGGAACGACAGCCACACGGCCGCGCCCGCCACCTCTCCGGCGGCGCCGAGCAGCGAGAAGATCCCGGCGCCGACCATCGCGCCGACCCCGATGAATGCCGCCTGGCGCGTGCTGACGTGCGGCTGGGAGACCGTCATGCCCTGCTCCGTGACGACTTCGCGTCACCTCGCCTACGACCGCGGCCGTTCGCGCGGATTCGGCTGGGGAGGCGGCCCGATGGGGCGGGTCGCCTCCCGGATGCGGCTCAGGGGTTCCAGGTGAGGGTCCCGAGTGAGTCGGCGAGCGCGTCGGCGAGGCTCTCGCCGGTCATGATCAGGAGCGCCCGACCGTCGCGATCGACGGCCCAGACCCGCGTTGGCCTGTCCTCGGAGAGCAGCCATGTGGAGTTGACGTCTTCGAGGAGCGGTTGCGCCTCGCCGGAGCTGGTGCCCGGTTCCAGCGACACGTCCATGACGGTCGCGCGAGGCCAACGATCGTGGTCGACGGCTGCTCGACGGCGAGCCAGCCGGGCGTGTTGGCGGCCTCTTCGACCCATTCCTCGACGGATTGATCGGTCTGGAGCCAGAAGACGATGGTCCCGCCGACTTCCGGACGCAGCCACAACGCGCGGTCCGGGAACCACTCTCCGAACCACTCCTCAGGCCCATCCATTGTGAACGCGATGCGCTCGGTCTGGCCCGCGGCCCCGGCGGGTGCGCACCAGACCACGTCGATCGTCCCGGGCGTCGGAGCGGTGACGGCCGTGGATGTGCACGCCTCCGGTGCCGCAGTCGCCGATGTCGTCGGCATCGGTGTCGGATCGGACGGTCCGCCGACGTTGGAACCGTAGAAGACGTAGAGCCCGCCCGCGATCACGAGGACCGCGGCTGCTGCCGCCAGCGCCATCTGGGCCGGCCTGGAGATGTCCATGGTGATGTACCTCGCCAGGGCGCTGAGCGGCCCGGCCTGCTTCGTTCTGGGGCACCCCGGCGCGCACGGCCTCACGAACGGCGAACGGCAGCGGCGTGAGGCCCTCGTACTCGTCGAGGTAGCTCTCGAGCTGCGCGATGAAGTCGTCGTTGCGTGTCATGCCGTGCCTCGCCGTGGAAGACGCGCATCCGACTCGATCGAAGCGCGCAGGAGTTGAAGGGCGTAGTGGAGCCAGAGAGCGAGCCGTGCCGGCGGGCGTCCCCATCGCCTCGGCTGCCTCGGTCGGTGAGAGTCCCACGTAGTGGACCAGCACGACGACGGTCCGATGCTCAACGCTGAGCCCGCGAAACGCGCGGTCAAGCTGGTCGTTGGTGGCGATGCTCGAGGCCGGATCCGAGAACGATCGGCTCGTCATGAGGCAGCAGCCGCAGATTGCCGCGTTGACGTCCCTCGCGACGAGCTTCGGCGTGACATGCGTTCACCAGGAGCCGATACGTCCAGGCCTCGAACCGGTCGGGATCCCGCAGCCGAGGGAGGTTCCGCCACGCCGCGAGCAGCGCCTGCTGCGTAGCATCCTCGGCCAGGGTCGTGTCGCGCAGGATCCGGCGCGCCACGGAGTAGAGGCCGTCCCCGAAACGCCCGACCAACACGTCGAACGCCTCTTCGTCGCCGCGCATCGCCTGCTCGACGAGCCTTCGCTCCATATCCTCGACCTTCTGGCGGCGTCGGCCCTCTTGGCGGGACCGATCACGGGAGTATGAGTCGGGCGATGCCCGCGCAGCGTTCAATCGACACATTGCAGGCAGTGAAGGACTGCTCCCTCGTAGGCTCAGTCGCGGCGCCAGAGGTCGGGCTGCGGCAGCCCGTTGATGCCCAGCAGCTGCGACAGCTCGCCCCAGTGCCAGGCCTCGTGGGTGAGGAGGCGCTGGACGATCGAGCTGCGGGTGTGGACCTGGACCGTGTCGCCGTAGTGGCGCTCGATCTCATCGGTCAGCATGTCGATGGTCCATCGGTCCAGGCAGCCGTCGACGATCGCGAACGTCGAGTCCAGGGCTCCGGCGAGCTCATCGCCCGAGCGGGTGTGGTCGAGGTCATCGGCCCAGTCGATCGCCTCGGTGCCGTTCCAGAACGGCGTCGTCTCGATGCCGGGCTCGCCGACGACCGCGCAGAGCCAGTAGACGCGCATCGCGGCGGTGTGGCCGACGGCGGCCCAGATCGGCAGGAGGTCGGGCGCCGGCCGGAGCTGCAGCTGCTCATCGGTCAGTGCGGCGACGACGTCGCGCACGCGGCGGTTGTACTGGGGCCACATGCTGTAGGCGGGTCGGATGGATGTGGTCATGGACCGATGCTACCGCCTGATTCCTGTCGGCATCTGTCACGAATTCGGCCGATGATGGAGGCAACCCACGAACCGCGACGAGGAGGAGAACGGATGTCCGTCCTGGAATGGCTGCTCGACTCCGATCCGGCCATCCGCTGGCAGGTGATGCGTGACCTGACCGATAGCGCCCGCGGACGAGATCGCGGCCGAACGCGCACGGGTCGCGCGCGAGGGATGGGGCGCGGAGCTCCTCGCACAGCAGGGCGCCGACGGTGCCTGGAGCGCGGGCGCCTACTCACCCGAGTGGACCTCGACGACATCCACCCTCCAGCTCCTGCGTCACTTCGGCGTGGACCCCGCGACCGACCAGGTGCGCGACGCGCTCATGCTCGTCCGCGCGAACGTGACGTGGGAGTACGACGACCTGCCCTATTTCGACGGCGAGGTCGAGCCGTGCATCAACGGCCAGGCGGTCGCGCTCGGGTCGTACTTCGGCCAGGACGTGCAGGTCATCGTCGATCGCCTGCTGACCGAGCAGATGGCCGATGGCGGCTGGAACTGCCAGCAGGAGAACGGCTCGACGCGCGGGTCGTTCGACACGACGATCAACGTGCTCGAGGGGCTTCTCGAGTACGAGCGGGCGCATGGGGGCAACGCCGACGTGGCCGCCGCGCGCGAGCGCGGGCACGAGTACCTGCTCGAGCGACGCCTGCTCCGCCGGCTGTCGGACGGCGAGATCGGCGACCGCAAGTGGCTCTACTTCGCGTTCCCGACCGGCTGGCACTACAACGCGCTGCGCGCGCTCGACTACTTGCGCGACGCAGCGGTGGCACCCGACGAGCGTCTGTCGGAGGCCATCGACCTCGTCGAGTCGAAGCGCGACGCCGACGGCCGGTGGCCGCTCGACCTCGCCCTCCACGACGAGCTGCTCGTCGACCTCGGTGAGCGCGTGGGCGAGCCGAGCCGCTGGAACACGCTCCACGCCCTCCGCGTGCTGCGCTGGGCCGGGCGCGCGGAGCCCGCGGCCACCCGGAGCGCGGCGTCGGCATGACGGGCGCGATCACGATCGTTCCGGCAAACGAGGCGAGCTGGGACGACATCCAGGCCGTCTTCGGGACGCGTGGTGACGCGGCGGTCTGCCAGTGCCAGCGCTTCAAGCTCGCCCCGAAGGAGGCGTTCAGGAGCTTCCCCGCCGAGGAGCGCGCGATGCGGCTCCGCGCGCAGACGAACGCGGGGCATCCAGAGGCGGACACGACCGCCGGCCTCGTGGCGTACCTCGACGGTGACCCGGTCGGCTGGTGCGCGGTCGAGCCGCGCTCGGCGTACGACGGCCTGCGCCGGGTGTTCAGGGTCCCGTGGCAGGGTCGCACCGAGGACAAGGCCGATTCCACCGTTTGGGCCGTAACGTGCATCTTCGTCCGCGCCGGCTTCCGACGGCGGGGCTTCAGCTACGAGCTCGTTCGAGCCGCCGCCGACTTCGCGCGCCGGCGAGGCGCTCGCGCGGTCGAGGGCTACCCGTTGATCACCGAGTCCCGGCAGGAAATCACGTGGGGCGAGATCCATGTCGGCAGCCGCGACGTGTTCGCGGCCGCCGGCTTCGTCGAGGCGAGTCATCCGAGTCCGCGGCGAGTCGTGATGCGGATCGACTTTCAGTAGGAACGAGGAGGATGCATGGCTGATCAGACCGCACCGATCATCCTGGTCCCGGGCTTCTGGCTCGGGGCATGGGCCTGGGACGACGTCGCGGGGCGGCTCCGCGCGGACGGCCACGACGTCACCGCGATCACGCTGCCCGGCCTCGAGTCCGCGGACGCGGACCGCGCGTCGATCGGCCTCGAGGACCATGTCAGCGCCATCGTCAAGGCCGTCGAGGCCGCCGACTCCCCCGTCGTGCTCGCCGTCCACAGCGCCGCCGGCTACAGCGGGTACGCCGCCAGCGACCGTGTCCCGGAACGAATCGCGGCGATGGTCTACGTCGACACCGCTCCGGGCAAGGGCGCGATGGACGCCGACTTCGCCGATGCCGAGAAGCCGCTCGACTGGGCCTCCATCGAGGAGGAAGAGAACCTCGACGGCATCAGCGAGGAGCAGAAGGAGACGTTCCGGCAGCGCGCAGTCCCGGTTCCCGGCGGCGTCCTGCGCGACTCGGTCGAGCTGACGAACGACGCGCGCAACGACATCCCGAGCACGCTGATCTGCACCGCGTTTACCGCCGAGCAGTACCAGACCTACGCGCGGGAGCACCCGGAGTGGTCGTTCCTCGCCGGCATCCCCGAGCTCCGAAACACGACCTGGGTGGACCTGCCGACCAGCCACTGGCCGATGTTCTCGCGCCCGGCCGAGCTCGCGACGATCATCGGCGACGTCGCGAAGGCCTCCGGAGGAGACCGATGACGGCCTCGCAGCCGATCACCGGCCGCGAGTTCGGCGAGTCGGACGGGACGGCGGACTGGCGCGTCCTCGGCGACGGCGCCCATGCCTTCTTCCGGACGGAGTCCATGGCCGTCGCCGCGGCGCTCGTGACGGCGATTGCGGGGCTGGATGGCGTCGAGGCCGACCCACCCGACATCGACGTGCGGCACGACGGCGTCACGGTTCGCCTGATCACGGTCGCCGATGGGTATTTCGGGATGAGCCGGCGGGACGTCGAGCTGGCGCGCCAGATCTCGGCCATCGCGCGCGACGCGGGGCTCCGCGCAGACCCGGCCGCGGTCCAGAGCGTGCTCGTCATCCCCGGCGCGCCGGACACGGCGGCCGTCATGCCGTTCTGGCGGGCCGTGCTCGGCTACGAGCCGCGAACGGACAGCCCCGATGAGGACCTCGTCGACCCGCACGACCGTGGCCCCGCCTTCTGGTTCGAGCAGATGGACGAGCCGCGCGCAGACGGCGGCGGTGCGATCCACATCGCCGTCTGGGTGCCGCACGACCAGGCGGAGGCCCGCCTTGCAGCGGCCATCGCCGCCGGCGGCCGGGTCGTGCGTGACACAGCCGCGCCGGCGTGGTGGACACTGGCCGATGCCGCCGGCAACGAGGCCGACGTCGCATCGATCGCGACCCGCGACTGATCGCCGGCGCCGGCGCGGCGACCAAGCGATGAGTTCCGCATCGGACATCGGTCCCGACTGCCGAACGGATACTGCATGACATGAGGGGTTCCACGATGACGAGCACCTGGACCAGCGACGCGGCGGGCACCGGCGCCTACGCCGAGCTCAACGGCCTGAACATGTACTACGAGACCCACGGCGACGGCCGGCCGATCATCCTCCTCCACGGTGGGCTCGGCTCCGGCGAGATGTACGGACCGATCCTTCCCGCGCTCACGGCGAACCACCGGGTCATCGCTCCCGACCTCCAGGGCCACGGCCGCACGGCCGACATCGACCGGCCGATCGACGAGCGGCTCATGGCCGACGACATCGCGGCGCTCATCGACCACCTCGGGCTCGACAGGCCGGACCTCGTCGGGTACTCGCTGGGCGGCGGCGTCGCCTTCCACACGGCGGTGAAGTACCCGGAGAAGGTCGGGAAGCTCGTGGCCGCATCGGTCTACTTCCGCTCGGATGACGTGCATGAGGAGCTCAAGGCGCTGCAGGGGCAGGTGAACGCGGCGGCGGCGGAGTTCATGAAGGAGACGCCGATGTGGGAGATGTACCAGCGTCTCGCCCCACGGCCGGAGGACTTCGGGCGCCTGCTGGATAAGATCGGCGCGATGATGCAGGAGGGCTTCGACTACACCGACGAGCTGCGCGGCATCCAGGTGCCCACGCTGCTGGTCGCGGCCGATGCGGACCAGGCGCCGCCGAGCGCACTCGTCGAGGCTTTCAAGCTCATCGATGGCGGCCTGCGCGACGGCGGCTGGGCGGGCGAGAACCGGCCGAAGGGCGGCCACGCGCTCGCGATCCTGCCGGGGCTGACCCACTACGACATCTTCGCCTCGCCGCTGCTCGCCGCCGTCGCTCTGGACTTCCTCGACCGGCAGTAAGGTGGAGCCGTGACGGACGAGGGACCACGAGCGCTCCGGAGCGAGGTGCTCCGCGAGGGCGCCACGATGGCCCTCTACGTCAGCCTGTCGCTGCTGGCGGTGATGGTCGCGCTTCCGAAGGAAGTCGCACCCGAATCGGCCGACTCCCCCGCCGCGGTCCTCTTCTTCACGTCGCTCGGACTGCTGCTCGCGCACCAGCTGGCCTTCCGAATCTCCGCACGCCTGGCTCACCGCGGCCTGATGTCGGAGCACGTCGAGATCCTCGCCGCCCACATCGTCGGCGGACTGCTCGTCACCGCCATCGCGGTCGTGCCGGTGCTGCTCATCGGTGGCGCCACCGGCGTCCTCGTGTCGGAGCTCCTGCTGCTGGGCTTCATCGCGCTGGTCGGGTACCTGGCGGCGCGTTCCGTGCCGCTCAGCCGTGTCCGATCGCTCGCCTATGTCGCCGGCGTCGTGGTCCTGACCCTGGGCATCCTGTGGGTCGAGACCCTCGTCGACCACTGAGTCGGCCTGCCGTGGCGGGGTCTTGACATGCGGAATCTAGGCTTGAGACATGACAGCTCACGAGACCGACGGACCTGACGCCGACGCCATCATCGCCTACATCACCGACACCTATCCAGAGACGATCATCGCTGAGGCGATGAACGCGATGTTCTTCTCCCTCGACGAGCAGCACTGGCCGAACTTCGCGACGATCGTGACGACCGATGAGCACGACGATGCCTCGAACCTGTCGCGCGACCGTGTCTTCCGGCTGAACATCGGCACGCTGAGCAAGGAGACGTTCGCTCGCCTCGTCGGCGTGGTCGAGTCGCCGGACTACACCGAGCTGGACCGGATCCTCCCCCACCCGGTCTACGCCAAACAGCGCTGGGTCTCGATCCTCAACCCGAGCGCTCGTTCCTTCGAGGAGATCGTCAAGCCCCTCCTCGCCGAGACGCACGATCGCCTCGCCACGCAGAAGAAGCGCGAGGCTTGAGGCCCAAGGGCCTGACTTAGCCGCCGTTGACATACGTAGGGCTATACGTATACTCATGCGCATAGGGTCATCAATCGCATGAGTCGGAGCTACGATGCATACGTGCCAAACAAGACCATCTACGTCTCGGACGACGCCCAGGAGCTCTTCCAGCGGGCGCAGGAGCTCGCCGGAGGCAACCTCTCTTCGGCCATCACCAACGCGCTCAAGCGGTATGTCGAGGTCGAGGATGCCCGCCAGGCCGGCTTCGACGAGGTCATCGTCAAAGTCGGCATCGGCGCGGGCCGCAAGGTTCGGTTCAACGCCGTCCTCCTCGGCGAGTGGTTCAACACCGACCACACCAGCGGAAAGGTCGAGCACTACCGCGTCTACCGCGGGGCGAAGAAGTTCGCGCTTCACATCGAGCGCACCGAGTTCTTCGAGACGCGCGATGCCGAGGGCAACGCGCTCACCGGATGGCGAGCGTGGACCGGCGTCGGCGCGGCGTCCGGAGGCGGGATGCCTGCCGAAGCCACGCTCGACACGTTCGACACGCTCGACGAGCTCCGCGATCACGTACCGGCCCAGCTCTTCGAGATGGTCTCCGCATCGGTCAGGCAGCCCGGCGTTCAGGAGCTCGACATCTGAGGCTCGCCGGCTCGGCGAGTGGGGGTCATGGTCATGACTGCCACCGCGATCAGGGCCACCGGCCTTCGCAAGTCCTACGGCGACACCCTCGTCCTCGACGGCATCGATTTCGAGGTCGCCACTGGATCGGTCTTCGCGCTGCTGGGTCCCAACGGGGCCGGCAAGACGACGGCCGTCCACATGCTCACCACGATGCTCACGCCCGATGCCGGGGAGATCGAGGTCGGCGGGCACGACCTGCGGACCGATCCCGAGGGGGTGCGCGCTTCCATCGGCGTGACGGGCCAGTTCTCCGCGGTCGACAACCTGCTCACCGGCCAGGAGAACCTCCAGCTGATTGCCGATCTCAACCACCTGCCGCGGGAAGAGGGCCGGCGCCGCATTGCCGACCTGCTCGACCGGTTCGACCTCGTCGAGGACGCCGGCCGGATGGTGGCGACCTACTCCGGCGGCATGAAACGCCGCCTCGACCTCGCGATGACGCTCGTCGGCGACCCGCGGATCGTCTTCCTCGATGAGCCGACGACCGGGCTCGACCCGCGTGGGCGTCGCACGATGTGGGACATCGTCCGAGCCCTCGTGGCCGACGGCATCACGATCTTCCTCACCACGCAATACCTCGAGGAAGCCGACGAGCTCGCAGGGCGGATCGCCCTGCTGGACGGCGGCCACATCGTGGCCGAGGGCTCGCCGGCCGAGCTGAAGCGGCTCGTTCCGGGTGGCCACATCCGCCTCGAGTTCGGTGACGCGGTCCAGCTCGAGCGTGCGGCCGAGCGGCTCGCGACGGCGCGCCGGGACCCCGACGCCCTCGCGCTCGACGTCCCGACCGACGGCGAGGTCGCGACGCTTCAGGCGGTCCTGGATCGGCTCGCGGCGACATCGGTCGAGATCGCCGGCCTGTCGCTGCACTCGCCGGACCTCGACGACGTCTTCCTCTCCCTCACGGGCAACAACGCCCCGCGAAAGGCGGCAACCCAATGACCTTCGTGCTCCAGGACACCGCGACGATGCTTCGTCGCAACTTCCTCCACGCGCGCCGATATCCCTCGCTCACGCTGCTCGTCGCGGCGATCCCGGTGATCTTCTACCTGATCTTCGTGTTCGTCTTCGGCTCGACGCTCGGTGACGGGCTGCCGGGAGCGGTTGGCGGCCGCGACGAGTACATCGCGTACCTGACGCCGGGGATCCTGATCCTGACGGTCGCCAACGGCATCTCGTCGATGGCAATCGTCATCGCCATGGACAAGCACGAGGGCATCGTCCTGCGCTTCCGCACGATGTCGATTCCCCGCGCCGCCGTCCTGGCCGGCCACGTGGTGAACGGTGTGCTGCAGACGATGTTCAGCATCGTCCTCGTCATCGGCGTCGCGGTGCTCACCGGCTTCCGACCGACGACGAGCCCGCTCGAAATCGCCGGCGCGATCGGCATGATCGCCGTCGCGAGCTTCGCGTTCAGCTGGCTGGCAGTTCCGATGGGCCTCGTCTCCAACAGCGTCGAGACCGCGAGCAACCTGCCCCTGCCGATCCTGCTCCTTCCGTTCTTCGGCAGCGCGTTCGTCCCGCCCGAGTCGATGCCGTGGCCGCTGAGCTGGTTCGCCGCGTACCAGCCATTCACGCCGATGATCGAGACCGTGCGCGGCCTCCTGCTCGGCACGCCGATCGGCTGGAACGGCGCCATCGCCCTCGGCTGGTGCGCGCTCCTCACCGTGGTCGGAATCTGGGGCGCGATGCGCCTCTACAACCGCGACCCCGTCCCGAGCGGCGCCTAGGTCAGCCCGAGCCGTCTCAGCACGCTTCCATCGTCGCAGAGGAACGCATCGGTTCACCGGGTGCTACAACACGGGGCATGGCAACACAGCTCCGCGACTACCGGATCCGCGCCGGCGATCTCGACACCTTCGTCACCGAGTGGACGGCATACCTGGCGCCGCTGCGCCGGGCGATCGGCTTCGACATTCCGGCTGCGTGGATCGTTCCAGGGGAGGATCGGTTCCTCTGGCTCCTCGAACACCCGGGCGGCTGGGATGCCTTCGAAGCGGCCGATGCGGCCTATTTCGCGTCGCCGAAGCGAGGCGCGATCGACCCGGATCCCGCACGGCTGATCGAGGAGCAGCGCAACGTCCGACTGACCGAGGTCTCGCTCCGCTAGGGCTCCTCGGCGTCGGCGAAGACGACCTCTCGCTGGCGCCGGATCTTCGGTAGCACGGCGATGAAGATCGCGGCCACGGCCATCGCGAGCAGGACTGCCGAGATCGGCCGATTGACGAACGTCGTCAGGTCGCCGCGCGAGATGATGAGCGCGCGCCGCAGGTGGTCCTCCAGGAGCGGCCCGAGGACGAACCCCAGCAGCAGCGGGGCGGGCTCGCAGCCGAGCTTGATCAGGAAGTAGCCGAGCAGGCCGAAGAACGCGATTGCGAAGACGTGCCAGGGGTTGAGGCCAAGCGAGATCGTGCCGATCGAGGCGAAGGCGATGATCGCGGGGAACAGGACCTTGTACGGGATCGTCAGCAATCGCACCCAGATGCCGATGAGCGGCAGGTTGAGCAGGACCAGGAACAGGTTCCCGATCCACATCGACACGATCAGGCCCCAGAACAACTCGGGCTCCTGCTCGATGACCTGCGGCCCGGGCGCGATACCGTGGATTACGAAGGCACCAAGCATGAGCGCCATGACCGGGTGCGCCGGCAGGCCGAGCGTCAGGAGCGGGATGAACGAGGTCTGCGCCGCAGCGTTGTTCGCCGACTCGGGGGAAGCGACCGCCTCGATCGCCCCGTGGCCGAACTCCTCGGGGTGCTTGCTCAGCCGTTTCTCGATCGAGTAGGCGCCGAACGAGGCGAGGACGTGGCCGGCTCCCGGCAGGATCCCGAGCGCGGAGCCGAGCACCGTGCCGCGCGCAATGGGCGCGGCGATCCGGCGGAAGTCCTCGCGCGTCGGCCACAGGTTCGAGATCGCCTTCGTCACGACGTGCCGCGTCTTCTCGTCCTCGAGGTTGCGCAGGATCTCGGCGACCCCGAAGAGGCCGACCGCCACCGACACGAAGTTGATGCCCTCGAACAGCTCGCGCACGCCGAACGTGAACCGCGGCGTGCCGGAGTACAGGTCCTGGCCGATCGTTCCGAACAGGAGGCCGAGCACGATCATCGCCAGCGCCTTGACGGTCGAGCCGCGGGCGAGCGTGACCGACGCGATCAACCCGAGCACGACGAGGCTGAAGAACTCCGCCGAGCCGAAGGTCAGCGCGACGCCGGCCAGCGGCGGAGCGAAGAGCACCAGCACCAGGGTCGCGACGGTGCCGGCGATGAACGAGCCGATCGCGGCCGTGGCAAGCGCCGGACCCGCTCGACCCTTCTTGGCCATCTCGTGGCCGTCGATCGCGGTGACCGCGGCCGATGTCTCCCCGGGCAGATTGATGAGGATCGCGGTCGTCGAGCCGCCGTACTGCGCGCCGTAGTAGATGCCGGCGAGCATGATCAGCGCCGTGACCGGCTCGAGCGTGAACGTGATCGGCAGCAGCAGCGCGATCGTGGCTGTGGGACCGATCCCGGGCAGGACGCCGACCGCGGTGCCGAGCACGACGCCGATGAAGCAATAGAGCAGATTCTCCGGGCTCAGCGCCGTCTGCAGCCCGAGCGCGAGGTTCTCGAACAGCTCCATCGTCCGCTGCCTAGACCGGGATCCAGGGGCCGATCATCGGCAGCCGCAGCTGAAGGGCGACGATGAAGATGAGGATCGAGAGAACGGTCAGCCCTGCGGCGATGAGGAGCGCTTCGCGGATACTCGTGGCCGAACGAGCCATCGCCGCCATGAGCGTCGCGATGAAGAGGGAGACGACCACCCCCAGCCCTCGAACCGTGATGCCGAAGAAGAGGAGCGAGGCGGTGATGAGGACGACGGCGCGCCAGTCGACGTCGCCGATCGGCTCGCCCTCCCCCGCGATGAAGCCCTTGACGATGATCAGGCCACCGAGGCCCATGAGCACGATGCCAAGCGCCAGGGGCACGTAGCCGGGCCCCATGTTGAGCGGCGAACCGACCTCGTACCCCAGCGCGCCGATCGCGAAGGCGAGGCCGAACGCGATGAAGATCGCCCCGGCCAGGATGTCCTTGAGCGCGCGACGGACCGCAGGCACCGTGCCTCCACTCCCTCCCAATAGACCGATGGGGCGGCGTGATCGCCGCCCCATCCATGAACGCCTCCGCTAGCTGGCCGTCACTCCGGCCTCCTCGATGATCGGTCGCCAGAACTCGATCTGCTCCTCGAGCAGCGCTCGATGAGCATCCGGCGTCGCACGATCCTCCGCCACCGGCGGTGCGCCGAGCTCCGTGAGCTCGGTCACGACGGCCTCGTCCTGCAGCGCGACGACGAGCGCCGCGTTGAGCGCGTCGATGACCTCCTGCGGCGTTCCGGCCGGCACATACAGGCCGTGCCACACGGTGACCTCGATGTCCAGGCCCGCCTCGCCGGTGGTCGGGATGTCCGGCAGCGTCTCCAATCGCTCCGGCGTCGTCACCGCGTACGGCTTCACGGCGTCGGCCTGGATGTCGTCGGTCGTGCTCGTCGTCTGGTCGCACATGAAGTCGACCTGGTCGCCGAGCAGGTCGTCCATGGCGGGCCCGGTTCCGTCGTACGGAACCTCGGTCAGGTCGAGTCCGGTCGCCGTCTCGAACAGCAGGCCGCACAGCTGGGACGCGGCGCCGATCCCGGCGTTCGCATACGTGACCGTGTCGATGTTCTCCGTGACGTACGTGACGAGCTCCTCCATGGTGTTCGGCTCGAAGTTCGGGCTGCCGACGAAGGTCATCGGCACCTCGGTCACGAGGCCGATCATCTCGAAGTCCTCGAGCGGGCTGTACGCCAGGTCGGGGTAGAGCGTCGGCGCGGTCGACATGCCGATGTGGTGCATGAGCACGGTGTAGCCGTCCGGCTCTGCGTTCGCGACCTGGTCGGCGGCGACCGTCCCACCGGCACCCTCGACGTTCGAGACGACGATGTCGCCGCCCAGCTCCGCCGCCATCGGCTCGGCGATCAGCCGCGTCACGGTATCGGTCGGGCCTCCGGCCGCGAACGGCACGACGATGGTGACCTCCTGCTCGGGATATGCGCCGGCATCGCCGCCGTCCTCGCCGCCGCCCTGGCACGCAGCCAGGATCAGGGCCACGACGGCAATCGATACTCCGAGCCGGCTTCGACGCGCATGCGCGTATCGGTCTCGCATGGTGTGCACTGCCTCCCTATCCAAAGACACACGATGCTCGGGTTGCCCGCCAGCCTAGCAGTCCTCGTGCCCGACTCGCCGTGGCCTCGACGATGACTTCGGGCACTCACGGCGGTCCTACCCGTATGACCGAAGACGAGACCCAGATCCGCAGCCTGATCGAGCGTTGGGCAGATGCGGTCCACGCCGGCGACCTCGACACCGTCGTCGCCGACCACGGCGACGACATCGTGATGTTCGACGTTCCCCCGCCGAACGACGGCGTGCGCGGCATGGACGCGTACCGCGACACCTGGCCGCCGTTCTTCGAGTGGCAGCTCAGGGGCGCGTCGTTCGAGATCGTGGAGCTGAACGTCACAGCCGGCGCGGATGTCGCGTTCGCCTGGGCCCTGCTCCGTTGCGGCACGCCCGACGAGCTCGAGTCCGATCCGGCCAACCGGCTGCGGCTCTCCATCGGCCTGCGCAAGTCCGGCGACCGATGGGTCGTGACGCACGAGCACCACTCGTTCCCGTCCAAGGCCGCCTAGCGGCCCTTCGACGGTTGCGTCACTGATCGCGAGGCTCGAGGACGACGACGGCCGTCTCCCCCGAGCGGCGGACCGCGTAGCCATCCATGTCGCCGTAGCCGCGGTGCTCCTTCACCGTTGCCCAGAGCCGATCGCGCTCCTCCCCGGCAGCGGCGCGGGCGCGCACGGCGAGCGTGCCGGTCTTCAGCTCGACGCTCGCATCTGGGAGCGACTGGAGGTTCAGCCACCACGCTGGCTCCGGGCTCCCCCAGCCGTTCATCGCGAGGGTCACGAGGTTCGGTCCGTCCTCGATGTACCCGAGGATGGCCTCGCGAGCCTTGCCCGAGCGGCGGCCGACGGTCGTCAGCTTCATGTGGCCGAAGGCGACGCCCGGCTTCGGAACCGAGAGCCCGCGACGGCCGCCGCTGAACCGATGGATCGCGCGGTGCGCCACCCACGCGCCCCGAATGACCCAGCGCGGCGGGAGCCAAGGTGACGGCTGGCTCGTGGTCTGGTCGACGGTCGGGGTGGTCATGCCGTATCTCCTGCTCGCGCGTGCCGCCAGCCATGGGGTATGCTGGATCGGTCCATACGGCGTAAGGCTAGTCCATACGGTGTAAGGGTGTCAAGGGATTTCGTGCGGTCGGCCGATCGGGCCGGTGGTAGCGTTCCCGCAGACCGACATCGGAGACCGATCGATGGCAGTGGCAAGGCCCGACAGCGCGCAACGGCGCTCCCCGCTCACCCGGGAGCGCGTGCTCAAGGCTGCCGTCCGGCTTGCCGACCGGGAGGGCATCGATGCGGTCAGCATGCGCCGGCTCGGCTCGGAGCTCGGGATCGAGGCGATGTCGCTCTACACGCACGTGCGCGGCAAGGATGACCTCCTCGACGGGATGATCGAGCTCGTCATCCGCGAGATCCCGGTCCACCGCGACGCCGCCGACTGGAAGGCATCGCTGCGTACGACGATCCTCGCGGCCCGCACCGTCGTCCTGCGCCACCGGTGGGCGCCGCGCATCATCGAGTCGCGGGACGATCCCGGCGCGAGCGGCCTGCGGTACTACGACGCGGTCATGGGGATCCTGCGCGAGGGCGGTTTCTCGCTCGAGATGACCCACCACGCCATCCACCTCTTCGGCAGCCGGCTGCTCGGATTCACCCAGGACCTCTTCGACGACACCCCCGACGTCAGCCCCGAGGCGATGAAGGCGATGGCCGCGGCAGTGGCCGACACGCATCCCTACGTGGCCGAGATGGCGCTGGGGGCCACCCACGAGGGCGCCCTCGGCGGCTGCGACGACGACGTCGAGTTCGCGTTCGGCCTGGACCTCATCCTCGACGGCCTCGAACGGCTTCGGGACGCGCACTGACCCACGGCGCAGCAGATGACGGCTGCGGGACCTAGAGCGCCAGACCGATCCCGAGGGCGACGAGCCAGAGCGACCACGCCACGTAGGCGATCGGGACGATGGCGCCGGCGATGGACCAACCATCCCGCTCGTTCGGTCCGACGAACTCCACGCTGCCGACGATCAGCGCCACGCCGATGGGAACGCCGACCCAACCCAGCCATGGCGCGACCGCCGTCGTGGACGCGATCGAGGCCGCGACGAGGATGGTCCAGGCGCCGGTCAACAGGTAGCCGAGGTGCTCACCGATGCCGACCCCCAGCAGCCGATGGATCGCGGCGAAGACGACCTCGATCGTCTCGGCGCGTGGACGCGGCGTCGGGTCCGTCGGCGGCAACGTAGCGGCGCGCGAGCTCGGGGACGACGAACGGCCAGCGGGCGAGCCCGAGCACCTGCACGACGGCAGCCGCCGACCCGACCACCACCGCCGTCACCGTCAGCGCCGGATCGGCACCGAGGGTGACCCCGAGCAGCGCAACCAGCGGCAGCATTGCCAGCGCGGTGACGAGGAGCGCCTGCCAACGCAGGAGAAGACCGGTTCCGCCGGCGTCGAAGCGGCGGAGGATGACGTCCGCCGGCTGACGCAGGATGGTCGGGTAGTCGAACGCTCGGCCGAGTTCGAAGAACGCGAGGTTGAAGCCGATCGGCACGACGATCAGCAGGATCGCCGCACCGAGCTCCCCGCTCACGCCGGAGTTGCGACGGCGACCGGGCGCGACGCCGTCAGACGCCAGAGCGCGATGCCGGTGATCACCTGCGACACGACCGCGCCGCTGAGGCCATACACGGGCCATCCCGCCTCGAGCGCAATGCCGGCACTGGCGGTCACGAACCAGCCGGCGGCCCACGCGATCCCGCTCGCTGGAACCCAGATCCAGCTGTGCGGCACGCCATGCCGCTGGAGCACGACGGCCTGGCCGACGCCCAGCACGAGGCCGGAAACTGCACCCAGCGCCGCAGCCTCAGCCGAGCTCGAGATCTGACCGATGACCGCGGTCACCGTCGCGAGCGACAGCCCGAGCCCGATGGCGGTGGCGGGTGCCCAGGCGACAAGCGACTGCGAACCCAGCTTCAGCGCGAGCCCCTGTCCCAGGCCGATGATCGCGCCGGCGATCGCCCCTGAGACCAACGCTGCCGGGATCGTGGCGGCGGGGCCGCCGACGAGGTGCCCGATGAATCCGCCGATCGGGAAGCCGATGACGGCGACGAGCCACCGCAGCGGCAGAGATTGGGTGAGGCTATGCACTGGAATCCCCTTTCCGGGAACGAGATCGCTGCGTCGTCATGTCGCGGCCTGGATGCCGACGAGGCCCGCGCTGACCTGCCAGAGCCGGGCCGTCGTCGCGGCGTCGTAGGACGCCGCACTCGACTTCTTGGCGGCCTGGTTGGCGAAGTACCGGCCGCTGACCCCCTCCACGTCCGGGGAGCTGGCAAGGTAGACCGGGGTGTCGGCCCCACGCTCCGGACTCTTCATGAACGGTCTCATGACCGCGACCAGTGGAGCGAAGGCGCGCGACGGGTCCTCCGCACTGAATGCCGTGTTCGTCATGCCGGGGTGGAGCACGGTGGCGGTGACACCGGTCCCCTCGAACCGACGGGCCAGCTCGTACGTGAACATCACGTTCGCGAGCTTCGACTGGTTGTAGGCGCGCTGACCGGAGTACGTTCGCTCCCCCATCAGGTCGTCGAAGTCGATCTTGCCCATGCCCTGGGCACCGGACGACACGGTGACGACACGCGCCGGTGCGCTCGCGATGAGTCGATCCGACAGCAGGCTGGTCAGCAGGAACGGCGCGAGGTGGTTGAGCGCGAACGTGTGCTCCAGCCCATCGGCGGTGACGTGGCGGTGGGACCAGAACCCGCCGACGTTGTTGAGCAGCACATCCAGCCGCGGGTAGGTCGCGAGGACCTCGTCGGCCAGGCGGCGAACCTCTGCCTGCGACGACATGTCGCCGACGAACGCGTCGACGGCGGGGTTGGCAGCCGCCACACGGATGGCGGCGGCGGCGCGTTCGGTCCGTGCCGGGTCGCGGCCGGTGATGCCCACGCGGGCACCCATCGACGCGAGCCGAGTCGCTGCCGCCCTCCCGATCCCGCCGGTTCCCCCGGTGATCAGGACGGTCTTGCCCGCCATCGACAGCGTGCTCGGCCGATCGTCGGTCATGCGGGTGACGGCGCGGGACTCCGCGCGCCCTCCGCGGTTCCGTCAGGCCCGGCGATGACATAGGCGATCAGGGCGACAAGCCCGAAGCTGAAGATCCCGAGGAGAAGCAGGACGAGGAACCAGGTCTTGCTCTCGAGCTGCGCCGTGTTCAGCAGTGCGCCGATCCACGACACGAGCCCACCGATCATCGCACCGAAGAACGCCAGGCCGCCGACGGCAGCGAGCCCGAGCAGGAACCACGCGAGGGTCCCGCCTTCGATCCCGACGACGTTCTGACCGCTCATGACGAACACGTCATTCGCAATCGCGACCCAGATCGCGGCGATGGTGAGAAAGGCGCCGGCGGCTGCGGCGATGGCGCTTCCGATGAGGAGCTTGGTGATGGTGGCCTTGGACATGATCGTTCCCTTTCAATGCTTCGTTGAGGTGATGGATGTCGACGGGACTGGCCCGCCGGTCACGCCACTGCGGCAGCTGCCACAGGCATGTCGTTTGGTGTGCGCTCCGCCTCGCTGCCAGCTGTCGACGGGCGGGCCACGGCGATGACGAGGGTGCCGCGCGCGTGGCCGTCGGCGATGTGGCTGATGGCCCGAGCGGTATCGGCCAGTGCGTACGTGCCGCCGATGACCGGCGTGACCGCGCCGGTCGCGACGAGCTCCTTCAGGGCGAGCAGGTCGGCCCGGTTCTGGCTCTTGACCGAGGGTCGCGCCTGCTGACGCACGACGATCGACGCCAGGGCTGAGCGGATGACGCGACTGAGCTTGCCGGAGGTGTGCCCGCCGCCGTTGGAGATCAGCATCCCGTTCGGCGTGAGTGCGCGCCTGGTGTCCGCCATCGAGCGGTTCCCGACGTTGTCGAGGATGACGTCGTATCGCTCGTGGCCCGCCCTGAAGTCGTCGCGGGTGTAGTCGATGACATGATCGGCGCCGATCGAGCGGACCATCTCCACGTTCTTCGTGCTGCACACGCCGGTCACCTGGGCGCCGAGCGCCTTGGCGATCTGCACGGCGTAGGTGCCCACGCCGCCAGACGCGCCATTGACCAGGACCTTCTGCCCGGGCCCGACCTTCGCGTCATCGCGCAGGAGCTGGAGGGCGGTGGTCGCGGACACGCCGACGGCGGCCGCCGCCTCGAAGGTGAGGTTGGCCGGCTTCGTGACGAACTGATCCTCGGGTCCGGCCGCGTACTCGGCGAACGCGCCGGTGCACCATCCGAAGACCTCGTCCCCCACGCGCAGGGTCTGGACCGCGGCACCGACAGCTTCGACCGTGCCCGCGACATCGGTCCCCGGCACGCGGTGCTTCGGCTTGCTCAGCCCGGTTCCGAGCCGCATGACACGGGGCTCGCCCGTCATGAGGACCCAGTCGCCGATGTGGATGGACGCCGCGTGGACGCGGACCAGCACGTCGTTATCGGCGATCTCGGGCGTGTTGATGTCCTGCGTCTCGAGGACCTCTGCCGAGCCGTACCTGTCCTGCGTGATTGCCTTCATCGCTTGGTTTCCCCGTGTGTGTACTTTGTAAGCGTATGCTGTACACTACGGCGTACACATGAGGGCGTCAAGCCCGAAGTTTACGTAGTACGCTAGCGAGGATGGATGAGCCGATGGCTACCGCGGCAACGTCACAACCCGCGCCTCGAATCCCCCTGAGCAGGGAACGGGTCCTGCGCACCGCCATGGCGGTCGCCGACGCCGGCGGGCTCGACACGCTCACGATGCGCACGCTTGGCCAGGAGCTCGGCGTGGGGCCGATGGCGCTCTATCGCCATATCGCGAACAAGGACGACCTCATGGATGCCATGGTCGACCTCGTCTTCGCCGAGGTCGGGCTGCCCTCAACCGTGGTTGATTGGAAGACCGCCATGCGCGAGCGGGCCATCTCGGTCCGCGACGCTCTCCTGCGCCACCGATGGGCGGTCCCGCTCATGGAGTCGCGGCTGCATCCCGGCCCGGCCAATCTCCAGCATCACGACGCGGTCATCGGCTGCCTGCGCGGGGCCGGCTTCGAGATGTCGATGGCCGCCCACGCGTACTCGGCCCTCGACGCCTACATCTACGGCTTCGCGCTGACGAAGATCGCCCTGCCGTTCGAGAGCACGGCCGACATCGCCGGCGTCGCCGAGACCATGCTCCAGCCGTTCCCCGTCAACGCCTATCCGAACCTCGCCGCGTTCATCACCGAGCACGCCATGCAGCCCGGCTACGACTTTGCCAACGAGTTCGAGTACGGGCTCGACATCCTCCTCGACGGCCTCGAGGAGCGCGCTCGCGACCCGGCATGAGGGCTAGCCTTGCGTCATGCACGACACCGAGCCCGCGCACGACGGGCAGCACGACTTCGACTTCGAGATCGGATCGTGGACGACTGAGCTCTCCCGCCTCGTGAGCCCGCTCAGCGGGTCCTCCGAGTGGGCGCAGTACCGCGGCACGTCCGAAGTACGGTCGATCTGGGACGGGGCCGCGAACCTCGTGGAGCTCGACGTCACGGCGACGACCGGACGCATCCGGGCGCTGAGCCTGCGGCTGTACGACCCGGCGTCGCGGCAGTGGAGCCTCCACTCCGCCAGCATCCGCGGAGGCGGGATCAGCCCGCCGGCGGTCGGACAGTTCACCGACGGGCGGGGCGAGTTTCTGTCGGAGGAGGAGCTCGACGGCCGCCCGATCCTCGTCCGGTTCGTCATCTCGGACATCACCCCGACCTCGTGCCGCTTCGAGCAGTCGTTCTCCGATGACGGCGGGCAGGCCTGGGAAGTGAACTGGATCGCGGTCGACACGCGCCGCTAGGCTTGCGCGATGGTCACGATCGGTTCAATCGTCATCCGCGTCGACGATCTCGAGAAGCAGAAGGCGTTCTGGACGGCCGCCCTCGACTACGTGCCGCGCGGTGAGGACCGCGGCGACGACGACGGATTCGCCCTCCTCCGCCCGCGCGACGGCGCCGGCCCCAACGTCTCCCTGGACCGCGTGCACGCACCGCTCCAGATTCCGCCGCGCATCCACCTCGACCTGTATGCCGAGGACCAGGCCGGCGAGGTCCGGCGACTGATCGGTCTCGGGGCCACCGAGGTCCATTGGGACAAGATGCCGCCCGATGCGGACTACGTGATCCTCGCCGACCCCGAGGGCAACCGCTTCTGCGTGGTCGACGTCACCCGCTAGGCGCCCGCCGCGCGAAGGCGCTCATGATGCAGGCTCCGCTGCTGGCTGCGGGCGTCGGGCCTTGCGAAAGCCATCGATCGCCTCCCAGCCATTGATGAGGACCGTCGCCGCGGCCACGGCGAGCATGACCCACCCCTCGCCATCGGCGAGCTGAGGCCAGCCGACGGCGGCGGCGAAGTCCGGGTTGATGAGCGCGCCGGTCACCGCGAGGACGGCGAATGGCACCGCGAACGCGGCGAGCAGGACGGCGTTGACGATGGCGAGCCCGATCGTCCATCGGCCCACCATGAGCTTGGCGATGTGGAAGAGCACCTGGAGCGCCAGCACCCCGATCAACGCGGGGAACCAGAAGTCCCACAGCACGGGGTCGAACAGCGGGATCGGCTCGCCGTTCGCATCGCTCACCCAGGACCAGCCACGCAGGTAGAGCAGCCCGCCGATCGAGATCCCGAGCGTCACGATCTCTCCGACCGTCTCCCCGACGCTCACTGCGCCGGAGCTCGGCAGCTCGGGCAGGTCCACGACCGTCCACGGCTCGGTGAGCTGCTTGAGGTCGTTGTCCTTCCACGTCGACTTGTCGACCCGCTCGACGACGGCGAATGAGAGCGTCACCCAGAAGGCGAGGTGGACGCCGACCGTCAGGGCGCCGAAGAGGCCGGCGAGGATCGCCTGGCCGATCCCGGCGCCGCCGTTGATCTCAACGACCGCCTCCACGACGCCGACGATCGGCACGACGATGCCGAGGAGCAGGAAGAGGATGTACCGATAGGCGAGGAAGAGCTCCGGGCCGATGAGGTACAGCGGCCGGCCGGTCATGCCGGCGGCCAGGCGCGTCGGGTTCCCGAGCTCCTCGAGGACGGCGGTCTCGGCGGCGACGCGGTCCTCGCCGTTGGCGACGCGGTCCTCGACGGCGTCGGCGATCGACGATCGGAGCTCGCGCTCTACGTCGGGCCGCTGCTTCTCGGGGATTCCTCGCAGCGTGGCCGCGAGGTAGCGCTCGGTCAGCGAGGTCATTCGATATCTCCTCCGTTCAGGGCGTGCAGCGACGCGTTCAGATCGGTCATGTCGATCAGCAGCTGGTCGGCGAGGGCCGAGCCGGCCGGGCTGGTGCGGTAGAACTTCCGCGGACGCGTGTCGTCGGTGTTCCACTCGCTCGCAAGGAGCCCGCGCTCCTCGAGGCGGCGAAGCAACGGGTAGATCGTGTTCGCATCGCTGGGAATGCCGGCGGCATCGAGGCGCTTCAGCAGCGCGTACCCGTATTCGGGGGCTCGCAGCGCCAGGAGGCAGGCGAGCACGACGGTCCCCCGTCGCAGCTCCTGCCGGTGCGTCCCGAGCAGCTCGTCATCTACCATGCTGGCGACAATAGTGTGTGTCACACAGTATTGTCAAGCCCATAGTCGCGCCGATGAGTTCGCGGCAGCGGCTCGGTCACTGATGAGTGATCAACGAGTTCGACATGCGGCTGCCAGACGGCCGCGTCCTGCACGCGTACGACACCGGTGGTGACGGGTCGCCCGTCGTGGTCTGGCACCACGGCACGCCCAACATCGGCACGCCACCGGAACCGCTGTTCGCGGCCGCGAATCGGCTCGGGGTCCGCTGGCTGTCCTACGACAGGCCGGCGTACGGCGGCTCCAGCCCGGAGCCGGGCCGGGACGTGGCGTCGGCGGCCGAGCTGACGGCGGCCATCGCCGATGCCGTCGGCGTCGATCGCTTCGCCCTGATGGGCCACTCGGGCGGCTCACCGCACGCGCTGGCCTGCGCGGCTCTGCTCCCCGAGCGCACGAGCGCCGTCCTCGCCGTCTCCACCCTGGCGCCATACGCGGCCGAGGGGCTCGACTGGTTCGCCGGCATGGCGCCGCAGGCCGAGGCGACGCTGCGCGCGGCCGCCGCCGGGCGCGAGGCGAAGGAACGCCATGAGGCGACGGCAACGGACGACGGCTCGAGCTTCACCGGTGCGGACCACGCCGCGCTCGCCGGGGAGTGGGGCTGGTTCGGCTCGGTCGTCGCTCCGGCGCTGAAGGACGGGCCCGGCGGGCTCATCGACGACGACCTGGCCTACGTCGCGCCCGTGGGGCTTCGACCCGGCGCGGATCCGGGCGCCGGTGCTCCTGCTGCATGGCGGCCAGGACCGGATCGCGCCGATCGCCCACGCGGAGTGGCTGGCAGATCACATCCCCGCAGCCGAACTGCGGGTGCTGCCCGACGACGGGCATATCTCGGTGCTCGGTGCGGCCGGCTCGGCGCTCGAGTGGCTCGCCGATCGGAGCCGCTGACTCGAGCGTAGGCCCGCGTCTGTCAGCCCTCGGTGGGCTGGTCGTCCGGCGTCGGGTCGCGAGCGCGCGACCACGATCAGCAGCACGCCCAGGATGATCGTCACGGCCGGGACGATCCAGTCGAGCCGCAGCGCGTCGACGCTGCCGAAGAGCAGGACGACGCCGATGGTGGCGAACAGGAGTCCGAACGTCAGCGAGACGAGGTCGACAGGGTGACGGGTCATGGTCATCGGTTCTCCAGCAACGGTCGGGTGACGACCCGGACGACGCCCAGGCCGGCTTCGAGATCGAGCTCGAACTGCGGGCCGTCGCCCTCGACGACCTGCCGCTCCTCGAGGTTGGTTCCCTCCTCCTCGCGGCCCAGGATGCGGAGCTCGCCGCCGCCGACGGCGGCATCCAGCTCGAGGCCGGCGTCGTCGGGCAGGAGGACGACGATCTGGCCCATCGCCACGCTGGCGGCGATGGCGACCGGCTCGCCGCTGTCCTCCATCCGGGTCAGGTCCAGGACGATCTCGCCACCGGTGAGCCGATACTCGTCGCGGAGCTCCTCGGCGTTGCTCGGGCTGATGAAGTGGGAGCCGAAGCCGCCCTCGATCGGCACGTCGATCAGGCTGGCGGCGAAGGCGAACGGCAGGAGCACCAGGCCGAGCACGATCAGCAGGCGCGCGTGCCCGATCCACGTCCCGATCACCAGGCCGACGCCGAGGACGGCGAGCGCCAGGCCGAAGTAGCGCCCGGGATCGACGGCCGCGCCGGAGATGCCGGTCACCAGTGCGAGGAGACCGATGCCGACGAGCATCGCGCCGAGGACGTACCACCCCAGCGGTGACTGCGGGGTCGGCGGCCGCCGCACGACCACCGGCGGCGAGGCCGGCATCGGTTGCGTTGCCGTTTCGGAGGTGGCTGACGCGGCCGCGACATCGGGCTCGCGCCGCCGCATCAGCGCGGCACCGATCGCGATGCCGATGAGCGCGATGACCGCGACCTCGACCGCGCCGCTGCGCGGCTCGAAGCCGCCCACGACGCTGAACAGCACGCTGACGCCGACGATGACCAGCGCCGCCGCGGCGAGGATGCCGACGATCCCGCCGCCGCCGACGAGGCGCTGGACGATCGACTGGTTGTCGGTGTCGGTCGGGATGAACAGCCACGCCCCCAGGTAGAGGAGCAGGCCGAGCCCGTTGAACACCATGAGGCCGACGAAACCGATGCGGATCAGGAGCGGGTCGACGTTGAAGTAGTCGGCGATGCCGCTTGCGACGCCGCCGATGACGCGGTCGTCGCCACGGCGCCGAAGGACGCGGGGGGCGGTGGGCTGTTCTGTCGTCATGTTGGGATCATCGGTCGCTCGGACACGGCTGACCATTGGGGAAGTCCCGCATCGGACCCTGAGTCGGGCGGCCGACTCTCGGGGTTCTCCCCCATCGTGGGCGCCCGGGATCCTGTGGGAACATGCCGTCCATGGCCCATAGCGACACCCGCGAACGCGCTCCCCGCCTCGAGCGCAGCCGGAGCGACCGATGGATCGCCGGCGTCGCCGGCGGCATCGGTCATCACCTCGGCGTGCAGCCCACCGCGGTGCGCGTCGCGTTCGTCGTCCTCTCGTTCGCCGCGGGCTTCGGCATCGTCGTCTACGTCCTGACCTGGCTCCTCGCGCCGCTCGAGGCCGAGACCGATGGCACCCAGCCCACGACGCGCCGGATCGCGCTCCCGACGCCGCGGCGGGCGTTCGGCATCGGCCTCGTCATCGCCGGGCATGCTTGCCCTCCTCTGGCTGGGCGGGCTGTGGTTCGAGGGCAACCTCGCCTGGCCGGTCGTGCTTGCCGCCATCGGCTTCGCGGTCCTCTGGGCCCGTGGCGACGGCGAGCGTGGGCGGTGGAACCTCGAGAGCCTCGGGACGCCGCTGTCCTTTACGCGCTTCGTGATCGGCGCGCTGCTCATCCTCGCGGGGATGGCCGTCTTCCTCGCCGGGAGGACCTCGCTGGAGTCGGTGGGCAACGTGCTGGTTGGGATGATCGTGGCCATCGGCGGCGCGGCCCTGCTGGCCGGGCCGTGGATCTGGGCGATGGGACGCCAGCTCGTGGAGGAGCGCAGCAGCCGCGTCCGCTCGGAGGAGCGCGCCGAGATGGCGGCACACCTCCACGACTCGGTGCTCCAGACCCTCGCGCTCATCCAGCGCGCGAAGTCGACGCGCGAGATGACGAGCCTTGCCCGCACGCAGGAGCGCGAGCTGCGCGCCTGGCTGTACGGGCGCGCGCCGGAGCTGGCGGGTGTCCGGCTGCGCGACGCGGTCGACTCGATGGCGGGCCGGATCGAGCGCCAGCACCAGGTCAGCGTCGAGGCCGTCGTGGTCGGCGACGCGGAGATGGACGAGCGGCTGCGCGGGCCTCGTCAACGCCTGCGCCGAGGCGGTCGCCAACGCCGCCGTCCACTCCGGCAGCACCGCCATCAGCGTGTACGTCGAGGTCGAGCCGGACGTCGGTCACCGCCTTCGTGCGCGACCAGGGCTCGGGATTCGATCCCGCCGTCGTCCCCGCCGATCGGCGCGGGATCGCCGACTCGATCGTCGGCCGCATGGAGCGCCATGGCGGCACCGCGACCGTGCACAGCCGGCCCGGGGAGGGCACAGAGGTCGTCCTGAAGCTGCCGAGGAGGGCACTGTCGTGACGGTCCGCGTCTTCATCGTCGACGACCACGAGCTCTTCCGTTCGGGCGTCCGATCCGAGCTGGGGCGCAACCTCGAGATCGTCGGCGACGCCGGCACGGTCGAGGAGGCGGTACCCGCGATCATCGATCGGACGCCCGACGTCGTCCTGCTCGACGTCCACATGCCGGCCGGGGGCGGTCGCGCGGTGATCGAGGCCGTGCGACCGGAGCGGCCCGAGGTCAAGTTCCTGGCGCTATCGGTCTCCGACGCCGCCGAGGACGTCATCGGCATCATCCGCGCCGGCGCACGCGGCTACGTGACGAAGTCGATCTCGGCCGAGGAGCTCTCGTCGGCCGTGCAGCGGGTCCACGACGGCGACGCGGTCTTCTCGCCGCGGCTGGCTGGCTTCGTCCTCGACGCGTTCGGTGGGGATGCGCCGCAGCCGCTCGACCCGGAGCTCGACCTGCTCAGCAAGCGTGAGCGCGAGGTGCTGCGCTACATCGCGCGCGGCTACACGTACAAGGAGGTCGCGCACGAGCTCCACATCAGCGTGAAGACCGTCGAGACGCACGTCTCCGCCGTGCTGCGCAAGCTCCAGCTCTCGAACCGATACGAGCTGACCCGCTGGGCCGCCGACCGGCGGTTGGTCTGAACGTCCCTGACACGGGTGGTCAGGTTCGTGCGGGATGATCGCCAACATGACCATCACGCACGTGAATCCACCCTCCATGCACTCCAGCCCCGCCTTCTCGCAGGGCACGATCGTCCCCGCCGGCGCGCGCATGCTCTACGTCGGCGGGCAGAACGGGGTCGGTCCCGACGGCAAGGTCGTCGGCGACACGCTCCAGGCGCAGACCGAGCAGGCGCTGCGCAACGTCATTGCGGTCCTCGCCGAGGCGGGCGCGACGCAGACCGACGTCGCGAAGCTGACGATCCACCTCGCCGAGGGCGGAGACGTCAATGCCGGCTTCGCGGCATCTCTATCGGTCTGGGGCGCAAACCCCACCGCGATCACCGTTGTCCAGGTGCCCTCGTTCGCGAACCCTGACTTCCTCGTCGAGATCGACGCCGTCGCCGCGCTTCCCGGCTGAACCCGCCGCGCACCTGCGCCCGCCCACCCGCTAGCACGGGAGCGGGCGCAGAATGGCGCGGTGATCCTGCTCATCGGCATCGGCCTCGCGTTCTTCGTCTTCCCCGAGGGCTGGGGCATCCCGGTCGTGGTCATCGCCGCGATCCTGGAGTTCTTCGAGACGATCGGCACGTGGCGCTGGTCGAGGCGCGGCAAGGCGAAGGTGGGGCCGGAGACGCTCATCGGCGCGAGTGGGCGGGCGATCACCGACTGCCGGCCGGATGGCATGGTGCGGGTGCTCGCCGAGGACTGGCGGGCGCGCTCCGAGGCCGGCGTGTCGGCGGGCCATCCGATCCGCGTCGTCGGCCGGGATCAGCTGAAGCTGCTCGTCGAGCCACTGCGAGAAAGGAGGCGCCCGCATGATCAAGGTCCGGCGCGACGGCGAGATCTACGACATCGACGGCGGCTGGTTCCGCGCTCGCTGGCACTTCAGCTTCGACAGCTATGAGGACCCCGAGCACGACTCGTTCGGGGCGATGCGCGTCTTCAACGACGACCGACTCAAGCCCGGCGCCGTCTGGCCGCTCCACCCACATCGCGACGTCGAGGGCCTCACCTACGTCGTCGAGGGCACCTTCGGCCACCAGGACAACGTCGGCGGCCCGTTCGGGCCGCTGCCGGCCGGATCGGTCCAGCGCATGACGCTCGGGATCGGGCGCGCTCCACTCGGAGCTGAACGCATCCCAGGACGAGCCGATGCGCTTCATCCAGATCTGGATCCTTCCCGACACCCCCGACCTCGCGCCGGCCGTCGAGCAGCGCGTCTTCACCACCGAGGACCGATCGAACCGGCTGCTGAAGGTCATCGGTCCCGACGGCGGCGAGGCGGTGACGGTCCACCAGGACGCATCGGTCCACGTCGCTCGGCTGGAGCCGGGCACCGAGGTCGCCCATGCCATCGGCCCGGGGCGTGGCGTGTACGCCTACCTCATCGACGGCGCCGCCACCTTCGACGGCGAGGAGCTGGCCACCGGCGACGCCGCCGAGGTGACCGATGCCGACGAGCTGCGGATCCGCGCGTCGGAGACATCCGAGCTCATCCTCGTCGACGTGCCGATGGCGTTCGAGCCGGTCGGGATCTGGAGCGGCCGGATCTGAGCACCCGGCGCTCAGTTCAGATGGCTCTCCCAGTCCGGCGGCACGCGATCGGCCGGGCCCGGGACCGGCTGATCCAGCGGCCGATGATGCGGCGGGGCGAGCTCGGGACCATCGCCGAACTGGTTCGACGCGAAGTCGTAGAGCCAGGCCTCGCCGGGCTCGAAGCTCTGGATGATCGGATGGTGCGCGTCGGCGGCGTGGAGGCGGGCGTGCTGTGACGGCGACGAGTCGCAGCAGCCGATGTGGCCGCAGTGGGCGCAGCGACGGAGGTGATACCACCAGCCGTCGGCCGTCGCCAGGCACTCGACGCACCCGGTTCCGCTGGGTGGAGCCGCGGGGTCGATGGCCGCGATCGGCGGCGTCGCGCGGTCGGTCATGATGCCGGCGCAAGTATCCCTCGAATCCGCGACCACAGGAGGAGACGCCCATGACCGATGCGCCAGCGCGACCATCCCGCCGGGTGGCCTGAGCGCTCGGTCGGCGAGGACGCGCTACCATCGCGAGCGATGACGACATCGGCCTTCGCGTCGGACGCGACCACCCCGCTGGAGCGCGTCGGCGCCTACGAGCCGGGCGTCTGCAACATCGGTCCCGCCGAGATCGCTCGGCGGCGCCGATCGGGGCACGTCGGCCTGATCGCGACGGTCGCCCTCCTGGCCGTGCTCGTGATCGTGGACGTCCATCCGCTGGCGCGCCTCGCCGTGATCGTGCCGGCGGCGATCTCGGCCTCGGGCTACCTCCAGGCGCGGCTCAAGTTCTGCGCCGGCTACGGCCAGCTCGGGGTCTTCAATGTCGGGCCGCTCGGGGAGCGGACGGCGATCACCGACCCCGACGCCCTCGCGCGCGATCGCCGGCGGGCACGACAGATCAGCCTCACGTCGTTCGCGATCGGGATCGCCATCGGCGTCGTCGCCGTCCTCCTCCCGTTCTGAGGTAGCCCGGACCATCGGGCCGGTTGCGGGTTCATCCGCCATCCGTAATACTTCGCTCCGAGCGATCTATACGGAGAACACGAACATTTCACCCCAGCCGAGCACCCGAGCCGTCGAGCGTGCCATGGAGGCGTACGAGCGCTTCCACCAGCGGATGGTCGCGCTCAACTCTCCCGACCTCGTCGACATGAGCCTGACCCTGGCCCAGCTGAAGGCGATCTACGTCGTCGCCGCGGCCGGCTCGCTCTCGATGGGCGCCCTCACCGAGCGCCTCGGGACGGCCCTCTCGACCACCAGCGGGACCGTCGATCGCCTCGTGCGGCGCGGACTGCTGGAACGCGCGGAGGACCCGGCCGATCGGCGCCAGGTGATCGTTCGGGCGACCGATGATGCGCTCGAGCACATCGAGCACCTGTCCGAGCTCGGCCGCGCCCGAATGCGAGACCTCCTCCTTCGCCTCCCTTCCGACTCCGACGTCGAGACCATCGAACGCGCCATCCGCCTCCTGACCGATGCGGTGGCCGACCCATCCGAGGAACGCAGATGACCTGGTTCAGCCGCGCCGCCGTCAGCCGGCGCAGTGTCACCCTCCTGATCGCTGCCGGGCTGTTCGTCGCCGGCATTCTTTCCTGGGGCAGCCTCAAGCAGGAGCTGGTGCCCGAGGTCTCCTTCCCGATCGTCACCGTCATCGCGCCCTATCCCGGCGCAGCTGCCGACGAGGTCGTCGAGGATGTCGTGGCGCCGATCGAGAACGCGGTGCAGTCGATCGAGGGCCTCGACACCGTCAACTCGACCTCGGCCAACTCGATCGGCTTCGTCATCGCCCAGTTCGCGTATGGCACCGATGTGGATGCCGCCGTCGCCGACCTCGAGAGCGCGGTCGACGGCCTCGAGCTGCCCGATGGCGTGGAGCCGGCCGTCACACCGTTCGACTTCAACCAGACACCGGTCGTCATCGCAGCCGTCTCGTCGTCGTCGGCGTCGCTGACCGACCTCGGGCTGATCGCCAGCGAGGAGATCCTCCCCGAGCTCGAGGCGATCCCCGGTGTCGCGGACGCCGAGGTCACCGGTGGCCTCAGCGAACAGGTCGAGATCACGCTCGATCCGGCTGCGCTGGCAACGAGCGGCATCGGCCCGCAGCAGGTGCAGGCGGCGCTCGGCGCCGCCAACGTCACCGTGCCGGCCGGTCAGCTGGAGACGGCCGATGCCGCGCTCCCGGTGACCGTCACCGCCACCGTGGAGCAGGTCGAGGCGCTGAACGACCTCGTGGTGGGCGTCGATCAGGCGAGCGGGACCCCGACGGCGGTGACCCTCGGGCAGATCGCGTCGATCTCCGTCATCGAGGTGGCCGCCACCGGCTACGGCTTCTTCAACGGCGAGGAGGCACTCGGCCTCACGGTCAGCAAGACGGGACCGGCCAACACCGTCGAGGTCTCGCAGGCCGTCGGCGAGGCACTGGACGAGATCGTCGAGCGCCACGAGGGCCTCGAGATCGACATCGTGTCGGACCAGGCGACCTTCATCATCGAGTCGCGCGACGGCCTGCTGCGCGAGGGAGGCCTCGGCGCGCTCTTCGCGATCCTCACGATCTTCTTCTTCCTCTTCAGCGTGCGCTCGACGTTCGTCGCGGCGCTGAGCATCCCGCTCTCGCTCCTGGTTGCGCTGATCGTCATGCAGGTCACCGGTATCACGATCAACATCCTCACCCTCGGCGGGCTGGCGGTCGCCGTCGGCCGGGTGGTGGACGACTCGATCGTCGTCCTCGAGAACATCTATCGACATCGGGCCATGGGCGACGATCGGTTGACGGCGTCCCTGCGCGGCCCATCCGAGGTTGCCGGCGCGATCACGTGGAGCACCCTGACCACCGTCGCCGTCTTCCTGCCCCTTGGGCTGGCCGGCGGGTTCGTGAGCCAGTTCTTCCTTCCCTTCGCGCTGACGGTGAGCTTCGCGTTGTTGGCGTCGCTCGTCGTCGCGTTGACCGTCGTGCCGGTCCTCGCGTACTTCTGGGTCGGCGTCCCGCGCGAGGAGGTCGACGCCTCCGGCGAGCCGAGACGCTCGTTCTGGGTCCGCCTCTACGACCCCACCATCCGGTTCGTCCTCGGCTCCCGGCTGCGCTCGGCAGTGACGATCGGCATCGCCTTCCTGCTCTTCGTCGCCACGCTCGCGCTCGCCCCCCTGATCCCGGTGCAGTTCATCAATGCCGGCGGCGAGAAGCTCCTGACCGTGAGCGTCGCGCCCCCCTCGGGAGCGACCTCCGAGGACGTGCGAGACCGAGCCGTCGAGGCACAGGAGATCATCCTCGCCGACGACGACGTCGAGCTCGTGCAGACGACCGTGCCGCCCGAGGGGGACACCGGCTTCCGCACGCTCGTCGCCGCTGCGTCCGGTCGGCCGGCGAACTCCGCCCAGCTGTTCGTGCGCCTGGACTCCGAGGCCGACCTCGAGGCGACCGCCCAGCGGCTCGACGACGAGCTCGCCGCGATCGAGAGCGACGGGTGGGAAGCCACGGTCCAGGAGGCGACCGGCGCCGGCGGCAGCTCTGACGCCGCCCTTGTCGTCAGCGGCCCCGACACCGAGACGGTCGAGGCCGCGGCGGCGATGGTCGTCGATGCACTCGACTCGGTCGACGGCATCGGAACGATCACGACCGACCTCGTGGCCGAGGCGCGCCAGGTCGTTGTGACCGTCGACCCTGCCCGGGCCGGGGCCGCGGGCGTGAGCGCCCCGCAGGTGGCCGGCGTCATCGGTGGCGTCCTCTCCCCCATCCCGGCCGGAACGATCGAGCCGGCGGATGCCGACGACCCGCTCGAGGTCATCCTGCGCTTCGACAGTGGGCTGATCACCTCCGTCGACGCGCTGCGCACGATCCCGGTCGGCCCAGGCGTCACGGTCGGCGACGTCGCCGAGGTCGAGGAGGTCGACGCGCGCCCGACGATCAGCCGGGTCGATGCGGCTCCTTCCGCCACCGTGACCGCGGAGATCACCGACGAGAACACCGGGGCGGTGTCAACGGCCATCGCAACCGAGGTCGAGCTGCTCGAAGCATCGGACGAGCTGCCGGCGGGCGTGTCGATCCAGGTCGGCGGCGTCAGCGAGCAGCTGTCCGAGTCGTTCGGCGGGCTCCTCACCGCGATGGGTATCGCCATCATGCTCGTCTACCTGATGCTCGTGCTCGCCTTCAACTCGCTGGTGACGCCGTTCATCATCCTCTTCAGCCTGCCGCTGGCGATCATCGGCGCGTTCCCGGCGCTGCTACTCACCGGCCGGCCACTCGGCATCAGCGCGCTCATCGGCTTCCTGATGCTCATCGGCATCGTGGTGACGAACGCGATCGTCCTCCTCGACCTGGTCGTCCGGCTGCGAGCCGAGGGCGTGCCGCTGCGGGACGCGCTCATCCGCGGGGCCCACACCAGGGTGCGGCCGATCCTGATGACGGCGATCGCGACGATCTTTGCGCTCCTGCCGCTGGCGGCAGGCTTCAACGAGGGGTCGATCATCGCCGCGGAGCTCGGAACCGTGGTGATCGGCGGCCTGCTGAGCTCGACGTTCCTGACGCTGCTCGTCGTGCCGGCGTCCTACCTGCTCATCGAGGGCTGGCGGGAACGTCGCCGCAAGCCCTGATCCCGCGACCGTTCCCGGCCGCGACAGCGGCCAATCGGTTGCCGCTCCGGTGTAGAGTTTCGGCCAGGATGTGCCCTGGGCGCATCCGCACAGGAGGAGTGGAATGGATCTGTTCGTCGCACTGATCGCGGTCGCCATCGGCCTCGTCGCAACCTTCTTCGGCTACCGTCTCTTCAGGGCGGTCCTCCCGGTATTCGGCTTCGTCCTCGGCGCCATCGTCGGCGCTCAGGCGGTCTTTCTGATCTTCAACGAGGGCATCTTCGCCACGCTGCTCAGCATCGTCGCCGCGGTCGTCGTCGGGATCGTGTTCGGGTTGCTCGCCTACTTCTGGTGGGCCCTCGGCATCGTGCTGGCCGTCGGCGGTATGGGCTTCGCCATCGGCAACGCGCTCCTGCCGGCGCTGACGATCGACAATCTCGAATTCGTCAGCTGGCTGCTCGGTCTGGCCGTTGGCGCGGGCTTCGCGCTTGCCGCCATCGTCCTCCGCCTGCCTCGGGCGATCGTGATCGCGGTGACCGCCCTCTGGGGCGCCGGTGCGACGCTCGGCGGCGTGCTGATCGTCCTGCAGCAGATCGAGCCCGAGGAGCTCGGCTACGGCGCGGTGGACGCGGTCGTCAGCCAGTCGTTCTTCTGGCTGCTGGGCTTCCTCGCGCTGGCGGCGGTCGGCGCGGTCTGGCAGGCGATGACGACGAGCGACATCGACACGATCTGGGCGGACGAGCCCGCGCAGAACACGGCGCCAGTCCCGCGAACGCCCGGCTGAGCCGCTTCCCTCGCGTCAGGCGCCGGTGGCCGGAGGCCGCCGGCGCTTTTTCGTTGGCGCGTCCGCGCCGGAGGTCGCGTCCGGTGGCGCCTCCCCACCCGACGTCGGCGGCTTCGCAGGCTTCGCGGTCGAGGTCTTCGCGGTCGAGGTCTTCGCGCTTGCAGTCGCGGTAGCCGGCTTCGCCGGCGTCGACTTCGCCGCGGGCGACTTCGCGGTTGTCGATTTCGCCGCCGGCCTGCGCGCGCGTGTGGCCGTCCCGGAGCCTGCAGTCGCCTCGGCGCCGACCTCGGGCGGTGGCGGCATGACCAGCGGCGGGACCGGCGGCGGGTTCGGAGGTGTGGACGATGGCGTGGCCGGCGGTGGCGCCCCTCCGGCAACGGCAACGGCCGGTGCCGGCCCGCGCTGCCGATCGGCAATCAGGCCGGCAGCCACGACACCGATGCCGAGGACGGCAAGCAAGAGCGCGATGCCGCCCAGGCCGCTGACGACCGAGTTCACGATCTCGCCGATCGCCACGCGCCCCTCCGCCGTCGTGGCGGCATCGACGACCTGGGCGGAGATGACCTGGACCGCGATCCAACCGGCGAACGCGCCGAGCGCGGCGGCCGCGCCGACCCGGACCAGGCCCGCCGGGATCGTCGGCGCCATCCAGATCGCGAGCCCCGCGACCGCGAGCCCGACGATCACGAGCACCCAGAGCGCGAGGTCGAACGCGCGGACGAGGCCCTGCGCCTGCTCCAAGGCGGCCTCGGACGCCAGTCGGACCTGCCCGAAGTCTGGCGGGAGGTCCCGATTGAGCACCGATGCCAGCCGCTCGACGGCGGCGGTCGCATCCTCGGCCGAGTCGAACGGAGGGATCTCGCGCTCGAGGCCGACGAAATCCAGGCCGGCATTGAGGACCGAACGCAGGACCTCGGCCATCAGCGGCACGAGGTTGAGCCGGACCTCTCCCTCTGCGACGACGACGTTCGGCAGCTGGTCGAGCTCGTCGCGGAGGAGGAGCACCGAGCGCTCGTGCGCGATCTCCATCGTCGCGAGCAGGAGGCTGGTGCCTTCCGGCGAGAAGAGGAACGTCCCGACCGCTTCGCGGATCCGCGTCTCGACGCCCGCCGCGATCATCGGCGCCAGCGTGTCGAGGCCAAGGCTCGCGTTCGCGAGCCGGCGGACGATCACATCGGGAAGATCGAGCGCCTCGGCCAGGCGCTCCAGCAGCCGATCCTCGGCCTGCGTGAGCCGCTCATTGAGGCGTGCCTCGAGGTCGAGCGCCTCGACCAGCTGATCGCCGACCCGGTCGGCAACCACCGCCTGGACCGATTCGCTCTCGACGACCGGCGAGACCGCGGCCATGAACTGCTCGGTGTCGAGCACGGTCCGATGGACCCAGAACCCGACCACCGATCCCGCCACGGCGATGAAGGTGAGCACGACGAGCACCCAGGCAGCGACGCGCTGCCACACGCCCCGGGGTCGAGTGGCGTCCACGGTCGTCATTCGTTCGGCCTCGCTGCGTCGAGAAGCTCCGCGATGTTCGCGCGGAGGAGGAAGAGGCCGGCGGCGATCGCGGCGACGATGATGCCGAGCTGCCAGAAGTTCACGAACACGATCGCTGCGGCCACGACCGCCAGGAGGCGGACCCAGGTGGCCAGCAGGCCGATCACGCCGCCGCGCAGGATCGACTCGATGAGCACGAAGAGGCCGATCACGGCGACTGCGATGGCGAGCCCGAAGCGTGGCGACAGGAGGAGCACGCCGACCAGCACGATGAGCATGAGGCCGACGCTGACCGCCGCCCATGCCTCGAGCAGCAATCCCGTCCGATCCTCGCCCGACGGCGTCGGCGCCGGGATGCGTCGGAGGTGCGCCTGTGGCGGTGGCCGCACGCCTTCCCGTGCTGCCGCCAGGCGCTGCCGGAGGTCGCCGAGCCTGAGCTCGTTCTCCTCACGCTCGCGCTGCAGCTTCGTCAGCGCCGCGCGCAGCCCGTCGCGCTCCGCCACGCGCGACGGGGTGCGTGCGTCGTCGGTGGGTGCGCTGTCCTCCGCGCCGGCGGCCGCCAGCTCGCGCTCGAGCGGCGGGATGGCCGTGGCGAGCTCGGCCTGCCGCCGCTCGACGGCCTCGGCGCGCTCGCTGAGCAGGGTCGTGGCCTGGGATGGCGGCGGCTCGAGGTCGAGCTCGGCGAACGAGACGGGATCCGCCCACGACGTGCGCACGCTTCGGTCGCGGTTGAACATCGGTCCGGCCGGGGCATCCTCGCCCTCGAACGGGTCCTCGACCGACATCCCCCAGAGGCCGCTGTAGCCGCCGACCCAGGGCTGGGTCTCGTCCATGACCACCGGATCCCAGGCGCGTTCGGCGCCCGGACCGATGCTGACGCCGTCGCCGCGCGCGAAGTCGACGAACGCGATCGACATCACGCTGCCCCCCGCGCCGCCGCCACCTCGCCCGTGAATCAGCGTCGAGACCACCGACGCGGTCCGCTGGATGAAGGTCGGCATGCGCACCGGCTGCTCGGCGAGGTACTCGCCGGGTCGGAAGTACGAGGCGTGCGATCCGGCGCCGGCATACACGACCGGGTGATCACCGACGAGGTCGAGCTGCTCGGAATCGTCCCACCGTCTGCGGAGGTCCCGGCCGTGGTAGTCGTGCTGGGCGTAGGCGGCCCACACCGGTACGGCGCGGCCGTCCGCATCGGTGTCGAGGTAGACGATCACCTGCTCCCAGTCGGCCTCGTGGTCGTTCGCGCCGTTGAATCCGGAGCGCCAGTCGTTGAAGGCATAGAAGAACCAGTACTGGAGCGCCGTCCAGGTGGCGGTCCGCACGACACGACCGTAGTACGGGTGCGTCGTGCTCTCGGCCGACAGGGACCGGTAGCGCTGCACCGCGCGTCGGGCCAGGGAGCCCGGCACGCGCCCGCGGGCGAGGAGCGAGATCGCGAAGAGCGCGTCGATGAGGCGCGACATGTAGCCGACGCGAGCCAGGCGGCCGCCGCCCGCGTGGAAGCCCACCGCCTGGCGGCTGTCGCGATCGAACATCCGCGCCACGACGTCGTCATCACCGGTGCCCGCCACCGTCAGGAAGTCCCGGGCGGCCGCGCCGGCGGTGACGCCGTCGGACAGCGTGAGCTCGGTCAGCGCGCCGTCCGTTTCGACCACCAGGTGCCTACCGCCTCCGTCGCTGCGCATGCGGACCGCGGCGGCCAGGTAGGCCGAGACGCTCATCGGCAGGAACGACTCGCCCTTCGTGAAGCTCACGATGGGCTCGAAGGCGCGCAGGAGATCGAGATCGGCGGCGTCGAGCCGCGGACGCGTCGTGAGGCCGCTGAATCACCGCCGTCGGCGCCTCGGTCGCGGTCATGTCGTCGACTTGCTCGTGTGGGCGGCGCGCATCTCGGGCGTGGTGAGGAGGATCGCGCACACCGCGAGCAGCGCCATGGCGACGTACTGCGGCGTCCCGATCCACCACAGGAAGATCGAGGCCGCGAGGTCCCAACCGAGGACGCCGATCGCCAGCAACCAGCCGATGCGTCCACCGATCAGGAGCGCGAAGGCGGCAAAGATGCTCAGCGCGGCGAAGCCGATCACGAGCCCGATCCGATCCGGCGGCGTGTCCGTGAGGCCGAGCTGGACGAGCGTGTTCACGCCCTTGAGGACGAGGATCACCACCGGTGGGCCGATGAGCAGCCATCGACGGCGCGGGCGTGGCGTCGGTTCAGCCGTCGCGTGTGCCAAATGTGCGCCGCCTTCGTGCGAGGGATTCCGCGGCCAGCATACCGGTGGGGTCCAGAAACGCCCATCGCCCGAGACGCATGAAAACCGCTGATCCGCGCACCCGCGTGGCGCATACTCGATGCGCGCCGCCGCTCGCGCCGCGGGCCGCGGCAGCACAGTGGAGGTGCAACGAAGGATGACCATCGCGTCAACCCCCGACTCGGATGCCGGAAGCGGCCGCGGTTGGTTTATCGCGCTCGGCGTCGTCCTGGTCATCCTCGGCCTGGCCGCGCTGTGGAACGCGGTCGACGCGTCGCTGGTGACCACGATCATCGTCGGCTGGCTGATGGTGATCGCCGGCATCGCCAACGTCATCGGTGCCTTCATGACGAACGTCGGGCTCGGGTGGCGAATCCTGCAGGGGCTACTCGGGATCCTCTTCGTCGCCGTCGGGTTCAACCTCATCGCCGAACCGCTGGCGGGAACCATCGCCCTCACGGTCGTGCTCGGCGCGCTGCTCATCGCTGACGGTGTCATGCGCATCGTGGGGGCGTTCATGGATCGCAGGTCCGGCACGGTGTGGATGATCATCCTCGCCATCATCAACATCCTGTTCGGCCTGTGGATCTGGACCAACATCCCCGTCAGCGGCGTGGTCATCGGCGTCTTCGTCGGAGTCCAGCTCCTCGTCGCCGGGATGGCCTGGATCATCGCCGGCTTCATGGGCGGTGAGCGCTCGGCCCAGCCCGCGGGCGCCTGAGCAGCGGCTGACCGAAACGGCGACCGATGCGGTTCCTGCGCGTCTGGCTCAGCGCGCTGGTCGATGGCGTCAGCGACCCTGACGCCCGCCCGCTCTACATCGCCGCCTTCGGGCTGCTGACCATCGGCACGGTCTTCTACTCGCTCGTCGAGGGCTGGACAGCCCTCGACGCGCTCTACTTCAGCGTGACGACGCTGACGACCGTCGGGCTCGGCGACTACACGCCACAGACCGGGCTCGGGAAGATCTTCACGATCGTCTACGTCCTCGCCGGTGTCTCGGTCATCCTCGCGTTCGTCAACATGGTGCTCCAGCGCGCCGCCAAACGTCAGCGAGAGCAGCTGGAGCGGCTCCGCGAGCGGCCGCCCTCGCCTCCGGAGCGCGAGCACTGAGCGGTCAGGCAGACACCTCGGCCGGCATCGGGGCCATCAGCTGGAAGTAGTTGCCGTCGGGGTCGGCGAACGTCGCGATCTGCGCCTCGTCCGAAGACTCATCCATGCCATACGGCTCGGCGATCACCTCTGCGCCGGCAGCCTTGAAACGATCGAAGTTGCCCTTCACATCGGCCGTCTCGATGTTCCAGATGATCCGCCCGGGCTGCGAGCTCTTGCCGGTCACCTGGTCGTGCGGCCCGACGGTGACGGAGCCGGAGCCGATCATCCAGCCGATGTAGCCGCCTTCGTTCCATGCGGGCTCGCCGAAGAGCTTCGTGTAGAAGTCGGCCAGGCGCTGCGGGTTGTCCGAGCCGATCAGGATGCTGTTCAGGTTCATCGGTGCTCCTTGGTTCGTGTGACGGGTTGACCGCGACACGCTGCGGTTCTCATCGGTCCAGGGCCTGCAAGAGGCTGGCCCGGATGGCTACGATCGGCCGATGAGCCGGACGTTCACCGATGACGAGCGACGCGCACGGCTCGGCGTCCGCCACCTCCTGGCCGATGGAACGGGTGCCGCCTCACTGGCCGATGCCGCCGCCGCCATGGTCGTGCTGCATGCCACCGATCCGGCCACGGTGTACCTGGAGGCGCGGGCGCGGATGGCCTCGTCCTCGCCGGAATCGATCGAGCGCGACCTCTACGAGGAGCCGACCGTGCTCCGCATGCTCGCGATGCGCCGGACGCTGTTCCTTGTCCCGCTGCCCGACGTGCCGGTGGTCTACGCCGCGGGCTCGCGCGACGTCGCCGAGCGCGAGCGCCCGAGGACGCTGAAGCTCCTGGCCGATGGCGGATCGACGCCGTACCCCGCCGATCACTTCGCCGAGCTCGAGGAGCTGGCTCTCGCCGCCATTCGCGAGCGAGGCGAGGTCTCGACGACCGAGTTGCGCGGCCTCGATCCACGCCTCGCCGAGCGGGTGACGCTGGCCCGCGGGAAGTCCTACCAGGGGTCGATGGCCGTTGCCTCCCGGGTCGTGCACCACCTCGCGCTGGACGGCAGAATCGGGCGCGGACGGCCACGCGGGTCGTGGGTGAGCGGCCAGTTCCGCTGGAGCCCGATCGAGCGCTGGTTCCCGACCGGGATCGCGCCGCTCCCCATCGAGGAGGCACGCGCCGAGCTCGTTCGCCGCTGGCTGCGCACGTTCGGCCCGGGCACGCGGGACGACGTCCGCTGGTGGACCGGCTGGACCGTGGGGTTGACGCGAGCCGCGATCGAGGCGGTCGGCGCCGTCGAGGTTATGTTGGACGGCGGGGCGACCGGGTATGCGCTCCCGGACGACCTCGAGCCAGTGGAGCCGCCGGCGCCGTGGGTGGCGCTGCTCCCCGCTCTCGACGCGACGACGATGGGCTGGACTGGCCGCGACTGGTACCTCGGGCCGCATCGGTCGGAGCTGTTCGACACGGCCGGCAACGCGGGCCCGACGATCTGGGTCGACGGCCGCATCGTCGGCGGATGGGCGCAGCTGCGCAGCGGCGAGGTCGTGCCGCGCCTGCTCGAGGACGTCGGCTCCGAGACGCAGCGCCGGATCGAGGCCGAGGCGGCGCGCCTGGAGACGTGGATCGGACCTGCTCGCGTCACCGGCAGCTTCCCGACGCCGACGGAGATCAGCCTGCGGCAGTAGCGGCCTAGAATCGGTCCCATGAAAGCAACGGTCGTCCTCCCCGACGAGGCCAGCACGCTCCAGCTGTACGAAACCGCCTTCCGCTGGGGCATCGGCGCCGACCAGACCGATGGCGCCCTGAGCATGCTCGAGGTCACGATCCCACCACGGACGCTCATCAAGCCGCACCTCCACACCCGCGAGGACGAGTACTCGCTGGTGTTGGCCGGACCGATCGGCGTGCGCACGGCCGACGACATCGTCGAGGAGGTCCCGACCGGCAGCTGGCTGATCAAGCCGCGATCGGTCCCGCACGCGATGTGGAACACCGGCGATCAGCCCGCACGGGTGCTGGAGGTCGTCGTGCCAGGCGGGCTCGAGAAGTACTTCGAGGAGATCGCACCGATCCTCCGCGAGCACGGCCCGGAGTGGACGAAGCGCTACAACGCTGCCGCCGACGCCTACGGGCTCGACATCCTCGACGACTGGACCGATGAGCTGAAAGCGCGCTACCAGATCAAGCTCTGACCGGCTGGTAGACCTAGAGAGGTGCCCCATGGTGGACTTCAAGCTCGAGGCGATCGTGATCCCCGTGTCGGACGTCGATCGCGCCAAGGCCTTCTACGCCGACCAGTGCGGCTTCATCTGCGACGTCGACCACCAGCCGAACGAGAGCTTCCGGGTCGTGCAGTTCACGCCGCCCGGGTCGGCCTGCTCGATCACGTTCGGCATCGGCATGTCCACGAAGGAGCCGGGCAGCTACGAGGGCCTGCACCTCGTTGTGACCGATATCGAGGCGGCGCATGCCGAGCTCGTCGGCCGCGGCCTCGACATCAGCGAGCCGTTCCACTTCGGCCCCGAGGGCAAGACCGACGGCCTCGATCCCGGGCGAGGCGACTTCGGGACGTACTGCTCGTTCAGCGACCCCGACGGCAACGGCTGGCTGCTCCAGGAGGTCCCGAGCCGCGCGTCCGGCGGGTGAGGCCAGTGAGATTGGCCCATCGACGGACGGACCGATGAAATCCGGGGCTCCTCGGCTAAGCGGCCAGGATGGCTTGCCAAGGGACTGAGGAAGGCTGTCTCATCGGTCCGTAGGCCAATCTGGATAGCCACCAGGGGGGTCCGGTACGATGCGGCCGATGCTCTACGACTACACCACGGTGACCGTCCAGACGGTCAACGACGAGACCGATGCGGCCGTCGCCCGCGCCGACGACCTCGTCGCCGCAGCCGTCGCCGCGCCGCCGTCGTTCGACGCCACCCTCCTCCCACTCGAGCTGGCGGCCGCCGAGCTCGTCCGTGCCTACGGCCGCGCCGCCTTCCTTGGCCAGGTCCACACCGATGCGGCCGTCCGCGACGCAGGCAACGAGGCCGAGGAGCGCCTCAACAAGTGGCGCGTTGCGGTGGCCTTCCGCACCGATTTGTACGGGGCGGTGCGGACGTTCGCCGCGACCGACGAAGCGGCGGCACTGACCGGCGAGCGGGCACGCCTGCTGGAGCACTGGCTGCGCGACTTCCGCCGGGCCGGCCACGAGCTGTCGGCCGAGGACCGCGCCGAGCTAGAGCGTCTCCGGACTCGGCTCGTCGAGGTCGAGGTCGCGTTCCAGCGCAACGTCAACGAGTACCGCGACGGCATCGACGTCACCCGCGAGCAGCTGGCCGGGCTACCCGACGCCTACGTCGAGCGGCTGTCACCAGGCGAGGCGCCCGACACGCTCCGCGTCAGCCTCGACTACCCGGAGCTCAACCCGTTCCTCGACCAGGCGCGCGACCGCGAGCTGCGGCGCGAGCTGTTCATCAAGAACTGGAACCGAGCCGTCGCCGACAACCGGCCACTGCTCGACGAGGCCCTCGACCTGCGGCGGCGGATCGCTTCCGCGCTCGGCGAGCCGACCTGGGCACACCACGCGATGGAGCTGAAGATGGCGCGCGACCCCGAGCGGGTGCGGACCTTCTACGAGGAGCTGCTGCCGTCGCTGGCCGGGACGGTGCGCCGGGAGCTGGATCGACTCGAGGGGCTGCTCGCCACGGATGGCAAGGACGGACCGATCACGGCCTGGGACTGGCGCTACTACGACGACGCGCTGCGCCGCACCGAGTACGGCGTCGACCAGAACCGGATCAGCGAGTACTTCCCGCTCGACCCGACGATGCAGGGCATGTTCGCGATCACCGGCGAGGTCCTCGGCCTCGCGTACCGGGTCGTCCCCGACGCGAATGCGTGGCACGACGACGTGCGGCTGTACGAGATCCTCGACGCCGCCACCGGCAGGCACATCGCCCACTTCTACGCCGACCTCTTCCCTCGCGATGGCAAGTTCGGGCACGCCGCGGCGTTCCCGCTCGTCATCGGCCATCGCGGCGCGGACGGCGCGTACGTCGCGCCGGTGAGCGCGATCGTCGCGAACGTCACGCCGCCGTCGGCGGACCGGCCCTCGCTCCTCACACATACCGAGGTCGAGACGCTCTTCCACGAGTTCGGCCACATCCTCCACATGAGCCTCACGCGCGCCGAGTTCGCCCGTTTCAGCGGCGCTGAGACGGAGTGGGACTTCGTGGAGGCACCATCCCAGATCATGCAGCACTGGACGTGGGACCCATCGGTGCTGGGGCGGTTCGCGAAGCACCACGCCACTGGTGAGCCGATGCCGGCCGAGCTCGTCGAGCAGCTGGCGCGAGCGCGGTTCGTGAACGTCGGCCTGAAGACCGCGATGCAGGCCTACTACGGCCAGCTCGACCTGGCCCTGCACGCGGAGCTCGCGACGCCGGACATGGACCTCGCGATGCGCAAGACGTTCGAAGTCACCGGCCTCCCCTATCCCGAGGGCACGTTCTTCCTGGCGGGCTTCGGCCACCTGCTCGGTGGCTACGACGCCGGCTACTACGGCTACCTGTGGGCCAACGTCATCGGCGACGACATGTTCAGCCGGTTCGCCTCGGAAGGCGTGCTGTCGCCCGCCGTTGGGGCCGAGTACCGGCACGAGATCCTGGAGCCGAACGGCTCACGCGACGCCGACGAGCTCGTCCGCGCCTTCCTCGGCCGCGAGCCGTCCAACGCGGAGTTCCTGCGCCTGCGCGGAATGGGCTGATCCGAGGGCACGTTCGTACCAGTTCGCTGTGGTTCGGTGACCGCTAGGATGCCCGAGGCTGTGCAAGCACGCACCGTCGCGGAAGATCCATCAGTGAGACCGATGACCCGAATTCCACGCGCGCTGCCGATTGCCCTGCTGGTCGTCCTGGCGGCCTGTACTCCCACCGCCGACGCCAGTGCGACCGCCGAGCCGACCGCCACCCCCGATCCGACGCCGTCTGCCACCCCCGAGCCAACGCCATCGCCGGAGGTGACCGACTCGCCTGAAGCGAGCGCCTCCTCGTCGCCGATCGCAGGTGAGGGCGGCTTCACGTTCACGTCGAACGCGGAGGCCGATGCGCTCATGGTCGAGCGCTTCGACTGCCAGAACCTCGACGACGGCTACCAGGTCGAGTTCCCCGCCGAGTGGAACACGAACGCCGAGATCGGCGGCGTCCCGACGTGCAGCTGGTTCGCGCCGACGGAGTACGAGACCGGTGCGCCAGGCGAGGTGCCCGACGAGGTCGCGATCGAGATCTTCGTCATCGGTGATGATCGCGTCCACGATGGCGACGAGAGCGAGCGCGCCGAGGGCATGATCGGCGCCACACAGCCGGCCTACCGGGTCGTGGTCACCGACGGCGGCGAGACCGCCTACCTGTACGTCGTCCAGCTCGGGCCGACCCTCGCGGAAGGCCCGAACCTCGTCGCGCGCACGACGAGCGAGATGGGCGGGGACTTCGACCTCAACCGAGGGGTCCTCGACCGGATGATGGCGACGATGGAGTTCATCGGCACCATCCAGTGAGGCGCGCCGCTCGCTAGCATGGCGACGTGACCACCGCTGCCGCTCCAACCGCTCTCGACCGACTCTCCGACGCCTACTGGGAGGCGTACGTCCGCCGCCATCCAACCTTCGCCACGGCCATCGGTGACCGCCGCTTCGACGATCGGCTCGAGGACGAGTCGTCAGAGGCCAAGGACGCGTGGCGCTCGCTGCTCGATGGCTTCGAGCTCGAGCTCGCAGAGATCGGCGAGGACGGCGACCCAACCACCCGCGCCGCGCTGGCAGATGCGCTGCGCGTCGACGGCGCCTTCCTCGACGCCGACGTCCCGGCCTACACCGTCGACCCGATGAACGGGCCCCAGGTCGAGCTGCTGAACATCCCGTCCTACCAGCCGATCCGCTCCCCCGCCGAGGCCGATGCGCTCGTCGAGCGCTGGCGCGACATGCCGCGCTATCTCGACCAGGCTGCCGCCGACCTGCGTCGCGGCACCGCCGAAGGTCGCACGGCGGTCTCGATGCTCTGCACCAAGGTCGTCCAACAGCTCGACGAGCTGCTCGCCAAGCGGGACGCCGAGTGGCCGCTGGCCGATCCCGCGCGGGAGGCGCCCGAGATCCGCGATCGGCTCGTGGACGTCATCGGTCATGAGATCCGGCCCGCCTTCGAGCGCTACCGAGCGGTGATCGTCGACGAGATCGCACCGGCCGCGCGTCCGGACACGCTGCCGGGTTTGGCGCACATCCCCGGCGGGGCGGAGGCGTACCGGCTGCTGACCCGCGCCCACACCTCGCTCGATGTCGTTCCGGAGGACGTGCACGCCATCGGGCTGGAAGAGATCGCCCGGATCGACCGCGAGTTCGTGGAGCTCGGCGCCCGTCTGCTCGGGACCGAGGGGCTCGCCCCGACCCTTCGCGCGCTGCGCGAGGATCCGGCGCTCCACTTCAACACGCGCGAGGAGATCGAGGCGACCGCGCGGGCGTCGCTCGAGCGCGCCAACGGCGCCATCGGTCAGTGGTTCGGCAGGCTGCCGCAGGCGCCGTGCGAGGTCGTCGTCATGCCGGCGCACGAGGAGAAGCACTCGACGATTGCCTACTACCGGGATCCGGCCGCCGACGGGAGCCGGCCGGGCCAGTACTACATCAACACCTACGCCCCAGAAACGCGGCCGCGCTACGAGGCCGAGACCCTCGCCTTCCACGAGGCCGTGCCGGGCCACCACCTCCAGCTGGCGATCATGCAGGAGGTGGAAGAGCTGCCCGCGTTTCGGCGATTCAACGGCAGCACGGCGTACATCGAGGGCTGGGGCCTGTACACCGAGCGGCTCTCGGAGGAGATGGGGCTCCTGTCGGGCGAGACCGATCGGTTCGGCGTCCTCTCGTTCGACGCGTGGCGCGCCTCGCGGCTGGTCGTCGACACCGGCATGCACGCGCTGGGCTGGACACGCCAGCAGGCGATCGACTTCATGGTCGAGCACACGGCGCTCGGCGAGAACAACATCGCCAACGAGGTGGACCGATACATCAGCTACGCCGGCCAGGCGCTGGCCTACAAGCTCGGCCAGCTCGAGCTGCTGCGGCTGCGCGCCGAGGCGCGCTCGCGCCAGGGGTCCGACTTCGACATCCGGCGCTTCCACGACACGGTGCTGGAGCAGGGCGCACTGCCGCTGCCCGTCCTGCGCGGGGTCGTCGAGCGGACGCTGCGGTAGGACCCGTGGTCGACCGTCGAGACCCGTACCGGATCCTCCAGGTCCAGCCCGACGCCGATCCCGACGTCGCGCGCGCGGCCTACCGCGTGCTCGCGCGCAAGCTCCATCCCGACGCGGGGGCGCCGCTCGATGCGACCGCCGAGGGACGGATGGCCGATCTCAACTGGGCGTGGTCCGTCGTGCGCGACCCGGTCAAGCGGGCGGTGTGGGAGTCCGACCGCCGGCGCGCTCCACCGCCGACGCCCCGCGAGGACGCCACCCACGGCGCCCCGCGCGGCCCGCTGGGCGCCGATGGCGCCGATCTGCGGCTCGACTTCGGCCGCTACGAGGGCTGGACGCTCGGCGAGGTCGCGCGTCGCGACCCGGAGTACCTCGACTGGCTGCGGCGCCACGCCGCCGGCGCTCGCTACCGCGACGCGATCGACATCCTGCTGCGCACCTCTCGTCGCTAGCCCGCGTGGTGCCTCGGCGCACCCGTACGGGCGGACCTTCGGGCCCCCGGGCATGCAACGCATGTACGTGTCACAAGTAGACGGCGAGCCGCCACACTCGAGCACGTATTCATGGGCGCGCATGCGCCCATCCAGACCGACCCGGCGCCCCGCTGCCCGCGGCGTCGCCATGAGGGAGGCCAATCGACCATGCAGCGAATGCGCACTACCTGGCTGGCACTCGTCGGAGGCGCGCTGCTCCTCGCGCTCTCCGTGTCGGCCGCCATCGGCGCTCCGCCCACCGACACCGACGGACCGCGCGGCCAGACCATCTCCGCGTTCGTCCACGAGCTGATCTTCGGATCCGAAGAGGAGACGGAGGGCGATGAGGTCGTCGACGAGGACGACGACGAGGACGAGGAGACTGACGAGGACGTCGACGAAGAGACCGACGAGGACACCGCGTCCGAGGACGCCGAACGCCAGGTGCCCGAGGAGTTCGCCAACCACGGTGAATGCGTCTCCGAGGCCGCCCACGACCAGGAGGGCTTCGAAGAGTCGGAGTCCAAGAATCGCGGCGAGTGGGTGAGCACGCATGCTCGCTACATCTGCTGGGGCCTCGAGCCGCCTGACGCAGAGTCTGAGGAGGCCGATGCGGACGTGGCCGACGCCGATTCCGACGAGGAAGGCGACAGCGACCGCGCCGCCGCGAAGGCGGAACGGAAGGCTGCGAGGGAGGCCGCCAAGGCCGAACGCCAGGCTGCCAAGGCAGAGCGGCACGCTGCGCGGGACGCCGCCAAGGCCGAGCGCCAGGTCGCGCACGCCGAGCGGAAGGCCGGCAAGGGCCACTAGGCGCTTCCTCACTCGACCGAAGAGCCCGGGCCATGCGGTCCGGGCTCTTTCGGTCTGGTGCCTGCGTTCAGTACACGATCACGCGCCGCGCGCCGTCACGGCGCCGCATCGCCGCGAAGGCGTCCTCCAGGCCGTCGAGACCGATTCGCTCGGTGATCAGGATGTCGAGCGGCAAGCCGGCCGTTGAGGTACTCATCGGCGATGGCCGGAAAGTCCCTCGCCGGGTCGGCCGAGCCGTAGTTCGAGCCCCGGATCGTCTTTCCATCCTCCACGAACCGATAGACGTCGAAGCCGGCCCGCTGACCCTGCGGCGTCATGCCCACGAGCGTGACCGTGCCGCCAGGACGAACGAGGTCGACCGCCAGCTCGACGGTCTCGACGAGACCGATGCACTCGAGCACGTGATCCGCTCCCCGGCTCTCATGCGCATCGGCCGGCGAGCAGATGCGCGATGCGCTCCGGCCCGCATCGCCAGCTCGAGCTTCGCCTCCGAGGTGTCGATGGCGATCACCGGGTTGGCACCCTGGGCGACCGCCCCCATGACGGCGCTGAGGCCAACACCGCCGAGACCGATCACGACCACGGACTCCCCCGCCTGCACGCGTGCCGTGTTCCGGACGGCACCGATCCCGGTGGTGACCGCGCAGCCGATGAGCGCGGCGATCTCGGGCGGCGTGCGCGGATCGACTTTGATCGCCGCCGACGCGGCAACGACCTGCTGCTCGCCGAACGTGCCGATGCCGCTGTACGCACCGACCGCCTCGCCATCGGGTCCGTGGAGCCTGACCAACTCCGGCGCAAGCCGATGACCGCTGCCATCCGGCTGGCTGCACAACCAGGGCTCGCCTCGCGTAGCAACTGGCGCACGCGCGACATGGCGCCGTCCACGCGAGCACAACGAGGTCGCCGACGTTGAGGCTTCGACGCCCTCGCCAATCTCCTCGACCCACGCGGCGCCCTCGTGGCCCATGACCACTCCGGCCGGTCGCTCCCACTCGCCATCCACAACGTGCAGGTCCGAGTGGCAGACGCCTGCGGCCGCCATCCGGACCCGAACCTCGCCTCGCTTCGGCGGGTCGAGCGTCAGATCCTCGATCCGTGGCTGTGTGCCCGCGCCGCGGAAGACGACGCCGCGCGTACTGATCGGGTGGCCATCCACGCGGCCGATGCTAACGCCAGGACGCCGAAAGGCGGGCCATACGGCCCGCCCGACGGGATCACCTCTGTACTGCAGGTGCCAGAGGCCCAATTGCGTGCGGCCGGTCTAAGTTCCGCCCTTCCGCACCGCCAGTGTCCCTACTTCGTCTTGAAGTAGGCGCTGATTGTTGTGCCGTCGGTCAGCCCGACAGTGGCGACGTAGCACTTGCCCGTCGTCTTCGGCGTTTGCCAGTTCTGAATGAACTGGCCGCCCGTGCCGTCGTACCGAAGGACCGTGTTACCGCTCGTCACGAGCTCGATGTCGTCCTGGCCAGCGATATCAATCGAGCCACATGTGACTTCCTTATACCGGAAGTAGCCGACAAGGCTCGTGCTTGTGACTTCGGTTGGCCCAGCGAAGACCTCAAACTTCAGAGGGACGGTTTGGCCGCCCTTGATTAGGTTGAGCGTGCCGCCCATGTCGACAGGCGAATAGAAGCCGAAACGTCCGAAGGTGACGGTCACGGTAAAGCTCGCGGTGGCCGAATTGCCGGCGTTGTCAGTGGCCGAGCAGTTCACGGTGGTCGTCCCGTATCCGAACGTCGCCCCAGAAACTGGGCTGCAAGTCGGCGCGAAAATGCCATCCACCACGTCGCTCGCTGAGGCGATGTACGAGACTGTAGCCCCGCTCAAACTCGTTCCGGGGACGGTGATATTCGCTGGTACGCTGATCACCGGAGCGGTCGTATCCACGACCGTGATGATGAAGGCGGCCGTTCCGGTGTTACCTGCGCTATCGGTCGCCGAGCACGTGACCGTTGTCGCTCCCGGCCCGAAGGTCGACCCGGACGCTGGATCGCAGGACGTCGCCAATAGGCCATCCACAATGTCCAGGGCGGACGCATTCGTGTAAATGACAGCGGCGCCGCTCGGGCCGGTAGCTTCGGCCATGATGTCGGACGGCGGCGTCACGACCGGTGGAGTTGTGTCGACCACGGTGATCGTGAAGCTGCCGTTAGCCTCGTTCCCTGAAACGTCCGTCGCAGTGCAGCTCACCAGCGTCGCGCCCAACGGGAATGTATCTCCCGAATCGGCATCGCAACTGACAAGCGGGCTCGGATCGACCGCATCTGTCGCGGTCACGTTGAATGTCGTGATCGCTCCAGCCGCGCTGGTCGCCTCAACCACCTGGTCAGCGGGAACACTCAAAGAGGGCGGGGTTGTGTCCTGCACGGTAACCGTGAAGTCGTCGGACGCACTATTGCCAGCATCGTCCGTTGCCGTGCAGGTGACCGTCGTGACACCGAGCGGGAAGGTATCGCCATTGCCCAGGCTACCAGCCACACAGGTGACGACCACACTCCCGCTGACGAGGTCTGATGCTGTCGGATCGGTCCAAGAAGCGACTGCCCCGGACGGGCCGGTTGCCTCAAGGGTCATGTTTTCCAGCGTGTCGGAGATAACCGGTGCGGTCGTATCAACGACCACGACTGAGAAGCTGCCGGTCGCCTCGTTCCCGCTGAGATCGGTGGCCGAGCACCCTACAGTGGTCGTTCCGAGCGCGAAGGTGCTGCCAGAAGTAGGCGTGCACGACGGCGAAGTCGGGCCGTCCACCAGATCAGATGCTGAAGCGGTGTATGAGACCGAGGCCCCGGAAGGACCGGTCGCCTCTGCGGTCACCGTATCGGGCAGGAACAGTACCGGAGCTGTGGTGTCGGTGATGGTAATGGTGAACGAGCTGGTCGCCTGATTTCCCGAGTAATCAAACGCCGAACAACTGACGGTGGTCGCCCCCAGCGCGAACGAGCTCCCGCTGGCTGGCGTGCACGTTACGGCGGGATTGGGCGGCCCCACGGCATCTGTCGCCGTCGGCGACGTGAAGGTGGCGATCGTGCCCGCACCGGTCGCTTCGAGGGTGAAGTCAACGGGCGTGCCCGACAGAACCGGAGCGGTGGTGTCCTGGACCGTGACGGTGAATGAGCCGGTCGCGACATTGCCCGCCGCGTCTTCCGCACTGCAATTGATCGTCGTTGTACCGAGCGCGAAGGAGCTCCCGCTCGCCGGGGCGCAGGTCACATCAGGATTTGTGGGATCGGCATCGCTCGCAGTTGCCGTGTAGGCAACAACGGCGCCAGCCGCGCTTGTCGCTTCAGCTGTGATGTTGTCCGGCAAGCTCAGAATTGGCGGATCGTCATCGCAATTGATGACTGTCCCGGTCACCGCGATCGCGACGGTGTTGCGGGAAAGAGAGTCGCCGTCAGAGGCGCGCGCGCCGGTCGCCTGGTACGAGACGGTCCCAGAGAACGCACCCAGCGTCCCCGTAATCGCTGTCGTGAGCGTGACAGACGATGCTGTCTGAGCTCCAAGTGATTGGTTGGCCTGACTTGTCCAGTTCGTGGGTGTGATCGACTGGACAGTAGTCGCGGTCAAGCCGGCGGAAGTGGTAGGCGTCCATGTGATTGTTGTGCCGTTGGCGAAGACGTTGTTGCCAATCCCGGAATGACCGGTAGCGCGCACAACCAACAGCACGGACTTCGACGGCGTCGAGTTCAGACAAATCTCGGCACCGAAGGCAAGAGGGTTCGGCGCGACAGGCGTGGCGTTGTCCCCATCGACCTCTACCTCATCCGCGAACGCCACCGTGGAGATAAGCAACGAGGCGACGACCGCCATCGTCAGCGCGCGAGTAATCTGAATGCGAAACACGTTCCTTATCCCCTAGTCGCCGGCGGCACAGTCCGGCCCGTGGACACGGAGTATTTGGCAGGGGCGATGAATCGACCATCCGGGAACGTACTGAGCCGCGGTACGGAACGCCGACTCCGTACCCGGAGCGAAGGGGTGCGCGTACGCACCGGATTCTCCGGATACGGATCGACCGCTCAGTACGCGCATTCCGTAGATCTCCGGATGCCCGACGCGGCTGGGCTGCCCTACCGTCCGCCGATGCAGCTCGCTGAGCGGGACCGGGATCCATCGGCTTCCTACCCGGCCGATCGATCTACGGAGGAAGGCCCCGCGCTGCGAGATGCCGCTACTGCGGCTGCCCGAGCGGCCGATGACGAGGAAGCGGCCGCCGCCGCCCGCGACCGCTTCCGCATCGGTCCCATCCCCTCTATCGAGACCGATGACGACGTCCGATCCCATCTCGATCGGGACGAAGCCGGTCCACGCCTTGCGTCGTCGTGCGATCCTGAGGGTTCCTGGTGGCGATGGCGCGCTGGGACACGGGGGCACCTTGTACCTGACTTCGCGCCGACTGCTCCACCTGGGACAGGTGGTAAAGAGCGTGAGTCTGACCAACATCGAGGAGAGCTCCCTCGCCGGCGAGCGGCTTCTCCTCACCCTGCGCGACGGCGATGGGCTGACCCTCGACGTCGACCAGCCGAGGCTCCTGCGCGCCGAGATGGCCGCCGCGGGGCAGGGGTTGCGCCGATGAAGCGGCGCGTAGCCGAGCTGGAAGCTCAGGGGCCGGCGGCCAGCCCGGTCGATCCTCCGTCGCCGTCGATCGCCAACCGCGCGCCCGCGCACACGCTGAGCGCCGACATCGGTCGCCACGGGAAGGAGCTCGAGGAGCGGTACATCGCCGCGCGCGACAGGTGGACGGCGGCCATGCGGGCCGCGGGCAGCGGGCGGCCCGCCGACATGGCATCGCTCGCCATCGCGCAGGAGGCGTATGAGACGGTCAGCGCCGAACGCGAGCAATGGCTCGCCAATGGGCGGGTGGCAATCCCGGTCGACCCGGCGCCGAAGCGCAGCCAGATCGAGATCGCGGTCGGCCAGGAGCTCGAGTGGCGGCGTGTGCTCTCGGGCGAGCCCCGACGCGGACTCTTCGCCCGGATCAGGGACCGTCTCGGCGGGCGTTGAGCGTCCGAGCGCGTCGCGCGCTCAGCCCGATCGATAGCGCTGGGCGGCCTCCGCCCGATTTCTGACACCGAGCTTGCGCAGCACGGCGCTGACGTGGCTCTCGACCGTCCTGGGCGAGATGGCCAGGGCACCCGCGATCTCGCGATCGGTGAGACCCTCGGCCAGGAGACGCAGCACCTCCTGCTCGCGCGAGCTCAACAGCCCGCCCATCTCGTCGCGGACGCTCCCGCGGCCTCCGCGCTGGAGGTCCTTGACGACCTCGGCCGCGTGCTGGCGCGACATGGCAAGATCGCCGCGCCGGAGGCCGCGCACGGCCCGCTGCAGGGCATCGCCGGTGAGGTCCTTGGTGAGGTAGCCAGCGGCGCCGTGCCGCATCGCCTCGAGCAGGTCGCGCCGATCGGTCGACACGGTCAGCATCACGACCCGCGTTTCCGGGAGGCGCGGCGCGAGCTCGCGGACTGCCTCGATCCCGTTCATGCCGGGCAGGTCGATGTCGAGCAGCAGCACATCGGGACGCAGCTGGGGCGCAAGCTCGAGCGCCTCCTCCGCGTTGCGCGCCTCCCCCACGACCTCGATGTCGGGGGCGTCGAGCGCCTGCCGAATGGCCGAGCGCACGAGGGCATGGTCGTCGACCAGCAACACGCGGATGGGCGCGTCACCCTCCACCCGGTCCCTCCTCTCCTCGCAACGGCAGCACCAGCTCCACCCGGCTGCCATCCTGCGGCTTCGAGCTGATCGACAGTGTGGCGCCGATGAGCGCGGCGCGCTGCCGCATGCTGTCGAGCCCGAAGCCTCCATCCACGGCGTCAGGTCGGAAGCCGCGGCCGTTGTCGACCACCGCGATGCGCAGGTCGTCGCCGCTTGCCACGTTGACACGGACGACGGTGGCGTCGGCGTGCTTTCGCACGTTGGTGAGCGCCTCCTGCACGATGCGCACGACCTCGGCCCGCGCCCGCATTCCGATCTCTGGCTCGGGTCCAGCACGGCTCAGCTCGGAACGGACCGCGAAGCGGTCCGAGAAGTCGTCGACCTGGCGCTGCAGGAGGTCGAACAGCGGCCCGCTCTCCGAGCCGCCACGCATCGCGGCAATGGCATGACGCGCCTCAGCCAGCGCATCGTCGATGGCGTTCGCGACCTCCTCGCTCAACCGCTTCGGCTCGCCGTCGAACGCCGCGATCTGCGCGAGGCGGCTCTGTTTGAGCTTCGCGTACCAAAGATCCTGCGCCAGGCCGTCGTGGATCTCGCGGGCGAGGCGAGCCCGCTCCTCGAGCGTCGCCGCCACAAACTCCGCCTCGGCGAGGCGCCGGACCTCCATCGTCGCCGCACGAAGCTCGGCGAGGTCGTCGCGGCTGTCGACCACGATCCCGACCAGCAGCACCACGTAGAAGGCCAGGCGGAGGAGGTCGCCGGTGGTCACGACCGACGTGTAGCCGCCCGGATGGATGGCGGAGTGGACCTGGCTGAAGGCGGCGATGAGGAAGCCGGCGGCAAGGAGCGCGTCGCCGGCGCGCCCGCTCCGTCGGTACGCCCGGTGCGCCAGCAGGGCGGCGACGATGAACGCGGCGCCGATGGCGCTCTGGGCGACGACGAGGACCGGCGCCGACCCGGGCGGCAGCGGCGCGGTCGGATCGGCCGCGATGGCGTCGAGGGCCTCCTGCGGCGCGAGCATCGGCAGCCGCTCGCGAAGGACGATTCCGATGAGGAGCAGGATGCCGACCGCCAGGGCGGGACCGATCAGCACCAGCAACGGCCGCAACGCCGGCGTGCGGCGGTTGAGCGCCGCCCAGCCGGCGGCAATGAGGAGAGCGGCGGCGGTGCCGCGACCCACGATGCCGGCGATCAACGGCAGCTGCCCGGGGTCCTCGAGCGTGGCTCCGATGGCGGCGTCGGCGCCGACGAGCTCAACGGCCAAGGTCAGGCCGTTGAGGAGCGCCAGTACGGCGAAGGCGGAACCGCGGAGGAGCGCCGCTGCATCGTGTGCCACGCGGCCGCGGCTCCACGCGAGGGCGGAGACCGCGATCGAGACGAGGAGGGCGGCCGTGAGGATCAGGGTCTGGAGCCGGTCGTTAACGACGGCTGGAACCATCTCCGGCACGACGACGATGAGCGTCGTGAACAACGAGAGCGCGAGGGCCAGGACCAGCAGCGCCACGTCGGCGCGTCGGTGCCAGCTGCCGCGACGGGCGGCCCGCCCGGCCTGCGCGGTCATCTCACGAGGAGGTCGTGCGCGAAGCGGAGCAGGGCGGATCGGCTGGCGTCACACCGGGCACCCGCGCAGCGTACCCGCGTCCCGCCGGTGATGTTCGGGATCCCGACGTCCCTCGTCCGCCTGTGGCATTGTCCCTCGGACGCCGACGGACGGATCGTCCCGGCGCCGTTGTTGCACCCCACGCACCTTACCTGAGGGGAGAGATGTCAGCGCCGGCTCCAGTACGTCCGGATCGCCCCGGCTGGCTCATGGTCGAGGAGCACCTCGATTCGTCACGCTCGCGCGCCGCCGAGACCGCCTTCACCATCGGCAACGGGCGCTTCTCGACGCGGGGCAGCCTCGAGGAGGGCTATCCAGGGGACCAGGCCGCGACCTTCATGCACGGCATCTTCGTGCCCCATCCCATCGCGGTCAGCGAGCTCGCCAACCTGCCGGACTGGACCGCGCTCGAGATCACCGTGGACGGCGAGCCTGTTTCCTTGGCGAACGGCACGATCCTCGACTATCGGCGCGCACTGGATCTCCGGACCGGCCTGCTGCGGCGCGACGTCACGTGGCGCAGCCCACGAGGTGTGACGGCACGACTGGCCTTCGAGCGCTTCGCCTCGCTTGCCGGGCCTGACATCGGGGCGCTTCGTTGCTCGATCACGTCTGTGGACTTCACGGGCGTGGTGGAGGTGCGGGCTCCGCTGGAGGCGAGCGGCAACCGGGACGGTGTGACCCATCTCGACTGGGCCAGCCAGCGCGTCGACGGCTCGGTCGCGTCGATGACGGTCCGAGCCACGCAGTCGGGGATCTCGGTCACCCTCACGACGCGACTGGGGGCCCGTGGCGTCGAGGCCGAGATTCGTGGGCTGGAGGACTCGAGACGTCCCACCACGGTCGCGCGCTGGGACGCCACGCCCGGCCAGACCGCGGTCGTCGAGAAGGTCGTCGTGGTCTCGTCCTCGCGCGAGGCCGCCGATACGGACCGCACCTCGACAGAGCGCCTCGCGGCGCTGGCCGGCGAGGACTTCGACAGCCTCTTCGCCGCATCGGCCGCCGCGTGGGAGCGCGACTGGGCCCTGTCCGACGTCGTGATCGACGGCGATGCGGAGGCCCAGCTCGCCATACGAAGCTCGCTGTACCACCTGCTGATCGCCGCGCCGCGGGGCGACGACCAGGTCAGCATCGGCGCCAAGACCCTATCCGGCTTCGGGTACCACGGCCACGTCTTCTGGGACACGGAGTCGTTCATGCTGCCGTTCTTCACCCACGTGCACCCCTTGATCGCCCGCGACCTGCTCTCGTACCGCCATCACCGACTGCCGGGCGCCCGCCGCAAGGCCACTGCCGGCGGATTCGAGGGGGCGCAGATCCCATGGGAGAGCGCCGACACCGGGGACGAGGTCACGCCACGCTGGGCTCCGGACGCCGGAGACCCGACGCGCTTGACCCGAATCTGGACCGGCGACATCGAGATCCACGTGTCGGCCGTCGTCGCCCACGCGGTCATGGCGTACTGGGCGGCCACCGAGGACGATGGCTTCATGCTCGAGCGCGGCGCCGAGCTCGTGCTGGAGACCGCTCGCTTCTGGGCGAGCCGCGCGGAGTGGAACGCCGAGACGCGCCGCTACGAGTTCTCGGACGTGATCGGCCCCGATGAGTACCACGAGCACGTCGACAACAACGCGTTCACCAACCACTTCGCGGCGTGGCATCTCCGAACGGCAGCCGACCTGACCGATTGGCTTCGCGGAGCCGATCCCGAGCGGGGCGCTCGCCTCGGCGCGGCACCGGAGGCGGCGGCGAGGTTCCGCGAGGTCGCCGACGCGATCAAGGTTCCGCGTGACGAGCGGACCGGGCTCGTCGAGCAGTTCGACGGCTACTTCTCGCTCCAGGACGTCGACCTCGCCGAGTACGCCGGGCGGACGAGCTCGATGCAGTCGATCCTTGGGATCGAGGGGGCCGCGCGCACGCAGGTCATCAAGCAGCCCGACGTGCTCATGCTCGCCTACCTGCTGCCCGACCTGCTGACCCCGGCGGAGCTCGCCGCGAACTACGCCTACTACACCGCCCGCACCGATCACACCCACGGCTCTTCGCTCGGGCCTGCCATTCAATCAATCATGGCCGTGCGAGTCGGCCAGGTCGATGACGCGTATACCCACTTCATGCGAGCCGCCCGGGCCGACCTGGGGGACATTCGAGGCAACACCGCCGACGGCATCCACGGGGCGTCGGCCGGCGGGCTGTGGCAGGCACTTGTATTCGGCTTCGGCGGCGTTCGACTGGAGGGCGACGCGGTCGTGACCCGGCCGCAACTGCCATCGCACTGGACGCGCCTCGCCTTCAAGCTCGTGCATCGCGGCCGGAGGGTCGACATCGACCTCCGTCAGCCGCCGGCCGCCGCGTCTGAGTCATGACGGTTCGAGGCCTCATCTTCGATCTCGACGGCGTCATCACCGACACCGCCGAGCTCCATTACCGGGCGTGGCAGCGGATGGCCGACGAGGCGGGGTTGCCATTTGACCGGCAGGCAAACGAGGCGCTGCGCGGCATCAGCCGTCGGGAATCCCTGGGTCGGGTGCTCGGCCAACGGACCGTGTCCGAAGCCGAAGCCGACGTCCTCATGGATCGCAAGAACGGCTACTACCGGGAGCTGCTCCAGACGATGACGCCGAGCGATGTGCTGCCCGGATCCGTCGAGTTGGTGGAGGCCGCCCGAACGCGCGGACTGCGGGTGGCCATCGCATCCGCCAGCCGAAACGCGCGCGAGGTCCTCGACCGACTCGGGATCGACGACCGCTTCGACGCGGTCTGCGACGGTCACACGGTCGATGCCGCCAAGCCGGCTCCCGACCTGTTCCTCGCGGCGGCGGCGGCCCTCGACCTGCCGCCCGGTGACTGCGTCGTCTTCGAGGACGCGGCCGATGGTGTGGCCGCCGGGCACGCGGCTGGCATGGCGGTGGTCGGGATCGGGCCTGCTGAGCGCGTCGGCTCGGCCGAGATGGTCGTGGACGGCCTTGCCGACGTGGATCTCGATGCGATCCTCGCCCTCGGTCGCGGGACCGGGGCGCCGTGATCGCGGCGGTCAGACCTCGGCGACCTGCGCCCTCCTGGTCTCGGGTGTCGCCGGCTCAGCGACGCTGAACACTGCCGGATCACCTGCGGCCGCTCCATCGGCGATCAGCCGCGCGTAGACGTCGACGTAGTTGCGGGTCATGCGCTCGACCGTGAACCGCCGCTCGAAGGAGGCGCGCACCTGCTCGCGGCTTAGCTCACCGACTCGGCGGACCGCATCGACCGCCTGCTTCGTCGATCGAACGATGAAGCCGCTCACACCGTCGTCGACCACCTCCGGGACCGACCCGATGCGGTTCGCGATCACCGGGGTGCCGCAGGCCATCGCCTCGATCATCACGAGACCGAACGGCTCTGCCCAGTCGATGGGGAAGACGAGGGCGGCGGCATGTCGAAGCAGGTCCGCCTTCTCCTGGCCGGCGACCTCGCCAACGAATTCCACGTGGTCCGCCTCGAGCATCGGCTCGATGTGCCGTGTGAAGTACTCCCGGTCCACGTCGTCGACCTTGGCGCCGATCTTCAGTGGAAGGCCGGCAAGGCGCGCGACCTCGATGGCCCGGTCGGCCCGCTTCTCGGGCGAGATGCGGCCGAGGAAGGCGAGGTAGCGGCCAGTCTCGTACGACGGCGAGAACTCGTCCGGCGGCAGGCCGTGATGCACCGAGCCGACCCACCTGGCGTGCGGCAACGGCGCACGCTGGTCCATGGAAATCGAGACGAGCGGCATGTCACCGAACTCGGCATACACCGGGTGGATGTCCGGGATGTCGAGCCGGCCGTGGAGCGTCGTGAGCTGCGGGACGCCGAGGCGCCGCGACATCGGGAAGTGGAAGTAGTCGAGGTGCCAGTGGATGACGTCGAAGTTCGACGCCTCCGCAGCCACCTGCTCGAGCTGAACGATCATGTGGGCCAGCGGGTCGATCACGTCGTCTCGGAGCCGCAGCGCCGTCGGTGTTCCGGCCACGAGCCGAGCGGCGGTCTTCGAGTCCCCGCTCGCGAACAGCGTCACCTCATGCCCCTGGCGGACGAGCTCCTCGGTGATGTAGGAGACGACTCGCTCGGTCCCGCCGTAGCCGGCGGGAGGAACGCTCTCGATAAGGGGAGCCACCTGGGCGATGCGCATGCCGATACCTCGTGCGAGTCCCGCTGGGTCAGAACGCATGACCCGTGCCGGGCGATGTCAGATGGGAGCGCCGCCCGGAGAGCTCGGCTGGCGGGGTTGACCCAGCCGCGCGCGACGAGTCACGGATCGCGTTGCATGGCCGCGAGACGCAGCGAAACCCCCGCCACGACGTCAGCGCAGGAGACGTGCCAGACGGCGCCGTGACAGCCAGATCACGGCCGCCGTCAGGAGCGCCGCGCCCTGGATCAGGGCCGTCGGCGACCGCGGCTCGTCGGCCGCGACGTTCGGCAACTCGCCCAATGGAGTCGGCGCCGGCGTCGGGGTGGGTGACGGGCTCGGCGTTGCCGGGGCGGCGACGACCTCAAACGCGGTCGTGGCGGTGCACTGCTTGGGAACGTCGGCCTCGACGCTCCACAGGCCCTCCTCCCCTGGGTCCGGGGTCACGGTCGTTTCGAACAGGCCGGTCCCGTCGGCGGTCTCCGTCACCGACTCATCCGCGATGACCGCGCCGTCCACCGAGTAGGTGATGAAGACCATCGCGCCGGGTGGGAAGCCGAAGCCCTCGATGAGCACCTCTTCACCGGTCTCGACGACGGTCGCCGAGCCACCGCCGACGGTGGCCTGTAGCTGGCATTGGATCACGCCGCCGAGGGCCGGCGTCACCAGCGCCAGCGTCAGCAGGATGGCCGCGATCATCGTCGAGGTCGCGCGGAGCTCGCCGTGCGAGAGGCTGGGCCGGTTCATGGTCACCCTCCGTCGTCTGCGTTCAATCGTCGCAGTAGCTCGTCGTTCACGACGCGCGCGTCGGCCCGGCCGGCGGTACGCCGCATCACCTGTCCCACCAGGAACTTCAGCACCTGGGTCTTCCCCGCTCGGTATTCTGCGACCTGCTCGGCGTGCTCGGCGAGGACGATCGCAATCTCGGCCTCGATCGCCGATGCGTCCGAAACCTGTGCCAGGCCCTCGCGCTCGATGACCGCCCGTGGCGACTCCCCCGTCTCGAACACCGTCGCGAGCACCGCCTTCGCGTTCGCGGCCGACACCTTGCCCGCCTCCACCTCACCGATGAGCTCGGCCAGCCCCTCGGGACGCAGCGCGACGCGATCGGCCCGCAGCCCCTCGGCGGCGTGCTGGTTGAGCAACCGGCTGAGCTCGCCGGTGACCCAGTTGGCCGCGACCTTGGGGGGCACGCCCGCGGCGACGACCGCGTCGAAATAGGCGGCCAGGGCCGCGTCGGAGGTGAGCACGCCGGCGTCGTAGACCGACAGTCCGAGCGCATCGGTGTAGCGGGTGCGCCGCTGCGCCGGCAGCTCCGGCAACCGGGCACGCAGCTCGGCAACCCACTCGGGCGAGGGTCGCAGCGGCGGCAGGTCCGGCTCCGGGAAGTAGCGATAGTCGTTGGCCTCCTCCTTCGAGCGCTGAACCACGGTGCGCCCGGCAGCCTCGTCCCAGCCGCGGGTCTCCTGCACGAGCGTCTCGCCGCGCTCGAGGGCAGCGGCGTGTCGCTCGACCTCGAAGGCGAGCGCGCGCTCGAGCGAGCGGAAGCTGTTGAGGTTCTTGACCTCGACCTTCGTGCCAAACGCGGCGGACCCGACGGGCCGGATGCTCACGTTGCCCTCGATCCGCATGCTGCCCGCCTCCATGTCCGCGTTGCTGGCGCCGATGGCACGCAGCAGCTCGCGCAGCGTCTCGCCGTAGGCGCGCGCCTGGGCCGGCGTACGGAGATCAGGCTCGGTGACGATCTCCATGAGCGGGACGCCGGCGCGGTTGAAGTCGACGACGCTGTAGCCGCGACCGGCGTGCTGCATCCGCGCGGTGTCCTCCTCGAGGTGCGCGCGGGTGATCCCGATCGTCACCTCGCCGCCCTCGCCGGGGACCGGCACCACCAGGCTGCCGTTCGACGTCAGCGGCAGCGCGTACTGGCTGATCTGGTAGCCCTTCGGCAGGTCGGGGTAGAAGTAGTTCTTGCGCTCGAAGCGAACCGCATCGGTCTCGACATGGCAGTCGAGTGCGAGGCCGGTGAGCATCACGAGCTCGACCGCGCGGCGGTTGATGACCGGGAGCGTGCCCGGCAGCCCGAGGCAGACGGGGCAGACCCGGGTGTTCGGCTCGTCCGGCGCTCCGTCGGGCGGCGCGGTCGGGCAGCCGCAGAACATCTTCGACTCGGTCCGCAGCTGGGCGTGGACCTCGATGCCGATCACCGTCTCGTACTCAGTCCGTGTCGTGACCGCCATACGCCCGATTGTACCGAGCGAGGCGCTATGCTCCGCCCCGATGAAGATCGGCGAATGGGACGAGCTGGGCCGGGCCCGGGCCCTCCTGCAGCGGCAGGTTGGCGAGCTGAAGGCCGACGAGTACGCCACCCACGTGGCGGTCAACCCCGATAACGGCCGGCTTCGCGTGTTCGTGGCCGCCGACGTCGGGCTCCTCGACTACCAGTACTCCCCCGCCGGCGCGGATCCCGGGGGACCGTGGATCCTGCGCGGACAGGTTCACCGATGGGCTTCGATCCGGGGCCTTCGCCTCCAGACCGATGCCCAGCTGGACGAGGCAACCGACACCGTCCAGGAGATCTGGCGAATGGTCGCCGAGGATCCGAAAATCGAGCTGTCGGCCACCACCGAGTCCGGTGCCCGGGCGATCGACGGGCTCCTCGCCTTCGCGCGCGCCTGCCTCATGCACGCCGGCTGAGGCGGCTCAGTCCGGGATCGTCACTCCCGCCAGGCCCGCTTCGGGCTCCGGCCACTGCGGGTCCATCGCGCGCGCCGTCTCGGCCAGGATCTCGGCCGCCGCGAGGTCGCGGTACCACTTGTGGTCGGCCGGGATCACGAACCACGGCGCGACGTCGGTCGAGCACCGCTCGAGCGCATCGGTATACGCGGCCTGGTAGGCCGGCCATCGCTCGCGCGTCTCCAGGTCGCCGGAGTCCCACTTCCAGTGCTTCGCCGGGTCGTCGAGCCGCGCCTGGAACCGCGCACGCTGCTCCTCGCGGCTGACGTGGAGGTAGAGCTTCACGATCCGCGTCGAGTTCGCGGCGAGATGCGCCTCGAAGGCGTTGATGCGCTCGTAGCGGTCCTGCCAGACCGATTCGGGCACGAGCTCCTTGACCCGCACGACCAAGACGTCCTCGTAGTGCGACCGGTTGAAGACACCGATGCGGCCCTTGCCGGGGGTGGCGGCGTGCACCCGCCACAGGAAGTCGTGGCGCAGCTCCTCCTCGGACGGCACCCCGAAGCCGGTCACGCGGGTTCCCTGCGGATTGAAGGCGGTCACCACCTTGCGGATGAGGCCGTCCTTGCCGCCGGCGTCGAGCGCCTGGAGCACGATGAGCAGCGACTGCCCCTGCTCCGCCCACAGCCGCTCCTGGAACTCGGCCAGCTCGTCGCGGAGCTCGTCCAGGCGGTCGCGCGCCGCGGCCTTGTCGCCGTCGAAGCCAGGCGTGCCGGCCGGATCGATCGCCGCGAGGTCGGGCCGCGTGCCGGGCGCGACGCGAAGGAGGTCGCCGAGGCTCACGCGTGCACCGCGGTCAGGTAGAGGGCGCCGAACGGGATCCGGTAGCTGCCGTCGGCCGCTCGCGGTGAGGCGGCCATGAGCTCGCGGTTCAGGCGCTCGCGCTCGTCTGCGCTCCAGCCCGCGGTGGCGCGCTCGCGCGCCGCGACGCTCGTCCACGTTCGGAAGTGCTCCTCGTCGGCGAGCGGGATGGCGACCGTCGCGTCGGCGTCTGTCTCCACGGCCGACCATCCGGCGTCGGCTGCCCAGCCGGCAACGTCGGAGGCGGCCGGGTAGTCGCCGAATCCGATGCCGAAGCGCTCGTAGACTCCTCCGAGGACGCTGCTCGGCGCAGCCTCCTGCGGACCCGGTACCGACAGCGACAGCCGGCCGCCGGGACGGGTCACGCGGAGCCACTCGGCAAGCGTGACGACCGGGTCGTCGGCGAAGAGCAGGGCGTGGACCGCGAGGACGGCGTTGAACGAGGCATCGGCAGCGGGATGGCTCCGAAGTCGGCGTCGATGAAGTCGATGCCCGGATATGTGTGACGCGCGATCTCGAGCATCCCCGGCGCCGCGTCGAGGCCGGTCACGTGTCGTCCGTCGCCACCGGCCAGGCCGCCGCGGTCCCGGTCCCGGTTCCCAGGTCCAGCACGCGCTCCCCGGGGAGCAGTCGCGCTCGCCGCACGACCTCGCGTGCAACCGGCTCGAGCGCCGGGGCCATCGTCGCGGCGTAGGCGTCGGCGGTCGTGGAGAACGCGGCGGCGCGGCCCGGCCCCTGGAGCGTCACGCGCGGTGGCGCCCCACGAATCGCTCGATCCGGACCATCGCCTCGACGATCTCCTCGTAGGCGGTGGCGTAGCAGACGCGTACGTGGCCGGCGCCGGACGGGCCGAAGGCGGAGCCGGGCACCACACCGACCCGCTCCTCGGCCAGCAGCCGCTCGGCGAAGTCGGTCTCGTCGAGGCCGGTGGCATCGGTCACGTGCGGGAAGCAGTAGAAGGCGCCCATCGGCTCGAAGGTGGGCAGTCCGATCTCGTTGAAGCGATCGGTGATGAAGCGACGGCGGCGGTCGTACTCGGCGCGCATCGCCTGGAGATGCGGCTCGCCGTTGCGAAGCGCCTCGATGGCGGCGTACTGGGCCGAAGTGGGCGCGCACATGATCCCGTACTGGTGGACCTTGGCGATGCCGGCCATCAGCTCCGCCGGCGCGGCGACCCAGCCGATGCGCCAGCCGGTCATCGCGTAGCTCTTGCTGAAGCCACCGAGCAGGATCGTCCGCTCACGCATCCCCGGCAGCGAGCTGAAGGCGACGTGCTCGTGGTCGCCGTAGACGAGCCGATCGTAGATCTCGTCGCTGTACACGAGCAGGTCGTGCTCCTCGGCGACGCGGGCGATGGCCTCGAGCTCCGGCCGATCGAGCACCGCGCCGGTCGGGTTGTTCGGGTAGCCGAGGAAGATGCCCTTCGTCCGCGGCGTGATCGCGGCGACGATCATCTCGGCGGTGACGCGGAAGTCGGTCGCGTCGGTCGTGCTGACGCCGATCGCCTCGCCGCCGGCGAGCTGGATGCACGGGGCGTAGGCAACGAAGCACGGCTCGTGGTGAATCACCTCGTCGCCGGCGTTGATCGTGGCCCGGAGTGAGGCGTCGACGCCCTCGGAGGCGCCGACGGTGATGATGAGCTCGGTCCGTGGGTCGTACTCGACCCCGTATCGGTCCCGCAGGTTGGCGGCGATGAGCTCGCGCAGCTCGATCATCCCGCCGTTGGCGGTGTAGTGCGTCTCACCCGCCTCGAGACTGCGGATGGCGGCCGCCGTGATCGGCTCGGGCGTCGTGAAGTCCGGCTCCCCGATCGTCAGGCTGATGACGTCCTTCATCTCGTTGAGCATGTCGAAGAAGCGACGGATGCCCGAGGGCGGCATCGAGCGCACCCGATCGTTGAGGAAGTCGGCGGGGGCGCGGCGCGTGGCGGGCTGGCTGCTCATCGGTGCTGAGTCTAGCGGCCAGGGAAGAGGGAGGAGGGGGGTGGGGGCGCCGCCCCGCCACGCCTGCTCGCCGGCCTCGATCCGGATCGGCAGGCGGTTCGCCGGCCACGGCATCGAGCAGGTCGCGTAGTGCGTGAAGACGCAGGGCGGGTTGTAGGCGCGGTTGAAGTCGACCACGACCGCGCCGTCGGCGTCGGGCGCAGCGGTGTAGAGGTACCGGCCGCCCCCGTACGTCTCGTCCCCGTTCGTCGCGTCACCGAAGATGAGCCACAGCTCGCCGAGGTCGCCGCCGCGGAGCGCCTGGAGCCGATGCGTCCGTCCGCCGACCTCGAACGCCACGTCGCCGGGCGACGCCTGCGGCTCGATGGCGCCGAAGACGTCCGGGACCTCGATCGTCCGGCCCGGCGTGGCCTCGAGATGTGCCTCGAGGCGCCAGGCAGGATCGACCGGCCAGTGGTCGATCCCCTCGAACGCCCGGCGCGCGGCGGCATCGGTGTCCCAGGTCCGGACCGCGAGGCGGCCGCCGCGGTCGATCAGGCACAGGCGCAGCGCACCGAGCTCGAGGAGCGTCGGCTCGCCATCGGCGTCGCTGGTCAGCTCGAGGCCGCGCGCCGGCTGGCCGCCGTGGCGGAACGCCCCGTCGGCGGTGGCGCCGCGGCCATCCACGGTCACGGTCCCGGCCAACGACGGCCCGCCCGGCAGCACGACGTCGGCATCGGTGGCCGAGCCGATGCGGTTGACGCCGGGCTTCAGCCAGCCGAGCCCGGCGAGGGTCAGCCAGCTCATCTCGCCGCGGAGGCGCGCGTAGCGCTGGCTCCGCCAGGCTTCGACGGCCCTGCGATGCTCGGCGTCGGCCGAGGTCATCCCGCCGGCAGGAAGATGAGGATCGGCGCTGGCCGAGGGCCGATGCGCACGTACGTCGCGCGCCCGTCGTTGATCGGGTTCCTCGTCGAGGGGCGGCCGAACGCGGTCGTGCCGTCGAGCGCCACCGCGATCGGTCCCTCGCCGAAGCGGGCCAGGCATGCCGCCGCGTAGCCCTCGGTCGATGGCTCGGCGAGGACGAGCTCGCCGCGTCCGAGGGTCATCCGCCGGCAGTTCGCGCCGAGCAGCTCGTCGATGCCGGTGTCGTGCCAGGCGTCGCCGAGCGCCGGGGCGAGGTCGGCGGCCGCCCGGTCCGCGTCGACCGTGGCGAGGACGAGGCCGCGCGGGGGATCAGTCCAGTCGTCGACCGCCTGCGGAAAGAGACGGAAGCGCGGGTCGTCGGCCGCGGGGACGTCGAGGAACTGGGTGGGCGCCGAGCGGATGCCCCACCACATGATGCGATTCTCGTCCGCGGGCTCGGCATAGAGCCACTGCGGGAAACTCTGGGCGCCGCCCTCACGCAGGACGCGGCTGAGCGTGGCCTGGTCGCGCACGGCGATCCGGACATGGCTGACTTCGGGCATCTCGACGCAGTCTAGCGCGAAGGGGTATTGACCTTGGAGCGGCTTCAGGTCCTAGCGTCAGCCGCGGATCGACGACATGAGTCATCGAACGGCATACGAACGGAGGAGACCGATGATCAGCTACGCAGGTCAGGTCGGCGTCGCCCGCCAGGCACCGGATGTGTTCGCCGCCATCAACGACATCGCGCGTTGGCCCGAATGGACGGACATGCGCGACGTGCAGCCCGATACCCCCGGCCAGATCCACGTGGGCTCCGCCGGGTCATTCACGCTGATCAAGGGACCTTTCAAAGGCCCGATCAGATACGAGGCAACGACTGTCGAGCCGGACCGGCGGGTCGTGTACCACATGACGCATCCGCCTTCGAGTGGGAAGCCGAGATGGCAGTCGAGCGCGACGACCTCGGCGCGCGACTGTCGACGACGGGGAGCTTCCGGCTCCGGGGCTGGCGCCGCCTGCTCGAGCCCCTGGTCGGCGGCGAGATCCGGCGAGGCGAGGTGGCGGAGCTCCATCGACTGAAGGCGATCCTCGAGGCACGGACGGCTCCGGTTGGCGCCCGGGGCGCCGTTGCGGACGAGGCGGCCACTCTCGGAGGTGGCACATGAGCCCCAGCGAGCGCCGGTTGGAGAGTGGCTACCTTCTCCTTGCCGATCTGTCCGGGTACACGGCGTACCTCGCCGAGAGCGACCCCGAGCATGGGCCGCTCATCGCGGGCGACTTCATCGAGACCATCGTCGGACGGCTTCGCGGCGCGTTTCGTCTGGAGAAACTCGAGGGTGACGCGGCGCTCTTCTGGGCCGATGCCGGCCTCGTGACGGGCAGCATGCTGCTCGACACCGTCGATGCCGCGTATTTCGCCTTCCAGCGGCGGCTGCAGAGCGTTTCCCAAGCCACGACCTGCTCGTGCGACGCGTGTCGGCGCATTCCCGCCCTCGACCTGAAGTTCGTCTGCCACATGGGCGACGTTCTCCGACAGCGGATCGCCGGTCGCTCGGAGCTGGCAGGTCGCGACGTGATCCTCGCCCATCGATTGCTGAAGGGGAGCAGCGTGGAGCGAGCCGCCGGCGCCCGGAGCTATCTGTTGCTGACCGATGCGGCGATGCTCGCGCTCGACCTCGACCCACGGGAACTCGACATGATCGGGCTCACCGAGCAATACGAGGGGCTCGGGACCGTGCGCTGCCACGTACTCGACCTCGGCACGCGATGGGCCGGGGAGCAGCTCCGCCCGATCAGCCCTCCGCCGTCCGGCGGGCAGCTGAACCGTACCGAACGCCTCCTCCCGATCCCCCCGGCGGCGGCCTGGGAGCTGCTCACCAGCGCGGACCGTCGCATGAGGTGGGAGGGCATGGCGAGCGTCGAGGACCTGTCCCCCGGGCGACGCGGCACTGGAAGCATTGCCTCGTGTGTGGTCGGGCGCCTGAAGACGGTCGAGGAGATCGTCGACTGGCGCCCGTTCGACGCGTTCGCGAGACGGGTGCGCCACCCGGGCCTCGGGCAGCTGACCACGCTCTACCGCCTCACCGAGCTTGCCAGCGGCACGCACGTGGAGGCATCGGTCTTCGGGCCTGCCCGCCGGCGGTCAACCGCCGCCGCGGCCGCGATCGTTGCCGAGCAGGAGGCCGCACTCGATCGCCTGGTGGCCGTGGCCGAGGCCGATCCGTCGGGGGCGCCCCGGCCTAGACCGGTTGGACCGGCGCGGCGACGTCGCCGGCACCATGGACGACCGCCGCTGCCGCGCAGCATTGGCCGGTCGCGCCGGCCATCGGCAGCTCGACAAGGCCGAGGTGCCGCTCGAGGGACGTCAAACGGGCCTCGAGGTCCTGGAGGCCGGCGATTCGGCGCCGAAGGTCGTCCCGTTTGGCCGCAATCGCCTGCGGCAGCTCGGCCGTCGTCTCGGTGCAGTGCCCGCTCTGGCACCAGCCCGCCAATCTCGCAGCATCTTCGAGGGGCAGGTCGAGCCGGCGCAGGTCGAGCAGGAGCCTGATGCGCTCGATCTCAACGGGACCGTAGTCCCGGTAGCCGTTCTCCTCGCGGATTGGGCGCGACAGGAAGCCACTGCGTTCGTAGAAGCGCAGGGTGTCAGCACTCACACCCAGCGTCCGGGCCAGCTGTCCAATGCGCATCCGCACACGTTGTCTTGCTTGGCGAGCACGGTCAACCCCAGGCGACGCGGAACGAGCGTCACTCGCTCGTCGAGAGCACCTCGGTGAGCTCGAAGGTGTTGCCCTCGCTGTCGCTGGAACCATGCCGTCTTGAAGCCGGGCGGGATCGTCATCAGGCCGTTGACGGTCTTCATCCCATCGCCGAAGTCATACTCCTCGAACGTGACGCCGCGCGCTCGGAGGTCGTCCATCAGCTCCTCGATGCCGGTCACTTCCCACCCGCCGACCGTGTTCTGGGCGGTCCCGGCGGACTCCGTCTGGTAGAGGAGGAACCAGGTCGCTGCGGTCCGATACCAGAGCGCCATGCCGCCCATCTCCTCCTTCGAGGGGACGAGGCCGAGCTTCTCGTCGTACCACTGCCGCGCGCGGGCGATGTCCATCGCCGCAACGTCGAGCGGACATCGGGTAATCAGTCAGCGTCGCCATACCAGCCCTCCGTATTCGGTGCGCCCGCCTCAGGGGCGGGCATTGTAGGCACCATCAAATCGCTCAATCGTGTGCTGTCGGCGGCCGCAGGTCGGCGAAGCCGGCGGCGCGCTCGTAGGCATCGGCCACGCGCAGGACGGTGGCCTCGTCGAAGGCACGGCCGATGACCTGGAGCCCGACCGGCAGGCCGTCCGAGAGGCCGCACGGCACGCTGATGCCCGGCAGGCCGGCGATGTTCACCGGCAGCGTGCACGCGTCGTTCAGGTACATCGCCAGCGGGTCGTCGACCTTTGCACCGATCTTGAAGGCAACGGTCGGCGAGGTCGGCGCGAGGATCGCATCGACGGTGCCGAGGACGTCGTCGAACTCGGCCTTGATCAGGGTCCGGACCTGCTGCGCCTTGACGTAGTAGGCGTCGTAGTAGCCCGCCGAGAGGGCGTACGTGCCGAGCATGATCCTCCGCTTCACCTCGGCGCCGAAGCCCGAGCCGCGGGTACGGTCGTAGTTCTCCCACAGCTCGTCGGCGCCGGCGCTCGCGCCGTAGCGGACGCCGTCGTAGCGCGCGAGGTTCGCACTCGCCTCGGCCGGGGCGATGATGTAGTACGTCGCGAGTCCGCGATCGGTGGACGGCAGGCTGACGTCGACGATCTCCGCGCCGAGGTCGCGCAGCACCTCGATGCCGGCACGCACGGCGGACTCGACGCCTGGCTCCATGCCGGCCACGAAGTACTCGCGCGGGACGCCGAGACGCAGGCCGCGCACGTCACCGGTCAGGCTCGCGCCGTAGTCCGGCACCGGCGTGTCCACACTCGTCGAGTCGCGCGGATCGTGCCCGGCCAGGGCGCCCAGCACGATCGCGAGGTCGCGCACGCTGCGCGCGAACGGCCCGCACTGGTCGAGGCTGGAGGCGAACGCGACCATCCCGTATCGGCTCACCCGCCCGTACGTCGGCTTCATGCCGACCGTGCCGGTGAGGCTGGCGGGCTGTCGGATCGAGCCGCCGGTATCGGTGCCGAGGGCGAAGTAGGCCTGGCCGCTGGCGACGGCCGCGGCGGAGCCTCCCGACGAGCCGCCGGGCACCGTCGACTCGTCCCACGGGTTGCGCACCGGGCCGAAGGCCGAGTTCTCGTTCGACGAGCCCATCGCGAACTCGTCGCAGTTCGTCTTGCCGATGAGGATCGCGCCGGCAGCCTCCAGCCGCTCCTGCGCCGACGACGCATACGGAGACCGATAGTCCTGGAGAATGCGTGAGCCGGCCGTCGTCGGCAGGCCGCCCGGCAGCGCGTTGCCGTCCTCGTCGAGGGCGCGGGTCACGAAGATGTCCTTGAGCGCGTACGGGATGCCCAGCAGCGGCCGATCGGCCCCCTCGCCGCGCGCCAGCGCCCCGTCGGCGGCATCCGCGGCGGCGCGGGCCGCATCGGCGTCGATCGCCAGGAAGGTGTTCAGCCGCTCCGCGTGATGGTCGATGCGCTCGAGGCAGGCATCGGTCAGCGCGCGAGAGCTGGTGGCGCCGGTGCGGAGCGCGTCGGCGACCTCGGTGATCGTGCGGTCGGCGAGGGGTAGCGTTGTCATGGCGTGCTCGCGTATATATGTATATACGGCGCCATCAGCGGCCCTCCTCCAGGACCGTCGGGACGCGCAGGAACGGGTCGTCGCGGAGCGGCGCGTTGGCCAGGGCCGCGTCGCGGGTGAGGCCCGGCGTCGCGACGTCCTCGCGCATGACGTTCTCGAGCTGGATGACGCTGGCGGTGGGGCCGACCGCACTGGTGTCGACGTCGCGGAGCGTCTCGATCGCCTCGAGGATGTTCGACAGCTGCACGCGCATGCGGTCCACCTCGTCGTCGGTGAGGTGAAGTCTCGCGAGGTGGGCGACGTGGAGGACGTCGTCCCGGCTGATCTCGGCCATGGACCGATGGTAGCGCGCGCGACCGGGGTCGCGAATCTGGCAGCATGGCGACGTGCCCACCCAGACGATGCCGATCGGCGGCGGCCGGATCGAGGCCTTCACGCTCGCGGGCGGCGGCAGCGGCACGCCGGTGGTCGTCCTCGGCGGTGTCGAGACCGGCTTCCGGCCGCTGGCAGGGACGGAGCAGGTCCTCGAGCGCCGATGGGAGGGCCGCGCACGCACGCGCCCCGTGACCGTCCTCGGCCGGCCGCTGCCCGACGACCCGGCCGACGCCGAGCGGATCATGCATCCGCGCGTGATCGCCGACGCCGTCGCGACGGCGCTCCGCCAGCTGGAGCTGCCGCCGGTGGCGATCGAGGCCGAGTCCGGCGGCGGGCGGATCGGCCTCTGGCTGACGGTGGACCACCCGGAGCTCGTCGAGCGCCTCGTGCTGGCGGCGGTCGCGTCCGAGACGCCACCCGACTCCTCGATGGCGGAGCGCATGGGCCGATGGATCGCGCTCGGCGAGACCGGCGACTGGGGCACGTTCTTCGGCAACATGGCGCAGCTGATGAAGGCGGCCAGCGAGGAGGAGTCCGGGTCGTTCGCGGCCGCCGCGCGGCTCCAGCCGCGGCCGGCGACGCCGGAGCGCTTCATCGGTGAGCTCAAGGCGACCCTGGACCCGAGCTCGTTCGTGACTTCCCGCCTTGGGGAGATCGCGATTCCCGCGCTCGTGCTCGCCGGCGAGCTCGACCAGGTCGTTCCCGTGGCCTCTTCGCGCCTCGTGGCCGAGCGGATCCCGGGCGCCACCCTCATCACCGATCCGGAGTGCGGCCACACCGTGCGCAGCTCGTTCCGCGGCTACGACGACCTCGTCGAGTCCTTCCTGGTCGACACATGATCGACGAGCCACGGGGGCGCTGGGGCGTCCTCGTGGCGATGTCGCTCGCCGTCGTCCTCGCCCTCGTTCCCTGGTTCAGTGCCGCCGCCGTCGCGCCGCTCATCGCCGCCGAATGGCAGATCGACGGCCTGGAGACCGCGCTGCTGACGGTCGCCGTCCAGGTCGGCTTCGCGATCGGCGCGCTCGTGCTGGCGCTGACCGGGGCGGCCGACGTGATCCCCGCTCGGCGGCTGGTGGCCGGAGGGGCGTTCGTCGCCGCCGCAGCCAACGCCGCCTTCGCGCTGCTCGCCGTCGACCTCGCCACGGCGCTGCCGCTGCGCGCGCTTAGCGGGGCCGGGATCGCGGCGGTCTATCCGGTGGCGATGAAGGTGCTCGCCGGCTGGTTCGGCCGAGACCGCGGCCTGGCGGTCGGCGTGCTCATCGGTGCGATCACGCTGGGCTCGGCGCTGCCCCACGCACTGCGGTCGGCCGGCGCGATCGTCGACCTCGACTGGCGGCCGGTGGTGCTCGCCGGCAGCGTGCCGGGCGTGCTCGCCGCGTTCATCGCGCTCGCCGCGGTCCGCGACGGACCGCTCTCGGTTCCCGCTGCCCGGCTGAGCCTGCGGCAGGCGCGCGCCGCGCTGGCGGAGCCATCGGTCCGGCTCGCGAACCTCGGCTACCTCGGGCACATGTGGGAGCTGTACGCGATGTGGACCTGGGTCCCCGCCTTCCTGGCCGCGAGCCTGGCGCTCAGCGGGGACGTCACGGCACAGGGCGCCAGCGCGGTCGCGTTCCTCGTCGTCGCGGCCGGGGCGATCGGGTGCATCGCCGCCGGCGCGCTCGCGGACCGGCTGGGACGCACCACGCTCACGATCGCGGCCATGGCCCTCTCGGGTGCGAGCGCGGTGGCCGCCGGCCTGCTGTTCGGTGCGCCGACGGCGGTGATCCTGGCCGTCGTCGTGGTGTGGGGCATCACCGTGGTGGCCGACTCGGCCCAGTTCTCGACCGCCATCAGCGAGCTCGCCCCGCCCGGCACCGCCGGATCGGCGCTGTCGCTCCAGACGGCGGCCGGGTTCCTGCTCACGTCAGCGACGATCGTTGGCGTCGGCCTCATCGAGCCGATCGACCAGCGATCGTGGGCGCTCGCCTTCGGCATCCTCGCGCTCGGGCCGCTCGTCGGGATCATCGCGATGTGGCGGCTGCGTCGCCGCCCGGATGCAACCAGGATGGCCGGGGGAAAGCGCTAGGCGGCTACGACCCCGATACGTGGCGCGTCATCGTGCGGCCGTAGGCCTCGACCGTGCCGTCGGGCCGCATGCCGGCCTTCTCCATCACCCGCCGCGATGCGTCGTTCTCGGGATACGCCAGCGCCACGATCCGCTCGAGGCCCAGCTCGCCGTGGCCGATGCGCAGCACCGCTCGCAGCGCCTCGGTGGCGTATCCACGGCCCCAGCGGTCGCGCCGCAGGATGTACGCGGCCTCGACCTCCGGCCCATGACCCTCGACCCAGGCGAGGCCGGCGACACCGACGAGCGGCGAGCCGACGCGCTCGTCGAGGGCCCAGAGGCCGAAGCCGTGGAACGCATGGTGACGCCGGATCGCCTCCACCGCCCGTTGTGTGGCAGCGAGATCGGTCACCGGCCGCCCGGTCCGCCCGACGAGCCGCATCGTCTCGGCGTCGCCGTAGATCTCGAAGAGGCGCTCCGCATCGTCGGGCACGAGCTCGCGCAGGACGAGCCGATCGGTCTCGACCGGCATCGTTGCGCGCACGGGACGAAGCGTCCGCCGCATGACGAGATCGCAGCCGGGCATCAGCGCCCCGTCGCCGACGATGACGAACCCGTTGCGGTCGTAGAAGGCCCGTCCCCGCTCGTTCTTCGAGTGCACCTCGAGCACGTAGCCATCGACCCGACCCTCGAGCCGCCGGTGCAGCTCCTCGAGCAGCGCCGATCCGGCGCCGGTGCCGTAGTGCGCCGGGTCGGCGTAGATGCGGGACAGCTCCGGGCCGCGCGAGCCGACGCCGAAGTGCGCGAACGCCACGACCGACCCGTCGCGCTCGGCGACGAGAAAGTGCTCGTCCGGTGAAGCCACGGCACGCTCCGCCTGGCGTGCCAGCCCATCCGGCCCGTAGTTCGCGTCGAGGAACTCGGCGATGAACGCCGGCTCGAAGATGATCGCGGTACGTCTCCGCCCAGCTGGCGCGCGCGACGCCGGCGATCGCCTCCGCGTCGGCGGCCCGAGCGTCACGGACTGAGACCGGCGTCACGCCCCGGTGACCTCGATGTGGACCGGCACCGCGCGCCGAATCGCGTCGGAGGCCGGGCAGTGCTCGACCGCCCAGACGGCGACCTCCTCCAGCCGCTCAAGGCCCGCGCCCGTCGCGCCCATCCGGAGGCGGATCCGCATCGACAGCGGTCCGCCCGGCACCGAGGCGTCCAGGCCGAGGATGCCGCGATCGTCGGACTCCGAGTCGACGTCGACCTCGCACGTGAACCCGTCCAGCCCGAGCTGCGCGGCGCGCATCGTGGCCAGCGAGGCGACGCAGGCGGCGACCGACGCCCGGAGGAACCACCCCGGGCTCGCGCTCGACCCGGCGCCGCCGACGGCGGCGGGCATATCGGTCTCGAGCACCTCGCCGTTCGGACCTTCCACCCGGATGGCCAACCCCGAGGAGACCCGGGCGGTGGCGAGCGAATCGGTGTAGCGCGCCTCGTCGGGATGCTCGGTCAGGTAGGCACTGGCGCCCTCGATGGCATCGCGGATCTGCGTCGTCAAGGCTTGCCCTCCAGGATCCTGCGGAAGCCATCCTCGTCGAGCACCGTGACGCCCAACGACTCGGCCTTTGCCAGCTTGCTGCCGGCCTTGTCCCCCGCCACCAGATAGTCGGTCTTGGCCGAGACCGATGACGCCGCATGGCCCCCGGCGACCCGAATGGCCTCCTCCGCCTCCGACCGGCTGAAGCCGGGCAGCGTGCCGGTCACGACGAGCGTCTTGCCTGACAACGGGCCCTCGGTAGGCTCGACCGATGCGCCCGGCGCCGGCGCTTCGGCGCTCACGCCGGCGTCGATGAGCCGGTGCAGCGTCTCGCGGGTGTGCTCGTCGGCGAAGAAGCGGACGATCCCCTCGGCGACCACGTTGCCGATCCCGAACACGTCGGTCAGCTCCTCGACCGATGCGTCGCGCAGCGTGTCCGCGGCGCGGCGGGTCCAGTCCGCATCGGTCTCGCCGTCCGCTCGCGGGAGGTCGCGCATCAGCCAGTTGGCAAGGTCGATCGCCGTCGTCTCGCCGACGTGGCGGATCCCGAGCGCGTTGATGATCCGGCTGAGCGGACGGTGGCGCGCCTCCGTAATCGATCGGTGCAGGTTCTCGGCGCTCTTGCGGCCCAGCCGGTCGAGGCTCTCGAGCGTCTCGACATCGAGGCGGAAGATGTCGGCCGGCTCCTTCACGAGCTCCTTCTCGGCCAGCTGGAGCATGATCTTGTAGCCCAGGCCGTCGATGTCGAGCCCGCCGCGGCCGCTGAAGTGGAGCAGGCCGCCGATCCGCTGCGCGGGGCAGTACGGGTTCGGGCAGCGCTGGACGACCTCCCCCTCCTCGCGCTCGGCCAGCGTGTTGCACACCGGGCAGTGAGTCGGTATTTCCCACACGACCTCGCTGCCGTCGCGGGCGTCGACGACCGCGCTCACGACCTCGGGGATGACCTCGCCGGCCCGCTGGAGGACGACCGTGTCGCCGACGCGCAGGTCCTTGCGCCGGATCTCGTCGATGTTGTGGAGCGTCGCGTTGCGGACCGTCGTGCCGCCGACGAACACCGGCGTGACGTGCGCGACCGGGGTCATCGCGCCGGTGCGGCCGACGTAGACCTCGATCTCCTCGAGCTTCGTCGTCACCTGCTCGGCCGGGAACTTGTACGCCGTCGCCCAGCGCGGGGCGCGGCTCACGAAGCCCAGCTCCGCCTGCTCGGCGAGCGAGTCGACCTTGATGACGATGCCATCGGTCTCGTACTCGAGGTTCTTGCGCTGCTCCGACCACTCCTCGGTGTAGGCGATGACCGCGTCGATCCCCGCGACGCGCCGCACGTTCGGGTTGACCGGGAAGCCGAGGCGCTTCAGCAGGTCGAGCGACTCCGAGTGGCTTGTGAGTCCATGAGCGCCCACGAGCTGGTAGGTCCAGAGGCTCAGCCGGCGGCTGGCGGTGACCTTCGGGTCCTTCTGGCGGACCGTGCCCGCCGTCGTGTTGCGAGCGTTGGCGTAGAGCGGCTTCCCGTCCTTCTCGAGCTGCTCGTTGAGCTCGGCGAAGGCACCGCGCGGCATGAAGACCTCGCCACGCACCTCCAGCCGGTCCCCCGGCGGGTCCTCCTTCAGGCTCAGCGGGATGGCGCGCACGGTCCGCAGGTTCGGCGTCACGTCCTCGCCGGTCGTCCCGTCGCCCCTGGTGGCGCCGCGCACGAAGCGCCGGCCCTCGTAGCGCAGGCTGATCGCCAGGCCGTCGATCTTCAGCTCGCAGACGTACGCCACCGGCGCGTCGTCCTCGCCCCGTCCCAGCCCGCGCCGGACGCGCTGGTCGAACTCGCGGAGGTCGTCGTGGCCGAACGCGTTGCCGAGGCTGAGCATCGGGACGTCGTGGCGGACCGAAGGGAAGCCGCCCTCGACCGGCGCGCCCACGCGCTGGGTCGGCGAGTCCTCGGTCACGAGCTCCGGGTGCGCGGCCTCCAGCTCGTTGAGCTCCTTGAAGAGCAGGTCGTATTCGCGGTCGCTGATCGTCGGCGCGTCGAGGACGTGGTAGCGGTGGTTCGCCTCGTTGAGCGTGGCGCGCAGCTCATCGACGCGCGTCGCGGGATCGGTGACTGTCACCCGTCGTCCTCGTCTGCATCGGTGCCGAACCAGGCGCGAAGGTGGGCGGTGTGCTCGTCGTAGTGCTCCGGCCCGTCGTACACGATCACCGCCTCGACCGTGTCGCCGTTGCCGAGCTCGAGGCCGAGCAGCGCCTCGTCGAGCCCGGCGATCCGCGCGCGGAAGCCCTCGAAGGCCGCCTCCTCGCGCGCCAGCGCATCGGCCGGCGAGACGGATCGCCCCTCGGCGAGGAAGCGGGCGTTCATCGCATCGGTGTCGCCGGTGGAGTAGGCGAAGGACGCGGCGCGGCCGTGGGAGGCGAGATCCAGGGCCTCGGAGCCGTGCTCGCACCACACCGCCAGGTGGTAGACGAGGTCGCGGACGCTCCAGTCCTCCATCACACCCGGCACGGTGGCGAGCGCGAAGTCCACCTCGGACAGCACCTCGTGGAAGGCGACCCGCGACGCGTCGAGGTCGCGCAGCAGGCTGGACCGATCAGCCACGCGCCGGCTCCCCCAGCACCTGGCGCAGCTGCTCGGCGTGCTCGCGGTAGTGGTCCGAGGCGTCGTCGCGGATGCCCTGCTCCAGCGTCGCGCCGTCCGGCAGGACTTCGGCGAGCAGCGCCGCGTCAAGGGATCGAAGGCGCTCCACCAGCGCTTCGACCGATGCGGCCTCCCGCTTCCGAACGGTCGCCAGCGGCGTGTCACGCGCGATACGGGCAACCGTCGCGTTGATCTCGTCGACCGTCTGGCCGCCCAGGTCGTCCTCCTCGATGCGCCCGACCTCGAGCAGGTGGATGACCTCCGTCGCGTGGCCGGCCCAGTAGCCGAGGTGGGCGATGAGGTCGCGCGCACTCCACTCGCCCAGCAGGCCGGGAGTGGTCATCGATCCGGGCTCGACGACCGCGAGTTCGGCGAAGAGGGCGTCGCGCTCACGCTGGAGGTCGGCGATCAGCGCATCGGTCCCGGCGGTCACGAGGCGCGCTCCAGGCCGGCGTAGGCCGCGATCAGGCGCTTCACGCCCTCGCCGACGAAGGCGACGGTGACCTCCTCGTCGCCCTTCACGATCCGGCTGCTGACGACGATCCCGTCGCCGAAGCGCCGATGGATCACGCGGTCGCCGGCCTTCCACGACGGCGCCTCCTCGGCTCCGAGCGCGTCGCCGGCACCCGGCGCGGAGAACGTGCCCGATCCCAGATCCACGCCGCTCCCCTGGTACGTGGTCGCCGCCACGCGCTCACGGGCGGCGTCGAGGTCGCGGCCGACGGGCCGCGGCGCGGAGAGGTCGGGCAGGGTGATCGGCCGGAGGGGCTCGTTGACCCTGCGCCGGTCGGGCGAGCGGTAGCCGGACGGGAGCCAGGAGCCGTCGTCATCGGTCCCGCGCGGCCAGTCGCCGCCGCCACGGCGGAACGGCGCGGCGGAACGCTCGGCGCTGAGCAGCTCCTCGGGCAGCTCGGCGAGGAAGCGAGAGGCGTCCGCCTGGGCGCCGACGCCGTAGGTCGACCGATGGTGCGCGTGGACCAGGTACAGCCGATCCTTGGCGCGGGTCATGCCCACGTACGCCAGGCGTCGCTCCTCCTCGAGCTCGCGCTCATCCTCCAGGGCGCGGCGATGGGGCAGCAGCCCTTCCTCGAGGCCGACCATGAAGACGACCGGGAACTCGAGGCCCTTGGCCGCGTGGAGCGTGATGAGCGTCACCCGGTCCGGGACGTCCTCCATCTCGTCCTGGTCGCTGACGAGCGCGACCTCCTCGAGGAAGCGGGCCAGGCCCTCGGGCGGGGCGATCTCGTCGAACTCGGCGGCGTGGTTGCGCAGCTCCAGGAGGTTCGTCCAGCGCTCCTCGCCGTCATCGGTCCCGTCCTGGATGACGGCCTGGAGGCCGGAGCGCTCGAGGGCCGCGTCGAAGATGGCGCTCGGCGGCTCGGCGGCGACCATCGCCATCAGCCCCTGCATCAGCTCGGCGAAGACGACCAGCTGCGCCCGCGAGCGTGCCGCCAGGTTCGGGTTCTCGGGCGCCGCCTGCACCGCCTCCCACAGGGACGTGCCCCGGCCCTCGGCCCAGGCGGTCAGCTCCTCGACCGTCTTGGCGCCGATCCCCCGCGCCGGCGTGTTGATGATCCGCAGCAGCGCCACGCGGTCGGCGGGGTTGCGGGCCAGGCGGACGTAGCCGAGGGCGTCCTTCACCTCGCGCCGCTCGTAGAAGCGGACGCCGCCGACGAGCTGGTACGGGATGCCGAAGCGCATGAGCGACTCTTCGAGCACGCGCGACTGGGCGTTGATGCGGTAGCCGACGGCGATGTCGCCGTAGCGCAGCGAGCCGTCCTCGTCGTCGGCCCGGCTGGTCAGGAGGGCGGCCATGCCGCCGCGGCGCGCGCCGCCGACGAGCTTCTCGATCTGCCGCGCGACGAACTCCGCCTCCTCGTACTCGTTGTACGCGTCGAACAGCGTGATCTGCGAGCCGGTGCCGCGATCGGTCCACAGCTTCTTGTCCTTGCGCCCCTCGTTGCGGCTGACGACCGCGTGGGCGGCGTCGAGGATCGTCTGGGTGGATCGGTAGTTCTGCTCGAGCTTGACGACCTTGGCGTCGGGGTAGTCGGCCTCGAAGTCGAGGATGTTGCGCAGGTCCGCGCCGCGCCACGAGTAGATGCTCTGGTCGTCGTCGCCGACCACGGACAGGTTCTTGTGCTTGGCGGCCAGCTGGCGGCAGATGAGGTACTGCGCGCGGTTCGTGTCCTGGTACTCGTCGACGAGGATCTGCTGCCAGCGCTGCTGGTAGCGCGCCAGCACCGCGGGGTGCTGCTCGAACAGGAAGACGACGCGCATGAGCAGGTCGTCGAAGTCGACCGCGTCGTCCTCGGACAGCTGCCGCTGATAGGCGGCGTACACCTTCGCGGCCGTCTCGTCGTAGTAGTTCGCCGCCTGCTTGCTGGCGGTGGCGACGTCGGCAAGCTCGTCCTTGCGCTGGCCGATCCAGGCCAGCATCCCACTCGGCCCGAAGCGCTTCTCGTCGAGATCGAGGTTCTTCAGCACGGTCTTCACGAGCGCCACCTGGTCGGCGCGGTCGTAGATCGTGAAGCTTCGCGTCAGACCGATGGCTTCGCCGTCGCGTCGCAGGATCCGCGCGCAGATGGCGTGGAAGGTGCCGATCGTCGCCTCGCGCGCCCCCTCCTCGCCGATGAGCCCGGCGATGCGGCCACGCATCTCGTTGGCGGCCTTGTTCGTGAACGTGACCGCCACGATCTGCCACGGCTTGTAGCTGGTGGCGATCAGGTACGCCACGCGATGGGCGAGCACCCGGGTCTTGCCGCTGCCCGCGCCGGCGAGGATGAGCAGCGGGCCGGACAGGTGGCTGACCGCCTCCCGCTGCGGCGGATTGAGGCGGTCGAGGATCTCCTTCGGCGTCAGGCGCGGGGCCGATGGCGAACGCGCGGGGGTGTCGGCGGGCATCGCCTCGATTCTAGTGGCGATCACCCCTCATGGCCGCGCCCGCGGCCCGCTAGCGACGGCGGCGGTCGACGATCCTCGCGCGCACGTCGGCGCGGGCGCTTCGTTCGAGGATGAGCCCCATCCCCAGCACGATGAGGACGACTGCGAGTTCCATGCTCATGCATATGCAACGTCCGTGCCGGAATCCTGAATCAGTCGCGGACGAAGACCGGCTGCAGGTGAACCGTGGCGTGCGGCTGCGAGGTCAGCGAGGGCCATTCCCGCGCGATCGCCAGCGCCTCTTCCGCGGTCTCGGTTTCGAGGATCACGAAGCCGCCGAGGATCTCCTTGGTCTCGACGTACGGGCCATCGGTGACGACGATCCCGTCACCCTGGCGACCCGGTCGCAGCGCCTTCACCTTGGCCGGCTCGTCGAGCTCCTCGCCACCGACGATGTGCTCGCGGTGCTTGCGGAACCAGGCGATGTGGCGCTCGACATCGGCCCGCTGCTCCTCCGGCGTCATCGCGTAGTAGGCGGCGGCATCGTCGGGGTGGACGAAGTTCATGAGGACGTGGCGCATCGGTCTCGGTTCTCCGCTGTTCGGCGCCCATCTGGCGCCGTTCGAACCCTACGACGAACCGATGCGATCGAGGCTCGACAAAACGTTCAGCCGGTGGCGGGATCGAAGATCGTGGCGTCGACGACCGCCTTGTAGAGGCCATTGCTCCACGGTGCGGCGAGGTCGTAGTCGCCGAAGCGGGAGCTCTCGCGGATGCAGCCGGCCGAAGTCCGAGTTCGCGTCCTTGTTCGCCGCGGCAAGCCTGTCCAGCGCCGCGTAGCTGTCGAGCTCGAGGTAGGTCTTGTAGAACCCGCTCTGCTTCTCGCTCGAGAAGACCATCGTGAAGGATGCCGAGGTACCTCACGCCTTCCGGCGTGCTCGCCGCAAGCGCGGGCTCGTTCTCCTGCAGCCACTGCTGGTGGGCCTCCTCCTGGCCGAGCTTGACGGTGTAGCCGTACTCGGAGATGAAGCGCATGATCGGAACCTCCTGCTCAGGGAGCCCGGCCGGGCGTCGGGCGCGTCGGACAACCGTACGCTTGCTCGCCCGATCAACACAAGGGCGCCTACGGTGGCTGCCAGCCCTCCGGCACCGAGCCACCGGCGAGCTGCCCGCTTGCCAGGCGAGCGTATGCTGCGGCGGCTGCCCACGCTCGTACCGAAACGGAGGACTCGGTCGATGTGCGCCTTTCTCGCGCTCCTTTTCCTTGGCCCACGTGCCGCGATCATCGTCTGGTGGATCTTCAACCCGGAGCGATGGATGGCCGTCTTCGACTCGGTCCTCGTGGCGGGATTCGGGTTCCTGCTCGTACCGTGGGCCACGCTCATGTACGCCCTTGTCGGCATCGGCGGGCTCGAGGGCTTCGACTGGCTGTGGATGGGCCTAGCCGTCGCCGTCGACTTGATGTCGTACGCGGGTGGGGCCGTGGGCGGACGCGGCCGCGTGCCTGGGTACGGCGCCTGACCGTCGCGCGAGTTGAAGGCATCGCGGACTGAGCCTGCGCGGTCGCCGCTAGCAATCCTGGCAGCAAAAGAGGCGGACTCCCACGGATGGGAACCCGCCTCTCGACGTGGATTCGTGCTCAGGTCCGACAGTGGCGAACACCGCCGGACGCTATCGGACCCTCTAGAAGTCCATCCCGCCCATGCCGCCGCCGGGCGGCATCCCCATCGCCTTCTCCTTCTCCGGGAGGTCGGTGATGATCGTCTCGGTCGTGAGCAGCAGGCCGGCAACGCTGGCGGCGTTCTCGAGCGCCGAGCGGGTCACCTTGGCGGGGTCGATGACGCCCCACGCGAACAGGTCGCCGTATTCGCCCTTGAGCGCGTCGTACCCGGACCCCGGGGGCAGCTTGCGGACCGCCTCGACGACGACCGAGCCCTCCTGGCCGCCGTTGATCGCGATCTGGCGCAGCGGCTCCTCGAGCGCGCGGCGCAGGATGTTGACGCCGATCAGCTCATCGCCAAGCACCTCGACCTTGTCGAGCGCGGGCAACGAGTGGATGAGCACAGAGCCGCCACCGGCGACCATGCCCTCCTCCACGCCCGCGCGGGCCGCCGAGAGGGCGTCCTCGATGCGGTGCTTCTTCTCCTTCAGCTCGACCTCGGTGGCCGCGCCAACCTTCAGGACGGCGACGCCTCCCGACAGCTTGGCGAGACGCTCCTGGAGCTTCTCGCGGTCGAAGTCACTGGTGGTGTCCTCGATCTGGAGCTTGATCTGGCCGATGCGCGCCTTGATCGCATCCGGGTCGCCCTTGCCCTCGACGACAGTCGTGGTGTCCTTGGTGGCCGTCACACGACGCGCCTCGCCAAGGTCCTCGAGCTGCACGCTGTCGAGCTTGCGGCCGACCTCCTCGCTGATGACGCGAGCGCCGGTCAGGGCGGCGATGTCCTCGAGCATGGCCTTGCGGCGGTCGCCGAAGCCGGGGGCCTTGACGGCCAGGACGCTGATCGTCCCCTTCAGCTTGTTGACCACCAGCGTGGCGAGCGCCTCGCCGTCCACGTCCTCGGCGATGATGAGGAGCGGCTTGCCGGTCGAGACGGTCTTCTCGAGCGTGGGCAGGATGTCCGCCACCGCGCTGATCTTCTTGTCGGTGACGAGGATGTAGGGCTGGTCGAGGACCGCCTCGAGCTTGCCGCCCTCGGTGCTGGTGACCATGTAGGCGGAGACGTAGCCGCGGTCGAGCTGCATGCCCTCCACGTACTCGGTCTCCATCTTCAGGCCCTGGCTCTCCTCGACGGTGACCACGCCATCCTTGCCGACCTTGTCCATGACCTGGGCGATCATCTCGCCGATCTCGGTGTCTCGGGCGCTGATGGCGGCGATGTGGGCGATGTCGTCGGTCGTCTCGACCGGCTTCGAGAGATTCTTGATCTCCTCGACGATGGCCTCGACGCCCTTGCTGATGCCGCGCTTCAGGCCCATCGGGCTCGCGCCGGCAGTGACGTTCTTCAGGCCCTCGGTGATGATGGCCTGGGCCAGCACGATGGAGGTGGTGGTGCCGTCTCCGGCGACGTCGTTCGTCTTGGTCGCGACCTCCTCGAGCAGCTGAGCACCCATGTTCTCGTATGGGTCCTCGAGCTCGATGTCGCGTGCGATGGTGACACCGTCGTTGGTGATCGTCGGTGCGCCGAACTTCTTGTCGAGCAGGGCATATCGACCCTTCGGGCCCAGCGTGACCTTGACGGCGTCGGCCATCTTGTCCACGCCGCGCTTCAGGGAGCGACGCGCCTCTTCCTCGAACAGCAGCTGCTTCGCCACGTTCTCTTCGTTCCTCCTCGGTGGGGCCGCTATTCGATGACGGCCAGGATGTCCTTCTGGGAGAGAATCAGGAGCTCGTCTTCATCGAGCTTGAACTCGGTGCCGGCGTACTTCTGGAAGAGGACCTTCTGGCCCTCGCTCAGCTCCATCGGCTCGCGCGTCCCGTCATCCAGGATGCGGCCGGGGCCGACGGACAGGACGGTGCCCTCCTGCGGGCGCTCCTTGGCGGTATCGGGCAGGACGATGCCGCTCTTCGTCATCTCCTCGCGGGGGGTGGGCTTGACGACAAGGCGGTCCCCGAGGGGCTTGAGCCCGGTGGCCGTGCCGCTGACCGTGGTGGTCATGTGTACGTAGTGCCTCCTTGCATGCGCAAACCGATGCAGAGTTGAAGCCTCTGAGACTGTTCACCCTCGCGGGAGACCAGGTGCGGCCGATGCTGGCCGGACTGGCACTCAACCATCGAGAGTGCTAAGTGGCAAGGTAGCACTCTCCGGCGACGAGTGTCAACCGATTTGGGTCAAGTCCTGCTCAAGGCCGACGAGGTTGGCGTGAACGAACGGAAACGCCCCGACCGCACGGGCCGGGGCGTTGGGCGATGGGGTCAGCCGTGTGGCTGGCTCAGGCGTAGTCCCTCAGCACGAGGGCGCTCGGCACCGGCTCTTCGCCGCCATCGGTGCCGCCATCCGTCGTGTCTCCGTTGTCCGGGCCACGGAGGACGAGGAAGTACACGAGCGCGGCGATCACGATGATCGCGACGATGATGCCGAGGATGAACCCCGCCCCGCTGCTATCGGGATCCGTGGTTCCGCCACCCGGCGTGTTGACGTTGACCTGGCCCATGCGGCCCTCCTTCGGTGCGCGTGCTGGCAGTGGCATCGGCCACGTTCACCGTCCGAATGCAACCGCCGTGCCACGCTCCGACTGCCCCTCAGCCCAGCGAAGGACCGATGACGCCCTCGTAGGCGCTCCGAATCGGCTCCACGAGCGTGGCGGCGTCGGCGCCCCGCAGCCGCGCGAGCTCGGCGACGACGCGCAGCACGGTGGTCGGCTCGTTGCGGCGCTTCGCATCCGGACCGAGGTAGGGCGCATCGGTCTCGACGAGGAAGGTGCCCTCCGCGAGCGCCCTGGCCGCCGCGCGCGGTCCGGCTGCCGAGCCGAAGGCGACCGGCAGCGCGAAGCTGACGACGAAGCCCGCGGCGGTGAGGCTGCGGGCCATCTCCGCGTCGCCGCTGAAGGCATGGAGGACGCCGCGGCCACCCCACGCCACGAGCGTCGAGGTCACGTCCTCGTGGGCGTCGCGGTCGTGGACGAGCACCGGCAGGCCCCGGCTGGCAGCGAGGGACAGCTGCCGCTCGAACGCCTCGCGCTGGACCTCCGGCGGCGACAGGTTGCGGAAGTAGTCAAGGCCGATCTCCCCCACCGCCCGCGTCCGCTGGTCGCCGATCAGCGCCTCGAGGCGCGCCCACCGGGGCTCGTCCATCTCGGCGGCGTGGTGCGGATGGACACCGACGGCAGCGTCGACGATGCCGGGATGCCGGCGTGCCAGCTCCAGCGCGCCCTCCGACGAGGCGACGTCCCAGCCGGGCACGCAGATGCGCTCGATCCCCGCCTCGACGGCGCGCGCGATCACCTCGTCGCGGTCGGCGTCGAACTGCGCATGCTGGAGGTGGGCGTGCGAGTCGACCAGCCCCGGGAGGCGCTCCGGAACGCGCCGACGGCTCAGGTCGCTGCCTCCGCGACCTCGAGGCGCGGGAAGATCGGCGCGGCCTGCCCGGCCCGCCAGTCTGCCGGTCCGCCGCCCCACGCGAGCAGCGCGTCGAGACCCGGACCGCCGGCGCCGCGCTCGTCGTACGGGACGGGCACGCCGAGCTGCTCGTGGATGCGCCGCGCCCGGGACGGGGCGACCGGCGCCAGCAGGTGGCCGATGATCCGGCACGCCTCGGCCATGACGGCCAGGACCTGCCCGACGCGCTCGGCCTCCCCCGCCTTGTCGAGCGCCCAGGGTGCCTGGCTCTCGGCGTAGCCGTTCGTGGCGCCGGCGAGGTCCATCATCGCCCCCAGCGCCTCGCTGAGGCGGTGATCGGCCATGGCCGCGTGGTAGCGCTCGACGGCCGACGTCGCGGTCGCCTGGATCTCGAGGTCGGCCGGCGCGGTCGCATCGGTCGCCGAGGGAAGTGAGCCGGCGAGGTATCGGTTCGTCATGCTCACCGTGCGGTTGACGAGGTTGCCGAGGTCGTTGGCAAGGTCGGCGTTGTAGCGGCGCACGAAGCCGTCGAGAGTGACATTCGCGTCGCGCTCGAACGGGACCTCGCGCAGGACGGTGTAGCGGACGCCGTCGACGCCGAACCGATCGGCCATCTCGTCGGGGTCCTCCGTGTTGCCGGTGGTCTTGCTCATCCGCTGGCCGCTGATGTCGTACATGAATCCGTGGGCGAACACCCGGGTCGGCAGCGGGATCCCGGCGCTCATCAGCATCGCCGGCCAGTAGAGGCAGTGGAAGCGCGTGATGTTCTTGCCGATGACGTGGAGGTCGGCCGGCCACCACTTCGACATCTCGGCGGTGTCGTTCGGGAAGCCCGCGCCGGTGAGGTAGTTCGTGAGCGCGTCGAACCAGACGTAGATGCGGTGGCCCTCGTCGCCGGGGAACGGGATGCCCCACTGCTGCCCCGAGCGGCTGACGCTGAAGTCGCGCAGGCCCTCGCGAAGCCAGCCGAGCACCTCGTTGCGGAAGTGGGCCGGCTCGCAGAAGGACGGGTTCTCGGCGTACAGCCGTTCGAGGCGCTCCTGGTAGGCGGAGAGCCGGAAGAAGTAGTTCGACTCCTCCAGCCACTGCGGCTCGAGGGTCGGGTGGTCGGGGCAGCGCCCGTCGACGAGCTGCTGATCGGTCTTGAACTCGTTGCAGCCGGTGCAGAACCAGCCGGAGTAGACGCCCTCGTAGACGTCGCCGTTGGCCTGAGCGCGGCGCACCATCTCGGCCGATGCGACGGCGTGATCCGAATCGGTCGTGCGGATGAACCGATCGAAGCTGATGTCGAAGCGCTCGAAGGTCGCCTTCCAGGTCGCGGCCCACGGATCGATGAGCTCGTGCGGGTCGATCCCGAGCTCGCGTGCATCGCGCTCGACGTTGGCCGAGTGCTCGTCGAAGCCGGTCAGGAACCGTACTTCCCTGCCGAGCAGCCGATGGTAGCGAGCGATCATGTCGGCGCCGATGGCCTCGAACACCGAGTGCAGCGCCGGCCGCTCGCTCGGGTAGAAGATCGCCGTGGTGATGTAGTAGGTGGCGCGGTCGGTCATCGGTGCTCGCGCCCCTTCGGCCAGTACAGCTCCTTGCGGATCTGCTCGGGCGGGAAGCCATGGCGCAGCCCGATCTCCTCGACCGCGGTGATCATGTCCGGGTTGCCGCACAGGTAGAGCGTCGCGGTCTCCGGGGTGAGGCCGTGCTCCTCGAGCTGGCCCTCGACGATCGTCTCCACGCGACCGGTCAGGCCGGTCCAGCCCGGGTTCTCGTGCGGTCGCGAGACGGTGGCGACGTACCGCAGCGGGAAGGCGCCGCTCGCCTCGAGGGCGGTGAGCTCGTCGTGCCAGGCGAGGTCGTGGGCGTGACTGACGCCGTGGAGGAGGACGACGTCGCGCGTCTGGCCGCGGTCGCGGAGGGTGTCGATCATGCTCGTGAACGGCGCCAGACCGGTGCCCGACGCGACGAAGACTGCCCGCCGGCCGTCGTCCTGGAGCAGGAACTTGCCCTTCGCGCCCTTGATGTTGATCGGGTCGCCGAGGCTGCGCTCCCAGAGCAGCGGCGTGAAGCCGCCGGACTCGACGAGGCGGATGAAGAACTCGTACTCGTGCAGATCGTCCGCCGACGAACTGACACTCATCGGCCGCTGGATCAGCTTCGGTCCGTCATGGCCGACCAGCCCGAGCGTCGCGTACTGGCCCGGCTCGAACGGAAAGGGCGCCTCGAGCGCGTGAACGCCGACGACCGCCAGCCCGGGAGTAGCCTCCTCCCATCGGCTCAGCCGTCCGTTGTAGGGGTAGTCGTCAGCCATGTGGGTCCACCGGTGGGCGCGACTGCCTCACCGATGGGCCGCCGCGGGCGGCAAGTATAGGCACGAGGACGGGCTGAACCGGTGCGGTTAATCCTCGGGCTCGGGCAGCACCGGGTAATCTGGGATCGGGTACATGCCGACCACGAACCCGTAGGCGGTGGTGCCGGACCGGGGAAGGCGGTCGAACTCGTGGACCAGTGCCAGGGCCCCTTCCCAGAACTCGGCGGCGCGCTCGGGCGGAATCCGGGCGTGGCGGATGTACGACCACAGTCGCTGAGCCTGGTACGCCTGCTGGGACTCCTGTACGGCCGTATCGAGGTCATTCAGGTCCACCGGCAGCGTCGCGTCGTGAGGGCGCGCGCCGACACCGACGTAGAACATCCTCGCCGTACGCCCGAAATAGCGCTCCTCGATGGCCCGGATCCGACGGGTCCGCACCACGCGAACCAGGCCCGCGTCGCTCAGGACCTTCACGTGATAGGCGACCGTGCTCTTCGGGCGCCCGACGGCGGCGGCGATTTCCGACACGCTTGCCGCCCGCTCATGGAGCAGACCGAGGATGGTTGTCCGAAATCGGCTCCCGATGGCCTGGACCTGGGCCGATGACGTGAGTGCCATGGTGTCACCGAGGTCGTAGTCCGGCACAGAGTTGCTTGCCATCGCCGATCAGACTAACATCTCCGATTGATCCAGAAAACTGGATCAATAGCCGGAAGGGAGAAGAGCTTGGCCGAGATCGTATTGTTCCACCACGTTCAGGGACTCACCCCGGGAGTCGTTGCCTTCGCCGACGAGCTGCGCGCTGCCGGTCACACCGTTCACACCCCCGACCTGTTCGACGGCCGGACCTTCCCCACCCTCGACGATGGCGTTGCCCACGCGCAGCAGGTCGGATTCGGCGCCATTCTCGACCGCGGTGTCGGCGAAGCTGAGGCACTCGGGACCGACATCGTCTACGCGGGCTTCTCGCTCGGCGTCATGCCGGCCCAGAAGCTCGCGCAGACCCGGGTCGGTGCTCGCGGGGCACTGTTGATCGATGCCTGTTTCCCGGTCACGGAGTTCGCCGACCGATGGCCGGAGGGGGTGCCGGTCCAGGTGCACGGGATGGATGCTGACCCGATGTTCGCCGGCGAGGGCGATCGTGATGCGGCGCAAGCCCTGGTGGACTCGACCGAGCAGGGAGAGCTCTTCCTCTATCCCGGTGATGTGCACCTGTTCGCGGACTCTTCACTACCCTCCTACGACCAGCAGGCGACGGAGCTCATGACTGGTCGCATCCTCGAATTCCTGTCCGCTCGAGTGAGCTGAGAGGTTCGGATTCCGCACAATCGCATGCCCTCCCTGCGGAACCAGCGCGTGGCAAGGGCTCTGGCGTGCAGCGGAGGACGGGCGACGAGACCGGGGGATGAGCCCCGCCGCCCGACGGATCACATCGCGACGACGGCCTCGAGGTCGCTCTCGGAGGCGGCGCCGTTCTCGGCGGGAGGTGTCGGCCCGGCGGCGTCCTCGGGAGCCTCGGCCGCCGCCTGTGCCTCCTTGGCGTACTCCTTCTTGGAGCGCCCCGAGAGCATCTCGAGCGAGGCGACGACGACCTCGGTCTTCCAGTGCCGCTTGCCCGCATCGTCGTCCCATTGACGCGTCTGGAGACGACCCTCGACGTCGACCAGCTGGCCCTTCGAGAGGAACTGGCCGGTGATCTCGGCGAGGCGATCCCAGGCGACGCACGGGTGGTACTCGGTCCGCTCGTTGTTGCCGCCGCGGTACTCGTTCGTCGCGATCGTGAACGTCGCGACGTGCTTTCCGCTCGGCAGCGACCGAAGCTCCGGGTCCCGGGTCAGCCGTCCGACGAGCAACACCTTGTTCATGGCGATGGCTCCTTCCATCAGCGCAGCGCACCGGAGGCGAGACGGCCGCTGAGTCGCCGGAGCCTACCGGGATGGCGCTTACCGGCGACTTACGGCTGGCTTACCGCGCGGATCCGGGCCGGCGGCGCGGGTACAGGTGGTCGAAGCCGGGCGTGCGCAGCGAGAGCTTCGCCACCGGCGGCTGCTGGCGCTTGAACTCCATCCGGGCGACGCGCGAGGCGACCCACTCGACCAGCGACCGATCCAGGCCGGCGGCGACGCAGCGGTCCACCGACCAGCGCCGGTCGACGAGGGCGAAGAGCGCGCGATCGAGCAGGTCGTACGAGCGGCCCAGCTCGCCCTCGTCGGTCTGGCCGGGCCACAGGTCGGCCGACGGCGGTTTGTCGAGGATCTCGGCCGGCACGCCGAGCTCGGTGGCAACCGCCCGCAGCTGCGACTTGTAGAGGTCGCCGATCGGCGCCAGCGCGGCGGCCATGTCGCCGTGCAGCGTCCCGTACCCGAGCAGCGCCTCCGTCTTGTTCGACGTGCCGATGACGAGCGCATCGAACGCCGCGGAGCGGTCGTACAGCACGATCATCCGCTGGCGGGCCATGACGTTGCCGCGCCGCACGTTGAGCGACCCCTCGTCCGCGCCGGAGATGCACAGCCAGCATCGGTTCGACCATGGGCGTGATCTCGACCCGCTCGGTGCGGCAGCCGAGCGCGGAGACGACCCGGAGCGCATCGGTCTCGGAGGCTTCGGAAGACGTCCGGTACGGCATGCGCACGGCCAGGAGATTGTCAGGACCGATGGCGCGCGCCGCCAGGAAGGCCACGGTCGCCGAATCCACCCCGCCCGACAGGCCGACGACGAGCCGCGAGAACCCCGTCTGCGCCATCTGCGAGCGAATGAACGCCTCGATGACCCCGGCCGCCAGGTGCGCGTCGATCGCCGGCAGCGGGGGCAGGGCAGTCGTGGCCATCGGCCTACGCGTCCGGTGGGCTGCCGTCGAGGCCGGCGCGCTCGGCGATGATCCGGTCCAGCTCACGCCGGACGAGCTCGAGGCGCTCATCGGCCAGGAGCGGCAGGCCATAGCGCTGCATGCGCAGGTCATCGGTCTCGAGCGTGCCCACGACGAGCGCCTCCTCCCAGAGCGGTGCCTGCACGACGGTCGAGCCGTCGGCGGCGAGGATGCGCGAGCCGCCCCAGAAGGTCAGCCCCTCCTCGTTGCCAACCCGGTTGCAGAACGCGAGCGCCACCGTCCCGAGCAGCGCGTACGTGTCCTGCATCTTGTGCCAGCCCTCGATCGCCTGGAGCCCGGCGCTCGAGCCGGGCGCGCGCGAGGGTCCGGCGGCGACGTTGACGAGCAGCGAGGCGCCGTCGAGCGCCTGGAGCATCGGCAGCGAGGCGTGCCAGAAGTCCTCGCACACGGAGAGTCCGATCCGCCCGATCGGCTCCCCCACCTCGACCGTCCGAATCCGGTCCCCGGCGCGGGTGAAGCGGCCCTCGTCGAAGAGGCCGTAGGTCGGCAGGTACACCTTGCGGTGCAGGCCGATCAGCTCGCCGTCGCGCACCAGCGCCACCGAGTTGCAGTACCGATGGTCATCGGTCTCCTCGACGAAGCCGATCGCGACCGCCATGCCGGGCGCCTCGCGGCCGATCGCGAGGAGCCGGGAGTCATCGGCCCGGATGGCGACGTCCGGAACGAGGTCCTGGAGCAGGTAGCCGGTCAGTGCCAGCTCGGGGAGGAGGGTGAGCTGCGCCCCTTCGGCCGCCGCCGCCCGCACCCGGTCCGCGGCGATCCCGAGGTTCGCGTCGAGGTCGCCGAGGCGCGGCGCAACCTGGGCCAGCGCGATGCGGTACTCCACGTCGCGCAGCCTAGCCGATCAATGCTGGATGACGTCCTGGCGCAGGTCCTCGGGCTCCGGCGGCGGGGGCAGGTCGGCGGCGACCAGCTCCTCTTCGCTGACGTCCCGCGCATCGGAGTGCTCGGCGGCGGCGGTCAGCAGCGAGGATCGGCGCTCGCCGGCGAGCTCCTCGGCGTAGTGGCACGCGACCCGGTGCCCGGGCTCCATCACGCGCAGCTCGGGCGTCTCCTCCGCGCAGCGCTCCGGGTCGCCGAGCTCGCGGCGCAGCCAGCAGCGGGTGTGGAACCGGCAGCCCGACGGCGGATTGGCCGGCGAGGGCACATCGCCGCGCAGGATCATCCGCTTGCGCGTCTTCTCGACCTTCGGGTCCGGGATCGGCACCGCACTCACGAGGGCGCAGGTGTACGGGTGCAGCGGCTTGTCGTACAGCTCGCGGGACGGCGACAGCTCGACGACCTCGCCGAGATACATGACCGCGATCCGGTCGCTGATGTGGCGCACCACCGACAGGTCGTGGGCGATGAACAGGTATGTCAGCTCGAACTCGCGCTGGAGATCGGCGAGCAGGTTGATGATCTGGGCCTGGATGCTCACGTCGAGCGCGGAGACGGCCTCGTCGGCGGCGATGAACTCCGGCTGCACGGCAAGGGCGCGCGCGATCCCGGCTCGTTGGCGCTGGCCGCCGGAGAACTCGTGCGGATAGCGGTTGAGCGCGTTGCGCGGCAGCCCGACGACCTCGATGAGCTGCTGGGCGCGCCTCGTCGCGGCCTGTCCCTTGGCGATGCCGTGGACGCGCAGCGGCTCGGCGAGCATCGAGCCGATCGTCATCCGCGGGTTCAACGACGCGTACGGGTCCTGGAAGATCATCTGCATCCGGCGTCGGATCCGGCGCAGCCCGTCGCCCTTCAGCGAGGTCACGTTGACCCCGTCGAAGAAGATCTGGCCGTCGGTGACGTCGACGAGGCGGATCACGGCGCGGGCGAACGTCGACTTGCCGCAGCCGGACTCGCCGACGAGGCCGAGCGTCTCCCCGCGGCGGACCTCCAGCGAGACGCCGTCGACGGCCCGGACCGCGCCGATCTGGCGCTGGAAGATCACGCCCTCGGTGATCGGGAAGTGGACCTTGAGCCCATCGGTGCGCAGGAGCGGCTCACCGGCCGGGGCCGGCTCGGGAGCCGGCGTGGCCGGCGCCTCGACGACCGCGCTCACGATGCGCGCTCCGCCTCGAAGCCGGAGGGCACGAGCTCCTCCCCCTGGGCCGGGTACCAGCACGCGACCTCGTGGCCGGTCGCGGAGTCCGGCGCCTGCTCCAGCGGCGGCATCTCCTCGCGGCAGCGCTCCTGGGCGTTGAAGCAGCGCGGCGCGAACGGGCAGCCCGCGATCTCGCGCGACAGGTCCGGTGGCTGCCCCTGGATCGGCACGAGCTCGCCGCGACCCTGCGCGTCGAGGCGCGGGATCGACTGGAGCAGGCCGACGGTGTACGGGTGGCGCGGGCGTCCGTAGAGCTCATCGGTCTCGGCGCGCTCGACGATGTATCCGGCGTACATGACGTTGATGCGCTGGGCCATGCCGGCGACGACGCCGAGGTCGTGGGTGATGAGGATGAGCGCCGTGTCGCGCTCGACGACGGCCGACCGCATGAGGTCGAGGATCTGGGCCTGGATCGTCACGTCGAGCGCGGTCGTCGGCTCGTCGGCGATGAGCAGCTGCGGGTCGCAGGCGAGGGCGATGGCGATCATCACCCGCTGCCGCATGCCGCCGCTGAACTGGTGCGGATAGTCCTTGAGCCGACGGTTCGCCGCCGGGATGCCGACGAGCTCCATGAGCTCGACCGCGCGCTCGGTCGCGCCCTTCCGCTTCAGCTTGCTGTGGGCCTCGAGCACCTCGGTCAGCTGGCGCTCGACCGTGAGGACGGGGTTCAGCGAGGTCATGGGGTCCTGGAAGATCATCGCCATCCGGTTGCCGCGGATCTCGCGCATCGCCTCGTCGCTGAGCCCGAGGATCTCCTCTCCGTCGAACGTGATCTCGCCCGCGTCGATCCGCGCGGCGGGCTTCGGCAGCAGGCGCATGAGGGCCAGTGAGCTGACGCTCTTGCCGCAGCCGGACTCGCCGACGACGCCGAGCGTCTCCCCTCTCGCGAGGTCGTAGCTGATGCCGTTCACCGCGTGCACGGTGCGATCGCCGGAGCCGAAGGTCACCCGCAGGTCGCGCACCGAGAGCAGCGGCGAGTCCGCGGACGGCAGATTGCGGATCATCGGCGCAGTCTCGGGTCGAGCGCCTCGCGCATGCCGTCGCCGAGCAGGTTGAAGCCGACGACGCTGATGACGATCGCGATGCCCGGGAAGAAGGCCAGCCACACGGCCTCGTTCAGGTAGCGATACGTGTCCGACAGCATCGCCCCCCACTCCGGCGTGCGTGGGTCCGGACCGAGCCCGAGGAAGCCGAGCGCCGCAGCGTCCACCACCGCCGTCGCGAGCGCAAGGGTGGCCTGGACGATGAGCGGGCCGATCGCGTTCGGCAGCATGTGCCTGGTGAGGATGGTCGGGCCGCGCACGCCGACCGAGCGGGCGGCGACGACGTAGTCGGCGTCGCGCAGGCCGAGAAGGCTGCTGCGCAGCAGGCGGGCGAAGATCGGGACGTTCACGATCGCGATGGCCATCGCGATCTGCACGACCCCGCGGCCGAGGAAGGTCACGATGCCGATCGCCAGCAGCAGCCCCGGGATGGCCAGCATGATGTCGACCAGGCGCATGATGATCGCGTCGACCTTGCCCTTGAAGAAGCCGGCGAGCGCGCCGAAGAAGCCGCCGACGGCAACGCCGATGGTGACCGAGAGCACGGCGATGCCGAGCGTGAGGCGAGCGCCCCAGATGATGCGCGACAGGACGTCCTGGCCCTGGATGTTCGTCCCCATCCAGTGCTGTGGCGACGGCGGAAGGAAGCTGTCGGCGAGGTCGCCGCGCAGCGGGTCGTAGGGCGCGAGGAACGGCGCGAACACGGCCACCAGCACCATGAAGCCCACGATCGTGCCGCCGATGATCGCGGCCGGGCTGCGGCGCATCCGGCGGAACGCGTCGGCCCAGAGGCCGATCGGCTTGTCCTCGACGACGCCGTCGAAGGTGGTGGCGGCGCTGCTCACGAGTAGCGGATCCTCGGGTTCAGGAAGGCGTAGCTGATGTCAACCAGCAGGTTGACGATCACGAAGATGACCGCCAGCAGCAGGACGCCGCTCTGGATGACCTGGTAGTCGTTCGAGAGCACCGCGTCGTACATCCACTTGCCGACCCCGCCCCAGCCGAAGATCGTCTCCGTCAGGATCGCGCCACCGAGCAGGAGCCCGGTCTGGAGGCCGATGACCGTGATCACGGGCAGCATCGCGTTGCGCAGCACGTGACGGTTGTCCACGACGCCCGAGCGCAATCCCTTGGCGTTGGCGGTACGCACGTAGTCCTCGTTGAGCACGTCGATCACGCTCGCGCGCGTGATGCGCATGATGATGGCGAGCGGGATGGTCCCGAGCGCGATGGCCGGCAGGACCAGGTGGCGCAGCGAGTCGACGAAGCCGCCGGGCTGCCCGGCTAAGAGGGTGTCGATGGTCATGAAGTTCGTGACGCGCGGGATGTAGTACTCGATGAGATCGATCCTGCCCGAGTCCGGCAGGATCGGGAATTGAATGGCGAGGAACCATTTGAGCATGAGGCCCAGGAAGAAGATCGGGATGCTGATCCCGATGAGGGACACGACCGTGCCGCCCTGGTCGACCCACGAGCCGCGCCGCTTGGCGGTCAGCAGCCCGAGCGGGATGCCGATGGCGAGGGCGAACAGCATCGCCGCGATCGCGAGCTCGATCGTCGCCGGGAAACGCTGAAGGAAGTCGTCGGCGACATCGCGGCCGGTGAGGAAGCTGCTGCCGAGGTCGAAGACGAGCAGCCCCGACAGGTATTCCCAGTACTGCTCGAACAGCGGCCGGTCGAGCCCCAGCGCCTCGCGCACCCGCGCCAGGCTCTCGGGCGTCGCCCGCTCACCGAGGATCGCGCTGGCGGGGTCACCGGGCAGCAGCCTGATGAAGAGGAAGATCACGACGGTGAGCCCGAGCAGGATCGGGATGAGGAGCAGGAATCGGCGAAGGATGAACTTGCCCACGTCACCTCGCGCTGTGGCTGCGGACTGTTGCGAGAGAGGGCCCCGGCTCGCGCCGAGGCCCTCTCAGTCTATTGCGGTCGGTCAGTGCGCGATTACTCGCCGCTGAGCCACACCGTGTCGAAGCTCTCCGAGCCGGTCGGGTTGGGCTCGTAGCCCTGGACCGTCGCGTCGAACGCGAGTGCCGTGTCACCGTGCACCAGCGTCACGAAGCAGACGTTCGAGTGGATCAGCCCGGCCACCTCGGCCCAGGCCTCGCCACGCGCCGTCTCGTCCAGCTCTGCCGATGCACCCGTGATCGCCTCGTCGAGTCCCTCGACGTTGCAACCGAACTGGGCCGCCGGCTCACCCTGCTGGAAGCCGAAGTGGACGCCGTACCAGTTCCCCGGATCGTCGTAGTCACCGGTCCAGCCCAGGAAGTGCAGGTCGTAGTAGCCATTCTGCGCGTCGAACAGGTATCCGGGATCGTCCCAGATGTCGCTGTGCGACTCGACCACGAAGCCCGCGTTCTCGAGCATCTGGGTCACCGCCTCGTGCAGGCCCGCAGGATCGGGCATGTACGGACGGGTCACCTCGGTCGGGAACCAGAAGTGGATCGTGGCCGGGCTGTCAGCCGTGAAGCCTGCCTCTTCCAGGAGCGCAGCAGCGCCCTCCGGGTCGAAGGTGTCGGGCGTCACGCCTGCGAGGACCTGCTCATGCCATCCGCTCGAGGGCGGCATGAAGATGTCGGCCGGTGAGCCACGCCCACCGTAGAAGGCCTCGATGAGCGCCTCCTTGTCGATGGCCATGGCAATCGCCTGGCGCACCGCGATGTCCGCGAGCGGCGATGCCTCGTCACCGTAGAGCTCTGCCACGCCGCTCTCGGCGGCGGCCGCGTTCTCGCGCGCAACCGGGTTCAGGCCGAGGTACAGGCCGTTGAACGAGAGGCGCTCGACGAGGGTGAAGCCCTCGCTCTCGACGGTCTCGTAGTCGGGCGGGTTGACGAGGTCGAAGCCCTGGATGCTGCCGCCCTGGAGCGCCTGGAGGCGCGCCGCCGGGTCGGCAATCGGTCGGACGATGAGCCGGTCCAGGAAGGCCGGGTCACCCCAGTAGTTCTCGTTCCGAGCCAGCGTGGCGCTGTCGTCGGGGATGTAGTCCTCCATCACGAACGGGCCGGTGCCGGCCTGGACCACATCGGTGTCGAGCGTGCTCGTCTCTGACGAGTCCGCCCCGGTCGACTCGAGGATTGCCGGGCTGACGATGCTGAACGGCGTCAGGGTGATGCCGAACAGGAAGGTCGGGCTCGGCTCACGCAGCGTGAACGTCACCTCGAGGTCGCCGGTCGCCTCGACGCTGGTGATCAGGTTGTCGGGACCGAATCCGTCCATGAGGGCGCCGTAGTAGTAGGCGCTCGCCTGGTCGGTCTCGTCCATGTTCTGCATGCGGTCGAAGTTGATCTTCACCGCCTCCGCGTTCAGCGGAGTCCCGTCGTGGAACGTCACGCCCTCGCGGAGGGTGAAGACGTACTCCGTGTCGCCAGGCTCGCCAGTCCAGCTCTCGGCGAGCACGCCTTCGAGCTCGTTCGTGCTGCCCGGGGCGAGGTCGACGAGTGGCTCGTAGATCTGCTGAAGGACCCGGAACGACTCACCGTCGCTGGTAAGTGCCGGATCGAGGCTGGCCGCCAGGCGGGCGCCGGCGAAGACCAGCGTTCCTCCGGGGGTCGGCTCACCGGTCCCGCCGTCGGTCGGCTCAGCAGCCGATCCGGTCGGGTCCGGCTCGTCGGTCTCGGCTGGGCTGGCTCCCTGCTCTCCGCAGGCTGCCAGCACGAGCGCGAGGATCGACAGCAAGGAGACCAATCTCCATGTGCGCATTCATGCTCCTCCATGTGGATGGTTGACTCGGACCACCGCTCCTCACGCTCTGTCCGGCCGTGGGCCGGGTGATCCGGGAGCTGATCCTCCGCTCAAAACGGTGCGCTAGTCTCGCACACTCCGGGACAATCAGGAAGGTCCGCCGGCTGGCGGGGCGGCCGGAGCCGCCGGCGGGTCATTGGACTCGCCCGACGCATCCGCCGCACTCGAGTTGGAGATCGTCGCCGCGTCGATCGGCACCAGGTGGATCGCGAGGGCCGGCCCGCCATCGGCGGGGACGTCGGCCGGAATGGTTGCCGGCACCGCCTCGACGTCCTCGCCAGCCGTCGCGTCGAGGGTCGTGCGCGCCAGCGGCAGCTGCTCGGATGGCGTCGGCATCCACACGACCGTCGCACGGTCGGCTCGAGCCGGGCCGGTCCCGTCCGCGGGCGCGCGGAACTCGGGGTGACTCGGGCCTGCGTCCCGCTCGGCCGTCGTGGTCGCCGTGGCGACATCGGAGTCGGTGGACTCCGGTGTCGGGATCGGCCCGATCGGCGCCAGCTCGAGGTTGAGCGCGAGCACGAGCGCGAGGCTCGCCCCGGCCATCGCGCTGCCGGCTCGCAGGAACGCCGCCAGCCGGGCCGACCACGGCCGCCCCATCGGCTCGGGCTGGGCCATGCGGGCCAGCACGCCCTCCCAGGCGCTGGGGCTCGGCGAGGCGTCGCCGATGCGCTCGGCGAGGGCCGTGCGCAGCTGGCGCACGAGCGCGCGATCCAGGCCGACCTCGTCGCGACAGCCCTGGCACCCGGCCAGGTGCTCGAGATGCGGGGCCGATCCGGCATCGAGGTCGCCGAACCGCACCAGCCACAGCAGCTCGCGACGGATCCGCCGGCAGCTCATCGGATCACCCTCCGCATGGCGGGCGCCGGCTGGCGCACGGCGGTGACGGGGATGCGGCGCTCGGCCGGCAGGCTCGTGCGCAGCGCCTTCAGCGCATAGTGGAGGCGGGACTTCATCGTGCCGACGTTGCAGTCGGCGATCTCCGCGGCCTCTGCGAGCGAGTAGCCATGGAGGTAGTAGAGGATGACCGCGGTCTGCTGCTTCGGCGGCAGGGCGTCGATGCCGCGCTGCAGGACCTCGAGCACCTCGCGCGACTCGACGATCAGGTCTGGCGGCGTGGCGAGGTCCACGACGAGGTTGGTGATCAGGCTGGTGAGCGGCTCCGAGAGCGCCTTGCGGCGGCTGATCCGGCTGTAGCACAGGTTGATCGTCACGCGCTGGAGCCATGGGAGCGGCGATCGCATCGGATCGAGCCGCTCGCGGACCCGGTAGGCCTTCACGAAGCAGTCCTGGAGGACCTCCTCGGCAAGGAACGGGTCGCGCGTGATCGCAAGCGCCGTCGCGAAGATCGGACGCTTGTAGGTGTTGAAGAACTCTTCGAAGGCGTCGACGTCGCCGCCCTGCATGCGCTCGACGAGGTCGTCGGGCTGTTTCGCTTCCACAGGCACCTGTGCGGACCGTCCGCTGTGGGGGTTGCTCATACTACGTCGCGCCGTCCAGATACGTTCACACCGACGCTCTCAATACGCCGGCGGTTGCGCGGCGGGCGTGGCTGATGTGCGTATATATGTATATACCCCAGTAGCGACTCAGGCCGATGGCGCCTTCGGCGTCGGCTCAGACGACGGCGCAGCCGGCGCATCGGTCTCGTCGCCGAACCGATACCGCAGGTCGGGCCGCCGTGCCGCCGTCGCCTCGTCCAGCCGCCCGACCGGGGTCGTGACCGGTGCCCGCTTGATCGCCTCCGGATCCGACGCCGCCGTCGCGGCGATCTCGCGCATGACGCCGACGAAGTGGTCGAGCGTCTCGAGCGTCTCGGTCTCGGTGGGCTCGACCATGAGCGCCTCCTCGACGATGAGCGGGAAGTAGACCGTCGGCGGATGGATGCCGTGATCGAGGATGGCCTTCGCGATGTCGAGCGTCGTCACGCCGTGCTCGCGCTTCTGGCGACGCCCGCTGAACACCACCTCGTGCTTGCTCAATCGGTCGTACGGCAGGTCGTAGACGTCGTGGAGCCGGACGCGCAGGTAGTTCGCGGCCAGCACCGCGTCCTCGCTGATCGTCCGCAGGCCGCTCGGACCCGTTCGATCGGATATACGTGTAGGCGCGCACGAACATCCCGAAGTTGCCGTAGCAGCTGCGCACCTTGCCGATGCTCTTCGGCCGGTCCCATTCGAGCGCGAAGCGCGCGCCATCGGTCGAGCGCCCCGCTCGCGCATTCGCCAGGACCTCCGCCGCATCGCCCGCGGCCAGGACCGGCATCGGTGCGGGCAGGTAGGGCGTGAGGCGCTCCCCCACGCCGACCGGACCGGCGCCGGGTCCTCCGCCGCCATGCGGCGTGGAGAACGTCTTGTGCAGGTTGAAGTGCATGACGTCGAACCCGGCCTCGCCGGGGCGGAAGCGGCCGAGGATGGCGTTGAGGTTCGCGCCGTCCATGTAGGCGATCGCGCCGGCCTCGTGGACGGCGGCGAGGACCTGGTCGATCTGGTCCTCGAAGATCCCGAGCGTGCTCGGGTTCGTGATCATCAGCGCCGCCACGTCCGGGCCGAGCGCCGCGCGCAGCGCGTCGAGGTCGATCCCGCCGCGCTCGTTCGAGCGGATCGTCACCGTCTCGTAGCCGACCATCGTGGCCGTCGCCGGGTTCGTGCCGTGCGCCGAGTCCGGCACGAGCACCTTCGTCCGCGACTCGCCGTCGCCATGGTCGCGGTGATAGGCGCGGGTCATCAGCATCCCGGTCAGCTCGCCGTGGGCACCCGCCGCCGGCTGCAGCGAGATCGCGTCGAAGCCGCTGATCTCCTTGAGCAGCTCGGCGAGCAGCCACATCAGCTCGAGTGAGCCCTGCGACAGCGCCTCGGGGTCGAGCGGGTGCGAATCGGCAAGGCCGGGGAGGCGCGCGGCCCACTCGTTGACCTTCGGGTTGTACTTCATCGTGCACGAGCCGAGCGGGTAGAAGTTCAGGTCGATCGCCTGGTTGAGGTGCGCCAGCCGGTTGTAATGGCGCAGCAGCTCGAGCTCGCTCACCTCCGGCAGACGCGGCGCATTCCTGCGAAGGGCCGATGCCGGCAGCTGCGGCTGCCGGGACGCACGCTCCCGCGCGACGTCCGAGGGCTGCGGGAAGCGGACAGCCCGCCGCTCCGGACGGGACCGCTCGAAGATGAGTGGCTCGACGACCCTCAGCTCCTCGCCGGCGGTCGATCCGGAGAAGGCGGCGCCGCGGCCGGAGGTGTCTGGGCGCGGCGGATCGGCGACGCTCATCGAGTGGCCTCCAGCCCGTCGACGAGTCGCGCGATGTCGTCGTCGGTCGTGAGCTCGGTCGTCGCCAGCAGCACGGTATCGCGCAATGCCGCCTCGTCGCGCTCGGGAAGGTAGCCGGCGACGATCCCGCGCTCGACGAGCGCGGCGTGGCGACGCGCGGCATCGGGCAGGCGCACGGTGACCTCGGCGAAGTAGGGACCGTCGAAGCGCGGCTCGGCCACGCCGGCATCGGTCAACGCGCTGACGAGGTGGCGCGCCTGCGTCGTCGACAGCTCCGCGACCTCGCGGAGGCCCTGCGGGCCGACCGCCGAGAGGTAGGCGGTGGCCGCCAGCGCCATGAGCGCCTGGTTCGTGCAGATGTTGGAGGCGGCTCGCTCTCGGCGGATGTGCTGCTCGCGGGCCTGGAGCGTCAGCACGTACCCCTTGCGGCCATCCGCGTCGCGCGTGGCGCCGGCCAGCCGGCCGGGCATCTGCCGGACCGATGCCATCCGCGCCGCCATCAGCCCGACGTACGGCCCGCCGAAGCTGGCCGGGATCCCCAGCGGCTGGCCCTCGGCCGCGACGAGGTCGGCGCCATACGCGCCTGGCGGCTCCAGCAGCGCCAACGAGGTCGGCTCGACGACCGCCACGAGCTGGGCGCCGGCCGTATGCGCGGCCTCGGCGAGCTCGCGCATCGGCTCGAGCTGCCCGTAGAAGTTCGGCTGAGCCGCCACGAGGCATGCGACGTCGTCGCCGAGCGCGTCGGCCACGACCTCCGGCGACGTCGTGCCGGTGCCGCCCTCGGCCAGGTCGATCGGGACGGTCACGACCTCGATCCCCGGCCCCGAGCAGTACGTCTCGAGCACGCGGCGGTAGTCCGGGTTCACTCCGGCAGACACAGCCACGCGGTGGCGTCGAGTGAGGCGGCAGGCCATGAGCGCGGCCTCGGCGGTCGCGGTGGCACCGTCGTAGTGCGAGGCCGTCGCGACCTCCATGTCGGTCAGCTCGCAGATCAGCGACTGGAACTCGTAGATGCTCTGGAGCGTGCCCTGCGACACCTCCGGCTGGTACGGCGTGTAGGCCGTCGCGAACTCCGGTCGCCCGATGACCTCGCCGACCACCGACGGGATGAGGTGGCGGTAGACGCCGGCGCCGAGAAAGCTGACGTCAGGGATCCGGTTGCGCCGGCCAAGGCGCGCCAGCTCGGCACGCACCTCCTGCTCGGCCAGCGGCGGGGGCACGTCCCAGGCGCTGGCGCGCACCGAGGCGGGGATGTCGGCGAAGAGGTCCTCGACCGACCCGACGCCGACCGCGTCGAGCATCCGGGCTCGGTCGGCATCGGTGTGCGGCGAATAGGTCATTGGGACATGCCGCCGTCAGGCGGTCTCGGCAGCGTAGCCGTCCGCGGTGAGCAGTCCGTCGAGCTCCGACCGATCCGCGATCTCGACCTTCGCGATCCAGCCCTCGCCGAACGGGTCCGAGTTCATGAGCTCCGGGTTCTCGCGCAGGGCCTCGTTGACCTCGACGACCGCTCCGGAGATCGGCGCATACAGGTCGCTCACCGCCTTCACGCTCTCGACGACGCCGAACGTCGCGAACTGGCTCAACGCCGCACCGACCTCGGGCAGCTCGACGAAGACGATGTCGCCCAGCTCATCGGCCGCAAAGCTGGTGATGCCGATGGTCGCGCGCGACCCCTCCTGGCGAACCCATTCGTGCTCCTTCGAGTAGGACAGGTCGTCGGGGTAGGCCATCCGCGCGTGCATCCTCCTTGGAGCGTTCGCCGCGTCAGTCGCGCTGGCGGCGGTAGAACGGCAACTTTACCTGCTCGGCCCGATAGGGGCGTTCACGGACGACGACCTCGAACCCGTTGCCGATCCCGGCGACCTCCGTCTCGACCTTGGCCATCGCGATCTTCGTGCCGAGCGTCGGCGACAGCGTCCCGCTCGTCACCCGTCCGACGGGCCGGCCGTCGACGAGGACCTCGTAGCCGCTGCGCGGGATGGCGTTGTCGACCATCTGCAGGCCGACGAGCTTCCGTCGCGGCCCGCCTTCCTTCACGGCCTCGAGGGCGTCGCGGCCGACGAAGTCGCCCTTCTCGAGCTTCACGACCCGGCCCAGGTTGACCTCGAACGGGTTCGTGTCGCGGTCGAGCTCGTTCCCGTACAGCGGCATGCCGGCCTCGAGCCGCAACGTGTCCCGCGCCCCGAGCCCACACGGGTGCAGCCCGGCCGGTGCCCCCGCCGCCGCGATCGCATCCCACAGCTCGCTCGCGCGGCCCGCGTCGCAGAAGAGCTCGAACCCGTCCTCGCCGGTGTAGCCGGTGCGGGCGACGATGCAGGCCACGCCGGCGACCGTGCCCTCGGCGGCGTGGTAGTTCGCCACGGCGTCGAGGTCCACATCGGTCAGCGCCGACAGGACCGATGCCGCCGCAGGGCCCTGCGGCGCGATCAGCCCGATCGCCTCGCTGCGGTCTTCGAGCTCGACGCCGGGCTGGTCCATGGCGGTGAGGTGCGCGACGACCGCCGCGCGGTTCGAGGCGTTGCACACGACCATGTACCGATCGGCCGCTAGACGGTAGAGGATGAGGTCGTCGATGATCCCGCCGTCGTCCTGGCACAGCATCGAGTACTGCGCCTGGCCCTCGGTCAGCGCCGAGGGATCGCTCACGACCGCGCGGCTCAGGAAGCCGACCGCCCCGCTGCCGCGCACCTCGATCTCGCCCATGTGCGACAGGTCGAAGAGGCCGATCGACGAGCGGACGGTGCGGTGCTCCTCGATGATCGAGGCGTACTGGACCGGCATCTCGTAGCCGGCGAACGGCACCATCCGCGCCCCGAGCGCGACGTGGAGGTCGTGGAGCGGCGTGCGGCGGAGCGGCGTCGCCGCCGGTGCCTCGGTCACGCGTGCGCCCCGGCCGTCAGCGCGTCGGACCCCGGTTCGGCGCCGAGCGCGGCTGCCGCCTCCTCCACGACCGAACGCTCGGTGGCATGGGTGAGGATGGCGAGCGCCTCGGGGAGGTCGACCCAGCGGACCTCGTCGAACTCCGCGTCGTGGTCGTCGGTGCTGCCGCCGACGGCGCGCATGAGGAAGAAGTGCACGCTCTTGTTGAACCGCGTCGAGCCGCGGACGAAGAAGTAACGGATCGAGCGCAGACGGCGCTCGATCTCGACCTCGAGCCCGGTCTCCTCGCGCGTCTCGCGGACAGCGGTCTCCTCGATCGTCTCGCCGGCGTCGGGGGTGCCCTTCGGCAGCGCCCACAGCGGCGGGCTGCGGCGATGCGCGATGGCGACCTGGACGCGGCCGTCAAGCTCGCGGTAGACGACGCCCCCTGCCGACGTGGCGCGCGCGGTTCGCAGGATCGGCACCCCGCAGCCGCTAGGCGCGGCGGGCGCGCGGCAACCCGAACGGGAGCGCGGGGCGTCGGGCGGGCATGCGGGCCGCGCGGCCGACGGCGGGGAACCGGAAGCGGCTGGTCTGGGAGCGGAGCGCGCTGACGCTCACCATCGACGGCTGGGGCCGGCGCGGACGGTGGAAGACCGTCCGTGGTCGCGCGGTTCCGAGCATTGACCGATGCGCCGAACGGCGGCTCGAACCGAAGTCGATGGAGGGATGGGAGACGAAGCGGGCCACCAGACTCACTCGCATGGGCGGCATTGTACGCCCGGCCGGTTCCGGCGCAAGCGAATCCCGCAATCCGGTGGCCGCCGGCCGTCTCGATGGGTCGGGGGAATGTCACCGGAGCCGCCTGCCGCGTGCGGTTTCCTCGCTCCATCGAGATCTCCGCCGCACGAGCCGCCCGCCGCCGCGCCGGTCACGCGTCCCCACCCTCGATCCACCGCGGGAACTGCACGCGAGATCCAGGCCCGGTGAATATCCCGCGATGGATCGAGAGGCGCCGCTACGCCGAGGCGGCGGCCAGGTAGATCGCCTCCATCTCCTCGACCCGTTTCGGCAGCGCGAAGCGGTCCGCATCCGCGGCCGCGCGATCGGCAAGGGCGCCGCGCAACGACGGATCCTCGACGAGCTCCGCGAGCGCGACCCCCAGCCGCTCGGCGCGGGTGGCGGCCGGTTCCGCCGCGACGATCCGGCCGTCGACGCCGTGGCGGATCGAGTCGGCGACACCCGGTCCCTCGACCGCCACGGCGGGCAGCCCCGCGGCGAGCGCCTCGGCCAGGACGAGCCCCTGGGTCTCGGTGCGCGACGCGAAGGCGAAGAGGTCGGCCCCGCGCAACAAGGCCAGTGCCTCGAGCCGTGGCAGCGCGCCGGTCAGATGGACCGCACCGCCCAAAGCCTCAGCGCGTCGCCGCAGGTCGGCCTCCGATGGGCCGCCGCCGATGACGAGCAGCCGCGCGGATGGCGTCCGCTCCAGGACCACGGCCGCGGCGCCGAGGATGACGTCGACACTCTTCTCCGGCGCCAGCCGGCCGAGGGTGGCGACGACCACGGTGTCGACCGGCCACCCGGCCATCGGCCGGGGATCGATCGCGTCGAGCGCCTGGATGCCGTCGACGTCGATGCCGGTGGGCACGACGTGGACCCGGTCGCGGCGGCCCTCCCGGAGACGCCCACGGATCTCGTCGGCGAGGCCGCCCGACGGCGCGACGATCGCCGCGCAGCCGGCCCAGAAGCGCCGCAGGTAGGCATCGGTCAGGGCGGAGCCCGGCCCGGCCAACGGACCGAGGTAGTGACCGTAATCGGCAAAGCGCGTGTGATGCGTGAAGACGAGCGGAGCGCCGGTTGCCCGCGCCAGGTTGCGCGCGAGGAGTCCGGTGACGAAGGGCGAGTGGGCATGGACGACGTCCGGGCGCCACCGAGCGGCGGCGCGCAGCTCTCCGGCCCACGGGTTCGGCCACGCCATCCGGTACGCGGGCGGAACGAGCCGCGGCAGCTGATAGGACGGCAGCCACGCAATCTCGGGCTCGGGACCCGGCGAACCGACCGGCACCGGCACGCTCCCCGTTGCGGGCCGCGGGGCGATCACCAGCACGTCGTGACCGCGGGCGCCGAGGCCTCGCGCCAGCGCGTCGACCGACACCGTCACGCCCGACACGTACGGCAGGTACGACTCGGTGGTCAGCGCGACGCGCATGTTCGGACGGTGCGGAATGGTGGGCGATACTGGATTCGAACCAGTGACCTCACGGATGTGAACCGTGCACTCTAACCAGCTGAGCTAATCGCCCATTGGGGAGGCCGAGTATAGCGGCTCGCCCGCGGACTCATGCCGGACCGATGAGCCGCAGACGGCGCTCGAGCTCGTCATCGTCGAGGCCGTCGACCCGGAGCCGCTTCCGCCGCGACCGCTCGCCCGCGACGAGGACCAGGCGCGTCGGCGGCACCCCGATCGCCTTCGCGACCAGGCGCAGGACGGCGCGGTTGGCCTCTCCGTCCGCGGGCGGCCGGGTCACGCGGACTCGGAGCGCGCCCGCTTCGTACGGCCCGACCGTGTCAGACCCGGCGCCGGGCGTCACCCGCAATTCGAGTTGGGCCACTCCGAGCCGATCCGCGACTCAGCGAGGTGTCAGCTGGCTCAGCACCCGGACCACGACGCCGATCAACAACATCGCGATCAGCGGCGACCAGTCGATCCCGGCGGTCGGCGGCAGCACGCGGCGGATCGGCGCAAGGATCGGCTCCGTGGCCTGGTAGATGAACGCAGTCAGCCCGCCACCGCCCGTTGGGTTCGTCCAGCTCAGCAGGACGCGCCCGATGAGCAGGAACCAGACGGCAAAGGCGAGGAACTGGACGAACGTCACGATCAGCTCCATGGAGATCGGAGAATACCAGCGATCAGCCTCGAGGCCCGAACAGCGCGGTGCCGATCCGGAGCAGCGTGGCGCCCTCGGCGGCGGCCGCGTCGGCATCGGCGCTCATGCCCATCGAGAGCTCCTCCAGGCCGATGCCGGACGCCTGCTCCAGCCGCTCGCGCAGCTCGCGCAGCGCCCGGAAGGTCGCGCGTGCCTCCTCGTGCGTGGCGTCCATCCGCGCGATCGTCATCAGGCCGATGACCGGCACGCCCGCGAGCGCCGGCGCCAGCGACATGAGCTCGTCGGGCGTCATCCCCGCCTTCGCCGCTTCGCCGGTGACGTTGACCTGGAGCAGGAGTCGCTGGGCGGTGCTCCTCATCGGCCGCGAGGCTCGTCAGCAGCTTGGGCGAGTCGACCGAGTGGATGACCGCGAACGACCTGGCCGCCCTGCGCGCCTTGTTCGACTGGAGACGGCCGACGAGGTGCCACTCGGCCGCGGGGAGGGCGGCGACCTTCGGCTCGGCCTCCTGGACGCGACTCTCGCCGAGCATCGACAGGCCGGCATCGAACGCGGCCCGTGCGACCTCGACTGGCCAGCCCTTCGTGACCGCGACGATCCGCAGCCGATCCGGATCGTGGCCGTTGGCCTCCGCGACGGCGCGCAGCCGGTCCAGAAGCCCGTCGTGGCGGTCTCGGATGTCGTCGGCGGTCGGCGTCACGCCGCCATCGTGCCAGCCAACGCGGGTCGGATCGGTCCCCTCAGTCGTCCTTGCGGCGAAGGAAGCTCGGGATGTCGAGGTCCGACTCGTTGTAGGCCGGGCGCTGATCGAGGCTGCCCGAGCTGACCGGAAGCGGCTTGCGCTCCGACGGGCGGACCTCGGTCGCCTCGCGCTCCGACGGCTTGGCGAACGGCGACTCGGTCCCCATCTGGTCGGTCAGCGACTGGCGCTGCTCGCGATCGCGCTCGATCTCGGCGAGGATCTCGCGGCTGCGCTCGTCGAGCGACGTCTCGATCCCGATGCTCGCATCGGCCCCGTACTTCGACGACTTCGCCTTCTTGCTCGAGTCGAAGCCGGTGGCGATGACGGTGACCTTCACCTCGTCGCGCATCCGATCGTCGATGACCGTGCCGAAGATGATGTTCGCCTCCGGATCGGCGGCCTCCTTGATCACTTCCGCCGCCTCGTTGACCTCGAAGAGGCCGAGGTCCGAACCGCCGGTGACGTTGAAGAGGATGCCGCGCGCGCCGGTGATGTTGACCTCGAGCAGCGGGCTCATGACCGCGGCACGTGCCGCCTCGATGGCGCGGTTCTCGCCGGTGCCGATGCCGATGCCCATCATCGAGCTGCCCGCCTCGCGCATGATCGTCTTGACGTCGGCGAAGTCGAGGTTGATGAGGCCCGGAACGGTGATGAGATCGCTGATGCCCTGGACGCCCTGGCGCAGGACGTCGTCCACGACCCGGAACGCGTCAACGATGGAGGTCTTCTTGTCGACGACCTCGCGCAGGCGATCGTTCGGGATCGTGATGAGCGTGTCGACCTTCTCCTTGAGCAGCTCGGTGTACTGCTCGGCGACGAGCTTGCGGCGCATGCCCTCGAAGCTGAACGGCTTCGTCACGACCGCGACCGTCAGCGAACCGAGGTCCTTGGCGATCTCGGCGATGACCGGCGCGGCGCCGGACCCGGTGCCACCGCCCATGCCGGCGGTGATGAAGATCATGTCGGCGTCCTTGAGCGCCTCGTAGATCTTCTCGGAGTCCTCCTCGGCCGCGCGCTGGCCGACGCCCGGATCCGCCCCGGCGCCGAGGCCGCGCGTCATCTTGTCGCCGATGCGGATCTTGTGCGGCGCGTCGCTCTGGAGGAGCGCCTGCGCATCGGTGTTCACGCTGATGAACTCGACGCCCATCATCTCGGCCCGGATCATCCGGTTGACGGCGTTGCTCCCGCCGCCACCGACCCCGATGACCTTGATGAGTGCGAAGTTCTCGGAGTCCGATCGGAGCGGCATGTCGGGTGATCCTCTCGATGAGTGCTGGCAAACCCGAGGGCTCGACGGGTTTGACCGATTCTAACGACCGACGTATGACGGCGTCGGACGTTTTCCACATCCGGGCACGGACTTATCCACACTGCGGCGGTCGAGCGTGGAAAAGGTCTCGATCGCTGTCCACCGAGACCGGCTCTTCGATGAGCTGAAGGGCGCTGTCAGTGGCTCAGTAGCGATCTATTCCTTGACAGGTTGCGGCGGTGCGACGGAGACAGTCTCTCAGCTCGAACTGGCGATGGCATGCACCCTCAACCCGGGAAGAGGTTCCGCACCCACTCGCCGATGCGCGAGAACGGGTTCGTGCCATTGGCGGTGCCGTACCCGATCGGCTCCTCGCCGAGGTGATGCGCGCCCCACAGCAACAGGCCGATCGGCGTGGCGAAGGCCGGGTTGCCGATCTGGTCCATGAGCCCGCCGACGCCCTGCGGCGAGCCCGTCCGGACCGGCATCTCGAGCGTGTCGCGGGCGAGGGAGTCGACACCGGCAAGGCGCGCCGCGCCGCCGGTGAGGACGGCGCCGGCCGGGAGCATGCCCGCGTGGCCGGAACGCTTCACCTCCTCGCGGATGAGGCTGAAGATCTCGCCCATCCGCGCCTCGATGATCTCGCACAGCTTGCGGCGCTGGATCGTCTGCCCTGCCGCCTCGCCGAGGACGGCGACGTTCAGGAGCTCCTGCGGCTCGACCTCGGCCAGGTTGGCGGTGCCGTGCTTGATCTTGATCTCCTCGGCCAGGTTCAGCGAGGTGCGCAGGCCGATGGCGACGTCGTTGGTGACGTTGATCCCGCCGACCGGCAGCACGGCGGTGTGGTAGACCGCGCCGTCGACGAAGATCGCGATGTCGGTCGTGCCGCCGCCGATATCGGCCACGAGCACGCCGAGCTCCTTCTCGGTATCGGTCAGCGTGGCCTCCGCCGCGGCCAGCGAGCTGATCACCATCTCGTCGATCTGGACGCCGGACCCACTCACGCACTTCGACAGGTTCTGGACCGATGTCGCCGCGCCGGCCACGATGTGCGTCTCGACCTCGAGGCGCACCGCGCTCATCCCGAGCGGGTCCTTGATCCCCTCCTGGCCGTCGACGATGTAGCCGCGCGGCACGACGTGGAGGATCTCGCGATTCGAGGGCACCTGGACGGCCTTGGCCGCATCGGTCGCGCGCCCGACGTCCTCGCGGCTCACCTCTCGCTTGTGCCCCGAGACCGCGACGACGCCGCGCGAGTTCTGCGAGCTGATGTGCGAGCCGCCGACGGCGACGAAGGCGGAGCTGATCTTGTAGCCACTGAGACGCTCGGCCTTCTCGACGCTCGACGAGATCGAGTTCACGGTCTGGTCGATGTTGGCGACCATCCCCTTCTTCATCCCGACGGACGGCGAGATGCCATAGCCGATGACGTTGACGTCACCGGACCGTCCGACCTCACCGATGAGGGTCGTGACCTTCGTCGTGCCCGCGTCGATCCCGACCAGGACAGCTTCGCGTTCCAAGCTACCTCCCGCTCCGGGCGTGCTCGGTGAGCGCGCCATCGGTCATGGCCGAGCCTACAGGAAGTGACGCCGAATGAGGGCCACGTTCTGGAAGATGCGCAGGCCGAAGGCAAACAGCGCGACGAGGTAGAGATCGATCCCCAGCCGGTCGCCGACGAACGTCAGCGCCACGGCCACCAGCGTGTTCGTGATGAAGCCGCTGATGAAGATCCGGTTGTCGTAGTGGTCGTCCAGCTCGGCGCGGATGGCGCCGAGCACCGAGTCGAGGCCCGCGAGGATGGCCACCGCCGAGTAGCGCGCCAGGTCCGGCGTCACGCTGACGTCGAGCACCAGAGCCAGCGCGATTCCGAGCGCAAGGCCGATCAGTGGAAGCCACATGGGGGACGCTCCCGAAGTGAGGGTCTCGGCAGACGAGGCAGCGCGTCCCGTTCACGTCACCCCTTCGCACGGAAATATACCCTTCCCGGGTTGCGCACATCCACCCAACCGACCTCGTTCTCGGCGTGGGCGGCAAAGAGGGTGCGTACCGCGGTGATCTGCCGCTCGAGCCGCTCGTCCGCCTGGGCGGCGGTCTCGCGCGGGTCGATGCCGTAGACGCCGAGAGCCACCTCCCAGCGCTGCTCGGTGGCGATGAGCCGGAAGCCGAACTCGTCGTCGAGCTTCACGCCGAGGCTGGTCTCGCGCGATCCGAGGATGGCCGGGTCGAGATCGGCGACGTGAAGTGCCGCGCGCAGGAGCGGCTCCGGGATGACGTCGCCCACCGACAGGAGCGCCGCCCTCGACCGATGGTCAATGATCTGCGGCAGCCCTTCCAGCTCGGGATCGGGCTCACTGGAGCGCCGGAAGCGGGCGAAGATCGTGCCGTCCGACGCGCCGAGGAATCGCGAGTTGCTGGTCAGCCACAGGAAGGCCGCCTCGCGCTCGACCACCGTCGCCTCGAGCCGGCCACCGATGCCGGCCGTGACCGTCGCGCTGTCCACCGCCGGAAGGCGCTCGATCTCCGTGCGGATCGCGTCGGTGTCCACGGCGAGGAGGCTCGCGCCGACCTGGGTCTTGAGCGCATCGCGCAGGTCGCGGTCGGCCGTGTACCGCTCGCCGCCCCAGGCCACGTCGGTGATGAGCAGCAGCGGCCCGTTCAGGAGCGCCACGAGCACCGCCGCGGCGGCGATGGCGCCGACGCCCGCAATGAGCCGCCGGATCGATGGCAGCCGCGCGCCGACCCGACGGCGGAACGGGATGCCCGGCCGGCGCGCCATGCGCCCGGTGCCGCGCGGAGTGGCGCGCGGCTTGACCCGCGTGGCCGCTCGCGCGGGACGCGACTTTGGGGCGCGGGGCTGCGGCCTGAGCTTCATCGGTCGCGCTCCAGCGCAAGCGCGATGAGGCGGGCGATGAGGTCAGCGAACGGCAGACCGGCAAGCTCGGCCTGCTTGGGGTACATGCTCGTGGCCGTGAACCCGGGCAGCGTGTTCATCTCGGACAGGTACGTCTCGTCGGCAGTGACGAGGAAATCGATCCGTGCCAGCCCGGCGGCATCCACCGCGCGATACGCGGCCAGGGAGAGCTCCTTGAGCCGCGCGGCCAGGTCGGCGTCGACCTCGGCCCGTGGCTCGACCGTGGCGAGGCCGGCGACGTACTTCGCCTCGTAGTCGTAGAACTCGTGGCTGGAGCGAACCTCGCCGGGCTCGAAGACGATCGGCTCGTCGTTGCCGAGCACGCCGCACTCGAGCTCCCGTGCACCCTCGACGTACGCCTCCACGATGACCTTGCTGTCGTACGCGAAGGCCTCGTCGAGTGCGGCCGGCAGCTCGTCGATGGTGTGGGCGATCGACATGCCGACGCTGCTTCCGAGCCGTGCCGGCTTCACGACCACGCGTTCTCCGAGTGCCTCGCCCACGGCGCGCACGACGTGGTCCGGCTCGCGCTTCCATGCGCTCCGCCGGAACCAGCGCGACGCGACGACCGGCAGGCCGTGGCCGCGCATGAGGTCCTTGAAGACGACCTTGTCCATCGCCACCGCGCTGGCGAGGACGCCCGCGCCGGTGTACGGGATGCCGGCCAGCTCGAGGAAGCCCTGGAGCGTGCCGTCCTCGCCGAACGGGCCGTGGACGACGAGGAAGGCGACGTCGATCGCATCGGCCAGCGATCGGACCGCGGCGCGTGCCGCCAGGCGGTCGTCGCGGCCCGTCGCCAGCTCGTGGCCGGCGTGCGTGCGCAGATTGGCGACCTCCTCGGCCGGGCTGGCAGCGCCGACGAGTCCCGCCAGCGAGGTCCCGTCGCCGAGCAACGGGGCCGGCCCCTCCGGCAGCATCCAGCGGCCATCGCGGTCGATGTACACGAGGTACGGCTCGAACCGATCGCGATCGATGGCCCGCAGCACCGCCTCGGCCGAGGCCACGCTGACCTCGTGCTCGGCCGATCGACCGCCGGCGAAGATTCCGACTCGAAGGCGGCTCATTCCCCCACCTCCTGCCACTCGCCGACGAACTCGATCTCGTATCGCAGGTCGACGCCGAAGCGCTCGGCCACGGTCGCCTGCACGTGGTCGCCGAGCGCGCGGACGTCGGCCGCGAGCCCGCCGCGATCGGTGACGATGAAGTTCGCATGCAGCTCGCTGACCCGCGCGCTGCCGACGCGGTGGCCCTTCAGCCCGGCCGCCTCGACGAGCCGTCCGGCGTGGTCGTCGGGTGGGTTGCGGAAGACGCTGCCGGCGTTCTGGTCGGCCAGCGGCTGGGTCGCGCGCCGGTGCGCCTGGTGGCCGTCGACGAGCGCCCGGATGGCATCGGGGTTGCCCGGCTCGAGCCCGATCGTCGCGCGGAGGACGACTTCGTCGCCATGCTTGAAGCGCGAATCGCGGTAGGCGAACGCGCTCTCGGCCCGGCCGATGCGCCGGCGCTCGCCGTCGGGACCGAGCACCTCGACGTCGCGAACGACGTGGGCCATCTCACCGCCATGCGCGCCGGCATTCGCCCACACCGCGCCACCGACGGTTCCGGGGATGCTGATCGCCCAGTCGAAGCCGGCAAGGCCGGCCGCCGCGCAGCGCTTCGCGAGCGCCGTCATCGAGGCACCGGCGTCCGCGACGAGGGTCGTGCCATCGATGGTCGCCGCATCGGCACGGACCCGGACGACGAGCCCGCGGATGCCGGCATCGGCGACGACGAGGTCGCTGCCCTTGCCGAGCATGAAGGCCGGCACGCCTGCCTCGCGGGCGAGGCGCAGGGTCGCGACCAGGTCGTCGAGCGTGGCCGGAACGGCCATCCGGTCGGCGGGCCCGCCGACGCGCAGCGTCGTGAGCGGCGCGAGCGGGACGTCGACTCGCAGCTCGATACCGCGCTCGACGGCCATCGCGTCGAGCCGATCGAGGGCACCGGCCACGGTCGCGCTCATTCCCCGGCCCTCGACGGCAGCGGCCGCCGCTCGGCCATCGCCAGCAGCTCGTCCGCCAGCGAGCGCGCCGCGTCGGGGCGTCCCAGCCGTCGCGCGGCCCGGGCCATCTCCGCGCGCCGTCCGTCGTCGCGCAGGACCGTCACCTCGGCGACGAGCCGGTCGGCGTCGAGGTCCTCGTCGGGCACGACGCGCGCCGCTCCCTCGTCGCCGAGGTACGACGCGTTGTAGCGCTGGTGGGCGCCCGCGAATGGGTACGGCACGAGGATCGAGGCCACGCCCACGGCGGCCAGCTCGGCGCAGGTCGACGAGCCCGCGCGACCGACGACGAGGTCGGAGGCGACGAGCGCATCGGCCATGCGGTCGGTCATGAACGGCTCTGCGGTGTAGCGCGAGCGCATCTCGGCGGGCAGGTGCTGGCGGGCGGCGCCCGCATTGGCCATGCCGGCCTCGCCGGCCAGATGCAGGAGGTGCCAGTCGGTGAGCAGGCGCGGCAGCGCATCGGTCACGGCGGCGTTGAAGCGGGTCACGGCCTGCGAGCCCCCGAAGACGAGGAGCAGCCGGTCGCCGGGGCCGAGGCCGAACGAGCGGCGGGCGGCGTCGCGATCGATGTCGGCGAAGGAGCGGATCGGCGTGCCCGACACGAAGCCGTTGGAGGGAAAGGCCTCGAGCGTCGGCGGGAAGCTGACGGCCACGCGGGTCGCGAAGCGACCGATCGCGCGCGTCGCCCGGCCCGGCTGGACGTTCCCCTCCCAGACGAGCGTGGGAATGCGACGCGCCCGGGCGGCGAGCACGAGCGGCAACGCGAGGTAGCCACCGGTCGTGAACAGCGCGGCGGGGCGCAGGCGTCCGAGGAGCCACCACGCCTGCGGCACGCTGGTGGCGAGGCGAGCGGGATCGCCGAGGGTGTGGAGCGACAGCCCGGCCGAGCGCAGCGAGCGCACGACGAGCTCGTGGTAGCGCAGCTCGCCGCGCATCGGGTGATCGGCCACGATTCGTCGTTCGAAGCCACGGACGCCACCCACATAATCGAGCTCAACGTCGCTTCGCGCGTCGCGGAGAGCTCGCGCGACGGCCAGCGCGGGGTACACGTGCCCGCCTGTCCCGCCGCCCGACACCAAACACCGCATCGAGCATGGATCCTGTCTGACTGGTCTCGCGGCTGATCGACAGGAGGATGCCGACCGCCGCCAGGTTGATGGTCAGCGCCGATCCGCCGGCGCTGATGAACGGGAGCGGGATGCCCGTCACCGGCAGGAGCGCGGTGACGACCATCATGTTGATGCAGGCCTGCACCACCAGCCAGGTCGTGATGCCGCAGGCCACGAGCCCGCTGAACGTGTCCGGGGCGTTGATCGCGATCCGGTAGCCCTGGAACGCGATGACGACGAAGAGCGCGACGACCGTCAACGTGCCGACGAGGCCCCACTCCTCGCCGATGATCGCGAAGATGAAGTCGGTGGACGGAGCCGGGAGGTAGAGGAACTTCTGGCGGCTCTCCCCGAGGCCGAGGCCGGTGAGCCCGCCCAGACCGAGCGCCAGCAGCGCCTGGATCGTGTTGTAGCCGCTCCCCAGCGGGTCGCGGAACGGGTCGAGGAAGGTCTGCACGCGCTCGAGCTGGTAGCTCGTGGCGCTGATCATCAGCCAGGCCGATCCGACCACGCCGGCGGTGATCGCACCCAGGTAGAGCAGGTTCGCGCCGGCCATGAAGAAGATGCTGACCGCCACGATGACGTACACGCCCGCCGTCCCGAGGTCGGGCTCGGCGGCGATGAGGAAGAAGCCGGGCGCGACGAGCATGGCGAACGGGATGAGGCCGTTCCAGAACGAGCGGACAGCCCGCCCTCGGCGGTCCAGCCAGTGCGCGAGGTAGAGGACGACCGCCAGCTTCGCGAACTCGGCCGGCTGGAGCGTCCCGAGGCCCGGGATGACGATCCAGCGTCGCGAGCCGTTGATCTCGGCACCGATCCCCGGGATCAGCACGACGATCAGCAGGACCAGGGTGATGACGTAGATCGGGATCGCCAGGTAGCGCAGGTGGCGGAAGTCGAGCCGCATCGCGACGACCAGCCCGGTGATCCCGACGCCGGCCCAGACGAGCTGCTCGAGCCCCTGGGCTGCCGGGTCGGCGCTGTTGATGTAGGAGCGGACGCTCGACGCCGAGTACACCATCACGATGCCGATCGCGGTCAGCGCCATCACCGCGAGCAGCAGCGCATACGCCGGCTCGTGGCGCTCGCGGCGGACGCCGGCCTTCGTGCCCGTTGCGCGTCGCCGGCCGACGGCGAGCGTCGCGGCGGTCATGCCCGCTCCTCCAGCTCCGCCACCGCCGCGCGAAACGCGTCACCGCGGGCGGCGTAGTCGACGAACATGTCGAAGCTGGCGGCCGCCGGCGAGAGCAGCACGACGTCGCCTGGCCGCGCCGCCTCAGCCGCGATCGCGACCGCCTCCTCGATCGAGTCCGCGCGGCGGACCGGCACTCGCGCCGCGACGAGCGACTCGAGCTCCCCCGCCGTCTCACCGATCAGGATGACCACCCGGCCGCGCGCGGCGATCGCATCGGCGAAGGCGCGATACTCGAGGCCCTTGTCCTTGCCTCCGGCGATGAGGACGATCGGCGCGTCGAAGGCCTCCAGCGCCGCGATCGCCGCCTGTGGAATCGTCGCCTGCGAGTCGTTGACCCAGCGCACGCCCCCGCGCTCGGCGACCGTCTCGAGCCGGTGCGGGACGCCGGCGAAGGTGCGCGCGACGCGGCCGACGGCATCGGTCGCGACGCCGACCAGGGACGCCGCGAGGGCGGCACCGAGGACGTCGGCAAGCATGTGGCGCCCGGGAAGCCTGACCTCCGCGGCGGCCACGATCCGCTCCCCACCCACCGTCAGCCAGCCGTCGTCGATCCAGGCCTCGATCCCGCCGCGGTCGGGGCGCTCCATGCCGTACCACGCCGGCGCGGCCGGCGGCAGGCGCACCGCGAGCTCGCGGCAGCCGGGGTCGTCGTGGTTGAGCACGACCCGTCCGCCCGGCGCGGTGAGCTCCGCCAGCCGCGCCTTGACCGCGCGGTACGCCTCCACGCTGCCGTGGCGGTCGAGGTGGTCCTCGGTGATGTTCGTGTACAGCGCGACGTCGACGCCCCGGCTGATCGTGGGCAGCTGGAGCTCACTCAGCTCGAGCACGACCCAGTCGTCGGGCCCCAGCTCGAGCGCCCGCTCGACCAGCGGCGTCCCGATATTCCCGCCCAGGACCGTCGGGAGGCCGCCCGCCTCGAGCATCGCCGCCAGCAGGGAGGCGGTCGTCGTCTTGCCCTTCGTGCCGGTCACCCCGACCAGGCGCGCGCGGGTGAGGCGCAGGAAGAGGTCGACCTCGCTGATCACCTCGGCTCCGCGCGCCTCCGCGGCGCCGAGCGCCTCGCGCAGCCACGGGTCGGTCGTCGGGTAGCGGGCCGACACCGAGGGGCTGGTCACCAGCAGGTCGGCGTGCTCGATCAGTGCGGCGGCCTTGGCCTCGTCGACACCGAGGACCAGGCGCACCGGGCGCGCGCCGAGTGCCGAGATCGCATCTGCCAGCTCGGCGGGGGGTCGTCGGTCGTAGGCCGCAACCACGGCGCCCGCATCGGCCAGGAAGCGGCTGGCGGCCACGCCGGAGCGGGCCAGCCCGAGCACGACGGCGCGGCGCCCGCGCAGGTCGTCGGCGGACCGGATCGGGGTGGAGGGGGTGGTCATCATCGGTCCGCCTACAGCCCCTGCACGTGGTACGTGTACAGGAAGAGGCTGACGCCGAGCAGCCCGGCAAGGGCAGCCACGATCCAGAAGCGCAGCGTGATCTTCTCCTCGGCCCAGCCGATGAGCTCGAAGTGGTGGTGCAGCGGCGTCATCCGGAAGACCCGGCGGCCGCGGAGGCGGTAGCTGAGCACCTGGATGACCACGCTCATGATCACCGCGAAGAAGACGATGCCGACCACCAGGAGCAGCGGCAGCTGGCCGTTCACGGTGGCGACGACCGCGAGCGTGGCGCCGAGGGCGAGCGACCCGGAGTCGCCCATGAAGATCTGGGCGGGGTGGACGTTGAACCACAGGAAGCCCATCAGCGCACCGATGACGAGCGCGCAGAAGACGGCCAGGTTTTGGTGCGCGAACTTGATGTCGTCGACCGCGACGAGGCTGATGAGCAGGTAGGCGACGAAGCTGAAGATGAGGACGCCGCCGGCGAGCCCGTCGAGGCCATCGGTCAGGTTCACCGCGTTGCTCGTGCCGACGATGACGAACGCGATGAATGCGATGAGCAGCGGCGCGACGACCTCGATCTGCCCGACGAGCGGGATGTTCAGGGCCTGCAGCTGGTAGTGGTTCCAGAGGTAGACGGCGGCGAGGATGGCGACCACCGTCTGCCACACGAGCTTCCAGCGCCCGCGCATCCCGATGCCGCTGCGCACATTCACGAAGTCGTCGATCGCGCCGAGGATGCCGACGCCCACCAGCGTCAGCATCGGCGTCAACGTGGCCGGTCCCTCGAGCCGCAGGGCCATCGCCAGGAAGAGGACCACGACGACGACGAGCATCCCGCCCATCGTCGGCGTGCCGGCCTTGCCGTAATGCGCCTCCGGCCCATCGGTGCGGATCTGCTTCCCGTAGCCCAGCCGCTGGAGGAGGCCGATGTAGATCGGCGCCAGGATGACGATCCCGGCGAAGGCGAGCAGCAGGGCCACGACGATCGAGATGAGGTTCACGTCGCGTGCCCCCGCAGGAGGTCCACCGTCCGGTCGAGACCGATGCCGCGCGACCCCTTCAGCAGCACGACGTCGCCGACGCCCGGCGCCGCCTCGCGCTCGAGCACCGTGACCGCGTCCTCGGCATCGGCGGCGACTGCCACGCGCGTCGCCCCGGCGGCCGTCGCGCCCTCCGCGATCCACGAGCCGCGCGGCCCGACCGCCACGATCGCGTCCGCGCTGGCCGCAGCGCGCGCGCCGATCTCGCGGTGCAGCCGCTCCTCGTCGGGCCCGAGCTCGAGCATGTCGCCGAGGACCGCGATCCGTCGCCGTCCGGCCGGCAGCGGCGTCTCGGCGAGGAAGTCGAGCGCCGCCGCGACGCTCACCGGCGAGGCGTTGTAGGTGTCGTCGACGAGGGTGGCGCCGGAGCCGGCCTCGACGACCTGCATGCGGTGGTCGGCGTGGCTCCCGGCCGCCAGCGCCTCGGCGGCCTCGTCGATGCCGACCCCGAGCCGCTCGCCCACGGCCAGCGCGGCGAGGGCATGCGGGACGAGGTGGCGGCCGGGCGTCCCGCTCCGCAACCGCCGGCCGCCCCACGGTGCGCGGACCGTGAACTCCGTGCCGGTCAGGCCGTGGCTCACGACGTCGGTCGCACCGACGTCCGCGGTCGGCCCCATCCCGAAGGTCCGCACCTCGGCCGCCGTGACCTCGGCCATGGCGGCGACGCGCGGATCGTCGACATTCAGGACGGCCAGGCCGTCGTCCGGCAGCGCCGCCGGGAGCTCGGCCTTGGCGCTCGCGATGCGGTCGATGCTGCCGGCGCGCTCGAGGTGCGTGGGGTGCACGGCGAGCACGACGCCGACCTCCGGACGCGCGATCTCGGCCAGCCGCGCGATCTCGCCGACGGTGTACATGCTCATCTCGAGGACCGCCGCCTGGTGGGCCGGCTCGAGCCGGAGGAGGGTCATCGGCAGGCCGGTCTCGGAGTTGAGGTTGCCCTCGTTGCGCAGCGTGGCGAGCGTCCGCGAGAGGACGTCGGCGGTGATCTCCTTCGCGATCGTCTTGCCGGTCGAGCCGGTGATGCCGACGACCCGCACCGGATGCCGTGATCGCCACCACGCCGCGAGGTCCTGGAGGGCGCGGAGCGCATCGGCCACGACCACCTGCGGCGCGTCCGCCCGATCGTCGGGAAGCTCGATCGGGCGCTCGACAATCGCTCCGGCGGCACCGGCGCGAAGGGCATCGGCAACGAAGGCATGCCCGTCCGTGCGCTCACCGGGGAGGGCGACGAAGATGGACCCCGGCGTGATGCGGCGCGAGTCGACCGACGCGCCGCTGATCGAGAACGGGGCTGCCGGGGCTGGCCCGTGCAGGCGGCCGCCGGTGGCGGCGAGCAGGTCCTCGAGGCGGATGGTGGGAGGCACACGCACTCCGCTGCGGACGTCGTTCGAGTCTAGCAAGGTCACGGCTGGGCGACCGGCTCGGGCGGACGGTCCGGCGGAATGGCGAGGTAGTCGAGTACCTGTGGCATGAGGCGGGAATACACGTTCTCCGGTCGATCGGGCATGTACCGTCCCCCGGCGCCGGCCGGGCGATGAATGAGGACGAGCGTGACGAGCTTCGTGTCACCGGCCGGGAGGAGGCCGACGAAGCTCGAGTCGACCCACCCGTCGCGGTACTGCCACCGCTCGACGAGCTGGCCGTCAGGCCCCTCGACCATGATCGGTGCGGCGATCTGGGCCGTGCCCGTCTTGCCGGCGACCGTGTAGCCCGGGATTGCGGCGCCGGCGGCGATGCCGTCGTCGATCGCGTTGGTGAGGAGCTTGATCATCGTCTCGGCGGTCTCTTCTCGCATGATCCGCTCCGCGGGCGGCTGCTCGGCGTCGTGGGACGTGCCGTCCGGATCGGTCCAGCCCGCGACGACGTGCGGAGTCACGAGATGGCCGCCGTTGGCGAAGGCGGCATAGCCGGCAACGAGCTGGATCGCCGTCAGGCTCAGGCCCTGGCCGAACGCGTTCTGCGCGGCGGTCAGGTCGCCCGACGCGTTCGGGCCGTCCGGGTCCCAGACCACCCCGGTGGCCTCCCCGTGCAGCTCGATGCCGGTCTTCGCGCCGAAGCCGAAGCGCAGGAATGACTCGTACAGCTCGTGGCGCCCGAGGGCGAGGCCGACCTTCGCCGCGCCGACATTGTTCGACAGCGCTAGCACGTCGGCGGCGGTGATCGGCCCGTGACCGGACGGATGGTCGTAGCGGTCTGCGTTCTGGATGCGAACGGCGCCGATGAGCAGATTGTTGTCGTCGATGAACTTCTGCTTCGTGTTGATCGCCCCGGCGTCGAGCGCAGCCGCGACCGTGAACGCCTTCATCACCGATCCGGGCTCGTACTGGCGCGCGACGGCCGGGTTGCTGAACAGCTCGCCGTCGGTGATCGCGAAGTCGTTCGCGTCGTACGACGGGTAGCTGGCCATGCCCAGGATCGCGCCGGTCTCGGCGTTCATGATCACGCCCGTCGCCCCCGCGGCACGATTCAGCCGGTACGTGTCCCAGATCGCCTGCTCGAGGATGTGCTGGAGGCCGAGATCCAGCGTCAGGCGCAGGTCGGCGCCGTCGACCGGGTCGAGGAGCAGCGTCGCCGAGTCGGCGATCCGCCGGCCGATGACGTCCTCCTGGGCGGTCACGCTCCCCGGCGTCCCGGCGAGCAGCGCATGTTCGCCCTCCTCGACTCCATATCGGCCCCGGCCTTCGACGTCGACGAAGCCGAGCAGCTGGGCGGCCAGCGTCGTGTTCTCGGCGATGCCCTGGATCGGATAGACGCGCTGGGTCTCGGGCAGCATCCCGATCCCGCGGAGGTCGAGGGAGCGGATGCGCTCCGCCGCTTCGAGGCTGATCCGCCGCTTCAGCCACACCCAATCGCTGTCGCTGTCCAGGCGGGCGCGGAGCTGGGCCGACGAGATGTCGAGGACCGGCGCCAGCAGGCGTGCCGCGAGCTCGGGGTCGCCGATCAGCGGCGGAGTGGCGAAGACCGACTGGAGCTCGATCGAGGTCGCCAGCAGCGCGCCGCTGGCGTCGGTGATCTCGCCGCGCTCCGCCGGCAGCTGCTCCACCTGCGAGAGCTGGCCGAGGGCCATCGCCGACAGCCACGGCTGCTGGACGACCTGCCACCAGACCAGGCGCGCGCCGATCGCCGACGCGGCGAACGCGACGACGATGAGGAGGACCAGTGCGCGGGCACGGCTGTCGGTCCTGGCGAGCATCTCGGTCTCCGTGCGACGGCCGCGTTCGGCCGCATGGGATGGGTCAATCGGCTGATGTTTCCGTGGGCTGGGCGAACGTGACGGCCGAGCCGTCGAGGAGCTGAAGGCCAAGCTGGAAGCGCGCGCGCCTGGTGACCTCGGCGGGCGAGCGGGCACCGGCCACGGCGGTCAGCAGCTGCTGCTGCTCGGCGCGGCGATCGGCGAGCGCGGCGGCCAGGGTGTCGATCTCGTAGCCGCGCGCCGCGACGCCGGTCGACTGGCTCAGGTAGAAGATGGCGAGCGCGGCGGCCACGGCGATCGCCACCACGAACGGCCGAACGTCGACGGATCTGCCCAGCCGACCGCGGCCGCGTCGGAATCGCCGGGCCGGCTTCGTGCCCCGCCGTGGGCGAATGCGTCCGCGCCCGGGCATGAACCATGGGCTCGTGGCCGGTCGGGCGCCGATGACTGCCATGGGTGGTGCGCTCGGTCGCTTGTCTAGGCCGCGGTCGCGCGGCGACGGGTGGAGATGGCGAAGCTGGTGGGCGCCTCGAAGTTCGCCCCCTCCTCGATCTCGATGGCGGCGACCTGGTCGCTGAGCCAGTAGTCCTCCTCGCGGGCCGCGCGCACGCGCCGCTCGCGAAGGTCTCGCTGCCGGGCCGAGTACATTCGGCGCCGGCTGGCCTGGTGACGAGTCCGTCCCTTGCTCACTCGGGTGCCCTCCTGCTCCTGCTCACGTCGCCGTGAGCTTCTCGGCGACGCGCAGCTTCGCGCTGCGCGCGCGGCGGTTCCGCCGGACCTCGTCGGCGCCGGCGGTGATGACGCCCTTGTGGACCGCGCGCAGCTGCGCGCGGTGGCCGCACATGCAGACCGGCGGCTTCGGGTCCTCGATGCAATCGCGGCTCTCGCGCGCGATGAAGCGCTTGACGATCCGGTCCTCGATGCTGTGGTAGGCGATGACGGCCAGGTGCCCGCCCGGATGCATCGCGGCCAGCGCGCCGGCCAGGCCGGCGGAGAGGACCTCCACTTCGCGGTTGACCGCGATGCGCAGCGCCTGGAACGTGCGGGTGGCGGGGTGGATACGGCCGGCGTCGGCGCCGCCGGGGCGCGCGGGGGATGCGGCGGCGACGACCGACGCCAGGTCTGCGGCGGTCACGAGCCGGCCCTCCGCACGCGCCGCCACGATCGCCTTCGCGATGCGGCCTGCACGGCGCTCTTCACCAAACGTCGCGAGGATTCCGGCGAGCTCTCGCTCCGAGGAGCGGTCGATGAGCTCGAGAGCCGAAAGACCAGTGGTTTCATCGAATCTCATATCCGGCGGCGCATCGGCCGCGAAGCTGAATCCCCGGCTGGGATCGGCGAGCTGATAGCTGCTGAGGCCGAGGTCGAAGAGGACGGCATCGAGCGGCGCCAGGCCGGAGTCGATCGCGGTGTCGTAGACCGCCTCGAAGTTGGCGTGGCGAAGGACGACACGGTCGCCAAATGGGGCCAGCACGGAGGTCGCCTCCGCGATGGCCGCCCGGTCGGCATCGATGCCGAGCAGGCGGCCATGCGGAGACGTCGCCTCCAGAATCCGAACGGCGTGCCCACCGCCGCCGACCGTGCAGTCCGCCACGGAGCTGCCTGGACCGATGCCGAGCGAGGCAATGACCTCGTCGACCAGGACCGGCAGGTGCCCTTCTCCCATGGCGCGTCGCACCTCGTGTGTCGAGCGGCGGGCCGTCCGGCCCGGAGACGCATGAATGGCCTCGGCACCATCAGATGCCCAGGTCGGCGAGGTGTTCGGCGAGCGCCTCCGGCGCGTCCTCGATCTGAGACCGATACGGACCCCACCGTGTCGGTGCCCAGATCTCGAGCCGGTTCAGCGCGCCGACCACGACCACCTCGCTCTCGGTCAGGCCGGCGTACTCGCGCAGGTAGCTCGGGACGAGGACCCGCCCCTGGCGATCGAGCTCCACCTCGACCGCCCCCGAGCTCATGAAGCGGCCGAACTGTCGCGCGGCCGCGTTGGTCGTCGGCAGCCCCTGGATGCGGGCCGCCAGCTCCTCCCAGGTGTCCGACGGAAAGATGGCCAGGCAGCCATCCAGCCAGCGCGCCAGCGTGGCGCCCTGGGCCAGCCGCGGGCGGAAGCGAACCGGGACCGCAACGCGACCCCGATCGTCCAGTGCGTGCCGGAACTCCCCGGTCAGGAAGGTCGCCCGCTCCATCTGGCCTGTCGTTCACCACTATTCCCCATTTGGCCCCATCTGGAACCACAGAGCGCCACTATACAGGTCAAGAACCGCCCGTCAAGGGGTTTTTGCGCACCGGCGGCCGAGAGACCGGGGTGAGACTTCACCCGGTGGAGGTAACGACCAAGATCGGCCTCGATCGGTCAACGGAACCGTGGCGGTTGGCCGCTACCTTCGCCCGGAGAGACGGGTCGCGCTCAGGGAGCGGGCGTTGCCTCGGGGAACTCGGTGAGCTCGTCGTCGGTGAGGTATGAGGAGCGGCGCTCCCCGTCGGAGCTGAGGAACACCGCCCGCACGCGGAACGATCCTGAGTCCGGGTACAGGTACGACCAGCCCTCGAGGCCGCCCGCCTGTGTCTCCCAGTACACCCGGTCGTCGGCCCCCTGGCGCGGCATCGCGGGCGCAAAGGAGAAGCCATCGAACGAGGTCTCGCGGGTGTCGACGACCCGGCCGAGCCGGTTCAGCTCGAAGAGCGTGTAGCTCTGCGGTCCGACCGACACCTCGTACTGGGCGAACGTGTCCCCCGCAGAGGGCGTCGGCTCGGGCGTCGGAGTCGCCAGGGCGGATCCGCCCGGAGGGGTGGCGCTCGGCGCCGGCGTGCCGCTCGGCCCGGCGGTGCCGGCCGGAGTCGACGCCGCGGTCGGCTCCGGTGTCGATTCCGGCGTCGGCGATGGCGACCCCGATCCGACCGCGACGGGGAAGAGGCCCTGCCCCCAGAGGAGGTAGCCGGTAGCGCCGCCACCGACCACGACGAGCAGGAGGAGCAGGAGGAGCAGTGGCGCGGCGCGACGTCGCTGGACGGGCACCGGAGCCGGTGGCGTGGGCTCGGGAAGCGGCGCCCGAGGCTTGCGCAGCGCTTCGAGCTCCTCGGTCGGGATGACGAGCACGCCGCGCAGGTAGCGCGGGCAGTTGCCGTAGCCGCGTTCCTGGCAGACCCGTGTCTGCTGCTCGGCCGAGAGCGGAGCGGGGTCGCCGAACGCGTAGCAGCGGTGGTCGTCGCTGACGCCCTCGATGTATCCGGCTCGCTCCCCGGCCAGGCCGAGGAACGGACAGACATGCTCGGGGCGCTCGGCCAGCTGGGCGAAGAGGGCGTGACGCTCAGCCTCGCGAGCGGCCTCGGCTGCCGCTTCCTCCTGGCGCTTGCGTCGACCGAACACGGCACCTCCTGGCCTGCCAGCACCGCGCGCGCGGCAGCTGAGCCTGAGTCTAGCGTGCGGGACTCGCGGAGCATCAGGCGCAAGGCGGGGCGAATCCGATGGTACGAACGCACCATTGTTGACCGGACGCCACGCCCGCTAGCCTCGACCACGGAGGACTGTCCGCACGCGAGAGGGGGCACGCCGATGGCGCTGAACCCGATCGAGGGGAACGACGAGCGCCGACCGATCGCACGATCAGGTCGAATCCGGCGCTGCTCCGTTCGCCACGTCAGCATCCTCCCCGGCTCGCCGCCATCGGTGCAGGTCGATTGCCTGCTCGGCGGGGCCGAACATCCGCTCCCGCTCGGCACGATGAACGAGGCACGCCCGGTGTGCAACGCGTGCACCGCGCGATCGGTCTGGCGCGAGGACGAGGACTAGGCACGGTCCCTGGAGAGCGGCCTGTAAGCCGAGTTCTGTCGTGAGCCGATGTCGCCATCGGTCACGGACGGCCATCCATCTGTGCGACCTACCCGGGAGCTGAGCGAGCCACCTGCTGCGGCCGAAGCCGCCTTGCGCTCCCCTATTCGGTCTTGCTCCGGCTAGAGCTTGCCGCGTTTCACTCCGGCCGAAGCCGGCATCGTCACTGTGGCGCTATTCCTCGCCTCACGGCGGACGGGCGTTACCCGCTAGCCTGCTCTGAGGAGCTCGGACTTTCCTCGGACGCGGCCTTTCGACCGATGCGCCCGCGACCATCCAGCCGCCTCCAGGGACCGAGAGTGTACCCGATTCGAACGCCTGTTCGATCAAGGCCCGTCGATTGCGACGTTGCTGAGCCGGTCGGCGTCCTTGTTCAGCTCGCGCGGGACGTGGCCGACCGTGTAGCCCTCGAACGAGCGCAGCAGCTCCATGGACGCGGCGTGGATCGGCTTGAGGTCGGGGTGCTTCACCTTATAGATACCGCTGATCTGGCGGGCGACGAGCTCCGAGTCCATGCGCAGGTCGACATGGGTGGCGTCGAGGCGGCGCGCCTCCTCGAGCGCGAGCAGCACGGCGGTCCACTCGGCGACGTTGTTCGTGGCGTGTCCGAGCGGCTCCGCGATCTCCGCGACCACGCGACCCTCGGCGTCACGCAGGATCGCTCCGGCGCCGGCGGGACCGGGGTTGCCGCGCGCGGCGCCATCGGTGTAGATGAGCAGCCTCACGAGATGCCGGCGCCCCGGATCTCGTTCGTGACCTCGAGGATGGCGCGCGTGATCTTGATGTCGCGCGGGCAGGCCTCCACGCAGTTGAACGTCGTGCGGCAGCGCCACACGCCGTCGGGGTCGGCCATGATCTTGAGCCGCTCCTCATGCGCCGTGTCGCGCGAGTCGACGATGAACCGATGCGCGTTCACGATCGCGGCCGGGCCGACGTACTGCTGGTCGGACCAGAACACCGGGCAGCTCGTCGTGCAGGCCGCGCACAGGATGCAGCGGCTCGTGTCCTCGAAGCGCTCGCGGTCCGCCTGCGACTGGCGGCGCTCCCTGCCGTCGGCGGGGACGTCGTCGTTGACGAGGAACGGCATCACCTGCTTGAAGGAGTCCCAGAACGGCTCCATGTCGACGAGCAGGTCCTTGACGATGCCCATGCCGCGGATCGGCTCGACGCTGATGCGCGTGCCGGCATCGCGGACGAGGTATTCGCAGGCGAGCCGGTTGCGGCCGTTGATGAGCATCGCGTCGGAGCCGCACACGCCGTGCGCGCAGGATCGGCGGAAGGTGAGCGTGCCGTCCTGGTACCACTTCACCTCGTGCAGGAGGTCGAGCACGCGGTCGGTCGGCTCGGCCTCGACGGCGTACTCCTCCCAGTGCGGCTCGCGGTCGAGCTCCGGGTTGTAGCGCAGGATGCGCAGCGTGACTTCCATCAGTACGTCCTCGCCTTCGGCTCGAACTTCGTGATCGTCACCGGCTTGTAGTCGAGACCGATCTCCCCCGTCTCCGGCGAGCGCGTCACGAACGTGTGCTTCAGCCACGCGGCGTCGTCGCGCTCGGGAAAGTCCTCGCGGGCGTGGCCGCCGCGCGACTCGGTGCGGGCCAGCGCCGAGGCCACGGTCGCCTCCGCGCAGTCGAGGAGGAAGCCGAGCTCGAGCGCATCGGTGAGGTCGGTGTTGTAGCGGCAGCCGCGGTCGTCGACGCGCAGCGTCCGGGCGCGCTGCTGGAGCGACGCGACCGCGTCGCGGGCCTCGGTCAGGAGCCCATCGGTGCGGTAGACGCCGCACTTCGTGAACATCACGTCCTGGAGCTCGGTGCGGATGACGGCCGGCCGCTCGCCGTCGGTCCCCGCCAGCAGGGCCGACACCATCCCCTGGACCGATGCCTCGCCCTCGCGATCGTCGACCGGCTCGGGAAGGCCGGCGAGGTCGGCGGCCATCCGCTTCCCGGCGCGCCGCCCGAACACGAGGATATCGAGCAGCGAGTTCGTCCCGAGCCGGTTGGCGCCGTGGACCGAGACGCACGCCACCTCGCCGGCGGCGTAGAGGCCGGGGATCGCCGTGCCGGCGGCGTCGGCGAGGGCACGACCGTCGATGTCGGTCGGGACGCCGCCCATCGCGTAGTGGGCGGTCGGCTGGATCGGCACCAGATCGGTCAGTGGCTCGAGCCCGAAGTAGGTGCGGATGAAGCCGCTCATGTCGGGGAGCTTCTTGTCGAGCACGTCGGCGCCGAGGTGGCGGACGTCGAGATGGACGTAGTCCTTGCCGCCGATCCCCCGCCCCTCGGCGACCTCCAGGTAGATGGAGCGGCTGACGACGTCGCGGGAGGCGAGGTCCTTCATCGTCGGTGCGTAGCGCTCCATGAAACGCTCGCCGGCGTCGTTGACGAGGAAGCCGCCCTCGCCGCGCATCGCCTCGCTGAGCAGGAAGCCGAGCTTGTACATGCCGGTCGGGTGGAACTGGAAGAACTCCATGTCCTCGAGCGGCAGCCCGCGGCGATACGGGATCGCCATCCCGTCGCCGGTCAGCGTGTGGGCGTTCGAGGTGACCTTGAAGACCTTGCCGTAGCCGCCGGTCGCGAGCAGGACGGCCTTCGCGCGGAAGGCGTGGAGCTCCGACGTCGCCAGCTGGAGCGCGATGACCCCGCTGACCGGCCCGCCGGGACCCTCCGGCAGGATGAGGTCGAGGACCTGGTACTCGTCGAAGAAGGCCACCTCGCGCCGGATGCACTGCTGGAAGAGGGTCTGGAGAATGGCGTGCCCGGTTCGGTCCGCGGCGAAGCACGACCGCCGCACCGGGCCCTCGCCGTAGTTGCGAGTGTGACCACCGAAGCGCCGCTGGTTGATCAGGCCCTCGGGCGTGCGGTCGAACGGCAGGCCGAGATGCTCGAGGTTGATGATCGTGTCCACCGCGTCGCGGCACATCACCTCGGCCGCGTCCTGGTCGACGAGGTAGTCGCCGCCCTTCACCGTGTCGAACCAGTGCCACTCCCAGTGGTCCTCCTCGGTGTTGCCGAGCGCGGCGCACACCCCACCCTGCGCCGCCCCGGTGTGCGATCGGCTCGGGTAGAGCTTGCTGATGACACCGATGCGGCCCTCCGGGCCGAGCTCCTGCTTCAGCTCGAGCGCCGCGTAGAGCCCGGCACCGCCGGCGCCGACGACGACCGCGTCGAGATCGTGCACCCGGTTCGGCGGGATGACCGGGCCGGCGGCGGTGACGAGGGTCACGAGAACGGACCGGTCGGCGGCGCGGTGTTCGGATCGAAGAAGACGATGACGGCCATGCCGAGGATCAGCCAGATCGCGCTGATCGCGAGGAGGATGCCGACGAGCAGGCTCCGCGCCGTCCGGTTCGTGACGTAGTCGCCGATGACGACCCGCGTGCCGTTGGCCCCGTGGATGAACGCGAGGAGCAGCAGCAGGAAGTCGTAGATGCGCCAGAACGGCGTCCCCCATCGGCTCTGGACGAAGGCGAAGTTGATCTCGCCGCCGGTCAGCTCCACGAGCACGTGCATGATGAACATGTGGCCGAGGGCCAGGATCACCAGCGCCAGGCCCGAGAGGCGCATGAAGTACCACCAGAACCGCTCGCGGCCGGAGGCCTCGGGAAGCGGGCGAGCGGCGCGCGACGGGTTGGCGTAGATGACGCGGGGGCGTCGGGCGGTGGTCATCGGCTCATCCGCCCCATGGCATGAACGGCCGGGTCATGATGAAGGCCATCGGGATCATCGCCACGACCGTGGCGGTGATGACACCGAACGTGAGAGGCCGGTAGTAGACCGTGAGCCCCGGCCAGAAGTCCATGGCGATCACCCGCAGGCCGTTGAGCGCGTGGTACACGAGCGCGGCCATCAGCACGACTTCGCCGAGCCGCGCGGGGAGGTTCTTGAAGATGCCGACGGCGGCGTCGTAGACCTCGGGCCCGAACAGCACCGTCGACGTCTCGACGATGTGCATGAACAGGTAGAAGAGCACGCCGAGCCCGCTGACCCGGTGGCCGAACCAGGCCAGCTCCGCCCATGACACGCGGTATCCGAAGACGGTGATCACGTTGGCGCGTCGTTCCTCCACGGGCACCGCCCGACAGGCGATGCGGACTAGCGGCTCCTCGATTCTAGCGGAGCGGGTGCCGTCCCTCGGGCACGCGCGCGAAGGGCGCCGCTGCCCGCGTGCGGCCGGGCGCACCGAACGACGAAGCGGGCGCGAGTTCCGACCATCGCGTGCGCGGCGGCGCACATCCGAGGCATCGGCGATCGGCGGAAGGCGGCGCTCAGGCGTGAACCTCGTGGTTACGTGCGCGGGGGCGCACGTCGGGCGCCTGCGACACGCGGATCAGGCCGACCTCAAGCGGGCCGCCACCGCGTCGGCGAACTCGCGCGTGCCCGACGATCCGCCGAGGTCGTACGTGACCGTCGTGCCCTCGGCAATCACCCCCCGGGTGGCCGTCTCGACGGCGTCGGCCGCATCGGTCTCGCCGAGGTGGCGCAGCATCAGGGCGCCCGACAGGATGAGAGCGGTGGGATTGGCCTTGTTCTGGCCCGCGTACTTCGGTGCGGAGCCGTGGACCGGCTCGAACACGGCCGCCGTCTCGCCGATGTTCGCCCCCGGCGCGACGCCCAGCCCGCCGACGAGCCCCGCGGCGAGGTCGGACACGATGTCGCCGTACAGGTTCGGCAGGACGAGCACGTCGTAGAGCTCGGGCTTCTGGACGAGCTGCATGCACATGTTGTCGACGATGCGGTCCTCGAACTCGACCCGGCCCGCGTACTCGGCAGCGACCTGCTGGGCGGATTCGAGGAAGAGGCCGTCGGACAGCTTCATGATGTTCGCCTTGTGCACGGCGGTGACCTTGCGCCGGCCGTTGCGCACCGCGTATTCGAACGCGTAGCGCGCGATCCGCTGGGACGCGGCCCGGGTGATGATCTTGATCGACTCGGCCGCGTCCGGCCCGACGCGGTGCTCGATCCCCGCGTACAGGTCCTCGGTGTTCTCGCGCACGATGATCAGGTCGACGTCCTCGTAGCGGGACGCGACCCCGGCCATCGTCCGCGCCGGCCGGACGTTGGCATACAGCTCGAGTGCCTGGCGCAGGCCGACGTTGACGGAGCGGAACCCCGAGCCGACGGGCGTCGTGATCGGTCCCTTGATGGCCACCCCGTTGGCGCGGATCGACTCGATCACGCGGTCCGGCAGCGGCGTCCCCTCGGAGGCGATCGTCGCCTCCCCCGCCTCCTGGAGGTCCCAGTCGAAGCCGATCCCGGTCGCCTCGAGCACCCGCTTCGCGGCCTCGGCCAGCTCCGGGCCGATGCCGTCGCCGGGGATCAGGGTCACCGTGTAGCTCATCGAGTCCTCGCTGCTGCAGCCGGTCAACGCGCCGGCGGATGCGCGGTCGAGTCTAGTTGAGGGAGCGGACGCGGACTCAGCCGTCGAGGGTTGCGAGGCGGTCGGTCACGACGCGGCCCGCGGCCCGGCTGCTCGCCGGCGTGCCAGTGACGGCCTCGAGGAACGCGGCCCGCGGCAGCCGGAGCAGCTCGACCGCATCGGTCGCGACGACGGAGGCCGTCCTGGGCCGATCCTCGAGCAGCGCGATCTCGCCGAACCCGTCGCCAGGGCCGAGGCGCCGCAGCGTCCGACCGTCGCGCACGACCTCGGCCGAGCCATCGGCGATGAGCCAGTAGGCATCGCCGGCGTCGCCCTGCGCCACGAGCGTCGTCCCGGCGGCGCGGCGCTCGACGGCCATCTCGTGGGCCAGCTGCTCGATGACGACGAGGGACAGCGGCACGAACAGCGGGTCGTTGCGGAGCAGGTCGAGCTCGCGTCGCGGCACGATTGCGGCCCCGTCGGTCCGGCGCACCGCCGCCACGCTGACGACGGCGAGGATCGGCAGGATCGCACCGGTGACGACGAGCGCCCAGCTGAGACCGATGACGCCCACGAGCGGCGCGGCAACGAGCGCGCCGGCGGCGAAGGTCAGCGCGGCGATGCCCTCGAAGGCGCCGAAGACGCGCCCACGCACCGCCGTCGGGACGCATCGCTGCATGAGCGTGAAGCCCGAGATGTCGAGCGCGGCGTTGGCGAGGCCGACGGCGGCAAGCAGCCCGATCGCCAGCCACGCGATCGGGAATGCCCCGATGAGCGCGATCGGCAGGCCCCAGGCGGCGAGCGCCACGCTGAAGATCGGTCCGAGGCGGCCGCCCGCCATCCACACCGTCGCGGTCGCCGCGCCGACGAGGCCGCCCGCACCGATCGCCGAGGTCAGCCATCCGACCCCCTCCTCGCCGAGGCCGAGCAGCTCGACCGACGCCGCGACCGAGAGCACCGTCAGGATCCCGCGCACGAAGGTCTGGGCCGAGAAGAGGCCGACGATCAGCCCCGCCGACGAGTGCTGGCGAAGTGCGGCGAAGCCATCGACGAGCTCCCGCAACCGTCCGCGACCGCGATCGGCTCGCCTGGCTCGTGGCGCCCGGATGGTGATGGCGAGAAGCGCGGCGATCAGCAATGCGATCGACGGAGCGCCGAGTGCCACCTCCAGCCCTCCGAAGGCAAGCAGCAGCGACGCCACCGCCGGGCCGACGAGGACGCCCAGCGCCTCCCCCGTGCTCGTCACCGCGTTGCCGGCGACGAGCTCCTCCGGCGTGCGAGCCAGGGCCGGGAGCATCGAGAAGGTCGCCGGCCGTTTCAGCACCGAGAGCAGGCTCTCGACCATCGCGGCCGCGAAGATGATGAGCGGCGAGGCGTCGAGCACGAGGGCGGCCGCGCTCGCGGCCACGACCGTGGCGCGGACGACGTGCACGCCGGCGAGCACGAGATTGGCCGGCAGACGATCGGCAACCGTCGCGGCAACCGGCGCGCCGACGATCGGAAGGAGCATGCGGAGCGTCGAGATGAGGCCGGCCGCGGCGATCCCGCCGAACCCGTAGGCAAAGACCAGCACGGCGACCACGTAGGCCCACTCGGCGGCGATGCTCAGGAACCACGCCACCTGGAGGCGCACCATCGCCGGGTTGCGCAGGACGTCTCGGATCGGGCCGACGAGGCGCTCGCGGGTCATCGAGTGGCCATCAGTGGCGCAGGTCCGCCAGTCGCCTTGCCATCAGCTCGTCCGCGGCGATGACGCTGTGCGGGCTGCCGGTCACCGCCTCGAGAAATGCCGCCCGCGGAAGCCGGTAGCCGGTCATCGGTTCGGTCACGTTCACGGTCGCCGTCCTCGGCCGATCGCTGAGCAGCGCGATCTCGCCGAAGCCATCCCCCGCGCCGAGCGTCGCCTGCAGATGGCCGTCGTGGATGATCGCCACGCTGCCGGACTCGATGAGGTAGTAGGTGTCCCCCGGCTCGCCCTGGGTGATGACGCGATCGCCGCGCGCGAACGAGACCGGCTCGAGGCTGCGGGCCAGCTGCTCGAGGGCGGTCAGCGGGAGGGGCGCGAACATCGGGATCGGGCGCATCACCGCAAGCTCGCGCTCCGGGAGAATCGCGGACCGCTCCGCGCGACGGACGCCACGGAAGCTGACCGCCGCGACCACGGGCAGCACCAGGCCGGTGATCACGAGCGCTCCCTGCAGCCCGGCGAGCTGGACGAGCACCGGTGCGAGGACCGCGCCGAGGGCGATGCCGAACCCCGCCAGGCTCTGGAAGACGCCGAAGACCCGCCCGCGCACCTCGTTCGGGACGCATCGTGCCAGCAGGGTGTAGCCGGCCACATCGATCGACGCGTTGGCTGCGCCGATCAGGCCGGCCATCGCAAAGGCGATGGCCGGGTTCGGCACCAGGCCGATGACGGCGATCGGCGCTCCCCACGTCGCCAGCGACACGGCGAAGGATATCGACAGGCTGCGCCCGACCAGCAGGCTCATCGCCAGGATGGCGCCGACGAGTCCGCCCGCCCCGATCGCCGCGTTGAGGTACCCGACGCCCGACTGGCCGATGCCCAGCAGCTCGATCGCGGCCGACACGAGGAGGACGGTGAGCGCGCCACGGACGACGACCTGGCTCATGACCAGGCCCATGAGCAGGCCTGCAGACGGGTACCGGGCAAAGGCGCTGAAGCCACCCAGCGTCTCGCGCAGGGTCGCCGCCACCCCCTCGACGGCGAGTCGAGCGCGGGTGACGACGTGGAGGCCGAGCACGCCGGCGGCCGCAAGGAGGTAGGCCACGGCCGTGATCCACAGCCCGAGCACCGGGCCGCCGACGAGGAGCAGTACGCCGGCGACGGCCGGTCCGACGAGCGACCCGGCCGCCTCGCCGAGGCTCGTCACCGCGTTGCCCGCGATCAGCTCGTCGGGCGTTCGTGCCAGCGCCGGCAGCAGGGCGCGCGTGAACGCCGTGTGCTGGCGGGTCAGGATGCCCTCGATGATCGCCGCCGCCACGACGATCCCCAGCCCGAGGTCGAAGGCGATGGCGGCGGCGGCCAGCGCGACGGCGGCGGCGCGCCCGAGGTGAAGCCCGAGGAGCACGCGGCCCGGACGGAACGAATCGAAGACCGACGCGAGGATCGGCCCGAACAGGCCCGACGGAAGCGAGGCCAGGAGGGTGAAGACTCCGACCGCCACGACATCGCCGATCTCGTAGGCGTAGACCAGCAGCGCCACCAGGTACGCCTTCTCGGCCGCGATCCCGATCAGCCACGCCAGCTGGAGGCGCCGCAGCGACGGGTTGGCCAGCACCTGGCCCAGCGTCGTGCCGACGTTCACCTTGCCCCGCCGTCGTCACGTGGCAGGCCGACGAGATAGGTCGACATCGGTCCACGGCCCCGCAGCTCCAGGGCGCCGCGTGCCTCGAACTCGAACCGGTCACGCACCATCTCCCAGGTCGCCTCACTGATATGGACTCGGTCAGGCTGGCCCTGGCCCTCGAGGCGGCTGGCGACGTTGACGGTGTCGCCCCACACGTCGAACGCGAACTTGCGCGTGCCGATGACTCCGCCGACGGCGGCACCGGAGTGGACACCGATGCGAAGGCGGACCGCCGGCAGACCGTCCTGGGGCTGCCCCGCGGCGGCGATCATCGCGAGCCCGAGATCGACGGCCCGCGCCGCGTGGTCGGGGAGGGCCTCCGGCAGGCCAGCGGCGGCCATGTAGGAGTCGCCGATGGTCTTGATCTTCTCGATGCCACGCTCGGCGGCAAGATCGTCGAAACGCGTGTAAAGACCGCCGAGGAGGGCGATGACCTCCGCGGGGGTACAACGGGCGGCCACGCCGGTGAAGCCGACGATGTCCGCGAAGAGAATCGACACCGCCGGGTACTCATCGGCGATGGTCTCGGCACCCTCCCGCAGGCGCTCGGAGATCGAGGCCGGCATGACGTTGAGCAGCAAACGGTCCGACTTCGCCTTCTCACGCCCGAGCGCCGCGGCCTGCTCGTTGACTACGAGGTCGCGGTGGTAGAGACGGCGACGCGTGCGCTCGAAGACGTGGAGCGATGCGAGGCTCCCGATCGAAGCGGCCACGAAGATGAACCAGTCCACGACCAGGCTCGACCCGGCCCACAGCGCAGCGGCCACGGCAAACCCGATGGCGATCGGGACGGTGCGGGCGACGCCGAAGACGAACCGCGCCCGGAGCACCGACCCCCAGACCCACAGCAGGGCGATCGTCGCGACGCCGTAGCCGGGCAAGATGCCCGCCACCGAGGCGAGGAAGAGCAGGACGAGGCCATTGCCGACGGTGAGGAACGCCGCAAGCCCATGCTGGCGGTCGAGCGTGGTCGCCCACGGCCCGAGCAGTGCGACCACGAGGCTCGCGACCGCCATGGCCAGCGTCGCCGGGACCACGACCTCGGGCGGAAGGTCGGTGGCGAGAGGCAGGAGTCCCGCGGCGAGCCAGAGCACGCAGGACATCGCGGCGTTGAAGCGGAATCGGACGAGACCTTCGGATGCGGCGTCGCTCTGAAAGCGTCGCTCGAGCTCATCGTCGACGAACCGCAACAACACGGGGTGCAGGACACCGCGCTCGGACATCGGCCGCATCGGCGCAGCCTACGTCATCCATCGGTCGGTACAATCGACTCCGTTCCCGAAGCTGTCACGCCCGCGTTCGCCCGCGCGCTCGCAACGCCCCCAGGAGGCCGGATTGAAGCTCCAGGAGTACCGATCCAAGGAGATCCTCGCCCGCCACGGCGTGCCGCTCACCGGCGGCGAGACGGCGACGACGCCCGCCGAGGCGCGCGCCGCGGCCGAGCGGATCGGTGGCCCGGTGGTCGTGAAGGCCCAGGTGCTCGTCGGTGGCCGCGGCAAGGCCGGCGGCGTGAAGCTCGCGCAGACGCCGGAGGAGGCTGAGGCGCGGGCCGGCGAGATCATCGGCCTCGACATCAAGGGCACGACCGTGAAGACCGTGCTCGTGGCGCCGGCCGCGGCGATCGCCAAGGAGTACTACCTCGGGCTCATCCTCGACCGCGGTTCGAAGGCCATCACCGTGATCGCGAGCGCCGAGGGCGGAGTCGAGATCGAGGAGACGGCACGGACGAACCCCGACGCGATCCTGCGGCTGCCCCTCCACCCGCTCATCGGCCTCCAGGAGCACGAGGTGCGGCGCATCGGCTTCTTCCTCGGCATCCCGGCCGAGCTGCGCAGGGACTTCGCCGCGGTCATGCGCGGGCTGTACCGGGCCTTCGTCGAGTCCGACGCCGACCTCGCCGAGATCAACCCGCTGGTCGTGACCGATGCGGGAGCGCTCGAGGCGCTCGACGCGAAGATCGTGCTCGACGACTCGGCGCTCCCCCGCCACCCCGACCTCGAGACGATGCGCGACCTCAACGAGGAGGAGCCGTCAGAGATCGCCGCTCGCGAGGCGGGCATCAGCTTCATCAAGCTCGACGGCAGCATCGGCTGCATGGTCAACGGCGCCGGCCTGGCGATGACGACGATGGACCTCGTCAAGCTGGCCGGCGGCGAGCCGGCGAACTTCCTCGACATCGGCGGCGGCGCCAAGGCCGATCGCGTGGCGGCGGCGTTCAGGATCATCCTCGACGACGAGAACGTGAAGGCCATCCTCATCAACATCTTCGGCGGCATCACCCGCGGCGACGAGGTCGCACGCGGCATCGTCGAGGCCCGCTCCCAGCTCACGCGCGACGTGCCGATGGTGGTGCGCATCGTCGGCACGAACGCCGAGGAGGCGAAGCCGATCCTGGCGGAGGCAAACCTCATCACCGCGGACTCGCTGGACGACGCCGCCGCCAAGGCGGTGGCTGCCGTCGGAGGTGCGGCGTGAGCATCCTCGTCAACGCCGAGACGCGGCTCCTGGTCCAGGGCATCACCGGCCGCGAGGGCGAGTTCCACTCGACCGCGATGCTCGAGTACGGCACGAACATCGTCGCCGGGGTCACTCCCGGCAAGGGCGGGCAGGCTGCGCTCGACGGTCGCGTGCCGGTGTTCGACACCGTCGCCGATGCGGTCGCCGAGACCGGCGCGAACGCCACGTGCATCTTCGTCCCGGCCGCCTTCGCCCCCGACGCGATGCTCGAGGCGGCCGCCGCCCACGTCCCGCTCGTCATCTGCATCACCGAGGGCATCCCCGCTCTCGACATGCTGCGCGTGTACCACGTGCTGCGCGCGACGGGCGTGCGGCTGATCGGCCCCAACTGTCCGGGCCTCACCTCGGTCGGCGAGGCCAAGGTCGGCATCATCCCCGGCAACATCCACGCCCGCGGGCCGGTCGGGCTCGTCTCGCGTTCGGGAACGCTGACCTACGAGGTGGTGCAGGCCATGACCGATGCGGGCATGGGCCAGACGACGACGCTCGGGATCGGCGGCGACCCGGTCGTCGGGACGAGCTTCATCGACGCGCTCGACCTCTTCAACCAGGACCCCGAGACCGAGGCGATCGTCATGATCGGCGAGATCGGCGGCGAGGAGGAGGAGAAGGCGGCGGCCTTCATCGCCCGCGAGGTGCGCAAGCCGATGGCGGCCTTCATCGCCGGCCGCACCGCCCCGCCCGGACGCCGGATGGGCCACGCCGGCGCGATCATCTCGACGACGGGAGGCGGGACCGCCGAGTCGAAGCGCGCGGCGCTCGAGGAGGCCGGCGTCCGCGTCGCCGACTCGCCGTCGCACATCCCGCGGCTCCTGCGCGACGCCGGGGTCACGTAGGCGAGCGGTCCGACCGTCGCCACGAGCGGGTAACGCCGCACGGATGAACTGGTGGAGACCACGCAGCACACCGGAGCATTCGCATGTCCCTCTCTTCTGTCCGATTGGGTCGCGCGCTGGTCGTCGTCGCGATGGCCGGCGTCCTCGCGGCATGCACCAGCGAGGCTGACGCGACACCGGAGGCCACCGAGCCCGCCCCGACCGCGTCGCCAAGCGCGTCGGAAGCCGAAGCCACGGCGACCGCCGCCGCGACGGCCTCCGCCGACGACTCGGCCGAGGCCACCGTCCTCGTCGCCGACTCCGACCTCGGCGAGATCCTCACCGATGCCGACGGCCTGACGATCTACTACTTCGCGAACGACACCGAAGGCGTCAGCAACTGCGAGGGCGAGTGCCTCGCCAACTGGCCGCCGGTGGAGGCGGGCGACGAGCAGACCGCCGGCGACGGCGTCGATGCCGAGCTCGGCACGTTCGAGCGGTCCGACGGCACCGTCCAGCTGACGATCAACGGCTTCCCCGCCTACTACTTCGCCGGTGACGCGGCCGCGGGCGACGTGAACGGCCAGGGCCAGGGCGACGTCTGGTGGGTCTTCGGCCCGGACGGCGAGCCGATCGAGCAGTAGGACCTCCGTTGATGCCCGCATCATCCGTGCGAACTGTTATCGGACCGATAAGGATCAGCGCTCGAGGAGCTCCCAGAGCACGCCGTTGAGCGTGCGCGGGTGGACGAAGGCGACCGTGCCGTGGGCACCCTGCCGCGGCTCGCGGTCGATGAGCTCGGCCTCGGCGGCCGCCATGGCCTCGATCGAGGCCGGCAGGTCATCGGTCAGGAAGCAGAGGTGATGGACACCCTCGCCGTGGGCAGCCAGGTAGCGGGCCACGCCACTGTCGTCGTCGATCGGCTCGACGAGCTCGAGGCGGGCCGACGGCTCCGGGCCGGTCGGCAGGAAGCAGAGGCGCACGCGCTGCGGCGCGAACGTCATCGGCGGCGCCTCCGGCTCGAGGCCGAAGAGCTCGCGATAGCGAGGCAGGGCCTCCTCGATCGAGCGGACGACGATCGCGACGTGGTGGATCGGGCCGACGCTCACGGGCGGTGCTCGCCCCACACGCCGCGCAGGGCATTCGAGATCTCGCCGAGCGTGACGTCGGCCTCGACGGCGGACCGGATTCGGGGCAGGACGTTCTCGGTCCCTCCCGCGGCGGCGGTCAGCGAGGCGATCGCGGCGCCGGCACGCGCTGGGTCGCGACGCGCGCGGACGGCGCGGGTACGCTCGACCTGCTGTCGCTCGAGCTCGGGATCGATCGCCTGCGGAGCGGGGCGCTGCTCGTCGCCCTCGTCGGCGAACGCGTTGACGCCGACGATGATCCGCTCCCCGGCCTCGACGGCGCGCTGCACCGCGTAGGCGGCGTCGCCGATCGCGTCGGGCTGATAGCCGGCCTCCAGCGCGACGAGCGTCCCGCCGAGGTCGTCGATGTGCGCGATCTCGGCCATTGCGCCGGCGTGGATCGTGTCGGTCAGCGTCTCGACGTAGTACGAGCCTGCCAGCGGGTCGACGGTCGCCGCCACCCCGGCTTCGTGATACAACACTTGTTGTGTCCGAAGGGCCAGCCGGGCGGTGGCCGGCGTCGGCAGCCCCAGCGCCTCGTCGAGGGCATTCGTGTGCAGCGACTGCGTGCCGCCGAGGACGGCGGCGAGCGCCTGGACGGTCGTCCGCACGACGTTGACGTCCGGCTGCTGGGCGGTGAGGGTCGAGCCGCCGGTCTGCACGTGGAAGCGCATCGCCAGGCTCTTCGGGTCCTTCGCCCCGAATCGGTCACGGGCGACGGTCGCCCACGTCCGGCGGGCGGCGCGGAACTTCGCGACCTCCTCGAGCAGGTCGCCGTGGGCCGCGAAGAAGAAGGAGAGGCGAGGCGCGAAGTCGTCGAACGCCATCCCGGCGGCCAGCGCCGCATCGGCATAGGCGATCGCGTTGGCGACCGTGAAGGCGACCTCCTGGATCGCCGTCGCCCCGGCCTCGCGCATGTGGTAGCCGCTGATGCTGATCGTGTTCCAGGCCGGCAGCTCGGCGCGGCAGTAGGCGAACGTATCGGTCACCAGGCGCATCGAAGGCCCGGGCGGGAAGATGTAGGTCCCCCGCGCGATGTACTCCTTGAGGATGTCGTTCTGGATCGTCCCGCGCAGCCGATGCGGGTCGGCGCCGCGCCGGCGCGCCACCGTCTCGTACAGCATCAGCAGGATCGCGGCGGTGGCGTTGATCGTCATCGAGGTGGAGACCTCGCCGGGGTCGATCCCGTCGAGGAGCACCTCCATGTCGTCGATCGAGTCGATCGGGACCCCGGTGCGGCCCACCTCGCCGACCGCCATGGGGTCGTCGGAGTCGTAGCCCATCTGGGTCGGGAGGTCGAAGGCGACGCTGAGCCCGGTCTGGCCGCTGGCGAGCAGGTAGCGGAACCGGCGGTTCGTCTCCTCCGCCGAGCCGAAGCCTGCGTACTGGCGCATCGTCCACGGCCGGCCGCGATAGCCGTCGGGGTGGATGCCCCGGGTGTACGGAAACGAGCCGGGCTCGCCCAGCGCGGTGTCCGGGTCGAAGTCGGTGAGGTCCGCCGGGCCATAGACCGGCTCGATCTCGATGCCGGACGCGGACCGATGCGGACGGCGCCGCTCGGGCGCGTCAGGCTCGCTCATCGGCCTCCGATTGTAGCCGCGGCTACTCCAGCCGAAGCAGCCCGGCGCCGGTCGCCACGGTCTGGCCCGGAGCGACCTCGACATCAACGACCCGACCGGCGCGCGGCGCGCGGACCTCGTTCTGCATCTTCATCGCCTCGATCGTGAGGAGCGCGGCACCCGCCTCGACCTCGTCGCCGGCGGCCACCGCCACGGCCACGATCAGCCCGGGCAGCGTCGCGCGCACCTCGACCGGGCCGGCGTGGGATCGCGCCTCGGTCTCGACCTCCGCGAGGATGCGCTCGCGCCAGGAACGGACCGTGACGGGGATGCGTCGGCCGTGCAGCGTCACCGTCCAATCGGTCCCCTGTCCTTCCGCAAGGACGACGACCGAGCGCTCGCCGTCGGTCAGGCGAGCGACGCCATGCGTCACGTCCACCCAGTGGAGCCTCCAGCCATGCGCCACGTCGACCGCCTCGCCGTCGATCGTCGTCTCGAGGTCGCTCACTCGCGCAGCGCCTCGCGCCGGCCCAGCTCACCCCAGGCCGAGCCACGGGTCGGCACCGGGGCCCAGCCGGCGCCCTGCAGTTCGCGGCGCGCTGCGATCGCGGCGACTGCGGCCAACGCGCGGTCGTCGTCGCCGAGGGCCGGACCGTTCCCCCATCGCGTGGCGATCAGAGACGTGTCGTACGTCCCATCGACGAACGCGGGGTCGTCCACCAGCCAGCGCAGGAAGCCGGCATCGGTCTGGAGCCCGCCGATGAGGGTCTCGTCCAGGGCCCGACGCAGGCGGTCGATGGCGGCGGGCCGATCGTCGGCGTGGACCATGAGCTTGGCGAGGAGCGGGTCGTATTCCGGGCGCAGGTCGGTGTCGGCCTCGATGCCGGCGTCGACGCGAACGCCCGGACCGGACGGCATGACCCAGGCGCCGATCCGCCCCGCGCTCGGTCGGAAGTCGTCGTACGGATCCTCGGCATAGAGGCGCACCTCGATGGCGTGGCCGCGGCGCTCGGCATCCAGCACCTCCGGTGGCAGGCGCTCCCCCGCGGCAACCCGGATCTGCCAGGCCACGAGATCGAGCCCGGTCACGAGCTCGGTGACGCCGTGCTCGACCTGGAGTCGCGTGTTCATCTCGAGGAAGTAGTGGCTGCCGTCGGCAGCGACGAGGAACTCGACGGTCGCCGCGTTGTGAAAGTCGACGGTGCCGGCGACGCGGCGGGCGGAGTCGAAGAGGGCCTCGCGCGCGGCCCCGTCGACGGCCGGCGACGGCGACTCCTCGACGAGCTTCTGGTGGCGGCGCTGGACCGAGCAGTCGCGTTCGCCGAGGACGGCGAGCCCGCCATGTCGGTCGCCGAGCAGCTGCACCTCGACGTGGCGCGCCGGGGAGACCAGGCGCTCGACGTAGATCGTTCCGTCGCCGAACGCCGCCTCGGCCTCGCGCCGCGCTGCCTCCATCGCCGGCCGCAGCCCGGCGGCATCGTCGACACGCCGCATGCCGCGACCGCCACCGCCCGCCGCCGCCTTGAGCATCACCGGATAGCCGATGTCGGCGATCGCGGCGACGTCGTCGGTGAGCGCGACGGTCGTGCCGGGGACGATCGGGACGCCGGCCTCGGCGGCGAACCGGCGCGCCGCCAGCTTGTTGCCGAGCGCCTCGAGCGCCGACGGAGGCGGGCCGACAAAGACGAGGCCGGCCGCCTCGACCGACCGGGCGAACGCGGCGTCCTCCGACAGGAAGCCGTACCCCGGATGGATCGCCTCCGCGCCGGCGCGACGGGCGGCTTCGATGACCGCGTCGATCGACAGGTACGAGTCGCGCGCCGCCGGCGGACCGACGCGCTCCGACCGATCGGCCAGGCGGACGTGCAGCGCGTCGACATCGGCGTCGGAGTGAATCGCGATCGGCGTGATCCCCATCTCGCGGCAGGCGCGGATGACGCGGATCGCGATCTCCCCGCGGTTCGCGATGAGCAGGCGCCGGAACGGTGGCGCCGGCTTGTCCGTGCGCAAAGACGCCGCGTCGCTCAAAGCGGGATGTTGCCGTGCTTCTTGGGTGGCAGCGACTGGCGCTTGTTCTCGAGCATTGCGAATGCGCCTGCCACACGAGCGCGCGACTCGGACGGCTGGATGACTTCGTCGACGTAGCCGCGCGCCGCGGCGATGTACGGGTTCGCGAATCGCTCCTCGTATTCCGCGACGAGCCTCGCGCGTTCCACGTCGGCGTCATCGGCCGCGGCGATGCGGTCACGGAAGATGATGTTCACCGCGCCCTCGACGCCCATCACCGCGATCTCTGCAGTCGGCCACGCAAAGTTCATGTCGCCACGCACATGCTTGCTGCTCATGACGTCGTACGCGCCGCCGTAGGCCTTGCGCGTGATGATCGTGACCTTCGGGACGGTGGCCTCGCAGTACGCGTACAACAGCTTTGCGCCGTGGCGAATGATGCCGCGATGCTCCTGGTCGACACCGGGCAGAAAGCCGGGTACGTCCACCAGCGTCAGCAACGGGACGTTGAATGCGTCGCAGGTGCGGACGAACCGCGCGGCCTTGTCGGATGCGTCGATGTCCAGGACACCGGCCAGCACTTCCGGTTGCTGCGCGACGATGCCGATGCTGCGGCCTTCGACCCGCGCGAACCCGCAGATGATGTTGCGCGCGAAGTGCTCATGCACTTCGGTGAACGAGTCGCTGTCCGCGATGCCACCGATGACGGTGTGCATGTCGTACGACTGCTTCGCTGAGTCGGGGACGACCGCGTCGAGTGCCGCTCCGTCGATCATCGGCGCAGACCACTCCGCGAGCCGTGGCGGAAGGTCGACGTTGTTCTGTGGCAGGTAGCCGATCAGTGTGCGCGCCAGCTCCAGTGCCTGCGGCTCGCCGGAGGCAAGGAAATGCGCGATGCCACTCGTCTCGTTGTGCACGCGCGCGCCGCCGAGCCCCTCGAAGTCGATCTCCTCGTGCGTCACGGTCTTCACGACGTTCGGGCCGGTGACGAACATGTAGCTCGTGCCCTCGACCATGACGACGAGGTCGGTGATCGCCGGCGAATACACCGCGCCACCGGCGCACGGCCCCATCACCAGCGAGAGCTGCGGCACGACGCCGGATGCCAGCGTGTTGCGGAGGAAGATATCGGCATAGCCACCGAGGCTGACGACCCCTTCCTGGATCCGCGCGCCGCCGGAATCGGACAGACCGATGATCGGTGCGCCGTTCTCCATCGCCAGGTCCATGACCTTGCAGATCTTCTCGGCGTGGGCCTCCGACAGCGAGCCGCCGAAGACGGTGAAGTCCTGGCTGTACACGAACACGAGCCGGCCCTCGATGCGGCCGAACCCGGTGACGACGCCGTCGCCGAGGTAGCGCTCCTCGTCGAGACCGAAGTCACTCGCGCGATGCATGACGAACGCATCGATCTCGGTGAAGCTGTCCTCGTCCAGCAGCAGGTCGAGGCGTTCGCGCGCCGACAGCTTGCCGCGCGCGTGCTGCTGGTCGATCCGTTTCGCTCCCCCACCCTGTTGCGCGTCGATGCGCATGGTCGCCAGTCGCTGGAGCTTGTCGGCCGTCGACACGCAAGCACTCCTTCGCGTGATCGGTGGTGTGGGCCCGGCAGGAATCGAACCTGCGACCGTCCGGTTATGAGCCGGTTGCTCTAACCATTGAGCTACGGGCCCGCGAGCAAGACGGTGGACAAGTCCGAGTATAGACGGATGTCTTTGCACAACGACATCGACATTTCTCCACGTTGTGGATAACCCGGATGCCGGATCTCGGGTCGAGCGCCTATCATCGGTTTCGTTCCTCCCGCCCCCGTCCCACGGAAGGTGTTGCGTTGACCAAGGTCATTTCTATCGCGAATCAGAAGGGCGGAGTGGGCAAGACCACCTGCTCCATCAACCTGGGCGGCGCACTGGCGGAGCGCGGCTATCGCGTTCTCTGCGTCGACATGGATCCGCAGGCGAATCTCACCGTCGGGCTCGGCATTTCGCTCTCCGACGTGCGCGTCTCGATGGCCGACGTCCTCTCCGACGATCGCGTCGCGCTCGACGAGATCGTGCGCGAGACCGAGACGCAGGGACTGTGGGTCGCACCGGCAACGCTCGAGCTCGCATCGACCGAGGTCGAGCTGTTCACGGCGATCGGCCGGGAGATGGTCCTGCGCGATGCGGTGGCGGGCTGGGCGGACCGACAGTTCGACGTCGTCATCATCGACTGCCCGCCGACCCTCGGCCTGCTGACGATCAACTCGCTCGTCGCGTCGAGCCGCGTGATCATCCCGGTGCAGACGCAGTACTACGCGATCAAGGGACTGACCGCGCTGATCAAGGTCATCAACACGATCAAGATCAAGCTCAACCACGATCTCGAGGTGCTGGGCCTGCTGCCGACGTTCTACGACGGACGGACCGTGCTCGCGCGCGAGATGCTCGAGAACCTCAAGCAGCTCGGCGACCACCGGGTGTTCAACACGATGATCAAGCAGACGGTGAAGCTCGGCGAGGCGCCGCTGACCGGCAAGCCCGTCACCGAGTACGCAACGAACTCATCGGCCGCCCGCGCGTTCCGCGATCTGGCCCAGGAGGTGATCGAGCTTGGCTAGCAAGGGACCCGCATTCCGCGAAAACATCCATCGGCTCTTCGACGAGGCCCAGGCGACCGACCTCGCGCCGGGAATCGTGTCGCTCATCGAGTCACGCGGCACCCACGCGCAGATCCGCGAGGTGCCCGTCAGCAAGATCCTTCCGAACCCCGCGCAGCCGCGACTGTCCTACGACGAGGAGTCGCTCACCGAGCTCGCCGACTCGATCCGCGAGCACGGGGTGCTCCAGCCGATCCTCGTCCGCCCCAGCGGCTCGAAGTTCGAGCTCATCGCCGGCGAGCGGCGATGGCGAGCGTCGACGATGGCGGAGCGGGAGACGATCCCGGCCATCGTCGCGGAGTTCGACGACCAGACTGCGCTCGAAGTCAGCATCATCGAGAACCTCCAGCGCGAGGACGTCTCGCCGCTCGAGGAGGCGGCGATGTTCCGCAAGATGACCGAGACGTTCGGCTACTCGCTGCGGCAGCTGGCCCAGAAGGTGGGCAAGGACAAGGGATACATCGAGAATCGGCTGCGCCTGACCGCTGCGCCCGCCGACGTCCGCGAGCTCGTGTCCGTGCGCAAGGACACGATCAGCCATGCCTACGAGCTGATGAAGATCGGCGACGAGCGGAAGCGTCGCCGGCTGGCGAAGCGGATCGTGGCCGGCGAGCTGTCGCTGGCCAAGCTGCGGATCATCACCGGCACCACCGGCCAGCCCGAGGAGGGCGAGGACGGCCACGCCGAACGCAAGCCACGACGGCGGGCGAAGACGGCGGCCGGGCGGGTGGCCGACGCGCGGGCGGCGGACGACGCGTTGATGGGCGCGCGCTCGAAGCTCGCCGAGGGGATCGACGACCTCGTCGACATCCTGCGCCAGCCGGAGCTCATGGACCAGATCCCCGAGGTCAACCGGGCGAACTTCGCGAAGCACCTCACGATCACGAAGCTCAAGATCGAGAACGCGATCGCGATCATCCGCGCCGGGGCGCCCAGCTCAGCCGAGGACGAGTAGCCCGCCGGGCGGGCTGGGCGGAGCCGCCTCAGGGCGTGAGGGCGGCAAGCACCCGGTACGCCTGTCCGTTCCGGACCGATGCCAGCCGAGGTTGGGCGGCTCAGGCGACGTAGCTCATCACCTCGCGGTTGGCGACGAGGAAGTCCACCAGCTTCTCCTGCGCCTTCGGATCGATCCGCCGCAGCCCGGCGATCGCCCTCGGCAGCTCGAAGATCGGCGCCGCCAGGCTCCCGGCGGTGTCGATCCCGATCACGTGGTCCGGTCCGCCACCGACGAGGAATGCGCGCTGGAATCCGCGCTCGTCGAGCCCGGTCGCCTTGCGGAACGACGCGATCGCCGTCCCGACGCCCAGCCGCTTGGCGTAGTCCATGAACAGGTCCGCCGCCCAGGCGTCGACCTGTCGGGCATCCTGGGCCGCGACCATCTCCCGGTAGCTGCTCTCGTCGACCTCGCTCATCGCGACCGATTCTAGCGAGGCGCGGATGTCCGCTGCGGGACGCCGCGCCGCGGTTCGGCGCTGCGCTATCCTCGCCCCGGATGATCGACCAGCACGCCGACCCGCGCACGGACGACACGCTCGTCTTCGAGCTGCTGAAGACCGAGCGCGGCGCCACCCGCCCCGAGGTCGTCGGCCGCGCGGTGTTCCGGGGCGGCCGGTCGACCGTGGAAGCGCCGGAGGCCGTCAAGGTCGCCGTCGAGGAGCAGCTCGGGCGCGCCTTCGTCGACCGGATCCGTCCCGACGAGCGTCCGCGCGGCTACCGCCGCAGCGGCAGCGGCATCGTCGATCTGCTGGTGCCCGGCATGCCCGAGCACTTCATCGCCCGCATGCGAGGGCTGTGGTTGAGCTACCCCGACGGGACGGTGATCACGGCGCGCAGCGCGACCGCCGGCTCCTCGACCGCGGTGGCGCTTCCCGAGGCGACCGACGTCGGCCCACCGGTCACCGACGCGCGCACCCGTCGTGGCACGCTCGGCGCCGCGGATCGCACGCTCGGAACGCGGCCCCTCGTCCTCAGCCATCCGCCAGACACCGGGATCCGCCCGATCGGTGAGACGGCCGTCGGCGCCCCCGTGAGCCGGACCGACTGCGGCTGGCTCGTCTGAGCTTGGGTATCATCGGTCCATGCGCCTGCTGAAGTTCATCGCGATCCCGGGCCTGGTCCTCGTCACGGCCGCGGCGTACTGGTTCCTCAGCTACGAGGTGGCCGGTTCGGTGCTCCTCCTCATCTTCGGCATCGCGCTGACCGTGATGATCTGGGTGCTGGGTCCGACCCTGAACGACGTCGGCCCCACCGCGCCGGTCGACCCCGACTGGCACGAACGGCGGGGCTGAGCGCCCGAGGCGCGGAGGGCACGGAAAAGCCGGACACTGCGGCTGCCCTGGCGGCGTGAGCCGCCAACGCAGTGTCCGGCACAGAGGTACTAACGGACGTTGGGCCATCGCGTTAGCCCTGCGTCCAGGAAACGGGAGCCGCTGATGACCGTCGTCGCCATCCACGTCGCCTCCGAGCACGGAGGCCAGGTCATGCCGCTGACATCGGCCGCGGCCAGGGCGGGCATGGGCCTGGAGGGCGACCGTCACTTCTTCTCCGCCGGCGACGCCGATCCCGGCGCGGCACTGACCCTGGTGGAAGCGGAGGTCGTCGACGAGGTCGGGTTGCCGCCGGGGGGCACGCGCCGGCAGGTCACGGTCCGCGGCGTGCGCCTGAACGAGCTCGTCGGCAGGCGGTTCCGCATCGGCGAGGTGGAGTGCTTCGGTGTCAGGATCTGCGAGCCGTGCCTTACGCTCGAGGCGAACACCCGCCCGGGCATCATCAGGGACCTCGTGCACCGCGGCGGCATCAATGCCGACATCCTGAGCGATGGCACGATCTCGGTCGGCGACGAGGTTACCGTCGTGGGCGCCTGAGCTTCGCGAGACCGATGAGAATCGGCTCCTCCCGTCGTCAGATCGTCGTGAACTAGCCGAGGGAGCACGACCGATGACGACCGACAGCTCGCACGACATGGCCCTCAGCCGGGTCTTCGACGCGCCGATCGAGGACGTCTGGCGCGCCTGGACTGAGCCGGAGCAGGTGAGGCGCTGGTGGGGCCCCTCCGGCTTCACCTGCCCGCTGGCCGAGATGGACGTCCGGGTCGGTGGGACCTCGCTGGTCTGCATGCGGGCCCCGGCGGAGTACGGCGGCGGAGACCTCTACAACACCTGGACCTACGCGGCGGTCGTCCCGATGGAGCGCCTCGAGTTCCTCCAGCGATTCACCGATGCGGCGCGCAACCCCATCGATCCGGCCGACATCGGCCTCCCGGCCGGCATCCCGCGCGAGGTGCCGCACGTCGTCACCCTCATGCCGCTCGATGACCACCGGACCGAGCTCAGCGTGACGGAGTCCGGCTACGCGTCGGAGGAGGTCGTGGCGACCTCGCGGGCCGGCATGGAGCAGTGCCTCGACAAGATGGCGGCGACCTTCGCCAGGCGCTCCGCCTAGGCCAGCTTCTGACCGATGACGACCTCGTTCGCATCGGGATCCAGCACACGACCGACACGCTCGCCCCAGGGCTGGTCGGCGGGCTCCTCGGTGACCGTTCCGCCGGCAGACCGGACGCGCTCGACGAGCGCATCGGCGTGGTCGACGTAGACCCAGAGGCTGATCGCTCGCTGCTGCGCGGCCTCGCCGGCATCGGTGCGGAGGCCGATCCCGAGGTGCGACGCCCCGAGGTCGAGGCCGACGTACACGGGGGCGCCGTCGTCGCCGGGGAACGAGAAGGTCACCGTTCCACCGAGCAGGTCACGGTAGAAGCCGAGCGACCGCTCGATGTCGGGCGTCGAGATGATCGGGAAGAGCTCGCCGATCATTCGCCGTCGAAGCGGAAGCGCGTCGGGTCCCGCGTGATATCGGTCCAGGCGATGACCTTGCGCAGCCGAATCGCGATCGCGCCATTACGGCGGTAGAAGTCCGCGGTCATCGCGTACTCGGGGAACTTCGCGTTCGACGCCGCCGCAAGGCCCTCGGCGAAATCGCCATCGACCGCCTTCAGGACCTCGGCGTCGCCCTCGATCAGGACGACGTCCTCCACCCCGTCGAGGTGGATGCTGACGGCGGGGTTTGCCTCGACGTCGTGGACCCAGCGGGTCTCGCCGCTGCCGCCGACGTAGATCACCCCGTCGAGATAGAGCCCGTCGATCGGTCGGACGCGGGGTCGCCCGTCGGCGCCGACCGCAGCCAGCCAGTAGACGCGGTCGGCGGCCAGCCGCTCCTCGACGTGGCTCCAGTCGACGAACGCGGTCGCGCGGCTGGTGCCGTAGGACCGCGGGATCCCCGGGCGATCGACGCGTGGCGTGCCGGGCGCGGCTCGTGTGCTGGTGTTCAATCGCACCCCCGGACGGGCGTGTTCCGTCACTGCGGCGAGGTGGCTCCGGCGGCAGGACTCGAACCTGCGACCAAGTGATTAACAGTCACCCGCTCTACCAACTGAGCTACGCCGGAACGCGCGCGGACCAACCGTCAGGCACGACGGCGGGTCGGCCGACCGATGATACCGTCGCCTTCGGCGACCGGTCAAAACGTGATGATCCGGTGATGCCGCCCGCGCATCGTCGGTTCGGGGGTACCTGCTCGTGGCGGTCGTGCTCGGTGGGTTCATCGGCCTGTGGGTCGTGCGAACCGTGCTCCGGCCGGCGTACGCGCTCGTGCGCCTGCTCGGCGACCCCGACGACGTGGAGCCGACCACCGCGTAATCCGGAACCGAGGGCGACGAGGCGCGAACTGGATTCGGGCTGAGGCCCTTACCAAGCCTCCCAATGCGCGAACTCGTCGACGCTTCGCCAGCCGCGCTTGAGCGACGGCGACTTCTTGTCCGGCAGTGGCCGTCCGACGGGGATCACGCCGACCGGCGTGTAGTCCTCCGGGATGCCGAGTTCGGTGCGAACGCCGGCGAAGTCGCCGCCTGCGAACCCAGCGGCCAGACCCTCGTCGACCGCGGCCAGGAGAACGAGCATCACGGTGCAGCCCACGTCCATCCACCAGTACGGCACCACCCACTCGTCCTCGGTGCCAGGAGGCGCCGCGGGATCGCGCTTGTCCGACTCGTTGTAGCGATCAACGTAGACCTTGGCCGAGACGCACGGCACGAACAGCGCGGGAGCCTCACTGATCCAGGGATCGAAGCCGCGCTCGGTGTACGTGCCCTCGCCGACGAGCGCGGCCAGGCGCCGCTTGCGGTCCGGATCGGTGACGACCACGATCCGCTGGCCTTGGCTGAATCCGGCGGAGGGCGCCCGCTGCGCGGTCGCGACGATCCGTTCGAGGATCGCCCTGTCGACCGGGTCTGGCGCGAAGTGACGCACGATGCGCCGCCGGCGGACGACCTCAGTGAATTCCATCGGTGCTACTCCAGGTAGTCCTTCAGCTTCCGGCTGCGGCTCGGGTGGCGCAGCTTGCGGAGCGCCTTGGCCTCGATCTGCCGGATCCGTTCACGGGTCACGTTGAAGTCGCGACCGACCTCCTCGAGCGTGCGTGACCGGCCATCCTCGAGCCCGAAGCGCAGCTGGAGCACGCGTCGCTCGCGCGGCGTCAGCGAGTCGAGCACGCCCTCGACCTGCTCCTTGAGCAGCTGGTGGGACGCCGCGTCGGCCGGCGCCACCGACGCAAGGTCCGGGATGAAGTCGCCGAGATGGCTGTCCTCCTCCTCGCCGATCGGCGTCTCGAGGCTCACCGGCTCCTGGCTGACCTTCATGATCTCGCGCACCTTCTCCGGCGAGACGGTCTGCGGGCCCTCGCCGACGCGCTCGTCGACCTCGGACTCGGTCGGCTCGCGCTGGAGCTTGTCGCGCAGCTCGCGAATCACCTCGTCGCGGCTCATGCGCCGCGCGATCTCCTCCACCGTCGGCTCGCGCCCGAGCTCCTGGAGCAGGGTGCGGCTGACGCGGATGAGGCGGTTGATCGTCTCGACCATGTGGACCGGGATGCGGATCGTGCGCGCCTGGTCGGCGATGGCCCGGGTGATGGCCTGGCGGATCCACCACGTGGCGTACGTGGAGAACTTGAAGCCCTTCTCGTAGTCGAACTTCTCGACCGCGCGGATGAGACCGATGTTGCCCTCCTGGATGAGGTCCAGGAAGCTCATGCCGCGACCGATGTACTTCTTGGCGATGCTGACCACCAGGCGCAGGTTGGCCTCGGTCAGGCGCTTGCGCGCATCGGTGCTCTGCTCGACCAGGCGGCCCGAACGCTTCTCGAGCGGGACGTCGAGCGGGATCGTCGGGTCGTAGCCGAGGCTGAGCAGGTACTCGGGGTCGTGCCCGGACTCGATGTACTCCTTGACGATCTCCTGCGTCGTCTCACGCGCCCACTGCTCGAGCTCGTACAGCTCGACCGAGCCGGGATGGCTGACCGATCGGAACCGGAAGGTCGCCCCGAACAGGATGGCGTCCCTGATGCCCTGGGGCGCGTCCGAGGCGAGGACCTTGAGGATCGACTCGCCCTCCATCAGCCGCGTGCGCGCCTCGTCGTCGAGCCCCGACGCCTTGCGGTACTTCGACAGCTTGATGACCGGCGGCTCGATCGTCTTGCGGCGGCGGACCGTCCACCAGTCGATCGCTTCGTGGGTGACGTGCGGCGCATCCTTGGGCAGGTCGAAGGCACGCATCGCGGCCATGCTCCGCGCCTTCGGCTCGGTGTCGAGCGTGACCCAGGCGAAGAGGTTCACGAGCGAGCGCGCCGGATCCTCGACGATGAGCTCGCCGAGCTCGATCGCCTTGGCCAGCACGACCTCCTCCTCGGCGGTGAGCAGCGCGACCTTGCCGATCTCCTTCAGGTACATCCGCACCGGATCGTCGATGCCGATGAGGTCCGCGGCGAGGGCCTCGAGGTCCTCCTCCCCCTCCTTCGCCGGCGCGGGCCGCGTCGTGCCCGCGGCAGGCGCCGGGGCTTCCTCCTCGTCGCGCTCGCCGATGAGGGTCGGCTGGTTCTGCGCGTCGAGCACCTCGACGCCCGCCTCCTCGGCCGCCGCGTACAGCTCCTCGACCGCACCCATGTGCGCCTCGGGCTCGGGAATCGCCTCGAGGATCTGGTCGTGGGTGATGAAGCCCTCCTCGCGCCCGCGCGCGATGAGGTCGACAACCACCGCGGAGGTGGCGCCGTCGGCACCGGCGCCGTTGGACCGCGAGGCCGCCTTCTTCGTCGCTGGCTTCTTCGCGCCCGCCTTCGTTGCGGTGGCCTTCGTGGCTGTGGCCTTCACTGCCGGCTTCGCCGGCGCCTTTGGCTTCGTTGCCGCGGTCGCCTTCGCAGGCGTGGGCTTGGCCGGCGCCGCCTTCGCCTTGCGGCCGGGCTGGCGGCCTTCGCCTTGCTCGGCGCGGCGGCCTTGGCCGGAGCCGCCTTCGTCGGTGTCTTCGTCTGTTTGGCGGTCACGGGCTTGGCCGCGGGCCGCTTGGTGGTCGTGGTGGTCGCCACGGGCTACTTCCTCCTCTGGCCGGCCAATACGGCCGCCGGATTGATTGCTTGTTCGAGCTGCTCCCGTTCGAGATGCAGAACCGTGAATTGCCGTTCGAGCGCGCCGATGTCGTCGTTGTCGTCGTTGTCGCGCGCGCCCACGCTGATGAGCGCCTGGAGGTCGGCGAGTCGCTCCTGCACGCGCTCCTTGCGCAGCCGCAGGAGCACGACCCGCAGCGCCTCGCGATCGGTCTCCGGGTCGGCCCGGACGCCGCGAGCACGGGCCGATGCCAGCAGATCGCGCGCCAGCGCCGCCGTTGCCGGGTCCAGCGTGGAAACGAAGGTCTCCAGACCCGGGCGTTCACCGGGCGCGGTGACCGCGGCGCTCCACGCCTCCCACAGCGCTCGTGCCGACTCGTCGCGCAGTGGCAGCTGCGGCTCGGCGGCCTGCGCGGCCGCGAGCACCGGATCGAGGAGCAGAAGGGTCAACGTCTCGCGCTCGAGCGGCGTGAGGCGCGGGCCCTCCTCCATGACCGGTTCGGACGAGACGGGACGCACCGGCACCGGGCGCGGACCGCGCGACAGCTCGTCGCGGAGGATGCGCTCGTCGATCCCGGCCAGCTGCGCCAGGCGAGGAACGTACGAATCGCGTTCCACGCGATCCGGGATGCGGCGCAGCAGGTCGAGCATGCGCCGCGTGTACGTGCTGCGGCCGTGCGGCTGGCGCATGTCCACCTCGCTCGCGGCGCGCTGCATGAAGTACGGCAGGAGCTCCTCGGCGGCCTCGACCGATGCCCGCCATCCGTCCGGATCGGTCCGAATGAGCTCGTCGGGGTCCTTGCCGGCCGGGATGCGGATGACGCGCACCTTGCTGACGACCGGGCCGAGCTCCTCGAGCAGGCCGCGCTGGGTGGCGGCCTCGCCGGCGAGGTCGACGTCGTAGGCCAGGGCAACCGCATCGGCGTAGCGGTTGGCCAGCTCGACCTGACCGGCGGTGAGCGCCGTTCCCAGGCTGGCGACGACGTTCTCGAAGCCGGCCTGGTGCGCGGCCATCACGTCCGTGTAGCCCTCGACGATGACCGCAAGCTTCTCCCGCCGAATCGGGCCCTTGGCGAGGTCGATGCCGTACAGCGTCCGGCTCTTGTCGAAGAGGGCGGTGGCCGGCGAGTTCAGGTACTTCGGGCCTTCCGCCTCGGGCAGGATCCGGCCGCCCAGGCCGATCGCCCGCCCGGAGGCATCCCGGATCGGGATGATGATCCGGCCACGGAAGCGGTCGTAGACGCCCCCGCGCGTCGACGGTGAGGCGATGCCGGCATCGGTCAGCTCGGCATCGGTGAAGCCCTTCGAGCGGAGGCGCTTGCTGGCGGCCTCCCACGTGTTGGGCGCATAGCCGATGCCGAACCGCTCCTGCGTCGCAGCGCTCAGGCCACGTTCCTCGAGATAGGCGCGGGCGCGCTCGGCCTGGCGAGCCTGGAGCAGCACCTCGCGGTACCACGCGATCGCCGCCTCGAGCGCCTCGCGCAGCCGCCGCCGGCGACGGTCCTCTCCCGCGGACCGCGCGCTCAGCTCGACCCCGGCCCGCTCCGCCAGGCGAGACAGTGCCTCGCGGAAGTCGAGCCCGTCGCGGCGCATGACGAACGTGAAGATGTCGCCATGTTCGCCACAGCCGAAGCAGTGCCAGGTCTCGCGTTCGGGCGTGACGATGAACGACGGGGTCTTCTCGCCATGGAAGGGGCAGAGGCCCTTGTGGATCGTCCCCGCGCGCTTCAGCGCGACCGTCTCGCCGACGATGTCGGTGACCGGGAGCTTCGCCTTGATCTCGGCGACAATGCCGGAGGAAGAGGTGATCGTGCCGCCCTCGCGCGCTCGAAACGCGGTTGTCAAGTGCTTTGTCAAGGTACCGGAGGCTATTCTACCCGATTGTCAAGTTTTTCGCCGCTCCGCGGCGCGTGATGTCGCGCTTGATGACGTGAGTACACTCCCCCAGACCGCACCCGACCGCACCACGAGGACAGATGCCGGGCACCGACCCCGCTCCGCTCGACCGACCGCCTGATCCGCCGGCCGAAGACGTCCGGGCGGCATTCCGTGACCTTCACGGACGGCGCCTCCACGGCTTCGCCCTGCTCCTCACGCTGGGCGACCGACCCACGGCCGCGCGGCTTGCCTCCGAGGCGCTCGCGGCCGGCACTGCGCGGATCGATGAGCTTCGACACCCCGAGCGCGCGGCCGCCTGGCTGCGGCGGCGTGTCGTCGAGGGTGCGCGGAGCGTGCGCGGCCAGCACGGTGACGGTGACGTCCTCACCGAGCTCGGCGCCGACGAGTCGGTCATCACGTCGATCGCCGTCCTCGGCCGGCTCGAGCGCGCGGTCCTGATCGCCTCGGCCATCGAGCGGCTGGACCGGCGCGACGTCGCCGTGATCGTGGGACGCGACGGGTCGGCGCTGGACCGGCTCCTGCGGCGCGCGCGCGGACGATACCTGCGAGCTCATGCGGCCACCGTCCCCGGCGAGCGTCCCGAGGGACCGATCGCGACGCACGTCCAGCGCCTGGCCCGGCGTGCGCTGACGTGACCGACCTGCACGACGCGTTCGCGGCCTGGCTCCTGCGCGGGGCGCGCGACGAGCTGGCGCGGGACGTGGCGTTGCACGCCTCCGCCTGCCCGGGCTGCCTCCACGCGGCTGGTGCGCTCGACGGCCTGACGGCGATCGATCCAGGCCTCGCGGAGATTCCGCCGCTCCGGGTCGCCGCGGCCGGCGGAGCGCGTCGCCGCGGCCTCGTGCCCGCAACCGTGACGGTGGCAGTCGTCGTGCTGGTCGTCGCTGCCGGCGTCGTTGCCGGTGGAACGTTCTTCCGACCGCCGCCCGACCCCGGCGTGGGCGCCACGACGCCGACGCCCGGCGGAGCCGTGCTCGGCGGCCAGGGTGGCCCGGCGGAATCGGAGACGGAGTCGGCCAGCCCAAGCGCCTCGCCGACCGTCTCGGCGACCGCATCTCCCACGCCATCGCCAACGGCGACCCCTGAGCCGACGACCGGTCCCGTCGTCGGCCCGGCCCCACCGGCGCCCGGCCCGGCCCCGACGCCGCCTCCGACGCCCCGGCCGACGCGAACGCCACGGTCGGTCCCGACGCCGACTCCGACGCCGATTCCGACGAGCGTGCCGACGGCCGAGCCGACGCCAATCCCCTCGCCGAGCCCGTCGCCGGCGCCCTGATCCTCGATCCGGCGGGCGCTACTTGTCGCGCGTCTCGGTGGTGGCGATCGCCGCCTGCGCCGCGGCGAGGCGCGCAACGGGCACCCGGAACGGCGAGCAGCTCACGTAGTCCAGCCCGATCTCGTGGCAGAACGCGATCGACGCCGGGTCGCCGCCATGCTCGCCGCAGATGCCGATCTTGAGCTTCGGCTTCGTCGCGCGGCCCTTCTCGACGCCCATCCGCATCAGCTGGCCCATCCCGGCGACGTCGAGCACCTGGAACGGGTTCTCGGGCAGCACCTTGCGGTCGACGTACTGCATGAGGAACTTGCCCTCCGCGTCGTCGCGCGAGTAGCCGAAGCCCATCTGGGTCAGGTCGTTGGTGCCGAAGCTGAAGAACTCGGCGTGCTCGGCGATCTCGTCGGCGGTGAGGGCGCCGCGCGGGACCTCGATCATCGTGCCGAACTTGTACGTCACCTGCTGCCCCGAGGCCTCGACGATGCGCGCGACCTCGGCCTCGAGGATCTCACGCGTCTCGCGCAGCTCGTTCACGTGGCCCACGAGCGGGATCATGATCTCGGGCAGCGGGGTGCGACCCTCGGCCGCCACGCGGGCGGCACCGGCCAGGATGGCCCGCGTCTGCATCTTCACGATGTCGGGCACCATCAGCCCGAGGCGCACGCCGCGCAGCCCGAGCATCGGGTTCTGCTCGACCATCGCCTCGACGGCGTGGAGGAGCTCTTCCTTCTCGGCCAGCTCGGCCTCCAGGCTGGACCGATCCGGACCCTCGCCGTTGCCGGCCGTCGATGCCTTCCCCTCGCGCGTGATGAGCTTCATCGCGCGCGCCGCGTCCTTCTTGCCGAAGATCCGGGTCAGGCCCTTCTCCAGGGTCGGGGTGACGCGGTCGGCGACCGCATCGGTCAGTCCACCACCGGAGACCTCGAGGAGCGTCCGCAGCCGCGTGACCTCGGCGATGAGCTCCTCGTGGCTGGGCAGGAACTCGTGCAGCGGCGGGTCGATGAGGCGGATGACGACCGGCAGGCCGTCCATCGCGCGGAAGAGGCCGGCGAAGTCATCGGTCTGGAGCTTCTCGAGCTCGTCGAGCGCCGCGTCGAAGGTCTCGACCTGCTCGCGCTCCTCATCGGTCCAGTCGGCGGCATCCCGGGCCTTGGCGGCCGTGGCGGCGTGCGCGTTGAGGATCATGCGCCGCACGGTCGGCAGGCGGTCCTCCTCGAAGAACATGTGCTCCGTCCGGCACAGACCGATGCCCTGCGCGCCGAACGCCCGCGCGCGCTCCGCGTCGCGCGGGTAGTCGGCGTTCGCCCACACCTGGAGGCGGCGGACGTCATCGGCCCAGGAGAGGAGCGTGGCGAGGTCGTGCTCGTCCTCGAACTTCGCCTCGATCGTCGGCAGCTCGCCGGCGAAGATCTCGCCGGTCGTCCCGTCGATCGAGATCGTCTCGCCCTCCTTGATGGTGGCCGATCCGGCGCGCATCTCGCGCTTGGCGTAGTCGATCTTCACCGACTCGGCGCCGGCCACGCAGGGCAGGCCCATGGACCGGGCGACGACCGCGGCGTGCGAGGTCGCACCGCCGCGCGCGGTCAGCACGCCCTTGGCGGCGAGCATGCCGTGCACGTCGTCCGGCGACGTCTCGATCCGCACGAGGATCACCGGGTTGCCGGCGTCTCGAGCCTCGACCGCGCGGTCGGGGTTGAAGATCGCCTGGCCCACGGCGGCGCCGGGCGAGGCGTTCAGGCCCTTGCCGAGCAATCGGTCCCCCACCGTCGCCTTGGCGGCCTCGTCGAAGCGCGGGAGGAGGAGCTGGACGATCTGTGCAGGATCGACGCGCTGGATCGCCTCCTCCTTCGTGAGGACGCCCTCGTTGACCATGTCGACCGCGATCTTCACCGCGGCGGGTGCGGTGCGCTTCCCTGAGCGCGTCTGGAGCATGTACAGCGTGCCGCGCTCGATCGTGAACTCGAGGTCCTGCATCTCGCGGTAGTGGCCCTCGAGGCGCTGCGCGATCTCCTCGAACTGCGCGTAGACCTCCGGCAGCTCGTCGCGCATCTGGCTGATCTTCGCCGGCGTCCGCACGCCGGCCACGACGTCCTCGCCCTGGGCGTTGGTGAGGTACTCGCCGTACAGCGCCTTCTCGCCGGTGTTCGGGTCGCGCGTGAAGGCCACGCCGGTGCCCGAGTCGTCGCCCATGTTGCCGAACACCATCGTGACCACGTTCACCGCGGTGCCGAGGTCGTGCGGGATCTTGTTGAACTCGCGGTAGTCGTGCGCGCGCTTGCCGAACCAGGAGTCGAAGACGGCGCGCACGGCGAGCTCCAGCTGCCGATACGGATCGGTCGGGAACGGCTCCCCCGTCTTCTCCTCGACGATCTTCGTGAACTTCTGGCCGATCTTGCGCAGCTGGTCGGCGGTCAGATCGGTGTCGAGCTTGGCCTTCGCCTTGTGCTTCGCCTCGTCGAACGGCTCGTCGAAGTCCTCCGCCTTGAGGTCGAGCACGATCCGGCCGAACATCGCCACGAACCGGCGCCAGGCGTCCCACGCGAAGCGCTCGTTGCCGGTCAGCTTGATCAGCCCCTGCACCGTCTCCGGGTTGAGCCCGAGGTTGAGGACGGTGTCCATCATCCCCGGCATGCTGAAGGCGGCGCCCGAACGGACCGATACGAGCAGCGGATTCTCGGCGTCCCCGAATCCCTTGCCGGTCTGCTGCTCGAGCTCCTTCATGTGCGCGACGACGTCGTCCCACAGCCCGTCGGGGAGCTCCTTGCCGGCCGCGTAGTAGGCGTTGCACGCCTCGGTCGTGATCGTGAAGCCCGGCGGGACCGGGAGGCCCGCGTTCGTCATCTCGGCCAGGCCGGCGCCCTTGCCGCCGAGCGTCGACCGCATCGACGCGTTGCCCTCGGCGAACGTGTAGATCAGCTTCCCGTTCGTCGCCGGCGCGGTCTGACGGACGGCACGCTGCGCGCGGGTCGTTCGTGGCTTGCGGGCGGGCGTGGCGGGTTTGCGGGCACTCGTGGCCATACGGCAATCGGCTCCTGTTGCAGGTCAGGCGTGGGGAACATCGATTGTACCCGCCCTACAGCCAACCCCTCGAACGCGCGATGAGCAGCGTCGCGACGCCGGTGCCAACCATGAGACCGATGACGACCCAGAACAGCTCGGCGCGATCGAACAGCCAGACCTGGAAGTTCATGCCCATGATGCCGGCCACGACCACGGCGGGAAGGAGGATGACCGAGGTCCAGGTCAGGACGCGCATGATGTCATTCGTCCGCTGCGCGGTCCGAGTCATGTGCACGTCGAACGTGCCGATCAACAACTCGCGCACATTGGCGATGGCGCCTGTCGCCCGCTCGAGCCGCTCGTTCGCACGTGCCAGCAGCGCATTGTCGCGGTCATCAAGCCCCGGCAGGAAGTCGCGACGGGTGATCTCGGCATAGACGTCGGTGTGAAGCCCGGCGATGCGTCGGGCCCGAGCGATTCGCTTGCGCATTTCGACCAGGCGCCCGAGGAGGTCGCGATCGGTGCTTAGCGCCTGCTCGTCGAGCTGCTCGACGGCGCGCTCGAGGTGCTCCGCGACGTCGAAGAAGCCATCCAAGTGCCAGTCGAGGATGGCGGCGACAAACTCGACCGGCCGCAGCGACCCGATCTCACGCTGGTCGGTGATCTTCTCGCGCTGCTGGTCGAGCCTCTCCAGGGGCTCTGGGTGGCGGCTGATCACCCAACCATCGCCGGCCACGACCTGGATCGGCACCGGCTCGTCGATCCCCTCGTCGTCGAGCCAGAGCAGCGTCAGTTGGACGGCACCCTCCAGGACCGACGCATCCGGCGCCCGCAGCCGCTCCCTCAGCGCTCCGGCCATGGTCTCGTCGAGGGCGAGGGCGTCGCGAACGATCTCGACGTCTCCGTCGTCCTCGCCGGTGATGTCGACCCACACCAGCTCCTTGTCATGGATCTGCCGGATCATCTCGTCGCGCAGGTCGACCTCGCGGTCGCTGCCGTCGGCCGCGGAGAGAAGGGCGCGGATGCTCATCGACCGGGTCAATGCACCCGGCGTGCCCGGGCTACCACGGATCGCCGGGCTCGCCGGATCTGACGAACCATCAACGCGGGCGCGGCGCCCGCCGCCGACCCGGCTGCCCATGGCGGGCCTCGATGAGCGGCCACAGGTCGTCGACGGTCACGCGGTAGTCGCCGCCGACGCGGCGCGCGCGAAGGCGGCCGCTGCGAATGAGGCGCCGGACGTGCTCCGGGTGGTAGCCGAGCACCGAGGCCGCGGCGCGCGTCGGCATGTCGAGAGTCGCAAGCTCGACCTCGGCATCGTCGGCGACGCCGGCGAGCGCCACGGCGGTGGCCTTGGCCCGATCGGCGGTGAGCGCGATCGCATCGGCCTCGCGGTTGCGCATCGCGGTCAGCAGCGCTGCCGTCAGCCGTCGTCGAAGCGTGCCGGCCTTCATCGGCCGATCCTGAGCCAGCCGTTGCCGAAGGCGACCTCGAACGCCGGACCGATGCCGGCCACGAGCCGCCCGAGGAACCCGGCCCGGCGCCGGTAGAGCGCGCGCGCCTTGGTGACCACCCGATCGCGGTCGCGACCGCCCAGCTCGTTGGCGAGAGCGCGGAACTCGTCGAAGGCCGCCGCCTCCTCGCCGGCGAGATAGTGAGCGTCGGCCAGCGCCTCGCGCGCCTCCGGGTCGCCGGGGAGGAGCTCGGTCGCCAGCGACGCGGCCTGAAATGCGCCGCGCGCGTCGCCGGTGCGGGTCAGCGCCTGCGCCAGGGCGAGCTGCGCGCGGCCGTTCGCGCGGCTCGAGCTTCACGGCGCGGCGGGCGGCCTCGACGCCCATCCCAGGCTGTGCCGCGTCGATCCGCTCGCGCGCCTCGGCGACGGTCCAGGTCGCCTCGGACGGGTCGTTGCGGGCGAGGCGCCCGAACTCGGCGGCGGCGTCGCGGTGCGCGCCCTCGCGAGAGAGGATCTCGGCCAGCAGCTCGCGGTAGCGGATCTCCTCGGGGTCGAGCCGCACGGCGTCCTGGGCGTGGCGCTCCGCCTCGTCGAGGCGTTCCAGCGCGAGCAGCGCCCGGGCGCGATATTCGTGGGCGGCATCGTTGCCCGGCGCTTCGGCGAGGACCTCGCCTGTCAGGCGCAGCACGCGCTCGTGGTCGCCGCGTTCCAGTGCCTCGGCCATGTCCTGGAGCGAGATGTCGGTCACTCGATCGGCTCCATCGGGTGGGAATGCGAGTTCATGAGCATCGTGATTTCCCACTCGCCGCCTGCCCCGCGTCGAAGGAAGTGGACGAGCCGGCCGCGCACGAGCGTTCGCGACCCATCCTCGCGGTTCAGGAGGCGCTCCGTGTACGCGGTGAAGGCGTGGGCGTGGCCGCCGCTCACATCGAGCATCTCGAGGCGGGGCTCCCATGCCGACGTGTCGAACCGCACGAACCCCAGCCTCCACTTCTCGCGGATCGCGTCGCGCCCCTCCGCCGCCTCGTTGTGGAGCAGGAAGAGGCGCGCACCGTCCGCGAAGCAAGCGGCAAAGGCATCCGCGTCACCGGCCGCGAAGGCGGCGTGCGACCGATCGAGGAGCTCGATCACGCGGTCGCGCTCGACGGCTGGGACGTCGTCAGGGCTCACCACGCCACCGAACAGACCACCGAGGTCATGCGGGCTCCCCGCGTGGCACTCCCTCCCATGCCGCGCGCCCGGCCACGAGGTCCGCGACGCGCTGCGGGATGAGGTCGAGCGACACGCGCTCCTGGGTCATCGAGTCGCGCTCGCGGATCGTGGCCGCGCCGTCCTCGAGCGACTCGGGATCGACGGTCACGCAGAACGGCGTGCCGATCTCGTCCTGGCGGCGGTAGAGCTTGCCGATCGAGGCGGTGTCGTCGTACATGGCCGCGACGAGCGGCTTGAGGTCGGCGGTGAGCCGGCGGGCGCGCTCGACGAGCTCGGGACGGTTGCGCAGGAGCGGCAGGACCGCCGCCTTGACCGGCGCCAGCTCGGGACGGATGCGGAGCACGACGCGCGTCTCCTTCGCCAGCTGCTCCTCGGCGTAGCCGTCGACGAGGGCGGTCAGCACGGCGCGCTCGACGCCCATCGCCGGCTCGATCACGTACGGCACGACCTGCTCGCCCGCCTCGGCATCGAAGATCTCGAGCTTGCGGCCGCTGCCGGCGGCGTGGGCCTTCAGGTCGAAGTCGGTGCGATCGGCGACGCCCTCGAGCTCCGACCAGCCGATCGGGAACTCGTACTCGATGTCGGTGGTCTGCTTCGAGTAGTGGCTCAGCTCATCGGCCTCGTGCGGGCGCAGGCGCAGGCGCTCGGGGCTGATGCCCATGACATCGGTCCACCAGCGGTGGCGAGCGTCGACCCAGTAGGTGAACCACTCGTCTTCATCCCGGGGGTGGACGAAGAACTCCATCTCCATCTGCTCGAACTCGCGCAGGCGGAAGATGAAGTTGCCCGGCGTGATCTCGTTGCGGAAGGATCGGCCCTGCTGCGCGATCCCGAACGGCAGCTTGCGGCGCATGCTCGTGGCGACGTTGTCGAACTGGACGAACATCGCCTGGGCGGTCTCCGGGCGCAGGTAGGCGACCGATGCGGAGTCGGCCACCGGCCCGACGTGCGTGGCGAACATCAGGTTGAACTGGCGCGGCTCGGTCAGCGTGCCGCGGTTGCCGCAGTTCGGGCAGGCGATCTCGCTCGGCTTGCCCTTGAGGTCGTCCTCGCGGAAGCGGTGCTTGCAGCTGCGGCAGTCGACCATCGGGTCGCTGAAGCCGGCGACGTGCCCCGAGGCCTCCCAGACGCGCGGGTTCATGATGATCGCCGCGTCGATGCCGACGACGTCGTCGCGGAGCGTCACGATGTGGCGCCACCAGGCCGCCTTCACGTTGTTCTTCAGCTCGACGCCGAGCGGCCCCCAGTCCCAGAACCCCGCCATGCCGCCGTAGATCTCGCTGGACGGGAAGACGAAGCCGCGCCGCTTGGCGAGGCTGACGATGACGTCGAAGTTCGGCGCGGGCACGGGTGGACGGCGTCTCCAGGTGCGACGGATGTTGACCGATGGGGTTGCGTCGAGTCTACCGGACGCGGGTTACGTGGCGGGCGGAACCGGATGACCGGTGTCCGCCGAAATCGGCTCGATCGATCGAGAGGTGCGCTCAGGGAGAACCCGCGACGGCCGCCTCGCGGGCAGCAACCTCCTCGAGGAAGTCGCGGGAGCGCAGCTCGCGCTCGATGACCGCCGAGACGGTGGCGTGCAGCGTCCGCTCGACCTCGCGGTGCAGCGCGGCGGCCAGCTGGAGGCGCAGGACGCCGACGAGCGGCGAGCGCTGGAGGTGGCGCATGACCTTCAGCGCATCCGCGGACACGCGACGCCCGCCCAGCGCCGCGTGGCCGCACGACGGGCAGACGACGCCACCGCCGGCCGGCGAGAAGACGTTCCCTTCGGGCTCGATCCCCGCGCCGCATTCGAGGCAGCGCGTCAGCTCCGGCCGGAAGCCCATCGCCTCGAGGAGGTGGAGCTCGAACCAGCGCGCGACGACCTCGCGGGAGACCGCGTCACCGGCATCGAGAGCCGAGAGCGCCTGGGCCAGCAGCCGGAACGCCTCGTGCGAGTCGGCGGCGCCCTCGACGAAGCGGTCGACGAGCTCGACGACGTACCAGGCCGCCGCGGTCGAGTGCAGGTCGTTGCGCAGGCCGAGGTGCGGGTCCTCCAGCGACGACGAGGTGACGACATCGAACGTGCGACCCACCGCCAGCACCAGCTGGACGTCGCTGAACGGCTGGAGCCCGCCACCGATCCGCGATCGCGGCCGCCGCACGCCCTTGGCGATGACCTTGAGCTTCCCGAGCCGCGGCGTGAGGACGCTCAGCACGCGATCGGCCTCGCCCAGCTCCATCGTGCGCAGCACGATCGCCTCGGTCTTGTAGACGCGCGGCCGCGGGCTCATCGGCGTAACCTGCTACATCGGTGTATCATTTTCACCGATGAACCCGCCAACGAGACCGATGCCATGACACGCCTCGTCGAGGAGGTCGGGTACCCTTCGGAGGTGGACATCAGGACCGAGTTTACGCAGATCCTGACCGACATCGAGACCGAGATGTCGGATGTCCTGAACGAGCGGACCGGCCCCGCCCGGCCGCTGTACGAGATGCTGGCCTACCACCTCGGCCTCGACGGCAACGGCTCGCGCGGCGGGAAGCGCATCCGGCCGCTCCTCGGCGTCCTCGCCTACCAGTCGCTGGGCGGCGACTACCGCAAGGCCCTGCCCGGAGCGGCGGCGCTCGAGCTTGGGCACAACTTCAGCCTCGTGCACGACGACATCGAGGATGCCGACAGGGAGCGGCGGCATCGCCCGACGCTGTGGGCGCTGTTCGGCATCCCGGCGGCCATCAATGCCGGCGACGCGCTGTTCGCGCTGAGCCGGCTCGCCCTGTATCGGCTCCTCGACGGCGAGGACTACGAAGACCGGCGCGTCCTCGACCTCATGAAGATCTACGACGAGACCTGCCTCGCGCTGTGCGAGGGCCAGTACCTCGACATCAGCTTCGAGCGCCGCGACGACGTCACCGTCGAGGCCTACTACGAGATGATCGGCAAGAAGACGGCGGCGCTGCTGGGCGCATCGGTCATGGCCGGCGCGATCCTGGCCGTCGACGACACCTCGGTCCACGAGGCGTATCGCCAGTTCGGCTACGACCTCGGCATGGCCTTCCAGATGGCCGATGACATCAAGGGCACCTTCTGGACCACAGAGAAGTCCGGCAAACCCGAGGCCGGCGACATCCGCAAGCGCAAGAAGACGCTGCCGGTCGTGTGGGCGCTGGAGAACGCCTCCGCCGATGACCGCGCGAGGCTGACCGAAATCTACGCGCTGCCGGCTCCGCAGACCGATGGGCGGGCCCCGGGATTCACGGACGTCCTCACCGACGACCAGGTCACCGAGGTGCTCGCCATCCTCGAGCGCAGCGGCGCCCGTAAGCACGCCGAGTCGGAGGCGCGTCGCTGGCGCGACATCGCGCTTCGGCACGTCGAGGGCCTCCCCTGCCTGCCCGATGGCAAGCGCGACCTCACCACGCTCGTCAGCTGGGTGATCGCCGCCTAGCTACTCGGACTCGCTGGGCTCCTCACCGGCCTCGCGCTCGTCCTCACGACGCGGGCGTGAGGCGACGACGCGGGCGACGCGGCGCGGCTCGGCGGCCTCGACCACGATCCGCACGTCGTCGCGGAACGGAGTCTCGGTGCCAGGCAGCGGGATGCGGCCGATGCGGTGCACGACGAAGCCACCGATCGTGTCGTACTGCTCCTCGTCGGGCTCGTCCTCGTCGGAGAGGTCGAAGAGGTCGCGCACGTCGTCCATGCTGACGCGGCCGTCGAGGCGGAAGGCGATCTCGCCATCGGTGCTGATCTCCTCGACCGACGACTCCTCGCTGTCGTACTCGTCCTGGATCTCGCCGACGATCTCCTCGACGACGTCCTCCATCGTGACCAGGCCTGCGGTCCCGCCGTACTCGTCGACGACGATCGCGATGTGGCGCTTCTGCGCCTGCATCTCGTGCAGCAGGTCGTCGACCGGCTTCGACTCGGGCACGTACACCGGCGGTCGCACGATCTCGCGGATGTTGATCGGGCCGTTGCCGCCCGCGCTCGCCTTGAGGTACGGCAGGAGGTCCTTGGCGTAGAGGATCCCGACGATGTTGTCCAGGTTGTCCTCGAACACCGGCAGGCGCGAGTGGCCGGCGCGCACGATCATGTCGAGCACCTCGTCGAGCGGGTCGTCGACGTTGACCGCCCGGATGCCGATGCGCGGGACCATCACCTCGTGGACGACCTTGTCCCCGAGCTCGATGACCCCGTGGATCATCTCCTTCTCCTCCTCCTCGATGCTTCCCTCCTGCGATCCGGTCTCGACGAGGATCTTCAGCTCCTCGGTCGAGAGGTAGCCGCCCTGCGGCCGCTCCCTGCCGCCGAGCAGGCGGACGAGGATCGCGCTCAGACGCGAGACGAACCAGACGATCGGCGACAGGAGCGTCTGGAGGAACCCGATCGGTCGCGCGACGAGGAGGGCGAAGCGCTCGGGGAAGTTCAGCGCCAGCGTCTTCGGGACGAGCTCACCGATGACGATCGAGGCGAGCGCGATCACGAGGGTCACGATCACGAACGCGATCGTGTCGGCGGTCTCGGCGGAGAGCGCGAAGAAGGGCAGATCGGCGAGGAAGTCGCCGAACGGGTCGGCGAAGGCCGCCGCACCCGTGGCGCCGGCGAGGAAGCCCAGGAAGGTGATGGCGATCTGGATCGTCGCCAGGAACCTGCCGGGGTCCTCCGTCAGGCGGCGCGCGGTGCGCGCGGCACCGTTGCCCTCGTCCGCAAGCTGCGTGAGCCGATGGCGCTTGACGGTGATGAGCGCGATCTCGCTGGCGGCGAAGAAGCCACCGACGAGGATGAGAATGACGACAACCAGCAGGTCGCTCATCGGACCGGGTTGCCGGTGGTTCTACTACCGTCCATTGGGCGGTGTCTGGACCTGCCTCACTGCGGGTTCCGATCCCGGCCCCAATCGGGGACGGGCGCCTGATCGGCCGTGTCGCTCGATCGATCCCGAGCGTCGATCGGCCGCGCCGGGATGCCGACGACCGTCGTGCCGGGTGGAACGTCGCGTGTGACGACCGACCCGGCGCCGGTCGTCGCGCCCTCGCCGATCGTGACCGGCGCCACCATCATCGTATCGACTCCCAGGCTGGCGCGGTCGCCGACGACGGTGCGATGCTTCTCGCGCCCGTCGAAGTTCGCCGTCACCGATCCGGCGCCGACGTTGACGTTCTCGCCGACCTCGGCGTCCCCGAGGTAGCTGAAGTGGTGCTGCTGCGTCCCGGCGCCGAGGCTGCTGTTCTTGATCTCGGCGAAGTTCCCGATCCGGCATCGCGCCCCGACCTGCGCCCCGGGTCGAAGATGGGCGAACGGACCGATCTGCACGTCCTCGGCGACGGTCGACTCCTCCACCACGCTGGACCACACCGTCGTGCGCGGACCGATGCGGCTGCCGCGCACCTGCGCGTTCGGGCCGATCACCGCGTCCTGCGCGATCACGCTCGCCCCGGACAGGATCGTCCACGGCTCGATCCGCGCGTCCTGCCCGATCTCCACGCCCGCATCGATGCGGGTCGTCTCCGGATCGACGATCGTGACGCCGTTGCGCATGTGTGCGGTGGCGATGCGTCGCTGCATCCGTCGCTCGGCATCCGCCAGCGCGATGCGGTCGTTGATGCCCATCGCCTCCGCCGCGTCGTCGGCGACGACCACCGAGGCCGGGCAGCCCTCGTCGGCGGCCAGCGCGATGAGATCGGTCAGGTACAGCTCCCCCGAGGCCGATGCGCCCACCCGGCCGATCGCCTCGCGCAGCCACGCCAGCTCGAAGGCGTAGATCCCGGCGTTGACCTCGTTGAGCGCGAGCGTCGACTCGTCGGCATCGGCGTCCTCGACGATCGCGGCCACGCCGCCATCGGGACCGCGCTTGATGCGCCCGTAGCCGGTCGGGTCATCCATGCGAGCGCTCACCAACGCAAGCGGGGTGCCGCCGGCCAGCTGCGCGGCCAGGAGGCGCTCGAAGAGTGCGGCCTGCTGCATCGGCGCGTCGCCCATCGTCACGAGCACGGCGCCCGTGCTGTCCATCAGCGGCCCGAGGCCGACGCGGACCGCGTCGGCGGTGCCACGTTGCGGCTCCTGGCGCACGGTCGTCGCCCGATCACCGATGGCCGCTTCGACGGCATCCGCGCCGTGTCCGGTCACGACCACCGGACGCTCCACGCCGACGCCGGCGAGGGCATCGAGGACGTGGAGGACGAGCGGGCGGCCGGCAAGCGGGTGCAGCACCTTCGGGATGCGGGAGCGCATGCGGGTGCCCTGGCCCGCGGCCAGGACGATGGCCGCCGGTGCGGTCAGGTCGATTGACACGTTGCCCGATGGTAGAGGCGCCCGATTCTGAGCGTCAACCGGCGTCGACGGTCGCCACCGCCTCGATCTCGACCCGCGCACCCTTCGGCAGGTCGCGCACGGCGAAGGCACTGCGCGCGGGGAACGGCTCCGGAACCTCGCGCGCGTAGACCTCGTTGACGGCCGGCCAATCGGCGATATCGGCCAGGTAGACGGTCGTCTTCACGATCCGGTCCATCCCGCTCCCGGCCGCCTCGAGGACCGCCCGCAGGTTGGCGAGCACCTGCGCCGCCTGGTCCTGGACGTCGTCGCCGGCAAGCTCGCCGGTGGCGGGGTCGGTCCCGATCTGCCCGGCGGTGAAGACGAACCCGCCCGCGCGGATCGCCTGGCTGTACGGGCCGGCGGCGGCCGGTGCCGCATCGGTGCTGATCGCCTCTCGCTTGAGAATCATGCTTCCTCCTCGTCGATGGTCTCGATGGTCGCCGGAGCCTCGCGGGTCCGCGTGACGGTCGCGCGTGCGCCCCTGCGCTCGAGCGCCTCGGAGATTTCCGTTGCGTGCTCCTCGTCGTCCGCCAGGGTGAAGATCGTCGGGCCGGAGCCGGTCAGCCGTGGCGTTCCGCCCGCGTCGCCCATGAGCGCGAACAGCTCGTCGAGCTCCGGGCGCAATCTCCGTGCCGCCGGCAGCAGGTCGTTGTCGCCGCTCCCCCACTCCGCGGGGCGCGTCTCGGCGAAGACGGCGGCCGTGGAGAGCGCGAACGGCGGGTGGAGCAGCACGACAGGCTGGACCGATGCCGGACGCGCCTCGACGCGCTCGCCGATGCCCTGGACCCGTGCCGCCGCGACTTCCGCGGCGAAGAACGGCACGTCGGCCCCGATCGTCGCAAGCTCCGCCAGCTCGGTGGCGCCCGCGGGTCCGGTGACGCCACGAGACGCGCGCCCGAGCCGCCAGGCCGCGGCCGCATCGGACGAGCCGCCTCCCAGCCCGGCAGCTGCCGGGATCCGCTTCTCGAGCGCCAGGCACACGAGCTCGGGTTCCCCGCCGAGACCGGCATGCAGGCCGCGCGATGCAAGGTTCTCCGCGCCCAGCGGGAGATCCGCAGCGCCATCGCCTTCAACGCGCAGCCCGCTGCAGCCGGGCATGAGCAGGAGCCGATCGGCCAGCTCGAGCAGGACGAGCTCGCTGTCGAGCAGGTGGAAGCCGTCCTGCCGCCGTCCAACCACCCGCAGCGAGAGGTTGAGCTTGGCCGGCGCCTCGAGGCGCATCGGCCTCACAGCAGGTGCTCGAATGCGGACGTGAGGCATGCCCACTCGTCGACGCTCAGCGTCTGCGGCCGCCGCTCGCCGTCGACGCCGCACTGCTCGAGCGCGGCGGTGACGTCCTCCCGCGACACCGGCAGCTCGCGGCTCAGGCCGTTGTGGACCTGCTTGCGGCGCTGGCGGAAGCCGGCCTGCACGACGCGATAGAACGGCTCGCGGCCGTCGCCCACGGCCACGACGGGCGTGGACCGGCGGCGGAGCCGCAGGACGGCGGAGTCGACCTCCGGCGGCGGCTCGAAGGCGTCGGCCGACACGCGAGCAGCGACCTCGGCGCTCGCCACGTTCTGGGCGAAGACCGACAGGTAGCTCATCCGACCCGGCGGCGCGGCGACGCGTTCGGCGACCTCGAGCTGCACGAGCACGACCATCAGCTCCGGTGGCCGGTCGCCTTCGAGGAACGCGTGCAGGAGCGGGCTGGTGATGTGGTACGGAATGTTGGCGACGACCTTGAACGGCTCGCCGGCGAAGAAGTCCCGCGGGTGGAGCGAGAGCGCATCGGCCTCGATCAGCTCGAAGCCGTCGACGCCGTACAGCTCGCGCCGCAGCCACTCGGCCAGGCGAGCGTCCACCTCGACGGCGATGACCGAGGCACCCGCCGCCAGCAGCCGCCGCGTCAGCACGCCGAGGCCCGGACCGACCTCGACGACGCGGTCGCCGGGCGCCAGCTCCGCCGCCTCGACGATCGCGTCGAGGGCGACCGGATCGGTCAGGAAGTGCTGCGAGAGGCTCTTGCGCGGCCGCAGCCGCTCGGCGCCCATCAGCCGGCGCAGCTGGCCCGGCGTCGGCGGCTCGAGGCGCTCCGGCGCGAGCGGATCGGTCACGCTGGGACGAGCCATGGCAGCGCGAGGTTCGGGATCGCCTCGAGGGCGGCGTCCGCGCGGTCGCCCGCGGCGAACCGGAAGCCGGCTGCGGCGCCGATCATCGCCCCGTTGTCGGTGCACCACGCCGGCGGCGGCACGAGCAGCGGCAACCCTTCGGCGGCAAGCCGGTCCGCCAGCGTCGCGCGCAGGGATCGGTTGGCGGCCACGCCCCCACCGAGTGCGACCGCGGCGACGCCCTGATCGCGCGCGGCGGCGACGGTCTTCGTGGCCAGCGCATCGACGACAGCCTCCTCGAAGGCGGCGGCAAGGCCGTCGACCGGGATCGGCTCGCCGCGCTCGCGATAGCCGCCGACCTCGCGCAGGACGGCTGTCTTGAGCCCGGAGAAGCTGAAGTCGTAGGCGCCATCGGTCCTGGCCCGCGGGAACCGGGTGATCGCGCGAGCGCCCTCGGCGGCGGCCGAGATGGCCGGACCACCCGGGTACGGCAGCTCGAGCAGCCGCCCGACCTTGTCGAACGCCTCGCCCGCTGCGTCATCGACGGTCTGGCCGAGCAGCGTGTAACGGCCGTGATCGGCCATGAGCACGAGCTGGGTATGGCCGCCGCTGACGACGAGGCAGAGCAGCGGGAAGTCCGGCTCCGGCGGAAGCGGGTCCCCGGCGGCGTCATCGGTCAGCCAGTTCGCGTAGATGTGGCCCTCGATGTGGTTCACACCCACCAGCGGCAGGTCGTGCGCGACCGCCAGCGCCTTGGCCACGTTGACACCGACGAGCAGCGAGCCGATGAGCCCCGGGCCGTATGTGACCGCCACCGCGTCGACGTCGCCCCAATCAGCCTTCGCCTCGGCCATCGCGGCCTCGAGGGTCGGGACGATCCAGCGCAGCTGCTGGCGGGCGGCGACCTCCGGCACGATCCCGCCGGTCGCGGCGTGGAGCGCGACCTGCGTCGCGACCTGGTTCGCCTCGATCCGCCGACCGCCGACGACGATCGCCACGCCGGTCTCGTCGCAGGACGACTCGATGGCCAGGATGCGCGGCGCGCTCATCCGGCCTGCCGTTCGCGTTCGGCATCCATGACCCGGCGGATCCGTACGTCGGTGAGCTCCGGCGTCGTCATGACCAGCGCGTCCTCGCCGTCGTCGCTGTAGTACTTCGGCCGTCGCCCGGTGACATCGAAGCCGAAGGACCGATACAGGGCCTGCGCGGACTCGTTCGACGCGCGCACCTCGAGCGTCATCCGCCGCGCGCCGATCGTGTGCGACAGCTCGACGAGGTTGAGCAGCAGCTGGCGGCCGATCCCCTGGCGCCGCCACTCCGGGTGGACGCTGAACGTCGTGATGTGCGCCTCGTCGACCATGAGCCAGATGCCGGCGAAGCCGACGATCGCATCGCCCGCCCGCGCGACGAGGTAGCGCGCAAGGCGGTTGCCGCGCAGCTCCTGCTCGAACGCGTACGACGGCCACGGGGTCCGGAAGCTGAGTCGCTCGATCTCGTGGACGGCGGGGACGTCCTCGATCCGCATCGGGTCGACGACGACGCGGGCGGTCAGAGCCATTTGACCTCCCCGTCGGTCTCGGTGGCGACGCCGCGCGGCGCACGCAGGTAGATCGGCTCGACGCTGCGAACGTCGTCGCCGACGCGAGTCGTCAGCGAGGCGCGCGGCAGCCGTGCGGGCGACGGAGATCGCGCCGCGCGGGGCGTGCGCGCCCCGGAGCGCGAAGGACTCGACCAGCTCGGCAGGTGCCACGACCGTCATGCCGCCGACGCGGCCGGCGAGCGCCTCGCGGTCGAGGATCGCCGGGCCCTCCGGACCCCGAGCCTGGACGTAGGCGTCGCGTGCGCCGGCGCGGGCGATGGCGAGCTCGGCGTCGGGATCGGCATCCAGCCAGGCGACGAGGCTCGGCACGGCCACGATCGGACGGCGCAGCGCGACCGCGAGCCCCTTGGCCAGCGCCATCGCGACCCGCAGGCCGGTGAACGAGCCAGGCCCGCTGCCGACGCCGATGCCGGTCAGCTCGCCGAGCGTGCGCCCCTCGCGACCAAGCAGGGCCAGCAGCCGTGGGAGCAGTTCCGCCGACTGCCGTCGATCCGACGTCCACGCGTCGTCGACGATGATGCCGCCGCCGGCATCGGCGAGCGCGAGGGAGAGGTCGGTCGAAGCCGCCTCGATCGCGACGATCACCGCATCTGGCCCAGCGCAGCGGCCGCGAGGCGGGCGTGGGCATCACCGCGGGCCGCCCAGCGCAGCCCGCGGACCGATGGGTCCGGCTCGTCGCCGGCGAGGCTGATGTCCAGCCGCTCGCGTCGGCAGCCAGCCGTCGAGCCGATCGGCCCATTCGACGACGACCACCCCGTCCGCCTGGCGGTCGTCGATCAGTCCGGCATCGACTGCCTCCTCCGGCTCGGCGAGGCGGTAGGCGTCGACGTGGTAGAGGCGCAGCCGGCCGACGTGCTCGTTCATGAGCACGAACGTCGGGCTGTTGACGACGGTCGTGATGCCGAGGCCCTCGGCGACACCCTTGGCCAGCTGCGTCTTCCCGGCGCCGAGCTCGCCCACGAGGGCGATGAGCGTCCCCGGGGCCGCCTCGCGGCCGAGCGCGCGACCAATTGCGCGCGTCGCCTCGGGCCCGTCGCTCCGAAGCTGCCCGTGGGCCAACGAGGCCACCGTCCGATCCATGCCGACAGGATAGAGCGCACGCTCCGGGATCGGTCTCAGGTGCCCGGGCGCTCGAGCGCCGAGAGGTTCGCGAGCGGGACGACGGCCGTGCGGCCGTCGTCGAAGCGCACGATGCCCGATCGCGCCGCGATCCCGCCGGGAGTGGCGTGGAGCCCGTCGAGCACGCGCTGGAGCTCACCGGCAAGGCCCGCGTACGGCCGTCGGTGCGCGACGACGCGGTTGCCCGGGCGGGGCAGCACGCGCCGTGACGGCGGCGGATCGGCGTCGTACACGTACAACCGCGCCAGGTCGCCGAAGAGGCTCGCCATCCGACCGTTGTGCCTGCGGAACCAGTCGAACAACGACGTGTCCATGCCGACCTTGCCGTAGCCCTCGACCACCACGACCGCGAAGTCGCCGGCCACCCCGCCCATCTCACGTCGCCGCGCCTGGGTCGCCTCGAAGTCGCGCAGCTCCTTGTCGAGCACCCCGCCGAGCACGATGCCCACGACGCCCATGGCCCGTGCCCTCGTCAGCGTCTCGGCCGAGGCGCGCGAGCCGCCGACCACGATGCGGCCGGTCGCCCCGACGTCGATCGCACCGGCGCGCAGCTCCTCGGCCGGGTCGCGCACGCCCATGAGCAGCGCACCGTGGACCGCCTTGCCGCTCCCACCCACCGCGGCGACGAGCGCGCCGGCCACGCGAATCTCGATCGCCTCGCGCGTCACCGACTCGACCTCGCCGCGCACGTGCCCCAGGATCGGCTGCGCGCCGCCGAGCGGCGCCACGAGCGCCGTGCCGTCGTCGGCGTCGTAGCCGAGGAAGACGCACGCGTCGGGGGCCAACACCTCGCGCCCGCGACCATCGGCCGCGAGGCGATCGCCGGCCGCCAGGATCGCCCCCGGTCGCGCCTCCAGGAGCTCGGCCGCGTCGGCGGGAGCGCGTCGCAGGCGCGCGGCCACCGGGACGTTCACGCCGCCCTCGACCGCGCGGCGCGTGGCGAGGACCTCGGCCGGCTCGACGCGATGGCCGCTCTCGACGAGCGCCGTGGCGCCGACCGGCAGCCTGACCCGATGCACGACGCTCACGCGCTCACCTCGCCCTCGCGCGCGAACGCGTCGCGCCAGCCCGCCAGCACCTCGCGACGGTCGTCGGCGCGCCGCGGCAGCCCGATCGGGACGCCCCGCGCGTCGAGGATCAGCCCGACGGACCCACCGGTCGCCGTCACGGCGATGCGCGGCGAGCGACGGCTGGCGCCGAGGCTCACGCCCGCCCCGAGCTCGATGCCAAGCTCCGCCTCGTGCCCGCGCGCCAGCGGCACGACGTGCACCTGGCCGACGCGGATCTCCACCGGCGCGGGCGTCGGCCAGCCCGCGCGATGCACCGTCAATCGCATGGCGAGCTGGCCCGGAGTGCCGCCACGGGTGACGACCGCGGTCCCGAGGGGCGTGAGCGCGTCCTCGCCGAGCAGCTCCAGGGCCTCTGCGAGCTCACCACCCGGCAGGGAGCCGAGCGGCCCGAGGATCGACGCGCTGTCGACGGCGAGCTGGGTGACCCCGATCGGGCGGACGCCATCAAGCAGCATCCGCGCCGACTGGGCCGGGCGGGGTGCGCCGGCGATCGTGCGCCCAGCGCCGATGAGCAGGTCGACCGCGCCGGGCGGGTCGTCGTCGAACATCGCCGCCAGCAGCACGCGCGCGGCTGCGTGGAGGCCCGCGAGGTCCTCATCGGTCTGGGGCAGGCTCGCCGGCCTGGAACGCATCGTCTGGACGAGATCGGCCACGGCCGCGTCCTCACCGGCGTCTCCGGCCAGCCGGGCGATGCGGCCCGAAGCCCCGGGGACGAGCGCGATCCCGGCGAGACCGCCGGTCGAGTGCAGGCGCGAGGTGACGGAGCCGTCCGGCTCGGCCTGGGCGCGGATCGCGCCTCGTGCGCCGATGTCGACGGCGAGCACGCGGAGGCCGCCGGCCGCGGCGATCGCCGACACCGATCGCGGGAGCGTCGTCGGGGCCAGGTGTGCCTGGTCCTCCTGTGCCACCGTCTCGCGCAGCAGGCCCTGGAGGTGATCCCGGAGCGCGGCACTGCGCTCGCGATGCGGCGTCGGGCGTGGATTGGCGACGACCGTGACGGCGCCCGGCTCGAAGAGCTCCTCGACGGCGGCGGACAGGTTCCCGGACCCGGCCCACACCACCGGTCCCCCATCGAGCTGGCGTGCCGCGGCCACGAGACCGGCCGCCTCGAGCGCACGCGGGCTGCGGGCGTCGTCGAAACCACCCGCCAGCAGCCACGCGTCGACCTCGGTCGCCTGGAGCAGCGCGAGCCGATCCGTCAACGATCGACCGTCGTCGAGGGTGACGACCTCGACGACCTCCCAGCCGGCCGCCTCCGCCGCACGACGGGCAGAACCCCCGGACAGCTCGCGGGAGACCGCCACGACGGCCAGGCGCCCGACCTGTCGCGCCGTGTGGCACTCGATGCGGTTCGCCGCGCTCATCAGGTCCTCGTGGTGGCCGGCGAGCCGTGGATCGCCCGACGCCTCGAGCTGCTCCACGAGCCGTCGACGGAGCTCGGCGGCGCCCCAGGCCGTCGGCTGCGCGGCGTGGGCCACGATGCGCCAGCGGCCACGGGTCCGCCCGATCACGCCGGCCTTCACCCATGCCGACCCGACGTCCACGAAGAGCGCGAGCTCCGCGCTGACTTCTGCGGTCATGGCAGCAGCCCGAGCCAGTCGCCGAGCAGGAAGGCGATCCTGTCGATGAGCAGGACCAATCGCGAAAGCAGGAGATAGCCCAGCCAGCCGCCGATGCCGGCGAGCAGCAACCAACGCCCGGTCGATCCCGCCGCGCTCAGGAACCGTCCGCGCGGCGTGCCGTGCAGGAAGCCGATGAGGACGAGGCCGGTCACGACGGTTGCTCCGGCACCGGCCAGCGTCGCCGCCACACCGGACTCTGGCCGCGCGACCGCCGCCACGAGCTGCGGCAGGAGCGTGCCGACGACCGCGCCACCGAGCGCGAAGGCGGCCAGGGCCCCGATCGCGATCGAGAGCGGCACGGCGCCGACGATGCGCGGGATCCACGGCGTCGCGGCCGTCACCGCCACGAGCCCGAGCCCGAGCACCAGGTCCGGGCGACCGCCCGGGTCGGCGGCGAGCGGCTCGGCGAGGCGAGGGACGATGACCTCGGTGATCGCCAGGAGGCCGAGATAGCCGGTCGCCAGCCCGGCCAGCAGATGCTGGGACCACGCGAAGAGCCGCCGCTCCCCGAAGAGGCCACCCAGCACGACCAGTGTCACCAGGGCCGCGACCCAGGTGGCGACCTCGTCGATCATCTCGGGGCCGAAGAGGCCGTTCACGTCGCCTCCCGCCCCCGCGTGCTGCGCAGCGCCTCGCCGAGCCTCGAGACAACGGCGCCGCCGAGCACGGCGATGGCAATCACCATCCCGACGAACACGGCCAGCGGCGCGGGACCGGGATCCGCGCCGCCCGCTTCCGGATCGGCCGATGCACGGTACGCCGCACCCTCGCGCGGGGTCGCCAGCAGGGCACGCAGCTGGCCGCTCTCGAGATACGGGCGCAGCTCCGGCAGCAGGACCGAGGGCGCCACCGCGACGAGCTCGAGCCCATCGACCCGGGGCGCGAGCTGCTCGACCCAGCTGCGCGGACCGATGTCGTTGCCGCCGACGACGAGCCCAAGTGCGACAGGTTCGCCCCGCAGGCCGCCGCCCCCGGCACCGATCGTGTCGGCGAGGCTGACGAGAGCCGCCTCTGCGCCCGGCACGAAGCCGAGGTCCGCGAGGCGATCGGCCGCCACGCCGCCGGCGAGGAGCCTCCCACGCTCCGCGATCGCGAGCGCACGGCCCTCGGGGGTCAGGCTCACGATCGCGAGGCGCGCGCCGCGCTCGAGCAGGTCATCGAGCAGCACACGCACGGTGGGCCGGATCTCGGCGTACGTGCCGAGGTCGGGGTCGAACCCGACGAGGACCTGCGCGTCGGGCGGCAGCTCGTCGACGACCTCGATCATCCTGTCGGCCGCGGCCGGCGATCCTGCGAGGCGCAGCAGATCGGTCGTGGGCACGAGCGCGACGCCCAGCACGAGCAGCAGCGCGGCGGGCGCGAGCCACGCCATCCGCCCGGAGCGCTCAGTCATCGGTCGAGCCGATCCCGAGCAGCGTCCGCGCGGCGAACACGGCCGCCAGCACGGCGACGCCGACGAGGATGCCGCGGAAGACCGCACCGATGGGGACGTCGAGCGTCCAGTCGGCCGCGGCCGCCAGCGCGTCGCCCGCCGCGCCGGCGATCGGCAGGAGCAGGACGAGGACGACCACCGCGGCACCGATGAGCACCAGGGCTTCGCGTCCACCCGTCGCGACCGAGCGCTGCGCCGCGGAGAGGGTGGAGACGAAGAGCAGCCCGAAGAGCGTCGCCGCGATCGGCAGCATGATCGCGCTCACCAGCCAGCCAACGGCCGGATCGGAGGCGCCGTCCGCGCCCGGTCGCAGGCCGGCGACGAGGACGGCGGCCATCCCCGCGAGCACGAGGGCCGCACCGATCGGGTCGCCGCGTCGACGCCACAGGTCGGTCGACCGACGCGCAGCGAGCGAGCCGAGGCCCGCGAGGGCCGCGCCGGCGGCCACGAGGATCGCCGCGTCGACGACCACCGCCGCGACGTCGCTGAGCGCCCGGTTGACGACGAGCAGGTCGGCGAGCAGCAGCACCCCGACCGCGATGACGATCGCCGGGATCGTCGCGCGCCTCACGGACCCCCGATCCCCAGCAGCAGGTCGGACGGATCGATGACCCCGACCAGTGCGAGCGCGCTGCCGGCGACGAGCACGACGACGGCCGTGATGATGATCCGGTTGGCGGCAACCACCATCGTGCGCTCATACGGGTCGGCGCGAAGGTCGGCGGCCGCGCCGAACAGCTGCGGGCCGACGAGCGCGCCACCGCCGGCAAGGAGCGGCGTCGGTGCCTGCGCCGCCTCCGCGGTACCGGCACTGAGCGACCCACCGCCGTTGCGCAGCCCTTCGAGGAGCAGCGCGCCCTCCTCGCGCAGGCTGCCGAGGGCCAGCGCCGCGGCCGGCCTGGCACGTGCGGTCATCGCCAGCCCGCCGAGCGCGGGCCGGCCCTCGCCGGCCACCACGATCCGGGAGCGACCCAGCCGTTCGAGTGTCGCGGTGTGGCGGTGGGCGGCGTCGACCGCGGCATCGGCGGCCGCCCCGGCCAGCGCATCGTTCACGAGCACCCGCAACGGGACGCCGCTGCGGGCTGCCGCGCGCGCGACGTGCCCGAGCAGCGGGAGGGCGGCGAGCGTCTGGAGGCGGGCGAAGGCATCGGTCGAGCGCGCGATCCCGGCTCCGCCCAGCACGACCACGGCATCGGTCCCGGCTTCGGCGGCCAGTGCCATCGCCCGGCCGATTCCGGCCAGGCCGCCGGCGTCGGATGTCTGCCAGCGGGTCACCGGGCGGGCCACGAGCTGGAGGAGAACGAGCAGGACGCCGAGCACGATCAGCGTGGGACCGATGTCGAAGCGGAGCGACGAGGAGCCCAGGACGTCGCCGACGAAGTTGATCAGGCGCTCGAGCAGCTCAGCGGGTGTCGGCACGCGGCCCTCGGCGTGGTCGCGAGTCAAGCTCCTCGACGAGGCCGTCGATGCCGCGCGGGTCGTCGAGCAGGTCGGCGATGTCGGTGCCGGTCCGGCCGGCGAGGGGGGCAAGCAATGGCCCGAACGCCGCCGACAGGTCGCTCAGCAGGGGCGCCAGCGGACGATGCGCGTCGGCGAGGAGTCGGCTCGGCGTGACCAGGCCGCGCCGGTCGAGCGCAGCCGCCAATCGCCGCGCCGCGTCAGCCGTCACGGCAGGGTCGCGCCTGCGCGAGCGGCGCGAACGGCGTCGCTCAGGGCTCTCACCTCCGAGGCGTGCGCGGCGGCGAGCACCACCGACTCGATCGGCGTGGAGCGCGCGGCGTCGATGACGGCCGGGACGAGCAGCGCGGCTGCCTCGTCGGGCGTGAAGGCGCCGTGCTCGACGCCGAGCAGCGCCACCGCGACCCGCCGCAGCTGGAGCGGGACGGCGAAGCCGAGCGCGGAGCGCACCGCCTGCTCGAGCGTGCGGGGGTCGGCGATCCGGTCGTGGCCGACGGCCACGGTATGGATGACATAGAGCGCGGATAGATCGCCGCCGGGCGTGGCGACGGCCGTGCCTGGCGCGATCGGTCCCTGCTCGACGGCCGCCCGTTCGACCGCGCCACCGGCATGGCGCTTCACCGACGTCGCGGCTCCGGCGGTCATGAACAGGGTCTCGCTGGCGGCGACGACTACCGCGTCCACCTCGAGCTCAGCGATCTCCCCCTGCCACACGTCGATCTCGATCGGTTCTGCCATGGCGCGCCCTTGTGCTCTCGCCGCGATCCCTGCCTTCAGTCGGCCCCGAGGTGGAGCCGCGGAAGGCGGCCACGCAGCGCGGTGGTGACCTCGTAGTTGATCGTCCGGCGCTCCTCGGCGACCTCCTCCGCGGTGATCCGCGTCCTCTCCTGCTCGCCGATGAGCACGAATTCGTCGCCGTAGGTTACACCAGCCACCTCGCCCACATCGACCGTCAGGCCGTCCATGCTCACCGCCCCGACGATCGGCACGCGCGTCCCCCGCACGAGCGCGAAGCCGTTGTTCGCGTGGGCCCGCGGCCAGCCGTCGCCGTAGCCGATCCCGAGCGTGGCGATCCGCGTGTCCCGCGGCGCCCGGTAGCGCAGCCCGTAGCCGATCGCCTCGCCGGCGGGCAGGTCGAAGATGCGCAACGGCAGCGCCTTGAGGGCCAGCGCCGGGCGAAGCCCCGTCACGGTGCCGACCGCCCACGCCGGCGCGAGGCCGTACAGCGCGAGGCCCGGCCGAATGGCACCCGCGTCCCCGGACCCGCCGGCCAGCAGGCTGCCGGTGGCGCCGACGTGCACGAGCCCCGGATCGATCCCGGCCGAGCGCATCGCGTCGAGCACGCGCGCGAGTCGCAGGAGCTGGACATCGGTGTACGCGTCGTCCTCGCCCGGGACCGCGAGGTGGCTCATCGTGCCCGCGAGGTCGAGCCGCGGGCTGGCGACGATCCGTGCGGCGAGGGCGACGGCCTCGTCGGGCGTCGCCCCCTGCCGGCCGAGCCCGGTGTCGACCTTGAGGTGCACGCCGATTCGCCGCTCCCCGTGCGTGGCCTCGAGGAGGTCGATGGCCAGGCCGTCGTACACGATCGGCTCGAGCCCTGCCGCCGCCACGAGCCGCGCCTCGGGCGGACCGATCCCCCACAGCACGACGATCGGCGCCGTGATCCCCGACTCGCGCAGCCGCATCGCCTCGTCGACGGTCGCGACGGCCAGTCGTTCTGCGCCCGCGCCGAGGAGCGTGCGCGCGACCGCCTCGTCGCCATGCCCGTAGGCGTTGGCCTTGACGACGGCGATCACCTCGGAGCCGGCAGCGCGGGCGCGCAGGGCGGCCAGGTTCGAGCGGATGGCGGCGTGGTCGACCTCGATCCAGGCGCGATGCGGGCTGCGCGGCGCGCTCATCGGTCGAGATCCCGGCGCAGCTGGGCGATCGCCGCGGGCAGGAGGCCGGCCAGGTCGCGCGCCATCGTCCCGGTCGAGCCGATGCGCTCCTCCGCGAGGACGCCCGCCGCACCGTGGACGGCGACGCCGCACGCGGCGGCCACCATCGGGGGCGCGCCGGTCGCGAGGAAGGCGCCGATGGCCCCCGCCAGCACGTCGCCGCTGCCGGCCGTGGCCAGCGCCGGCGTGGCCACCTCGGACCTGAGAATCTCGCCATTCGGCTCGGCGACCACGGTCCGGGCGCCCTTCAGCACCACCACCTGGCCCCAGCGCGCGGCGGCCGCGGCGGCCGCGGCGGCACGCCCGTCGTCGTCATCGGCATCGGGGACGGTCTCGCCGGTGAGGCGGGCGAACTCGCCGGGATGAGGGGTGAGGACCAGCGGCGCCCGCTGGCCCTCCCACCAGCGCGAGCCCTCGGCGAGGGCATTCAGCCCATCGGCGTCGACCACGGCCGGCACGGCCAGCGAGGTGATCAGCTGCCGCGTGCGACGGTGGGTGGCGGGCTGGCGACCCAGGCCAGGCCCGATCACCACCGCATCGGTCGCGGCTGCCTCGGCCGTCACCCGCCGCCAGCCTCCGGGCGCGATGAGCCCGGGTGCCTCCTCGTCGAGCGCCAGCCAGGTCAGCTCGGGGATCGCGGACGACAGTCGCGCCACGACCGAGTCCGCCGCCGCCACCCGGACGACGCCCGCGCCGGCGCGCATCGCGCCGAGGCCGGTGAGCACGGCCGCGCCCGGATACTCGATCGAGCCGCCGACGACGAGCACCCGCCCGAAATCGCCCTTGTGCGCCCGCGCCGGCCGCGGAGGCAGGTTGCGCGCGACCCAGCGCGGTGTGATCGCCGCGGCCGAGGTCGCCATCGGGTCAGGTGTGGCGACGGTGGGCCACCGCCACCGCCACGGCCATGTGGCGCTCGTGAGAGATCGACACGCTCACCTCGTCGAGGTCCATCGCCGCCGCCCTGCGCGCCGCGCGGTCGTGGAGGTAGACCTGGGGAGCGCCCGCGGCGTTCGGCAGGATCTCGATCTCGCGCCAGCCGACGCCGCGCACCCCGAGGCCGAGGACCTTGCTGATCGCCTCCTTGGCCGCCCAGCGGCCGGCGATTCGCTCGACCCTGCGACCGACGTACCGCTGCTCGCGCTCGGTGAGCACGCGATGGCGGAAGCGGTCAGGAAAGCGCTCGAGGACGGCGACGATGCGCTCGATGTCGACCAGGTCGATCCCGATCTCGTGGCGGCTCATGCTCGGTCGGGCGCCGTCTACTCGACCGTCACGGACTTCGCGAGGTTCCGCGGCTGGTCGACGTCGGTGCCGCGCGCCACGGCGACCTCGTAGGCCAGCAGCTGGAGCGGCAGCACGGCGATGACCGGGCTGATCGGCTCCGGCGTCTCGGGCACGTACAGCACGTCGTGGGCGTAGTGATCGATGTGGTCGTCACCCTCGGTCGCAATCGCGATGATCGGCGCGGAGCGCGCCCGCGCCTCGGCCACGTTGCTGACCACCTTCTCGTACACCGGGCCGGCGGTCGCGATCGCCACCAGCGGCGTGTCGGGGTCGAGCAGCGCGATCGGCCCGTGCTTGAGCTCGCCCGCGGCATAGCCCTCCGCGTGGACGTAGCTCAGCTCCTTGAGCTTCAGGGCGCCCTCCATGGCGATCGGGAAGCCGACGCCGCGACCGATGAAGATGAAGTCGCGCACGCGGCTGTAGCGCTGCGCCAGCTTCTTGATCTCCGGCGCCAGGCGCAGCGTCTCGGCTGCGAGGCGCGGCAGGCTGCGGATGGCCTGCCCGTACGTCCGCAGGCGGCTCTCGCTGAGGGTCCCGCGCTGCCGCGCAAGGTGGAGCGCGATCATCTGGAGGACGAGCACCTGGGTCACGAACGCCTTCGTGCTTGCCACCGCCACCTCCGGACCGGCCTGGAGGTAGATGACCGCATCGGCCTCGCGGGTGATCGCGCTGCCGACGACGTTGGTGACGACGACGACGGTGGCGCCGCGCTCCTCCGCCAGCCGCAGCGGAGCGAGCGTGTCTGCGGTCTCGCCCGACTGGCTGACACCGATGACGAGCGTGCGGTCGTCGATCGGCGGCGGGCTGTAGCGCATCTCGGAGCCGACCTGCATCGTCGCCGGCAGCCCGACCCAGTCCTGGATCAGGTAGGCGGCCACGTGCGCCGCGTAGCTGGCCGTCCCGCAGCCGACGATGTACACGCGCTCGGCCTTCGCGAGCTGGGCCTCGAGCGCGTCGAGCTCGTGAAGGGTCACCCGCCCATCGGGGGCGACGCGGCCGCGCAGGCATTCCTGGATCGCGTGCGGCTGCTCGTAGATCTCCTTGAGCGTGAAGTGGGCGAACCCGCCCTTCTCGGCCGCGTCGATGCTCCAATGGATCTCGGTCACCTCGCGCCGCTGCTCCGAGCCGTCGAGCGAGACGATCCGCGTGCCGTCGGCCGTGACGTCGGCGATGTCGCCCTCATGGAGGATGACGACGTTCTTCGTGTGCTCGAGGATCGCCGGCACGTCGCTGGCGATGAATCCCTCCCCGTCTCCGAGTCCGACGATGAGCGGCACGTTCATGCGGGCGCCGACGATCCGGTCGGGATGATCGGTGTGCATGACGCCGATGGCGTAGGCGCCGCGCACGTCCCCCAGCGCGAGGCGCACGGCCTCGACGAGATCACCGGAGTACTTCGTCTCGATGAGGTGAACCAGCACCTCGGTGTCGGTGTCGGAGATGAACCGATGCCCCTCGGTCGCCAGGCGGGCCTTGATCTCGGCGTAGTTCTCGATGATGCCGTTGTGGATGAGGGCCAGCTTGCCGCTGCAATCGGAATGGGGATGCGCATTCGTGTCGTTCGGCGGCCCGTGGGTCGCCCAGCGCGTGTGACCGATGCCGGGATGCCCCGGCGGGCTGTCGCCGTTGAGGTGATCGGTGAGGTTCGTGAGCTTGCCGGCCTTCTTCTCGATGAAGACCGCGCCGTCATCGGTGCGCACCGCGATGCCGGCCGAGTCGTATCCGCGGTACTCGAGCCGCCGCAGGCCCTCGATGAGGATCGGCGCGGCGTCACGCGGACCGACGTATCCGACGATCCCGCACATGTGACCTCCCTCGCCGTCCGGCGCTGCTAGTTCAGGCGTGCCTCGGCGAGCGTCGCCAGCTCGCGGGCGATTCGATCGATCTCGTCGGCGTCGTCGCCCTCGACCATGATCCGGATCTTCGGCTCGGTGCCGGATGGACGGACGAGGATGCGTCCGCGGTCCCCCATCTGCTGCGTGGCGCGCTCGACGGCCGCCACGAACTCGGCGTCCTCCTGCCAATCGTCGAGCCGGCGGACGGGTGAGTTTATCACCACCTGCGGAAGCCTCGGAATGCGGGCGGCGAGCTCGGAGAGGGGCATGCCGGCGGCGCGCATCGCGCGGACGAGCTCGATGCCGGTCAGCAGGCCGTCCCCGGTCGTCGATCGGTCTCGGAAGATGATGTGGCCCGACTGCTCGCCGCCGAGCACCGCGTCCTCGCGCTCCATGGCGTCGAAGACGTGCCGATCCCCGACCGGTGTCCTGATCATCGTGCCTCCAGCCGCTCGCACGGCCCGCTCAAGGCCGCCGTTGCTCATGACGGTCGCCACCAGGACGCTGTTTCGCAGCGTCCCGCCCGCCAGCCGCTCGAGGGCGACGATCCCCATCACCGTGTCGCCATCCACGAGCTGGCCGCGCTCGTCGACCGCGATGAGCCGATCCGCGTCGCCGTCGAACGCGAACCCGACCTCGAGGCCGGCCGCGGAGACGGTCTCCGCGAGCCGCTCGGGATGCGTCGACCCGCAGCCGTCGTTGATGTTCGTGCCGTTGGGAGCGTCGAAGAGGACCGTGACCTGCGCCCCGAGCGAGCGGAACACGTCCGGGGCGACGTGGCTCGCCGAGCCGTTGGCGCAGTCGATCCCGAGGCGCAGCCCGGTGAACGCGTCGCCCGCGACCTCGCGCAGGTGGCGCGCGTAGGCCTCGGGTGCATCGCGATCGGCGCGGATCCGGCCGAGCTCGTCGTTCGGCCGTTCCCCGTTCGGAAGGCCGGCGTCGATCAGCGCATCGAGCTCGGCCTCGATCGTATCGTCGGCCTTGCGGCCGCCGACGACGACCTTCAGGCCGTTGTCGGGTGCGGGATTGTGGGAGGCCGACACCATGATCCCCGCGGCGTGGCGCGGGTCGAGGCTGGCGTGCACGAGGCAGGGCGTCGTCACGACGCCGAGGTCGACCGCATCGGTGCCGGTGGATGCCAGGCCGGCGGCGAGGGCCGCCGACAGCATCTCGCCCGAGCGCCGCGTGTCGCGGCCGAGCAGGACACTGCGCCCCGCGCCGCCGAGCCGGTGGCCCACGGCCCGGCCGAGCGCCAGCGCCAGCTCGGCGTCGATGACCGAGCCGACCGGCCCGCGGATCCCGTCGGTTCCGAATCGACCCGCCATCTACGGCGGAGTCGGCGCCGGAGTCGGCGGCGGCTCGGGCGCCTCGATCGTGACGGGCACGGTTCCCGGGTTGATGTCGACGAGCTCGACGCCATCGGGCAGTCCGCTCACGACCGGCGTGAGATCGTGGTTCCCCGGGGCGAGGCCGGAGGCGTCGACCGTCGGCGTGAGGGACGCAGCGGTGAGCGCCGAGAGCGACGCGCCGGCCCCGCTCAGGGTGATCGCGATCTCGTCGAGGCGCGGCAGGCAGGCGTTGTCCCCCGCTCCGGTGCAGACGACGCCGACCACGAACGTCCGGCTCGAGACCGAGGGACCGATCGTCACGGTCACCGTCACGGTCGTCGGCTCGTTGTCGGCCAGGGTGACGTCCTCGGGCAGCTCGAGCTCGACCTCGAACGTCTGGTCGGCCGCGAGCTCGTCAATCGTGATCGGCTCCGTCGTGACCGACGTGATCTCCGCGAGCACCTCGGGCAGCCCGACGATCGTCACGTAGGCCGGCTCGACCCGGACCGCCTCGAGCGCGAATCCAGGTGCGGGCGTGCCGTCGATGTTCTGGCGCACCGCGACGGTCGTCTCGGTCTCCACCGCCCGAACCTCGATCTGGACCGAGACGACCTCCGGATCGACCTCGAGCTGGCCCGCCCCGACCGGCTGACCACCGATGTCGACGAGGGTCAGCGGGACCGGCTCGTTGACGTTGATGCCCGACGCCGGGATCTCGATGTTGGCGACGGCACGGTCGACCTGGCTCACGACCGAGGCGGGCCCGCGCACCTCGACGGTCTCGGCGCTCACGACCGGCTCGTCGATCTCGAGCCCGTCCGGGATCGTGCCGCGGTCCACCTCGACCGGGACCGAGCGAACCTCCACCCGATCCACGGCGACGCGCACCGTCTCCGGCACCGTCGTCAGGTCCTCGAGTCCATCCTTGAGGGCCCGCACCTCGATCGGGAGCTCCTGCGGTTCCGGGGCACGGTCGAGGTCGTACGCGTCGATGTCGACGGCGACGACGAAGTCCTCCGCCGTGACCCCGCCGGCCTGCTCGTTCGCGACGCGGTACTGGACCTCGACCACGCCCGGCTCGGCGCTCAGCACGAACACGTCGCGCGAGACGTTGACCTGCTCGACGCGGACCTGGACCGACGAGTCGGTGAACGAGCCGTTGAAGACGAGCCCGGTGTACAGGACCGTCGCGAGGAGCAGGGCCGAGAGCTTGAGGTGCCAGTTGCGCAGGATGAGGCTCATCGGTCAGCGCCTCAGCGCGCCGCGGTCCGAGGCGGCCGGCACGACCCGCGCGTCGGGATCGATCGGCCCGGCGGCAGGCTCGTCCACGTCGTCCGCGCCACCGAGGTGCCAGCGCCCGTCGTTCGAGCGGCGCAGGAACGGCACGGCGCGTCGCGGCGCCTGGGGGCGGATGAGGTTGAAGATCCGGCGGCGAAGCTGGTCCTCGGTGAGGTTGCGCTCGATGCGGCCGCGGATGACGAGGCTGATCGAGCCGGTCTCCTCGCTCACGACCACCACGATCGCATCGGTCTGCTCGCTGATGCCGATCGCGGCCCGGTGGCGCGTCCCGTAGCGCTCGGAGTCGAGCGCGGTCTGGCTCATCGGCAGGAGGACGCCGGCCGCGGTGATCTGCTCGCCGCTGACGACGACCGCGCCGTCGTGGAGGGCCGTGCCGCGGTAGAAGATCGTGGCCAGCAGCTCGGCGCGCAGGTCGGCGTGGACCGGGACCCCGGTCTCGGTCGCCAGGTCCTGGAGGCCGGTCTCGCGCTCGAGCGCGATGAGGGCCCCGTGCCGTGACCCTGCCAGGATCCGCGCGCCGCGGCTGATCTCGCGCGCCACCCGCTCCGCCTGGGCAACCTCGCTGCTCACGAAGAAGCGGTTGACGCTGCCGATGCGGCCGATCTGCTCGAGCGCGCGCCGCAGCTCGGGCTGGAACACGACCACCACCGCGAACAGCCCGACGACCGCGGCCGTCTCCATCAGCTGGGTGAGCAGCTGGAGGTTCAGGAGACGCGCGGCGAGATAGGCGAGGTACAGGATCGAGAGGCCGATGACGATCCGCACCGCGCGCGTGCCGCGAATGAGGATGAACAGCCAGTAAATGACGATCGCGACCAGCAGGATGTCGATGATCGACGTCCAGCTGCCTCGCAGGTAGGTCTCGAAGAATTCGCGGATCGCGTCGATCACGGGTGGCGGCGTGCCTGCATTGGTGCGGCGATTGCGCTCACGATGATACCAAGCGCCCCGGCTGGACGGCCGGGGCGCATCGGTTTCGGGTGGTGGCGGCGGAGCTCAGCGCTTCGTGTACTGCGGCGCCTTGCGAGCTCGCTTCAAGCCGTACTTCTTGCGTTCCTTCGCCCGCGGGTCACGCGTGAGGAGGCCGGCCTCTCGGAGCGCGGCGCGCGCGTCCGGGTGGGCGGTCAGCAGCGCCCGCGCGATGCCATGGCGGATGGCGCCGACCTGGCCGGAGATGCCGCCCCCCGCGACGAGGACGCTGGCCGAGTAGCGGCCCTCGGTCTCGGTCACGCGGAAGGGCAGCAGCAGCGATCCCTCGGGCATAGAGCCGCCGAAGTACTCGCCGGACGGCTTGCCGTTGACGACCACGCTGCCGTCGCCGGGCAGCAGGCGGACGCGGGCGACGGCGGTCTTGCGCCTCCCCGTGCCGTAGACGTAGTTCGTGCTCACGTGTTCGTCCTTCCTCGCCCTACAGCTCGACGACTGCCGGCTGCTGGGCCTGGTGCGGGTGCTCCGCACCCTTGTAGACCTTGAGCTTCTTGAACATCGCGCGACCGAGGCGGTTCTGCGGCAGCATCCCCTTGACCGCACGCTCGATGACGAGCTCGGGCTTGCGCTCGAGGAGCGCGCCGAGGCTCTCCTCCTTGAGGCCGCCCGGGTAGTTCGAGTGCCGGAAGTAGCTCTTCTGGCGCAGCTTGTCGCCGGTGACGCGAATCTTCGCGGCGTTGAGGACCACGACGTGATCCCCGGTGTCGAGGTGCGGCGAGTAGATCGGCTTGTGCTTGCCCTCCAGCAGGGTGGCGATGCGCGTCGCCAGCCGGCCGAGGGTCTGGTCGGTGGCGTCGACCACCCACCAGCTGCGCTCGATCTCGCTCGCCTTGACGGCGTAGGTCTTCACGTTCCCTGCTCTCCGGTCATGCCTGTGTGCTCGCGCCGCGGTGGGCGCCCTGGTCGTTCGTCGTTTCGGTTGTCGCTGTGGCTGATGGATAGATCACGCGCTCGAGGGTGAGCCCGCGCGCCGGTGCCGCCCGTCCGTCGAGCGCCCGTCCCGGGCGATCGAGGAGATCGGTGACCGCCTCCGGCGCCAGCCGGCCGCGGCCCACCTCCAGGAGGATGGCCACGATCCCGCGGACCATGCGCCGCAGGAAGGCGTTCGCCGTGACGCGGACCTCGATGAGCTCGCCGCGCCGGGTGACGCGCACCTCGGCGAGGTTGCGGACGGTGGAGCCGTGGGCATCGCTGCCGAGGGCGGCGAAGTCGCGCTCCCCGACCATGCGCTCCGCGGCGGCGCGCATCGCGCCGACGTCGAGGACATCGTCGATCTCGACGGTCCGATGCCGCTCGAGCGGGCGCACGGTGCCCCCGGTCCGGATCCGGTAGCGGTAGACGCGCCAGAGCGCGTCGCGCCGCGGATCGAACCCGGGCGGTGCCCACCGGAGCGCCCGCACCGCCAGGTCCGGCGGCAGGACGGCGTTGAGCCGTCGCCGCAGCTCCGGCAGCCCACCGGCCCACGGGAGCGCCCGTGGAAGGCGGAATGCCGCGACCTGGCCGGTGGCATGCACCCCGGCATCGGTTCGTCCGGCGAGACGGACGCGAGTCCGCTCGCCGATCAGCCTGTTAAGGGCCTCCTCCAGCTCTCCCTGCACGGTCCGAGCATTCGGCTGGACCTGCGAGCCGGCGAAGGCCGTCCCGTCGTACTCGATGGTCGCCCTCAGCACACGCTGCGCCCTGGCGTTCATCGGTCCGTGTCGGTGTTCTGTTAGACGAGCTCGATCTGGACCATCAAGGCGGCGTCCCCCGACCGCTGCCCCAGCTTGGTGATGCGGGTGAAGCCGCTCGCGCGATCGGCGTACTTCTCCGCGATCTCGCCCATCAGCTTCTCGACGATGATCGGCTCGTGCGGCATCTTGCTCACGAGCTGGCGCCGAGCGTGAAGGTCGCCGCGCTTGGCGAGGGTGATCATGCCGTCGATCATGCCGCGGACCTCCTTGGCCTTGGCCTCGGTGGTCTTCACCTTCTCGTACCGGATCACCGCCACGGCCAGGTTCCCGAGCATCGAGACCCGGTGTGCGTGCGTGCGGCTGAGCTTGCGCCCGGCGATCCTGTGCGGCATCGGACTAGGCCTCGCGGTCGAGCTCGGCGGCGGCCGCCTCGTCGAGCTCGGCCGAGGCGGGCAGATCCGACTCGTCGGTGCTCATCGAGGTCGCCTCGGCGCTGATGAACCCTCGCAGCGCGAGGCGCTCCTTGAGCTCGTCGAGGCTCTTCTGGCCGAAGTTGCGCATACGCAGGAACTCGTCGTCGCTGAGCGAGAGGACCTGGCCGATCTTCGTGATGCTGTTGCGCTTGAGGCTGTTGTAGGCGCGCATCGGGAGGTCGAGCTCCTCGATCGGCGCATCCAGCAGGTTCGCGCTTGCCGCGACCGGGGACTCGTCACCCCCCACCGTAGCGGGACGGCCGATCTCGGCGAACCGGCCGAACTCGCGCACGAGGATGTCCGCCGCCTCGCTCAGGGCCGCCTGGGCGGTGGTGGTGCCGTCGGTCTCGATGTCGAGCGAGAGGCGGTCGTAGTTCGTCATCTGCCCGACGCGGGTCTTCTCGACCGTGTAGTTCACGCGTCGCACCGGGCTGAACAGCGCGTCGACCGGGACGACGCCGATCGCCATCTCCTCGGTGTGCTCGGCGGGCCGGTAGCCCATGCCCGTCTCGACCGTGAGGTCCATCTCGATCGAGCCGGAGTCGGAGTCGAGCGTGAGCAGGACGAGGTCCGGGTTCACGATCTCCACGTCGGCCGACTCGGCGATGTCACCGGCGGTGACGGGGCCGGCACCACGCTTCACCAGCTTCAGGGTGATGGGATGGCGGGCGAACGAGCGAAGGCGGAGCTTCTTGATGTTCAGGACGATCTGGGTGACGTCCTCCTTGACGTTCTCGATCGTGCTGAACTCGTGGAAGACGCCGGTGATCTGGATGCTCGTGACGGCTGCGCCCTCGAGCGAGCTGAGGAGGACACGACGCAGCGCGTTGCCGAGCGTCACCCCGTAGCCCTCCTGGAGCGGGGTCACCTCGAACCGACTGTGGTCGCCGTCAGCCTCGACCTCCTCGATCCGAGGGGTGGGCGCGGGCTGCGGCTGCTGTGGGGTCTCGAGTTCGATCATGGGTTGAAGATTTGACTCCTAGCGCGAGTAGTACTCGACGACGAGCTGCTCGTTGAACTCGAGCGGCATCTGCTCGCGCGCCGGTTCGGCGAGGACCGTGCCCGACAGCTTGGCCGGGTCGGGGCTCACCCATTCGGGGATCTGGGCCGCCTTCATCGTCTCTGGGGCCACCTTGAAGATCTCGCGCCCACGGCGGCTCTCCCGCACCTCGATGCGGTCGCCCACCTTGGTCGCGTAGCTGGGGATGTTCGTCGGGCGCCCGTTCACGGCGAAGTGGCCGTGGGTGACGAGCTGGCGCGCCTGGGCGCGGCTCGAAGCGAAGCCCATGCGGAAGACGACGTTGTCGAGCCGCATCTCGAGCATGCGGAGCAGCGCCTCGCCGGTCATCCCCTTGCTGGCCGACGCCTTCTCGAAGTAGTTGCGGAACTGGCGCTCGAGGACCGAGTAGCTCTTGCGGACCTTCTGCTTCTCACGAAGCTGGAGCCCGTACTCGCTCACCTTGCGCCGGCGCATCGTGTTCATGCCCGGCGGCGTGCTGCGCCGCTCGAACGCGCACTTGCGCGAGTAGCAACGGCTGCCCTTCAGGAAGAGCTTCAGGCCCTCGCGCCGGCAGATCCGGCAGACGGCATCGTTGTATCGGGCCATCTCAGACCCTCCGCCGCTTCGGTGGGCGGCAGCCGTTGTGCGGGATCGGGGTGACGTCGGTGATGGCGGACACCTCGAGGCCGGCCGACTGGAGGGACCGGATCGCCTGCTCGCGACCGCCACCGGGGCCCTTCACGAAGACCTCGATCTGGCGCATGCCGTGCTCCATCGCGCGGCGCGCGGCGAGCTCGGCGGTCTGCGCGGCAGCGTACGGCGTGCTCTTGCGCGAGCCCTTGAAGCCGACCAGCCCCGCGCTGCCCCAGCTGACGACGTTCCCGCTCGGATCAGTGATCGTCACGATCGTGTTGTTGAACGTCGACTGGATGTGCGCGTGCCCGGACGGCACGTTCTTTCGCTCGCGCTTCTTGCTGCGCTGCTTACGCTCTGCCATGGAACTCCCTGACTACTTCTTGCGGCGGACGCCGACCGTCTTCTTCGACCCACGGCGCTGCCGCGCGTTCGTCTTCGTTCGCTGCCCGCGGACGGGCAGGTTGCGCCGATGGCGGAGGCCCCGGTAGGAGCCGATCTCCATCAGTCGCTTCACGTTCAGGCTGACCTCGCGACGGAGGTCGCCCTCGACCTTGTACTGGCGGTCGACGATCTCTCGGAGGCGGTTGACCTCGTCATCGGTGAGATCGCGGACGCGCGTGTCGGGCGGCACATTGGCGGCTCCCAGGACGCGCGACGCCGAGCTCGGGCCGATCCCGTGGATGTAGGTGAGGCTGATGATCACCCGCTTCTCGCGGGGGATATCGACGCCGGCAATTCGAGCCATGTTCGCGCTACCCCTGCCGCTGCTTGTGCTTGGGGACGACGCAGATGACCATCACCACGCCGGAGCGCTTGATGACCTTGCAGCGCTCGCAGCGGGGCTTCACGGAGGCAGAAACCTTCATCTCATCCTGTACGTGATGCGACCCCGGGTGAGGTCGTAGGGGCTCAGCTCGACGCGGACGGTGTCACCGGGCAGGATGCGAATGAAGTTCTGGCGCAGCTTGCCGGAGATGTGTGCGAGCACTTCGTGCCCGTTCTCCAGGCGCACCTTGAACATCGCGTTCGGCAGGGGCAGGATCACCTCACCCTCGACCTCAATTGCATCCTTCTTCGCCAAGCGGCACGCACCCTCGTTTCAGCTTCAAATCAAGTGGGGAATGGGGTTGACACACGGAAAGGCCGCCGCTCAGGGCGACCCGCGAACGGGAAGTATACATCGAAAACGGCCCCTCGCACAAGGCGCCTCAGGCCCGTTCCGTGAGGAGCCGGGCACCCTGGTCGGTGACCGCGATCGTGTTCTCGAAGTGCGCCGCGAGTGACCCATCGGCGGTCCTGACGGTCCAGCCATCCTCCGCAACGACCACGTCATCGGCTCCGAGCGTGTACATCGGCTCGATGGCGAAGCACATGCCCGCCTCGATCGCCATGCCGGTGCCGGGACGCCCGTAGTTGGGCACCTGCGGGTCCTCGTGCATGGCGCGGCCGATGCCGTGCCCGACGAACGGCCGCACGATCCCGTAGCCGCGCGCATGGGCCACCGACTCGATCGCGTGCCCGACGTCGCCGAGGCGGTTGCCGGCGCGCGCGGCCGCGATGCCGGCCTCCATCCCCCGCCGCGTGGCGTCGACGAGCTCCAGCACCTCGCGCGGGACGCGGCCGACGGTCCAGGTGCGGGCACAGTCGGCGTGCCAGCCGTCGACGATGCAGCCGATGTCGATGCTCACGACGTCGCCGTCGGCGAGGCGCCGCCGCGGCGACGGGATGCCGTGGACGACCTCGTCGTTGACGCTGGCGCAGATGACGCCCGGGAACGGCGGGTTGCTGCCGTAGCCGAGGAACGAGGGCACGGCACCCGCGTCGGCGATCATGCGTGCCGCGATCGCGTCGAGGTCGCCGGTCGTGACGCCGGGCCGGATCTCGCTCTGCAGCACCTCGAGGATGTCGGCGAGGATCGCGCCGGCCGACCCCATCGTGTCGATCTCGGCCGGACGCTTGATCGTCACGGCTCCCGCGCGCATGGCCATCAGCTGGCCGCCCACCCGGCGCGGACCCGATCGAGGATCTCCGCGGTCACGGCGTCGATCGGCAGGGACCCATCGATGCGGTCGACGACACCGATGCGCTCGTAGTGGTCGACGACCGCGAGCATCGGCGGCACCTGGCGCTCGAGGCGCGCACGAACGGTCTCCGGACGGTCGTCGTCTCGCTGGCGGAGCGACGTGCCGTCCTTGTCGCAGACGCCGGCCACCCGCGGCGGATCGGCGGTCTCGTGGTATGGCGTCCCGCACGTCGGGCAGACCCATCGGCCGCCGACCCGCCGGATGAGGTCCTCGGCGGGGACCTCGATGAAGATCACGCGGTCGACCTCCTCCCCCAGGGCGTCGAGGGTCTCGTCCAGCGCCCTCGCCTGGCCGACGGTGCGCGGGAAGCCGTCGAGGATTGCGCCGCGTGCCGCATGGGGCTTCGCCAGCTCCTCCATGAACATGCCGATCGTGATCTCGTCGGGCACGAGCTCCCCACGCTGCATGTACCCCTGTGCCTCCTCGCCGATCGGCGTCCCGGCGGCCATCGCCGCGCGGAAGAGGTTGCCCGAGGCGAGGTGCGGCAGGCCGAGCTCGCGCGACAGCGCCTTCGCCTGCGTCCCCTTGCCGGTCCCGACGGCGCCGACGAGCAGCAGGATCAGGCGCGCGTTGCCTTTGCCGTATGGCCCAGCAGCATCGATCATCGGATGAATCCCTCGTAGTGGCGCATCATCATCTGTGCCTCAAGCTGCTTCATCGTCTCGACCACGACGCTGACCATGATCAGGATGCTCGTGCCGCCGAGCTGGAGGTTCTCCGTGCCGGGGATGAAGATCGTGACGATGAAGGGCAGCACCGCGATGCCACCGAGGAAGAGCGCCCCGCCGAGCGTGATCCGATTCGTCACGCGCCCGAGGAACTCCTCGGTCGGCTTGCCGGGTCGAATGCCCGGGATGAAGCCGCCGTTCTTGCGCAGGTAGTCGGCCGTCTGGTCGGGCCGGAACTGGAAGGCGGTGTAGAAGTACGTGAAGAAGACGACCAGCCCGAAGTAGAGGGTCCCGTACAGCGGGATGTTGTTCTGGCCGTTGAGGTTCGTGCTGATCCAGGTCGCCACGTCGCGCACCCAGTCGATCTCGCTGGCGGTGAAGTAGGCCGCGATCTGGGCGGGGAACAGCAGGATGCTGACGGCGAAGATGATCGGGATGACGCCGGCCATCGTCACCTTCAGCGGCAGGTACTGGGTCTGTGCCTGGAGCATCCGCCGGCCTCGGACGCGGCTCGCGTACTGAACCGGGATGCGTCGCTGGCCCTCGTTGATGAAGACGACCGCGGCGATGACGACGATCGCGACGATGATGAACGGGATCAGCCGCGTCAGGGCATCCGGCCCGGTGGCGATGCCGCTCACCTGCTGCGGCACGCTGCCGACGATGCCGGCGAAGATGATCAGGCTGATGCCGTTGCCGATCCCGCGCTCGCTGATGAGCTCGCCGAGCCACATGAGCAGGATCGTGCCGGCCGTGAAGCTGAGCAGCAGGCTGAGCGTCTCGATGCTGAACAGGTCGGTCGCCGGGATGACGCCGTTCGCGCTGAGCAGGACGCTGATGCCGTAGCCCTGGGCCAGCGCGAGGGGCACCGTCAGCATGCGCGTGTACTGGTTGATGCGGTTGCGGCCGTACTCCCCCTCGCGGCTCAGCTCGTCGAGCGCGGGGATCACCCCGCGCATCAGCTGCATGATGATGCTGGCGTTGATGTAGGGGTTCACGCCGAGACCGATGATCGACGCGGCCGCCAGGCCGCCTCCCGAGAAGATGTTCAGGATCCCGAGCAGCGGGTTGTCCGTGAACAGGTTGGTCAGCGCCTCCGTGTTCACGTTCGGGATCGGGACGTTCGTCAGCGCTCGGAAGACCAGCAGGATTCCGAGCGTGAAGAGCAGCTTGCGCCGGATGTCCGGCGCGCGGAAGGCGGTGACGACCGTGTCGATCAAGCCGTGGGCTCGCTTTCGCTCGCCTCGGCGGCGGGCCCAACCTCCTCAGAATCCGGCTCCTCGGTCTTCGAAGCGGCCGGCGGTGCCTCGTCGGCGGCCTCGTCCGCGTCGTCGTCGGCATCGGCGGCCTTGGCCTTCGTCTTGGCCGATGCGGCCGGCGCGGCATCGCCGCCCGCGGCCACGCGCTCGGCGCGCTCGATGCCGGCGCGGCGGCGCTCGGCGCGCTTGCCCTCCGGGCGAGCCGGCTTCTCGTCGATCGGCGCGTTGTCCGGCCACGAGAGCAGCTGGACCGTCGAGCCGGCGGCTCCGAGCTTGTCGAGCGCGCTCTTGCTGAACGCGTGTGCGTGGATCGTGATCCCGGCCGGCGCGTCGCCGACGCCGAGGATCTTCACGGGCTGCTTCGTGTCCGCGATCAGCCCGTCGTGGGCCAGGACATCGGGCGTGACGAGCGTGCCCTTCTCGACCTCGCCGAGGCGGGCGAGATTGACCGGCGCGTACTCGATCCGCCCGCGGTTGCGGAAGCCGTGCAGCTTCGGCGTGCGGACGTGGAGCGGCGTCTGGCCACCCTCGAACCAGGCGGGCAGGTTGCCGCCCGCGCGCGACTTCTGGCCCTTCGTCCCGCGGCCGGCGGTCTTGCCGCGACCGGAGCCGTGGCCGCGACCGACGCGACGCGACGGCTTGCGCGACCCGGGGGCCGGGTGCAGGTCGTGGAGCTTCACTTCGTGGTACCTCCGTCGGGCGCACTGACCTCGATGAGGAAGGCGACGCGGCGGAGCATCCCTCGCATCTCGGGCGTATCGGCGACCTCGACGCTCTGGTGGAGCCGACGCAGGCCGAGCGCGCGGATCGTGCCGCGCGCGGCGGCCTTGTGACCGATCGTCGACTTCACCCAGGTGACCTTGAGCTTCGGCTTAGCGACCACGGCCACCTCCGATGTTCATCGGCTCGCGGCGCTCGGGAATCTCGTGCGGCGTCCGTGCCAGCTCCGCGCCGCGCTTGCCGAGCAGCTGCTCCGCGGTGCGACCGCGGAGCGCGGCGATGTCGTCGGCCGAGCGCAGCGAGCCGAGGGCTTCGATCGTCGCGCGCACGACGTTGATCGGGTTCGTCGAGCCCTGCGCCTTGCTCAGGATGTCGCGAATGCCGGCCGCCTCGACGACCGAGCGCACCGAGCCGCCGGCGATGACGCCGGTACCCGCGCTGGCCGGCTTCAGCATGACCTTCGCCGCGCCGAAGTGGCGGTGCACCTCGTGGGGGATCGTGGAGCCGACGAGCGGCACCTTGATCAGGTGCTTCTTCGCGTCCTCGACGCCCTTGCGGATGGCCTCCGGCACCTCGCCGGCCTTGCCGATCCCGGCGCCGACGTTGCCGTTGCCATCGCCGACGACGACGACCGCGCTGAAGCTGAAGCGACGACCGCCCTGGACGACCTTCGCGACGCGGTTGATCTGGACGACCTTCTCGTCCAGGTTGAGCTTGGAGGCATCAATTCGTGCCATGGCTGGGTCTCCCTCTCGCTCTACAGGTTGAGGCCGCCCTCGCGGGCGCCCTCGGCGAGCGAGCGGACCCGCCCGTGGTACTGGTAGCCGCCCCGGTCGAGCACGACCGAGCTCACGCCGGCGGCCTTCGCGCGCTCGGCGAGCGTGCGGCCGACGGATCGCGCGGTCTCGACCTTCGTCGCGCCCCCGAGGCCGCTCTCGCGGCTCGAGCAGGCGGCCAGCGTCCGGCCGGTCGTGTCGTCGATGACCTGGGCATAGATGAATTTCGCGCTGCGGAAGACCGACAGGCGCGGCCGCTCCGTGCTGCCGCTGATGCGGAGCCGGAGCCGTTCGTGGCGCTTGCGCCGGAGCGCGTCGCGCGATGGCGTCGTCATCGGTCTCTCCTAAGCCCCGCCGACCTTGCCGGCCTTGCCGGCCTTGCGGAGGATCTGCTCGCCCTGGTACTTGATGCCCTTGCCCTTGTACGGCTCCGGCTTGCGCTGGGAGCGGATGTGGGCCGCGGTCTGGCCGACGAGCTCCTTGTCGGCGCCGAAGACGCCGAGGCGCGTCGGGGTCTCGACGCGGAACTCGATGCCCGCCGGCGGATCGACCTCGACCGGGTGCGAGTAGCCGAGCGCCAGCACGAGCTTCGTTCCCTGCAGCTGCGCACGGTAGCCGACGCCGCTGATCTCGAGGTTCTTCGTGAAGCCGCTCGTGACGCCGGTGACCATGTTGTTGACGAGGGTGCGGGTCAGCCCGTGGAGCGCGCGGTGGCGCGGCTCGTCGGTGGGTCGCACGACCCGCAACGTGCCGTCCTCGCGCTCGAGGCTCATCTCCGGATGGAGCGTGCGCTCGAGCGTGCCGAGCGGGCCCTTCACGGTGACCTTCGAGCCGTCCTGGATGACCTCCACTCCGTCGGGGAGCGGAATCGGCATGCGTCCGATTCGTGACATGCGTTCGCTCCTTTACCAGACGTAGCAGAGGACCTCGCCGCCGAGGTTCTGCTTCCGGGCATCGCTGCCCGTCATGACCCCGTGGGAGGTGGAGAGGACGACCAGGCCGAGGCCCCCGAGCACGCGGGGAATCTCGGTCTTGCGCGCGTACACGCGCAGGCCGGGCTTGCTGATGCGCTTGAGGCCGGTGACAACCGGCGTGCGGCCCTCGACGTACTTCAGGCGCAGCACGAGCCGATCCTGGACGGGATCGGGCTGGGTCTCGAAGCCCTCGATGAAGCCCTCCTCGGTCAGGATGCGCGCGAGCTCGCGCTTCATCCTGGACGACGGGAGAGTCAGCTCCTTGTGCCGTGCCGCGCTGGCGTTTCGGATGCGCGTCAGCATGTCGGCGATCGGATCGGTCACGTTCATATCGTTGTTCGTTCTTCTCCTCGGCGGTGGTTCGCTCCCGCTCCTTCGCGGGTAGCGCCTGCCGCTGATGATGGCCGTCGTCGTTCGCCGACCATCGGTGCTACGTGAGCTGCTACCAGCTCGACTTGGTCACGCCCGGCAGCTGGCCCAGCAGGGCGCGCTCCCGGAAGCAGATGCGGCACATCGCGAAGCGCCGCATGTACCCTCGCGGCCGGCCGCAGACCTGGCAGCGGTTCTTGTCGCGCACCGGGAAGCGCGCGGGGCGCTTCGCCTTGGCGATCATCGACTTCTTTGCCACGTTCGTCCTTCCTGCTGAGCCGTCAGGCGGCCTGGAACGGCATGCCGAGGAGCTCGAGAAGCTTGCGCCCCTCCTCGTCGGTCTTCGCCGTCGTCACGATGCTGATCTCGAGACCGCGCAGCCGGTCGATGCGGTCGTAGTCGATCTCCGGGTACACGAGCTGCTCGCGGAGGCCGAGGCTGAAGTTGCCGCGGCCGTCGAACGAACGGGTCGGAATGCCGCGGAAGTCGCGGATGCGCGGCAGCGCGAGCGCCAGCGTGCGCTCGAGGAAGTCGTACATCCGCTGTCCGCGGAGGGTCACCTTGGCGCCGATCGGCATGCCGGTGCGCAGCCGGAACTGGGCGATGCTCCGCTTCGCGCGGGTCACGATCGGCTTCTGCCCGGTGATCGTCGTCAGGTCTCCCACGGCGGCGTCGAGCGCCTTGGCGTTGGCGATCGCCTCCCCGAGACCGATGTTGACCACGATCTTGTCGAGCTTCGGGATCTGCATCTCGTTGGCGTACCCGAACTCGCGCCGCAGCGCCGGCGCGACGTCGTCGCGATAGCGCTGGCGCAGGCCGTGGTACTCCGGGCGCCGATAGCCGTTCTTCGCGGTCCGCGTTGGAGCCGCCGCCTTGGGGCTGGCCGCCTCGGTCGCCTCGCTCGCCTCGGGAGCTTCTGGCGCCTTCGCGGCCGGCTTCGCGGCCGCGGTCGAGCGGCGCCGGGTCGGCTTCGTCTCGTCCGCACTCACTTCGTCGTCACCTCGATCTGCTCGCCGCAGTTCTTGCAGAGTCGCGTGCTGCGCGCCCGCTCGCCCTCCAGGCGCCCGTGGGCGACCCGCGTGGGCTGGTTGCAGCGCGGACAGACCACCTGCACGTTGCTGATGTGGATGGGCACCGGGATGTCCAGGATGCCGGCCGTCTGGGTGCGCGACCGCGCGCGCTGGTGGCGGCGCGCCATGTTGATGCCCGGGACCACGACGCCGAATCCACGCTTCGTCTTCTCCACCCGCTCGACGGTGCCGCGCTTGCCGCGGTCCTTGCCGGCGAGGACGAGGACGGTGTCTCCCTTCCGCACGTCCATCTACAGCACCTCCGGCGCGAGCGACACGATCTTCATGTAGTTGCGCTCGCGCAGCTCACGTGCGACCGGCCCGAAGATGCGCGTGCCGCGCGGGCTGCCCTGCGCGTTGATGAGGACGGCCGCGTTCTCGTCGAAGCGAATGTGGCTGCCGTCAGCCCGGCCGTACTCCTTCGCCGTGCGGACCACCACGGCGCGCACGACCTCGCCCTTCTTGACGCCCGAGTTTGGCAGCGCCTGCTTGACGCTGGCCACGATGACGTCGCCGACCTCGGCCGTATCACTCGTCGAGCGGCCGATGACGGAGATGCACGACAGCACTCTTGCGCCGGAGTTGTCGGCCACGCGCAAGCGGCTGTACTTCTGGATCACGCCTGCTCCGTCCCGTCGATGAGCTCTTCGTGCGAGCCGCGCGCCACGATCTCGACGACCGTCCAGCGCTTCTCGCGCGACAGCGGGCGGCTCTCCTCGATGCGCACGGTATCGCCGACGCGCGCGCTGTTGTCCTGGTCGTGCGCCTTGAACTTGCTGCTCAGCCGCACGACCCGCTTGTAGATCGGGTGCCGGCGCAGCCGCTCGACGCTCACGACGACCGTCATATCCATCTTGTCGGACACGACGCGCCCGACCTTCGTTCTTCGCTTGCCCTGCATCAGCTGGCCTTCTCGGCGTCCGCGGCGGCCCGCTCGGCCGCGTGCTGACGCTCGGTCATCACGGTCAGGATGCGGGCGATCCGCTTGCGGGTCGCCGGCAGCCTGCTGTAGTTGCTCTCCTGTCGCGTGGCGAGGTCGAAGCGGACCTTCCACAGTTCCTGCTTCGCGTCACGCAGCGCGCCCTCCAGGTCCTTGTCCGAGAGGGCTCGCACCTCACTGATGTCCATGTTCGAGGCCCTCCTTGACGACGAACCGGGTGTGGATCGGCAGCTTGTGGCTCGCGAGGCGCATCGCCTCGCGAGCGATCGGCTCGGGGACGCCCGACATCTCGAACATCACCCGTCCTGGCTTGACGACCGCGACCCAGTGATCGGGTGCGCCCTTGCCGGAGCCCATGCGGACCTCGGCCGGCTTCTTCGTGACCGGCTTGTCCGGGAAGACCCGGATCCAGACGCGGCCACCGCGCTTGATGTGGTGGGTCATCGCGCGACGCGCGGCCTCGATCTGGCGGCTGGTGAGCCAGCAGACCTCCTCGGCCATGAGCCCGTAGTCGCCGAAGCTCACCGACGTCCCGCCCTTCGCCATACCGGCGCGGCGGCCACGCTGGACCTTGCGGTGCTTGACCCGCTTTGGCATCAGCATCGGTCAGGACTCCTCCGACGTGGCGTCCGCCGCGTCCGATGCGGGCTCGACCTTGTCGTCGGCCTTCGCCTCGGCCTTGGCGTCAGCCTTCTTGGTGGCCTTCTTGGCCGGCGTCTTGCGCGCGCGCGTGGTCTTCCCTTCGGCCGTCGCCGTCTTGCTCGCCGCCTTCGTCGCTCGCTTGGCGGGCGCAGCGGGCTCGGGGGCTGCCTCCGGCTCCGGCGGTCGGCCTCCGGCTCCGGGGTTGCCTCCGGCTCGGCTGCGGCTTCCGGCTCCGGGGTTGCCTCCGGCTCGGCTGCGGGCGCTTCCACCGGCGGCTCCTCGACGGCGACCGCCGGAGCGACCTCCGCGACCGGAGTCACAGGAGCCGTCGGCTGCTCGGCGGGCGTGACCGACTCGGCAACCGGCGTGGCGGCCGGGGCCTCCTCCGTCGCGACGGGAGCGCCGTCGGTCGCGGCGCGTGACCGGGTGCGGGTCGCTGCCGCGGTGCGGCGCGGGGCGCGCGGCTCGGTCCGGGCGCTGCCCGGTCGATCCCCGAGCTGCTCGCCGCGGTAGACCCACGCCTTGACGCCGATGCGGCCGTAGGTGGTGTGCGCGTGCACGACGCCGTAGCTGATGTCGGCGCGCAGCGTGCCGAGCGGGATGCGGCCTTCCTTGTCCCACTCGGTGCGGCTCATCTCGGAGCCGCCGAGGCGACCGGAGACCTGGATCTTCACGCCCTTGGCGCCCGCCTTGATCGTGCGCTGGATCGACTGCTTGATCGCCTTGCGGAACGCGATGCGCCGCTCGAGCTGACCGGCGACGTTCTGTGCGAGCAGCATGCCGTCGAGCTCGGGCTGGAGGATCTCCTTGATCTCGAGCTTGACCTTCTTGTCGGTCAGCTTGCCGATGTTCGTGCGCAGCGCCTCGACGTTCGCGCCGCCCTTGCCGATGACGATCCCCGGCTTGGCGGTGTGCACGGTCACCGTCACGTGGTTGATGCCGCGCTCGATCTCGACCTGGCTCACGCTCGCGTTCGACAGCTGCCGCGCGACCAGCTCCCGGATCCGCATGTCCTCCTGGAGGAGCGTTGCGTAGTCGCGATCCGCGTACCACTTCGCCAGCCAGGGCTTGATGATGCCGATCCGGAAGCCGTAGGGATGGACCTTGTGCCCCAACTTACGACTCCTCTCGGTCAGCCACGGCGACGGTGATGTGGCTGGTCCGCTTCAAGATCTTGAAATACCGGCCCTGGGCGCGCGGACGACCGCGCTTGAGGGTCGGACCCTCGTCGGCGACCGCGCTCACCACGCGCAGCTCATCGGCCGACAGGTTGTAGTTGTTCTCGGCGTTGGCCGTGGCGCTCTTCAGCACCTTGGCCACGTCCTTGGCCGCCGCGTTCGGCAGGAAGCGCAGGATGGCCGCGGCCTCCTCGACCGGCTTGCCGGCGATGAGGTCGGTGATCAGCCGCACCTTGCGGGGGCTGACGCGGACGTACTTGGCCGTTGCCGTGACTCGCATCGGTGCCTACTTCAGCGTGGTCGAGCGCTCGGTGGCTCGACCGGTGTGGCCGCGATACGTGCGCGTCGGCGCGAACTCGCCGAGGCGGTGGCCGACCATGTTCTCGGTGATGAACACCGGGACGTGGCGACGGCCATCGTGGATGGCGATGGTATGCCCGATCATCTGCGGGAAGATCACGCTCGCCCGCGACCAGGTCTTCAGCACCTTGCGCTCGCTGCGCTTGTTCATGTCGTCGATGCGGCCGAGCAGGCGCGCGTCGACGAAGGGTCCCTTCTTGACGGAACGACTCATCTCGGCTCCTAACCCCGCCCGTACCGACGACGGACGATCAGCTTGTTGCTCTGGTTCTTCTTCACGCGGGTGCGCAGGCCCATGGCCGGCTTGCCCCACTTGGTCTTCGGCGGCATGCCGGTCGGCTGCTTGCCCTCGCCACCACCGTGCGGATGGTCACGCGGGTTCATCGCCGATCCGCGCACGGTCGGGCGCCTGCCCATGTGGCGGGCGCGTCCCGCCTTGCCGAGCTTCTGGTTCTCGTGGTCGAGGTTGCTCACCTGGCCGACCGTGGCCATGCACTCGATCCGCACGCGGCGGACCTCGCCGGACGGCAGCCGCAGGGTCGCGTAGTCGCCTTCCTTTGCCAGCAGCTGGGCGCTCGAGCCGGCACTGCGCACGATCTGGCCACCGCGACCGGCGACGAGCTCGACGTTGTGCACCTGCGTGCCGAGCGGGATCCGCGACAGCGGCAGCGCATTTCCGGTGCGCGCCTCAACGTCCGGTCCGGAGGCGACGGTGTCGCCCACGCCCAGCCCGTGCGGCAGCAGCATGTAGCGCTTGTCGCCATCGGCGTAATGGAGCAGACCGATACGCGCCGAGCGGTTCGGGTCGTACTCGACCGTCGCGATCCGCGCGGGCACGCCGAACTTCTCGCGCTTCCAGTCGATGACGCGGTAGAGGCGCTTGTGGCCGGAGCCCTGGTGGCGCACGGTCAGCTTGCCCTGCGCGTTGCGCCCGGCGTTGCGGACCAGGCGCTCGGTGAGCGCCTTGTGCGGCTGATCGGTCGTGAGCTCCTCGAAGGTCGAGCGCGTCGTCTCGCGCATGCCCGGCGAGGTGGGTCGGTAGCTGCGAAGTGGCATCGTCAGACGGCCTCGAACAGTTCGATCTTGTCGCCCGGCGCGAGGGACACCACGGCCTTCTTCCAGCCGGGCACCATCCCGAGCGTCCGGCGGCCGCGGCGCTTCTGCTTCGGGCGCACCGAAACGACCCGCACGCTCAGCACGGTCACCTTGAACTCGGCCTCGACGGCCGCCTTGATGAGGAACTTGTTCGCGTCGCGCGCGACCGCGAACGTGTAGTTGTTGCGCTCGGTCTCGAGCGTGCTCTTCTCGCTGATCACCGGCCGCAGGAGCACGTCGTGCAGGTTGGTCGCGGTCACGCGTACACCTCCTGGGCGCGATCGAGCGCCTCGCGGGTGAAGACGACCGTATCGGCCTCGAGCAGGTCGACCACGTTGAGGCTGTCGGCCATGATCACGCGCACCTCACGGAGGTTGCGGGCGGAGCGCTCGACGGTCGCGTCACGCGACGGGAGGACGAGGAGCACCTTGCCCTCGGCGTTCCAGGCCGCCAGGCGGTCGAGCATGGCGCGGGTCTTGATCTCGTCGAGCTCGAAGCCGGTCACGACGCGCACGGCGCCGTCGGCCTGCTTCGCGCTGAGCGCGCCGCGCAGGGCGGAGCGGCGCATCTTCGCCGGCATGCGCTGCTCGTAGCTGCGGGGGTGCGGCCCGAAGACCACGCCGCCGCCGGCCCACTGTGGTGCGTTGCGCGTGCCCGCGCGCGCGCGGCCCGTGCCCTTCTGGCGCCACGGCTTGCGGCCGCCGCCGCGGACCTCGCCGCGCGTCAGCGTGTCTGCGCTGCCGATCCGCCGGCCGGCCTGCTGACGCACGACGGCCTGGTGGATGAGCGCGGTGTTGACCGGCGCGCCGAACAGCGACTCGGCCAGGTCGACCGAGCCGGCGTCCCCGCCGGTCGCGTTGAGGATCGTCGTCTTCGCCATCGCTACTTCGCCTTCCGGACCAACAGGAGGCCGTTGCGCGCCCCCGGCACCGCACCCCGCACGAGGATGAGGTTGCGCTCGGGGTCGACCCGGACGACCTTCAGCTTCTTGACGGTCACCTGCTCGTTGCCCATGTGACCCGGCATCGGCGTGCCCTTCCAGACCCGGCCCGGATAGGTGCCGGCGCCGATCGAGCCGGGCGCGCGATGGTGGTCCGAGCCGTGGGTCTTCGGGCCGCGACGGAAGTTGTGGCGGGCGATGACGCCGGTGAAGCCGTGGCCCTTGCTGACCCCGGTCACGTCGACCAGCTCGCCGGCCTCGAACAGGTCGACGCCGATCTGCTGGCCCACCTCGTAGGCATCGGTCTCCTCGACGCGGAACTCGCGCACGTCCTTCGGCTGCTGCTGATCCTTGGGGAGGTGCTTGAAGAGGCCCGCGACCGGCTTGGTGGCGCGACGTGCGCGGCCGCTGCCGAGCTGCACGGCGGCATAGCCGTCCTTCTCGAGCGTGCGGAGGCGCGTCACGGTGTTCGGGGCAGCCTCGATCACGCTCACCGGGACGACGCTGCCGTCGTCCGCGAAGAGCCTGGTCATGCCCAGCTTGCGACCGATGAGTCCTTCCATCACATCTTGATCTCGATGTCGACGCCCGCCGCCAGCGACAGCCGCATCAGCGCATCGACCGTCTTCGTCGAGGGGTCGATGATGTCGATCAGGCGCTTGTGGGTGCGGATCTCGAACTGCTCCCGGCCGTCCTTGTGGACGAACGGGCCACGGATGACCGTGTACTTCTCGATCCGAGTCGGCAGCGGCACCGGGCCGGCGACGTCGGCCCCGGTGCGCTGCGCGGTCTCCACGATCTGCTCGGCCGACTGGTCGAGCAGCTTGTGGTCGTACGCCTTGAGTCGGATGCGGATGCGTTGCTTGGCCATGGCGGGCTAGCCGGTGACCTCGGTGATCACGCCCGCGCCGACGGTGTGGCCGCCCTCGCGGATGGCGAAGCGCTGGCCCTGCTCGATGGCGATCGGGGTGATCAGCTCGACGTCGATGTTGACGTTGTCACCGGGCATGATCATCTCCACGCCGGCGGGCAGCACGATCGCGCCGGTCACGTCGGTCGTCCGCAGGTAGAACTGCGGCCGATATCCGGCGTAGAACGGTGTGTGGCGGCCACCCTCCTCCTTGGAGAGGACGTAGACCTCGGCCTTGAACTTCGTGCCGGGCTTGACGCTGCCCTTCTTGGCGAGCACCTGCCCGCGCTCGAGCTCGTCGCGCTCGATGCCGCGCAGGAGCAGGCCCACGTTGTCGCCGGCCTGGCCCTGGTCGAGCGTCTTCTTGAACATCTCGACGCCGGTCACGACCAGGTCGCGGACCTTCTCGTGGATGCCGACCAGCTCGACGGTCTCGCCGGTGTTCACGATGCCGCGCTCGATGCGGCCGGTGGCGACCGTGCCACGGCCCTTGATGCCGAAGACGTCCTCGATCGGCATCAGGAACGGCTTCTCGGTCTCACGGGCGGGGGTCGGGATGTACGAGTCGACCGCCTCCATCAGCTCCTTGATCGAGGCGTAGTCCTCGTTCTCGGGATCGTCGCTGCTGGATTCCAGGGCCTTGAGGGCCGAGCCGCGGATGACGGGGATGTCGTCACCGGGGAACTCGTACTTGGTGAGGAGCTCGCGCACCTCCATCTCGACGAGGTCGACGAGCATCTCGTCGTCGACCTGGTCGACCTTGTTCAGGTACACGACGAGCGACGGGACCTCGACCTGGCGGGCCAGGAGGATGTGCTCGCGCGTCTGCGGCATCGGGCCGTCGGCGGCGGAGACCACCAGGATCGCGCCGTCCATCTGGGCGGCGCCGGTGATCATGTTCTTGATGTAGTCAGCGTGGCCGGGGCAGTCGACGTGCGCGTAGTGGCGGTTCGCCGTCTGGTACTCGACGTGGCTGATGGCGATCGTGATGCCGCGCTGCCGCTCCTCGGGGGCGTTGTCGATCGAGTCGAAGGCACGGAAGTCCGCGCCGCCCGACAGCGCCAGGAACTTCGTGATGGCGGCGGTCAGCGTGGTCTTGCCGTGGTCGACATGACCGATCGTGCCGACGTTCACGTGCGGCTTGCTGCGGTCGAACTTCTGCTTGGCCATGGTTGGTCCTTCGTCGCTCCTTACGGTCCGATTTAGCTCGTGGACTTGGCAATCAGCTCGGTGGCGAGGCTGGAGGGAACTTCCGCGTAGCGGCCGAACTCCATCGAGTAGGTGGCTCGGCCCTGGGTCATGCTGCGCAGCTCGGTGGCGTAGCCGAACATCTCGGCCAGCGGCACGTGCGCCTGGATCATGCGGCTGCTGCCGCGCTCGTCGATCCCGTCGATCGTGCCGCGCTTGCTGTTGAGATTGCCGATGACGTCGCCCATGTAGTCCTCGGGCGCCGTGACCTCGACCTTCATGATCGGCTCGAGGATGGCCGGATCGGCCTTCCGCACGCCGTCCTTGGCGGCCATGCTGCCGGCGATCTTCATCGCCATCTCGGACGAGTCGACCTCGTGGAACGAGCCGTCGATGAGGGTGACCTTGAGGTCGATGACGGGGAACCCGGCGACGACGCCCCCGGCCAGCGCCTCGACGACGCCCGCCTCGATGGCGCGCCAGAACTCGCGCGGCACGGCGCCGCCGACGATCTTGGACTCCCACTCGAACCCGGCGCCACGCTCGAGCGGCTCGAGCGTCAGCACGGCGTGGCCGTACTGGCCCTTGCCGCCGGTCTGGCGCACGAAGCGGCCCTCTGCCTTCGGAACCGTCCTGCGGATCGCCTCGCGGTAGCTGACCTGCGGCCGGCCCACGTTGGCCTGCACCTTGAACTCGCGCAGCATCCGGTCGACGAGCACCTCGAGATGGAGCTCGCCCATGCCCGCAATCCGGGTCTGGCTCGACTCCTGGTCGGTGTGCACGCGGAACGTCGGGTCCTCGGCGGCCAGGCGCTGGAGGGCGATCGCCATCTTGTCCTGGTCGGCCTTCGTCTTCGGCTCGACGGCGAGCTCGATGACCGGCTCGGGGAACGTGATCGACTCGAGGACGATCGGCTTGTCCTCGGCGGCGAGGGTATCCCCGGTGGTCGTGTTCTTCAGCCCGACCGCGGCGGCGATGTCGCCGGCGGAGACCGAGTCGATCTCCTCGCGGTGGTTGGCGTGCATCTGGAGGATGCGTCCGACGCGCTCCTTGACGCCCTTGCTGCTGTTATAGACGTACGAGCCGGTCTTCAGCGTCCCGGAGTAGACGCGGAAGAAGGCGAGGTTGCCCACGAACGGGTCGGTCGCGATCTTGAACGCGAGCGCGGTGAAGGGATCGCCGGGGTCGGTCTTTCGCGCGATCTCCTCCCCCGACTTCGGGTCCTTGCCGGTGATCGGCGGGACGTCGAGCGGGCTGGGCAGGTAGTCGACGACCGCGTCGAGCATCGGCTGCACGCCCTTGTTCTTGAGCGCCGAGCCGGTCAGGACCGGGACGATCTTGTAGGCGAGCGTCCCGGACCGCAACGCCTGTCGCAGCTCGTCGGCACCGATCTCCTCGCCCTCGAGGAACTTGTGTGCAATGTCGTCGTCGACATCGGCCAGCGCCTCGATCATCTTCTCGCGCCACTCGTCGGCGAGCGGCTGGACGTCTGCGGGGATGTCCCCGACCTCGATCTGGTCGCCGAGGTCGTTGCCGTAGGTGATCGCCTTCATGTTGATGAGGTCGACCACCCCGCGGAACGTGTCCTCCGCCCCGATCGGCACCTGCAACGGCACCGCGTTCACGCCGAGCCGGTCCTTGATCATGTCGACCACGCGCCAGAAGTCGGCGCCGGTGCGGTCGAGCTTGTTGACGAAGCAGAAGCGCGGGACGTGGTACTTGTCTGCCTGGCGCCAGACCGTCTCGGACTGCGGCTCGACGCCGGCCACGCCGTCGAAGACGACGACCGCGCCGTCGAGCACGCGCAGGCTGCGCTCGACCTCCACCGTAAAGTCCACGTGCCCGGGCGTGTCGATCAGGTTGATGCGATGATCGGCCCAGAAGCAGGTCGTGGCGGCCGCGGTGATCGTGATCCCCCGCTCCTGCTCCTGCTCCATCCAGTCCATCGTGGCGGCGCCCTCGTGGACCTCGCCGAGCTTGTAGATCTTCTTCGTGTAGAAGAGGATCCGCTCGGTCACGGTCGTCTTGCCGGCGTCGATGTGAGCGATGATCCCGATGTTCCGGGTGCGCTCGAGCGGCACGGAGGTGCCGGCGCGGTCGGATCGGGTGGCGGTGCTGGCGGTCATCGGCCTACCACTTGAAGTGGCTGAAGGCGCGGTTCGCCTCCGCCATGCGGTGCGTGTCCTCGCGGCGCTTGACCGCGGCGCCGATGCCGTTGCTGGCATCGAGCAGCTCGGCGGCGAGCTTGTCGCTCATGCTCCGGCCGTTGCGCTTCCGCGCGGACTCGATGAGCCAGCGCATGCCGAGGCTGACGCGGCGATCGGCACGGACCTCGACCGGGATCTGGTAGGTGGAGCCGCCGACGCGCTTCGGCTTGACCTCGATGAGCGGCATCGCGTTGCGCAGCGCCTGCTCGAGCACCTCGACGCCGGCGCGTCCGGCCTGCGTCTCGCAGCGCGTCAGGGCACCCTCCAGGATGCGGTGCGCGAGGTGACGCTTGCCGCCGTGCATGAGCTTGTTCGTGAACTGATTGAGCGTCAGCGCGGTGCCGGTCAGCTGCTCGGCGTACTTCGTCTTGCGCGCGATGGTGGGACGTCGGGGCATCGGTCTGCTCTAGCCCTTCGCCGGCGCCTTCGCGCCGTACTTGCTGCGCCCCTGGCGGCGATCGCGGACGCCCGCGGCGTCGAGGGTGCCGCGCACGATGTGGTACTTCACCGCGGGCAGGTCACGGACCTTGCCGCCGCGGACGAGGACCATCGAATGCTCCTGGAGGTTGTGCCCGATGCCCGGGATGTAGGCGGTGACCTCCATCCCGTTCGTCAGCCGGACGCGCGCGACCTTCCGAAGCGCCGAGTTCGGCTTCTTCGGGGTGCGCGTCATCACCTGGAGGCAGACGCCCCGCCGCTGCGGAGCACCGCGACCAGCACTCGTGGTCTGCTTGAGGGTGTTCAGCGTCCGGCGCAGTGCCGGGGCCTTCACCTTCTTGATGGCCGGCTTGCGACCCTTGCGGACCAGCTGGCTGATGGTTGGCAACGAGAACCTCGCGTGGATGAGCGCGTGACTGAATGACCGATGGACTCGCGTCGCCCCGATGGCGCCCACGGCGATCCCTTCAGGAGGCCGATATGAGGGCCGCCCAGTGCGCTTGCACAGGGGCACACACGAAGGCGTCCCGCAGCGGGACACCGAGCCGGAAGTATACGGAGTTCCGCCCTCACGGTCAACCGAGGCCGATGTGACCTCGGACGGCGTTTCGGCGTACTCTACGCGTGCCCGATGAACCTGCCGATTGCGCTCACCGTCGCGTACCTGGCGATCAACGTCGCGATGATGCTGTGGCTGGAACGCGAGCGGTCCAACGGCCGCCGGCCCACGCGCGGCGTGTCCACCTTGGCGACCGCCCTTCGGTTCGGCCCGCCACTGCTCGGGGTGATCTACCTCGAGCTGATCGCCGGCGATTGGCTGTTCCTCGTTCTGGTCGCCGCCTTCTTCGCCGCGAGCTTCTGGCTGCTGGACGGGCTGCTGACCGTCACCACGCCGAGCAGCGGCTCCGAGTCGATGCGGAGCGGCTGGGACGAACGGAGCGTGCGCGCGCCATCCGGCACAGACCGGGAGCGCTCCTGAACGAGACCCGGCCACAGGCGGCCGACCGCGACTGGCTGACCGTCCTCTACGACGCGGAGTGCGGCGTCTGCCGGCTGACCGTGCGGGCCCTGCGGACGCTCGACTGGCGCCAACGCCTCGCGTTCATGCCGCTCCAGCGGTTCGTTGGCACCGCTCCGGGCGACCCGACCCGCCGACGGCTGCTGTGGGCGCTGCACGTCCGCGACGGTCGCGGCCGCTGGTATCGCGCCGGCGACGCGATGGTGCGGATCGCCGCGGAGCTCCCCGTGCTGATGCCGCTCGCCTTCATAGGTCGGCTTCCCGGGATGAGCGGCCCGGTCGAGGCCGCCTACCGCCTCGTCGCCGACAACCGGCACGTCATCAGCCGCGTCCTTCGGATCAGCTGAGCCGCCTCTCGACCTACCGACGGATCATCACGGCCTCGTGCGCAATTCCCTCGACACACCGAGATCCGTGCCGCTGCTCCGAGCAGCACGAAGGGCGGCCGGTGAGGCCGCCCTTCGTATCGGTCTGTGAGAAGCAGGCCTACTTCTTGGCCGCGGCCTCCTCGGCCTGGCGCACCTGCTCCTCCTCGGTGAGCTCGTCGAAGGTGGCCTCCTCGACGACGGCCTCCATCTCCGGGTTGTCTCCGGCGCCCATGAGGTCGGCGACCGTGTCGCCCTCGGCCTCGGCAGCCGCCTCGGCCTCGTCGGGCTCGACGTCGCCGTCACCGTCCGCGTCGGGGTCACCCGAGAGGAAGGCGCGCGCGGCGGCCTCCTCGCGGATCTGCTCCTCCTCCGCCGGCGAGAGCTGGGCGGCCCGCTCGGCCTGGAGGCGGCGTGCCTCGGCACCGGTCCCGGCGGGGATCAGCTTGCCGATGATCACGTTCTCCTTGAGGCCGATGAGGTGGTCCTTGGCGCCGTTGATCGCCGCCTCGGTCAGCACCCGGGTCGTCTCCTGGAAGGACGCGGCCGCCAGGAAGGACGAGGTGTTCAGCGAGGCCTTCGTCACGCCCAGCAGCACCGTCTGCGCGGTCGCCGGCTCTCCACCCTCGGCGAGGATCCGGTTGTTCGTCTCCTCGAACTCGAAGCGGTCGATGAGCTCGGACGGGAGCAGCTCGGTATCGCCGGCGTTGTCGACCGTCACCTTGCGCAGCATCTGCCGCACGATGATCTCGACGTGCTTGTCACTGATCGTCACGCCCTGGGATCGGTACACCTTCTGGACCTCGGCGACCAGGAAGCGCTGGACGGTGTCCACGCCCTTGATCTCGAGCAGCTCCTTCGGGTTGAGCGAGCCCTCGGTGAGCGAGTCTCCGGCAGCGACGGTGTCGCCATCGGCCACGCGGAGGCGCGCCGAGTGCGGCACCGGGTACTCGCGGACGTCGACCTCCTCGATGTGGAGGGTCAGCGTGCTGCCCTTCTTCGTGACGCGGCCGGAGGACGGCGCCTTGATCTCGACGAGATCCTCGCCTTCGCCGGCGCGGGCCAACAGCTGCCCCTCGGTGACCTCGTCGCCGTTGGCGACGAGCACCTCGTGCTGCGGAGTGAGCTTGAAGGCGGTGTTGTAGGCCTCCCGGTGCGTGACGCGCACCGCGATCGGCTGGTCGCCCGCTGCCGGCGGCACCTCCACGGTGCCGTCGATCTCGGTCATGATCGCCTGGCCCTTGGGGATGCGCGCCTCGAAGAGCTCCTCGACGCGCGGCAGGCCCTGGGTGATGTCCTCGCCGGCGACGCCGCCGGTGTGGAAGGTACGCATCGTCAGCTGCGTGCCGGGCTCGCCGATCGACTGGGCCGCGATGATGCCCACCGCCTGACCGATGTCGACGAGGTTGCCGGTGGCCAGGTTGCGCCCGTAGCACATGCGGCACACGCCGTGGCGGGCGGCGCAGGTGAGCGGTGAGCGGACGCTGACGCGATCGATGCCCGCGGCCTCGATCTTCTCGAGCGCCACCTCGTCGATCTCGGCGTTGCGAGCCACGATGACCTCGCCGGCCTTCTCGTCGGTGACGTCCATCGCCGCCATCCGGCCGATGAGACGCTCGATGAACGGCTCCGGGATGAGGTCGGACTCCTCCTGCGTGATCCACGTGCCGAGGTCGGTGCCGCAGTCGTCCTCACGGGTGATCACGTCCTGCGCGACGTCCACCAGGCGCCGGGTCAGATACCCGGAGTCGGCGGTCCGCAACGCGGTGTCGGCGAGGCCCTTGCGGGCGCCGTGGCTCGAGATGAAGTACTCGAGCACGCTCATCCCCTCGCGCAGGTTCGAGCGAATCGGCAGGTCGATGATCCGGCCCGAGGGGTCGGCCATCAGCCCGCGCATGCCGGCAAGCTGGTGGACCTGGGTCACCGAGCCGCGGGCGCCCGAGTTCGTGATCAGCATGATCGAGCCCTGCTCGTCGAGGCCCTTCAGCATCTGCTGCGTGACCGCGTCGGTCGTCTCGCGCCAGACCTCGACGGTCTGGGTGTAGCGCTCGTCCTCGGTGATGAAGCCGCGGCGGAACTCGCGGTCGATGTCGGCGACGCGGGCCTCCGCCTTCTTCAGCAGCTCGGCCTTCTGCTTCGGGACCGCCAGGTCCTCGACGCCGATCGTGATGCCGGCCTCGGTGGCGTAGTGGAAGCCGATCGCCTTGATGCCGTCGACGAGCGTCGCCGTCGCCTCCGGACCGAGGTCGCGGTAGCAGCGGGCGATGATCTCCTTGAGGCCCTTGCGGTCCATGACGCGGTCGACGAAGCGCAGGGGTGGCGGCAGGATCGAGTTGAAGATGACCCGGCCCGCCGTGGTGGTCACGAGGGTCTTGACGCTCTTGCCGTCGCGCGGCTCGCCCTCCCACGTCTCGGTCTCGAGGCGCACGACGTCCTGGACGTGGATGCTGCCCGAGGCGACGGCCAGGACGACCTCGGCATCGTCCGAGTAGACCTGCCACGGCTTCCAGTCCCGGGCGGCGGTTCCGGCGGTTCGGTCCTTCTCCTTGCCGACGGTCAGGTAGAAGCACCCGAGCACCATGTCGTGCGTCGGGCTGACCACCGGGCTGCCGTCCGCGGCGGAGAGCAGGTTGCGGGTCGAGAGCATCAGCTCCTTGGCTTCCTTCTGGGCGGCCGTCGAGAGCGGCACGTGGACCGCCATCTGGTCGCCGTCGAAGTCGGCGTTGAAGGCGAAGCACACGAGCGGGTGGATCTGGATGGCCGAGCCCTCGACGAGCACCGGCATGAAGGCCTGGATGCCCAGCCGATGGAGGGTCGGCGCGCGGTTCAGGAGGACCGGGTGATCCTTGATGACGTCCTCGAGGACGTCCCACACCTCGGGGCGCACGCGCTCGACGATGCGCTTCGCGCTCTTGATGTTGTGGGCGAAGCCCTTCTCGACCAGCTGGCGCATGACGAACGGCTTGAACAGCTCGAGCGCCATCTTCTTCGGCAGCCCGCACTGGTGCAGCTTCAGCTCGGGGCCGACCACGATGACCGAGCGGCCGGAGTAATCGACGCGCTTGCCGAGCAGGTTCTGGCGGAATCGGCCCTGCTTGCCCTTCAGCATGTCGGAGAGGCTCTTGAGCCGATGGTTGCCGGTGCCCGCGATCGCCCGACCGCGCCGGCCGTTGTCGATCAGCGCGTCGCACGCCTCCTGGAGCATCCGCTTCTCGTTGCGGATGATGATCTCCGGGGCCTCGAGGTCGAGGAGCCGGCTCAGCCGGTTGTTGCGGTTGATGACGCGCCGGTACAGGTCGTTGAGGTCCGAGGTGGCGAATCGGCCGCCGTCGAGCTGGACCATCGGTCGCAGGTCGGGCGGGATGACCGGCAGCGTGGAGAGGATCATCCACTCCGGGCGCGCGCCGGACTTGCGAAACGCCTCGATCAGGCGCAGCCGCTTGATCGCCTTCTTGCGACGCTGGCCGGAGGTCTGGCGCATCTCGACGTGGAGGTGCTGGCTCAGCTCGTCCAGGTTGATCTGCTCGATGATCTTCTTGACCGCCTCGGCGCCCATGCCGGCGTCGAACATGCGTCCGTACTGCTCGGTCAGCGAGCGGAACTCGCCCTCGGTCAGGATCTTCATGACGCTGATGTCGCTCAGCCGGCCGCGCTCGGTGCGCGCCCACAGCTTGGCGTCATCGGTCTCGCGGGCGACCTGCTCACGCTCGCTGGCGGTCGCCTCCTCGATGCCGGAGGTGAGGTCGGCGACGGCGGACTGGTGCTTCTCCGCGGCGGCGGCGAGCGCCCCCTTCGCGTCCTTGTCGACCGCGGCGACCTCGCTCTTGACGACCTCGCGCAGCTTCGCGAGCGCCACCTTGCTCGTCTCCTCGGCGCGGCCGATGACCTCGCCGGTGGCGGCGAACACGACGTCCTCGGCCAGGGTCTTGCCGCCGCCCTTGATCGTGGCCTCGACGTCCTGGGCGGCCTTCGTCAGCTCCTCGGTGCGCGAGGACTGCTGCTCGGCGATGCGCTTCGTCTCCGAGTCGTGGGCGGCGTCGACCTCGGTCCGCTTGTCGGCGACCGCTGCCTCGAGCTCGGCCCGCTTCTCGTCGACCACGGCCTGCGCGCGGGCGACCCGCGCTGCGGCCTCCTCGTCGACGCCCTGGATCGCCTTGTCACGCTGCGCCTCGTCGACGCGGGTGACGACGTAGAGGGCGAAGTAGAGGATGCGCTCCAGGTTGCGCGGGCTGATGTCGAGCAGGATCCCCAGGCGGCTGGGCGTGCCCTTGAAGTACCAGATGTGGCTGACCGGCGAGGCCAGCTTGATGTGACCCATCCGCTCGCGGCGGACCTTCGAGCGCGTGACCTCGACGCCGCACTTGTCGCAGATGATGCCCTTGTAGCGGATGCGCTTGTACTTGCCGCAGTAGCACTCCCAGTCCTTGGTGGGACCGAAGATGCGCTCGTCGAAGAGGCCGTCCTTCTCCGGCTTGAGCGTGCGGTAGTTGATCGTCTCCGGCTTCGTGACCTCGCCCGACGACCATCCCTTGATCTGATCGGGCGACGCAAGGCTGATCCGGATCGCGTCGAAATTGTTGACTTCAAGCATGAGCGGCGTGGGACTCCTGCGACGGCTCCGCACCGTCGCTGCGCTCGTCGCCGAGGTGGACCAGACCCCGGCTCAGGATTGACCGATGGATGAACCGGGCCCGACGCGTCCTGGCGCGCCGGGCCGCGAGGCTATTCCTCAAAGCCCTGGAGATTGATTCCGCCGAGGTCCGGCAACGGGTAGCTCCCGGTGTCCTCGATGAAGCGGATCTCCTCTTCGTTCTCGTTCAGGATCTCGACCGACAGCCCGAGCGCCTGGAGCTCCTTGATGAGCACCTTGAACGACTCCGGCACGCCGGGCGACTGGATCTCCTCGCCCTTGACGATGGCCTCGTACGTCTGCACGCGGCCGACGACGTCGTCGGACTTCACGGTGAGGAGCTCCTGGAGGATGTTCGCCGCGCCATAGGCCTCGAGCGCCCAGACCTCCATCTCGCCGAAGCGCTGGCCACCGAACTGAGCCTTGCCGCCCAGCGGCTGCTGGGTGATGAGGCTGTAGGGGCCGGTGCTCCGGGCGTGGATCTTGTCCTCCACCAGGTGGTGGAGCTTGAGCATGTAGATGTAGCCGACCGTCACGCGATGGTCGAACTCCTTGCCGGTGCGCCCGTCGTAGAGCACGGTCTTGCCATCCGGGTCGTGGCCGGCGCGCTTCAGCGCGGCGGTGATGTGAGCCTCGGTGGCGCCGTCGAAGACCGGCGTGGCGGCCTTCAGGCCGAGCGTCTTCATCGCCCAGCCCAGGTGCGTCTCGAGGATCTGGCCGATGTTCATCCGGCTCGGCACGCCGAGCGGGTTGAGCACGATGTCGACCGGGGTGCCGTCGGGCATGAACGGCATGTCCTCGACGGGCAGGATCTTGGCGATCACGCCCTTGTTGCCGTGGCGGCCGGCCATCTTGTCGCCCACCGCGATCTTCCGCTTCTGGGCGACGCTGACCCGCACCAGGCGGTTCACGCCGGGGAGCAGCTCGTCGCCGGAGTCGCGGCTGAACTGGCGGACGTCCACGACGATCCCGCGCTCGCCGTGCGGCAGTCGCAGGCTCGAGTCGCGCACCTCGCGGGCCTTCTCGCCGAAGATCGCGCGCAGCAGGCGCTCCTCGGCGGTCAGCTCGGTCTCGCCCTTCGGGGTGATCTTGCCGACCAGGATGTCGCCGGGCTTGACCTCGGCGCCCTCGTAGATGATCCCGTCCTCGTCGAGGTGCCGGAGGCTCTCCTCGCCGACGTTCGGGATGTCGCGCGTGATCTCCTCGGGGCCGAGCTTCGTGTCGCGGGCCTCGATCTCGTGCTTCTCGATGTGGATCGACGTGAACAGGTCGTCCTTGACGAGGCGCTCGCTGATGACGATCGCGTCCTCGTAGTTGCCGCCCTCCCAGGGGAGGAAGGCGACGAGGATGTTCTGGCCCAGCGCCATCTCGCCGGCATCGGTGCTCGAGCCGTCGGCCAGGACCTGCCCCGAGACGACGCGGTCGCCGACGTCGACGACTGGCCGCTGGTTGATGCAGGTGCCCTGGTTCGAGCGCAGGAACTTCTTGAGCTTGTACTCGTCGCGCTCGTCGCCCTCGTCGCGCTCGATGACGAGGTGGTCGGCGGTGACGCTGACCACGGTGCCGCCGTTGCGGGCCACGAGCACGCCCTGCGAGTCGAAGGCGGCGCGGAACTCGACGCCCGTGCCGACCACCGGCGCCTCCGGCTGGAGGAGCGGGACCGACTGGCGCATCATGTTCGAGCCCATCAGCGCGCGGTTCGCGTCGTCGTGCTCGAGGAACGGGATCATCGCGGTCGCGACGCTCACGATCTGCTTCGGGCTGACGTCCATGTAGTCGATGACGTCGATCGTCTCCTCGAGGAACTTGTCCTTGTAGCGGACGAGCACGCGATCCTCGGCGAAGCGGTTGTTCTCATCGAGCGCGGCGTTGGCCTGCGCGATGTGGAACTTCTCCTCCTCCGAGGCATCGAGGTACACGATCTCCTCGGTGACGATCGGGCGGATCCGGACCTGGGCGACCTTGGCGTCCTTGATCTGCCCGAGAACCTTCTCGTCGATCGTCGTGCCGGCCTTGGCGACGGACTTGCCGCCATCGGTCAGGACCAGGTCCTCGGCCAGCACCTGGCCGAGCACGTCGCCCTTGTTGTCCTTGGCCCCGACGTAGCGGCGCACCTTGCGGTACGGCGTCTCGATGAAGCCGTGCTTGTTGATCTTGCCGTACGTCGCCAGCGAGCCGATGAGGCCGATGTTCGGGCCCTCGGGCGTCTCGATCGGGCACATCCGGCCGTAGTGGGACGGGTGCACGTCGCGGACGTCGAAGCCGGCGCGCTCGCGGCTGAGGCCGCCGGGGCCCAGCGCGCTGAGGCGTCGCTTGTTCGTCAGCTCGGCCAGCGGGTTCGTCTGATCCATGAACTGGCTCAGCTGGCTGCCGCCGAAGAACTCCTTCATCGCCGCCACGACCGGGCGGATGTTGATAAGGGTATTCGGCGTGGCCTGGTCCGAATCGGTGATCGTCATCCGCTCCTTGACGACGCGCTCCATGCGCAGGAGGCCGATGCGGAACTGGTTCTGGATGAGCTCGCCGTTGGCGCGGATGCGCCGGTTGCCGAGATGGTCGATGTCGTCGGGGTCGCCGCGGCCGTTGTTCAGCTCGATGAGCTTGCCGACGATGGCGACGATGTCGTCGCGGCTGATGACGCGGACCTCGCGCGGGTTCGGGCTCTCCTCGGCGGGCAGCGTGATCTTCAGCTTGTCGGCGACCTCGCCGAGCGCCTTGTTCAGCTTGTAGCGGCCGACGCGACCGAGGTCGTAGCGGCGGAAGTTGAAGAAGAGGCTGGTGACGAGCGCGCGGGCGTTCTCGACGGTCGGCGGGTCGCCGGGACGCAGCTTCTTGTAGACCTCGACGAGCGCCTCGTCCTGGGTGCCGGCCGGATCCTTGTCGAGCGTGAGCTGGACGTACGGGTGCTCGGGGTTGTCGTCGGCAGGCCCGAGGATGCGCTGGATCTCATCGGTCTCGAGGCCGACGGCACGCAGCAGCGTGGTCACCGGGATCTTGCGCTTGCGGTCGACCTTGACGCTGAGCAGGTCCTTGTTGCTCGTCTCGAACTCGAGCCAGGCGCCGCGGTTCGGAATGACCTTGGCAGCGTGCAGCTTCCGGCCGGTGGAGGGATCCTCCGCCGCGGTGTAGTACACGCCCGGCGAGCGCACGAGCTGGCTGACCACCACGCGCTCGGCGCCGTTGATGATGAAGGTGCCCTGATCGGTCATCCATGGGAAGTCGCCCATGAAGACGGTCTGGTGCTTGACCTCGCCGGTCTCGATGATCTTGAGGTCGACCTCGACCTTCAGCGGCTTCGCGAAGGTCCGATCCTGGACACGGCACTGCTCCTCCGTGTGCGTCGGATCCTCGAAGTAGAACTCTCGGAAGTGCAGCTCGAGGTTCTTGCCGGTGAAGTCGGTGATCGGCGTGATCTCGTCGAGGAGCTCACGCAGACCCGTGCTGACGAACCACTCGAAGGAGTCGGTCTGGGTCTGGATCAGGTTCGGGAGGGGCAGAACCTCGGGGATGTGGGAGAAATTCTCACGGCGCGGAGCCAGCTCAAACCGGCTGGCAGACTCGGCCAAGGCCATTCAGTGCTCCTGGAGAAAAAAGGCAGGGTGGGACGCGGACACGCGA
>CAWJOA010000005.1:0-487072 GCA_963844415.1 uncultured Chloroflexia bacterium
TTTGAGCGTGAATCGACCCCGTCGGACATTGCGTCCCGGACTGCTACTCGGGGAAGTCGTTGGGGTGTTGCGCGTAAGCCCACATTGCGGCGGGCTCGGCGCGGAGCAAGAGGATGTCGTTGCCCCAGGAGTACGGGTCCGAGTCATATGCCGAGGTCCAGATCGAGTGAATCTCGTCATGGTCTGGATGGTCGCGCGTGATCCACTCCGCTCTGCCATGGACGACGATCGCGACCGCGTCCCCGACCATGTGAACGAGACTGCAGGCCGGGTTGTGGCGCAGATTGGCGACACGCGCTGCCGAGCTGTCGGTTGAGAGCGTGAAGCGCCCGCGCACGAACATGGAGTCGAGCGGTGAAACGCGTGGCTCACCGGCCAGTGTCACTGAGCCGAACGCGACGTACTTAACGCCGTCGAGATAGCGCACAACCTGACTAGCCCGCAGCCGCTTGTCCGGGGTCACGATGCTGGCCATGTGCGGGTTGATCTCGGCCAGCGTTTCATCCATCAGTCGCTGCAGGAACTCGATGTCCGGAGCGGTTTCGCGCATGACCACCTACCTACCGGTTGCTACTGGCGCGCGAAGCAACACCAGCACTAGCTGTGCCTCCCCGCCTAGCGGACGCGCCGCTGGCGTCCTTTAGTGTACAATGTACACGCCGACTCCTGTCGCGCATCTCATTACGGGGCTTTTGGCCCCGGGGACACTTCGAGGCCTATCGAGCCCGGGGTCCGTGGTTGCGGCACCTGATCGACCTCATGGTCACGTCTCGCCGCCACCACAGTCGTCCACACAGCGCACCCTTCGACCGTGGAAGGGGTGGCCCGTGCCACGAAAGGCCTCACATGTTCAACGACGGACACTTCATTAACCGGCTGCGAGGGCTGGGCATCGTCCTTGGCCTCATCGGCATCGCCTTCTTGGCGGTCGGTGCCTTCTCCGCCTTCAAGGTCCAGGAGGGCACCGCTTCCCTCAAGGCCTTCAGCGCGGCGCAGGGCGTCGAGCTCACCTACAACGCCGACGGCCAGCTCATCGACCGCGGCGAGGTCGCCGGAGCGCAGGGCATCATGGCCCTGCTGACCGATGACTGGGGATATGCGGTCGCCAGCGGCGAGATGGATCCCGGCGATCCAATCGTCAACACCGCCAGCGAGTACATGTTCCAGATGGCGACCATCGCATATCACACCCTCAACGGCGTCCAGACGGTGGTCCTAACTGAAGCCGTCGAATACAACGGCGAGCTCTTCCCCGCCGGCGAGTATGAGTTCGCGATTGCCGGCCGCTACTGGAACGACTTCGACCGCGAACATCCCATCGAGGGTGTCGCCCGCGAGCAGGCATGGACCGGCACCGCCCACAGTCTGATCTCCCAGCTCGGCGTGGGCACCGTCACCGCCTCCGCACTCACGCTCGGCCTCGGCTTGGCCGCACTGTTCGCAGGAGTCGGCGCCACGTTCATGCTCACCGGCGCCGGCCTGGTGTGGGCGACCCGCCCCGAGCGAGCCACCGTCCCAGTACTGCGACCGACGGTTGCGACACCCACCGGGCGCGCCCCGGCGATCGAAGGTGTCTCGTGAGTTCGGCGACGACGACCGCGACAAACAAGACGCCCAAGGGATTCACGGTCGCCTGGTCGCTGCTGACCTTCCCGCTTGCGATCGGTGCCTCGGTCTTGCTAGCCCAGCTGTTCGGTCCGTGACTGACGACCCCGATCGGTGCGCCGGGATAGCGGCGGCTTCTTCCATGCCGCAATCGTGGATCCAGGAGTGATCGCCCTACTCGTGACCGTAGTTGGCGGGACCATCGGCATCGGCGTTACACAGGTTCGATTCCCGTCGTCGCCTCCAACTTTCTGACCTCCATCCAGCTCGATGTGCCGGCGGGCCGCGCGCCAACGTGTGCTCGTCGCTGCGCTCCTTGCCGCAACTTCTTGCCGGCCGTTCCCTTCCTGACAGCCGACGTCGTCGATCTGTGACGGCATCGACGTCGAGGAGTCGTGACCGGGCACGGACCTTGCGAAGGAACTGGGGTTCAGGGCGACGAGCGATCGCCGCCGCTGAGCACTCGCCGCCGGACGCCTGCCTCACGAGAGTCGAGGAAGGGTCCGAGTCGAGTCGAGTGATCCCCGGGCGCCCAGCCGGGGTACTTCCTATAGGACACAGCGAACATAGGGGATACCACGGGTATGAAGAGAATTTTCATCGCATTGGCCCTCGTCGGCCTGCTCGCGGCATGCACCACCCAGGAAGGCGGCTCGACTGATGAGCCGGTCGGTTCGGCGCCCATGGGATCGGCCGATGCGTCGGCTCCCGTGATGGGCGACGCCTCGCCGGCGTGTGAAGAGGCGTTCGCGCCGATCGCCGACATGGAAGTCGCATCTCTCTCCGACATGGGCAACCTCCAGGCCGAGCTGGAGCCGACGATCGAGTCGTGCGAATCGGTCGCTGATTGGATCGCCGGCGCGCAGACGGTGCTGGGTGAGGAGATCAACCCGAGCACGGCCGAGCTGCTGCTCGGGATCCAGTGCAACGACCCGACGCTGTCGAACTCGCCGGTCTGCGAGGACCTCGCCTCCTCCTGATCTCGCGAGATCGATCAAGGAGCCGCGGGCCACTCGGCCCGCGGCTCGTCCAATCGTCCGCGCCGTGTCGTACGCTTGCCGCCGCGCCGGAGTGGCGGAATGGCAGACGCAGCCGGCTTAAACCCGGCGGCCGCAAGGCGTGGGGGTTCGACTCCCTCCTCCGGCACCAATCTCAGCGGCGGCCGAACATCCGGCGCCGCTCGCGCTTGGCCGCCAGCTGCGGCTGCTCGATGCCGATGACGGCCTGTGCCACCCGCCGCATCGCGATCGCGGCGGGCAGGGTCGGCTGGTTACTGACCAGCGGCACGCCCTCGTTGACCGACCGGATCATCTCGACCTCGGTGTAGGGCACCTCGGCCGTCGGCTTCTTACGGAGCAGGTTCTCGACGTCGCGCGTCTTCAGCAGCTCCTTGGGAAAGATGTGGTTGATCACGATGTGGGTCCGGGCCTTCAGCGGGGTCGTATCGGCCAGGAAGGTCATCAGCAGGCTCATGGATCGCAGGGCGGCGATCTCCGGGAAGAGGACGAAGACGTGCGCATCGGACTGCTCGAGGAGCCAGACGCTGCGTGGGTCGAGGCGGCTGCCGAGGTCGACGATGATGTGGTCGAACGATGGCTGCATGAGCTCGATGATCCGCTGGATGTGCTCGAGGCTGACCCGGAAGTCCGCCTCCGGGCGGGCCGGTGCGGCGAGGACGTTCAGCCCGGAGCTGTGCGTCGTGAGGTACGTGCGCGCCAGCTCGGGATCGGCCAGTGATGGCTCATCGGTGGCGAGCGCGGCGAGGTCGTAGCGCGGCATCAGGTTGAGATGCGTGGCGACCTGCCCGAACTGGAGGTCGAAGTCGATGAGCAGGACGCGCGACGCCGGCAGCGCCCCGTTCGTCGAACCGCCAGCGCTCCCTGAGCGCTTTGAGCCGGCGCCACCGGCCAGGAGCACGGCCGTGTTCACCGCAAGGGTTGTGGTGCCGACGCCTCCCTTCGGGCTGAAGAACGCGATGATCTCGGCGGAGCCGGTGTGCGAGGCGAAGTCGGTCCCAGCGCGACCGGTCCGAATGAGCAGCGCCATGACCCGCCCGGCGAGCTCCGTCGGCGAGAAGCCGCCGGCGATGACGTCGTCCGCGCCGGCCTCGAGGAAGGCGATGCGAGCCTCGATGTCGTGCGCCGGCGAGACGATCAGGATCGGGGTGATCCGACCGTCGCTCGCAGTCCGCAGCGAGGCGATCGCACCGGAGGCGGCGAGACCCTCGGCCACGATGAGGTCGACCGGGGTGTTGCGCATCGTCGCGACCCCGTCGGCCGGCGTGGCGACAGACGTGATCTGGTGGCCGGCGTCGGTGAGCGCGGCCTCGAGCTCGGAACGGAGCTCCTTGGCACGGGCGCAAATGAGGATCGTATTGCTCGGCATGGACGTGCTCGGATCGGTGCGGAGACTGGCCCTGAGTATACGAGGCGGCCCGACCTCCGTTGCCGGGGGGTGAGGGAACGGGCTATACTGCGCCATCGCCTCCCTTCACGGAGGCGTGGTTCATGTTCATCACACGAACCCCTTTCTGCCGCGTTCGCGTGCGCCAGCACCGAACGTCGCAAACCCATAGAGAGGAGGGTTGCGGCACCTGATGCGCCGTTACGAACTCATGCTCCTGCTTCGGCCGGACCTGGAAGACGACAAGCTCCAGGCCGCGGTCGAGAAGGTCACGCGCGCCATCGTCAACGGCGGTGGCAGCCTCAGCAAGGTCTCGCCGTGGGGCAAGCGCCGCCTGGCGTACGACATCGGCCGCCACCGCGAGGCGAGCTACTTCCTCATTCACTTCGACATCGAGCCCGCCCAGGTTCGCGAGATCGAGCGTGGCCTCCTCATCAGCGAGGAGATCCTGCGCCACCTCGTCACCGTCCTCGAGGACCGCGGTCCGGCCGAGGAGGTCGCACCTGCCGTCGCGCCGCGCGCCTCCGCGGAGACCGACGATGCCGACCTCGACACGGGGACGGACCTCGAGGCCGAGCCATCGGCGGAGGTCGCGGACGAGCTCAGCCCACAGCCAGCGTCGGAGTCGGAGCCGGCCCCCGAGCCGGAGGCGGCACCGGAGCCCGAGCCGGCACCGGAGCCCGAGCCGGAGCTCGTGGCCGCCGAAGCCTCACCAGAATCCGCAGACGAGGAGCGCGCCGAGGCCTGACGGTCCCGGTCGAAGAAGGAGCCAGCGATGACGCTCAACAAGATGATGATCATCGGCAACCTCGGCGCCGACCCCGAGCTGCGCTACACGCCCAGCGGCAAGGCCGTGACCGAGCTGCGGATCGCGGTCAACAACAACAGCAAGGGGCCGGACGGCGAGTGGGTCGAGGAGACCCTCTGGTTCCGCGCCAGCGTCTGGGAGCAGCAGGCGGAACGCCTTGCCGAGCAGCTGCGCAAGGGGAACAAGGTCTTCGCCGAGGGCCAGCTTCGCGCGCGCGAGTACGAGGCCCGCGACGGCCAGAAGCGGACGTCCCTCGAGCTCGCCTTCGCACGCGTCGTCAACCTCGAGCGCCGGCCGCGCGAGGAGGGCTCGTTCGCAGGCAGCGAGGGCTCCTACGGCGACGCTCCGCCCCAGGTCAAGCCGCGCGGTGCCGACGAGGCGCGCTCATCGGCTCCCGGCGCCGAGATGGACGTCGACGACATTCCGTTCTAAGAGGAACCGATACCCGACATGGCAAGCCCACGATCCCGCCGCGAGGCGGCGGACTACTACCGCGATCGGCGCCGGCGCAAGGTCTGCAACTTCTGCGTCGACAAGGCCGAGAGCATCGACTACAAGGAGGTCAACCGCCTCCGCCGATACCTCAGCGAGCGCGCGAAGATCGAGCCGCGGCGCAAGACGGGCACCTGCGCCCGCCACCAGCGCATGCTGACAACGGCGCTGAAGCGGGCGCGCCACGTGGCGCTGCTGCCGTACGCGCCGCAGCATCTCCGCCCGTAATCAGGCGACGGCGAGCGCGCGTGGCGTCGAGTTGACCGCGTCGCGCCCGTCAGCAACACTCAGCCGGCCCGAGGGGGAGTATCCCCTGACCCGAGCCATCGTCAGGACGGCGGAGATGGATCCGCCCGGTGGCACGGGCCGACCCGCAACGCGGTCGGCTGGAGAGACCTTCGGCCATCCTGCACGGCGCCCGCCGATGGCGGCAGCCATGCTTCGCGACGGCTAGAGGTCAACCGTGGACATCGTCCTGCTCATCGTGTCCCTGGCGGTCATCCTGCTGGCCGCCGAGCTGTTCACCAACGGCATCGAGTGGTTCGGCCACAAGCTGAACCTCGCCGAGGGTGCGGTCGGCAGCGTCCTCGCGGCGGTCGCGACCGCGCTGCCCGAGACGCTGATCCCGGTCATCGCCATCCTCGGGCCGGTGCTCTTCGGCGGCGACCCGGAGGCCGCCCACGCGATCGGCGTGGGAGCCATCCTCGGCGCGCCGTTCACGCTCGCCACGCTCGCGATGTTCGTGACCGGCATCGCGGTCATCTTCTACGCGCGGCGTGGAAGGCGGGTGACCGGGACCGGCCTGCGCGTCAATGTCCGCGTCCTCGGGCGGGACGTGGCCTTCTTCATCGTGGGGTACGGGATCGCCATCGGTACCGCGTTCCTCCCGGCTGAGCTGGGCTGGCTGAAGTGGGTGGCCGCCGCCGCGCTGTTCGTCATCTATGCGGTCTACGTGCGCCTCCACTTCACCGATGCGCCCGAGCCGGGCGACCCCGACGACCTCAATCCGCTGCACGCCACGCGGCTGCCGGGGATGGCCGGCCCGCACACTCTGGACATCGACATCCTCCCGGGCGCGAAGGACAGCTGGGAGGTCGACGGCGCACCCCCACGGATGCGGATCATCCTCAGCCAGGTGCTCGTTGCGCTGGCGCTGATCATCGTCGGAGCGCAGGTGTTCGTCGGGGCCGTCGAGCAGCTGGCGTCAAGCATCGGTCTCGACCCGCTCATCCTGACCCTCATCATCGCGCCGATCGCCACCGAGCTGCCGGAGAAGTTCAACAGCGTGCTGTGGGTCCGGACCGGCAAGGACACGCTGGCGATGGGCAACATCACCGGCGCCATGGTGTTCCAGAGCTGCCTGCCGACCGTCCTCGGCCTGCTCTTCACGAGCTGGACCTTCACCGCCGAGAGCGCGATCGGCTTCGCATCGGCCGGCGTCGCGATCCTGGCCACGATCCTCATCTTCGGGAACATGCTGCGCACCGGGAAGCTCTCGGCGTGGACGCTGCTCATCGGCGGGCCGCTCTACCTGATCTACGTCTACCTGGCACTCTTCACGCCGCTCGGGATCGCCGGCGCGTCCGGCCACTGATTCCGCAACATCCGAGCGGCGAGCAAGCGTCTGGGGACCGGACCACGGGTATACTTCTTGCGCTTGAGCCCGCGACCGTGGCCGCGGCTCGAACCGCGAACAGAGGAGGCGATGTGCTGAAGCAGGAGAGCAGACCGCAGGCAGCGCAGGTGGAGACCACCACCGAGCTGTGGGCGTTCTTCCGTGGCGAATTCGTGCCGCTGCGCGACGCGAACATCAACGTCATGACCCACGGCTTCAACTACGGCACGGCCGTGTTCGAGGGGATCCGCGCCTACTGGAACGCCGACGAGGAGCAGCTCTTCGCCCTCGAGCTCGTACCCCACTACGAGCGGATTCGGTCGTCCGCTCGCCTCCTGATGATGGAGGTCCGCCAGTCGCCCGAGGAGCTCGCCGAGATCACCGTCGAGCTCCTTCGTCGTGATGGGCTGCGCGAGGACGTCTACCTGCGACCGATCGTCTACAAGAGCTCGGAGACGATCGGGGTTCGGCTTCACAACCTCGACGCCGACATCACGATCTTCGGGGTCCCGTTCGGTCAGTACATCGACACCGAGGGCGGCATCCGGGCGCAGGTCAGCACCTGGCGCCGGACCGATGACAACGCCATCCCGGCCCGCGGCAAGATCACCGGCGCGTACGTGAACGGCGCGCTCGCCAAGAGCGAGGCGCAGCTCAACGGCTTCGACGAGGCGATCATCCTCAACGCCGACGGCCACGTCAGCGAGGGGAGCGCCGAGAACCTGTTCCTCGTCAAGAACGGCGCCGTCATCACCCCGTCGGCGACCGACAACATCCTCGAGGGGATCACGCGGCGGCGCCTCATCGACATGGCGCGGACGGACCTCGGGGCCGAGGTGCGCGAGCGCTCGATCGATCGCACGGAGCTCTATGCCGCCGACGAGGTCTTCCTGTGCGGCACCGGCGCCCAGATCAGCCCGGTGATCGAGATCGACCGTCGGACGATCGGCACCGGCCGGCCGGGCCCGATCACCCGCGAGCTCTCGCGCGCCTACTTCGACGCGGTGCGCGGGCGCCTGCCCGCCTACCGCGACTGGCTCACCCCCGTCTACTAGGAGGCCCGCGAGGCGGATCGGCATCGGCGCCCAGCCGGCCGCCCGGCTGGCAGGCGCAACGATGACCACTGCTGAGCCCCGCGAACGCTACGGCTGGCTGGTCCGGCTGCTCGAGATGGTCCCCGGGGTGATCTCGTGGTCGATCCTCATCCTGCCGATCTGGCTGAGCTTCAGCTACCCGGCACTCGTGGCCCTCTTCGTCCTCTCGTTCGACTTCTACTGGCTGTGTCGCGCGCTGTGGTTCAGCGGCGCCGTGATCGTGGCCTACCGTCGCATCCGCGGCGTGCTGAAGGTGGACTGGACCGAGCGGGTGACCGACGTGCCGGGCAATGACGAGCTCATCCACCTGGCACTGATCCCGACCTACACCGAGTCGCTCGAGATCCTGCGCCACACGGTCCGCGCGCTCGCCGAGGCCACGTGGCCGACCGAGCGCAAGATCTGCGCGATCATCACCCGCGAGACCGATACGGGCGGCATCGAGAACGTCCGCCTCCTGCGCGAGGAGTTCGGCGGAGCCTTCGCGGAGTTCATCCACATCCGCGACCCGCTGGAGCCGGGGATCGTGGTCGGCAAGAGCAGCGCGATGGCGTGGGGCGGCCGCTACCTGCATCGGCTGCTCGTGCGCGAGCGCGGCATGGACCCGAAGCGGATCATGATCACGGACCTCGACGCGGACTACCGCGTCCACCCGCAATACTTCGCCTATCTGGCGTGGACCCACCTGACCGATCCGAACCGCGACACCCAGCTCTACCAGCCGATCCCGTACTTCCACAACAACATCTGGGAGGCGCCGCTCTTCCAGCGCCTCTTCGCCGCGGTCCTCACCCAGCTCCAGATGTGGCGCAGCGTCCTGCCGGAGAAGCTCCAGAGCTTCGGCTCGTACTCGACGACGCTGCACCTCGTCCACGATGTCGGCTACTGGGCGACCGACGCGATTCCCGAGGACAGCCGGTTCTACTGGAAGAGCTACTTCCGCTACGGAGACCGATTCCGCGCCGTGCCGCTCTTCATCCCGATCTACGGCGACGCGGTGCGCGCGCGCGGCTACTGGCGGAGCATGGCCGAGCAGTACCTCCAGGCGCGGCGCTGGGCGTGGGGCGTCACCGACATCCCGTACGTCATCGAGAACTCGATCGCGCACCCCGAGATCCCGTTCTGGAGCCGCTTCTGGCGGATCTCGAACCTGTTCGGCGAGCACATCAACTGGGCGATCGCGCCGTTCGTGGTCATGTTCGGCGCTGCGATCCCGATCCTCATCAACCCCGCCTTCGCGGAGACGACGCTCGGCCAGAACCTCCCGCTGTTCGCCAGCGCGATGCTGACGCTCGCCCTCATCAGCCTCTTCGTGCTCGTCGTCGTCGAGCACTTCATCGTCCCACCGCGCCCGACCACCTGGGGTCCGGTCCAGCGCGTGATCAGCTATGTCCAGTGGCTCGGACTGCCGTTCGTCGGCATCTTCTTCAGCAACCTGCCGGCGCTTGATGCGCAGACGCGGCTGCTCACCGGGCGCTATCTCGAGTACCGGGTGACCGAGAAGGCATGAGGCGATGACGGGCGCCCGAACGCCGATCGCTCGCGTCAAGCTGGCCCGCTCGCTGCCACGGCTGCTCGCGGTCCCGTTCGTGTCCTTCGCGGGCGCCGGTGCCGCCATCGCCGCCGGGCTGCTCGTCATCCCCCCGCCGATCGGCTTTGCGCTCGTCGCGGTCGGTGCCGTCCTCGCCCTGGTCGGGCTGGCGCTCATGGTCGTGCTCCTGAGCGTTCGGCTCGAGGTGGAGGAGTCGGCGGTGCACATCACGTGGATCGGTGGCGGGCGGGTGCATCTGCTCAGCCCGGGGCCGGTGACACGCGTCCGCCTGAGTGGCCCGACCGCATCGCGGCTGCGGGTGCAGTCCGGCGTCTTCGGCTGGGGCCTCGGCCGTGCCGTGCTCCGCGACGAGGAGCGGATCGAGATCGTGCGCCTGGCGCGGACGCCGACCGCGATCCTCGTCCCGACCGACCGCGGGCGCCTCGCGATCGCGCCCGAGCGCGACGACGACCTGCTCGATGCCCTGTCGAAGGCCGCCCACGCACGCCAGCGCCTCGAGGCGCAGGTCGCGGCGGCGCCCACGGTCGGAAGCAGAGGCAGCCGAACCTCCCGAAGCCGATGCGGCGGCGATCGCGCCCTCCGCCACCGACGCGGCGCCGCCCGAGATCGAGGCGCGGGAGGTGCCGGAGCCCCGACCGGTGATGACCGGGATCGAGCGCGCGATACTCGAGGAGCAGCTCGGCCGGGAGCGAGCCGCAGCGGAGATCGCGGCGGCTGCCGCTGCCGCCGAGGCGGAGCAGGCGGAAGCGGAACCGGTCACCGATGTCGCACCACCCGCGGTTTCCGCGCCCGTGCCGGAGGTCGCTCCGCCAGAGCCGGCCGTCAGGCGCAGGCCTCGGATCGGGGTGCAGCGGCCGGGCGCGCGCGCGGCGTTCGTCTTTCTGCCGCTTCTCGGTGCCGGGGTGGCGTGGGGGATCGGCATCGCCACCGGCCGGATGCCCGAGCCCGGGTCCGACCTGGGCCGCCTGACCTCGCTCGCACTGGTGATGGCCGGCCCCGCGACCTCGGTCGGCGCGATCATGGCGATGGCCTGGTGGCCGCGCCTGGTGGGGGTGGTCGTCGCGGGCGGCCTCGTCGCATCGGTCTTCATCGGGCGCGCCCTCTTCGGTCCCTGAATTGACACCGGGCCGCGGCGGCTGCGACCATCGCGCCCCAATCGAAGATCGGCGACGACGGAGACGCGGTCGCGTCGGCGACGAGCCACGAGCGAGCCCGGGCGGTGTGAGCGGGCGGCATCGGCCACGACGATCATCCCTCTCGAGCCGGAGGCGCCAAGCGGGCACGAGAACCGTGCGTAAGGCCTCCCGGAATTTGCCCCCGTTAGCCAGGCGAGCGAGTGGATCGGTGCGCGACGCATCGGTCAAGCGCGGGTGGTACCGCGGGACTCACCCTCCCGTCCCGGATTCTCGGGACGGGTCTTTTCGTATCTGGAGCCATGCACGACGTGTTCAGGCCGGTCGACAGCAAGCTGAACGTGCCCCAGCTGGAGCGCGAGGTCATCGAGCGCTGGCGCGAGCGCGACACGATGGCCCGCTACCTGGCGCGCAACGCGGACTCCGACCGCTACTACAGCTTCCTGGACGGACCGATCACGGCCAACAACCCGATGGGCGTCCACCACGCCTGGGGCCGCACGTACAAGGACCTCTACCAGCGCTACCACACGATGCTCGGAGAACGGCAGCGCTACCAGAACGGGTTCGACTGCCAGGGGCTCTGGATCGAGGTCGAGGTCGAGAAGGAGCTCGGCTTCAACAACAAGCGCCAGATCGAGTCGTTCGGGATCGATCGGTTCGTCGAGCTGTGCTTCCAGCGCGTCGAGCGATTCGCGGCACTCATCACCGAGCAGAGCAAACGGCTCGGGATGTGGATGGACTGGGAGCACAGCTACTACACGAACAGCGACGAGAACAACTACACGATCTGGGCTTTCCTGGCCGAGTGCCAGCGGCGCGGGCTCCTGTACCGCGGCCACGACGTCATGACATGGTGCCCGCGCTGCGGCACGGGCATCAGCAACATGGAGGCGGCCGAGGGCTACAAGGACGTCACCCACCTGTCGCTCACCCTGCGCCTGCCGATGACGACCCCCGGCCACGAGGACGAGGACCTGCTCGTCTGGACGACGACGCCGTGGACGCTGTCGAGCAACGTCGCCGCGGCGGTGCACCCGGACCTCACGTACCAGCTCGTCGAGGGCGGTGACGGGCGTCGCTGGTGGGTGAGCGCGGGCTCGAAGGCCCGGGTGGCGGGGGACGCCGCCGTCGTCCGCGAAGCGAAGGGCGCCGAGCTGGTGGACCTGACCTACGCCGGGCCGTTCGACGAGCTTCCGGCGGCTGCCGGCGTGACCCACCGCGTCATCCCGTGGACCGAGGTCGACGACGCGGAGGGCACCGGTATCGTCCATATCGCCCCCGGCTGCGGGCAGGAGGACTTCGCGCTCTCCAAGGCCTTCGACCTGCCGGTGATCAATCCGATCGACGAGTTCGGGGTCTTCGTCGACGGCTTCGGCTGGCAGACCGGGCGGGTCGCCGGCGCCGTCGAGGACCCGTCGCAGGATCTCGCGCGCGACGTGGTCGCCGACCTCGAGGGCAAGGGTCTGGTCGTGGCCACCGAGCGCTATCACGCACTCGTACCCGCACTGCTGGCGCTGCGGGACCCAGCTGATCTTCCGCCTCGTCGACGAGTGGTTCATCGCCATGGACCCGCTGCGCGAGCCGGTCAGCAACGCCACGCGCGAGGTCACCTGGCTGCCGCCGGGCATCGGCCTCGAGGAGCGCGAGCTCGACTGGCTCCGGAACATGAGCGACTGGATGATCAGCAAGAAGCGCTACTACGGCCTCGCGCTGCCGATCTGGGAGTGCACCGACTGCGACGCGTGGGAGGTCATCGGCTCCAAGGACGAGCTCCGCGAGCGCGCGGTCGCCGGCTGGGAGTCCTTCGAGGGCCATACGCCGCATCGGCCCTGGATCGACAACGTCGAGGTCGCATGCAGCTCCTGCGGCGGGCGCGCCAGGCGCACGACCGACGTCGGCAACCCGTGGCTGGATGCCGGGATCGTGGGCCTCTCGACGCTCGGCTGGAACTCGGACCGCGAGGAGTGGGCAAAGTGGTATCCGGCCGACTGGGTCAGCGAGTCCTTCCCCGGGCAGTTCCGCAACTGGTTCTACGCGCTGCTGACGATGTCGACGGTGATGACCGGCCGCGCACCGTTCAAGACGCTGTTCGCCTACGCGCTCATGCGCGACGAGCACGGCGAAGAGATGCACAAGAGCAAGGGCAACGCGATCTGGTTCGACGACGCCGCCGAGGACATCGGCGCCGACGTCATGCGCTGGATGTTCGCGGCAACGAACCCGTCGACGAACATGAACTTCGGGTATGGCCCGGCCCACGAGGTGGTCCGGGGCTTCTTCCTGCCGCTGTGGAACACCTACGGCTTCCTCGTCACCTACGCCAGCCTCGACCGATGGACGCCCGACCAGACCGATGGCGTCGACGGAGCGCGCACCATCCTCGACCGCTGGATCCTCTCCCGCCTCGACGGGCTCGTCGGCGAGGTCCGCGCCTCGCTCGACGTCTATGACGCGACGCGTGCCGCGCGGGGGATCGAGGGCTTCGTCGACGAGCTGTCGAACTGGTACGTGCGCCGCAATCGTCGCCGCTTCTGGAAGGGCGAGCTCGACGCCGACAAGCGCGCCGCCCACGCCACGCTGCACGAGGTGCTCACCACGCTGATGCGCCTCATGGCACCGATGACGCCGCACCTCACCGATGCGATCTGGGACAACCTCGTCGTGGCGGTCGACGGCTCGCAAGCCGACAGCGTGCACCTGACCGACATGCCGTCACGAGTCGACGGGCGGTCGCTGCCCGACCTCGAGGCGGCAGTCGACCTCGCGCGGCGGACGGTGGCGCTGGGTCGGGCGGCGCGCGCGGCGTCGAGGATCCGCACGCGCCAGCCGCTGCGGGCGGTCAGGGTGAAGCTCTCGGCATCCGCAACCAGGACCATGGCTTCCGACCTCGTCGTGGCCGAGGCGTTGAAGGCCGAAATACTGGACGAGCTCAACGTCCGCTCCTTCGAGCTCATCGGCGACGAGTCGGAGATGGTCGAGCGCAGCCTCTTCCCCCTGCTGCCGGTCATCGGTCCGCGGCATGGCAAGGCGGTCGGCGCGATCATGGCCGGCGCGCGGTCGGGTGACTGGACGCTGCGCGAGGGCGGGACCGTCGACGTCGGTGGCGTGGTCCTTCAGCCCGACGAGTTCGAGCTGACTGCGCGCGCGCGTCCAGGCCACGAAGTCGCGGAGGAGGGCGACCTGCTCGTCGCGCTCGACACGGAGCTCGACGACGAGCTGGAGGCCGCCGGCTTCGCACGGGAGGTGGCGCATCGGCTCCAGGCCCTCCGTCGCGAGGCGGGCTTCGAGATCAGCGATCGCATCCGCTACGAAATCGTGCTCTCCGCCGGGGCCGCCGCTCGCCTGGATCCCCACCTTCAGTGGCTCGACGGCGAGGTGCTCGCGACTGAAGGCTCGCTGAACGTCGAGCCCGACCCGCTCTTCGGAGACGCGGCTGCCAGGGCGACGGCCGAGCTCGACGGCGAGACGGTGGAGCTGGCCGTCGCCCGCGCCTGATCGTGTCGTCCGGTAGAGTGGAGCCGTGGAGGCCGGCACGGAACGCGACGGGTCGCTGAGAGCCGCGCTCGTGCTGGCAGGCACGGCGCTGGTGCTCTACGTCGCCGACCAGGTCTCGAAGGCACTGGTCGTGGCGGCCCTCGAGCCGGGAGAATCCTTCAACGTCCTCGGCGACTTCGTGCGGATCTGGTACGTCCAGAACACCGGCGCGGCGTTCAGCCTCCTCCCCGGCGCGTTCTGGCTGTTCGTGCCGGTCACGTTGCTTGCGCTCGTGATGATCGGCTACTTCTTCCGCTCCTTCCGCGACCGCGGGGTTGCGATCCACGTCGTGCTCGGCACGATCCTCGCCGGCACGCTCGGCAACCTCACCGATCGGCTGCGCCTCGGCTACGTCGTCGACTTCATCAGCGTTGGCATCGGCGAGTGGCGCTTCCCGACCTTCAACGTCGCCGACTCGGCCGTGGTGGTCGGGATCTTCGTGCTGGTGGGGTACCTCACCTTCTTCGCCGACGGCCGGCGCAGCCAGGACGAGCCGGCCGCGTGACGGTGGCGGATCGCACGGTCGAAGGCGTCGCGCCGGCCGGCCGCGTGGATCTCGCCGTGGCGGCCGTGGCCGGCATCAGCCGCGCGCATGCCCAGCGGCTCATCGGCGACGGACGCGCGCTGGTGGACGGCCGACAGCGCCGCTCGAGCGACCGCCTCGCCGGGGGAGAGCGGGTCAGCGTCGTGCTCAGCGCACCACCCGACGAGACGCTCGTCGCGGAGTCGATCCCGCTCGTCGTCGCCTACGAGGACGACGACATGCTCATCGTCGACAAGCCTGCCGGCCTCGTCGTCCACCCCTCCGCCGGGCACGGCAGCGGCACCCTCGTCAACGCGCTCCTCGGCCGCGCGCGCGATCGCGGCGAGCCACTCGGCTCGATCGCGGGCGTCGGGCGGCCGGGGATCGTCCATCGCCTCGACAAGGAGACGAGCGGGCTGATCGTCGTGGCCAAGACCGATGCGGCGCAGGCCAGCCTCATGCGCCAGTTCGGCGAGCGCAGCGTCGAGAAGGAGTACCTGGCCCTCGTGCGCGGTGAGGCGCCGGCCTCGCGGGGGCGCGTCGAGGCGCCGATCGGTCGCGACCCGCGGGATCGCCAGCGGATGGCGGTCGTGGCCGGCGGACGCGCATCGGTCACCGATTACGAGCAGCTGGCGGCCGGCGGCGGCTACGCGCTCCTCGCCCTCCACCCGCGCACCGGGCGGACGCACCAGATCCGGGCGCACCTCGCCTACCTCGGCCTGCCGATCGCCGGCGACCTGCGCTACGGCGGCGGCGAGGGCCCCGGCGGCCTGCGCCGGCAGTTCCTGCACGCGGCGCGGCTCGGGTTCGAGCGCCCGTCGGACGGGGCGGCATTGCTGGCGTGGAGCGCGCTGCCGTCGGACCTCGCGGCCTGCCTGGAGGTCGCCGGCGTTCTGGTCGCCCCCGGACGTCTGCCAGAGGGCGTCGGCGCAGAGGTGGCGACGTGAACGACGAGAAGCGGATGACCTTCCCGTTCCCACTGCTCGTCGTCGTCAGCGGCCCGTCGGGGGTGGGGAAGTCGACGATCGTCGCCGAGCTCGCGCGTCGCCGCCCGCAGGTCGTGCCGATCGTGACCGCCACCACGCGCGCGCAGCGCAACGGGGAGATCGACGGCGTCCACTACCACTTCCTGAGCGAGGCCGAGTTCACCGACCTGCGCGACAACGAGGGCCTCCTCGAGCACGCCAACAACCACGGAGAGTGGTACGGGACGCCGGTCGACCAGGTGCGCGGCATCCTCGCCGCCGGCCGCGACGCGATCCTGACGATCAGCCCCGAGGGCGCACGCAACGTCCGCCGCCTCGTCCCCGACGCGCTGCTCATCTTCGTCATGCCGCCGTCGATGGAGGACCTGACCCGCCGGCTCGAGGAGCGCGGCTCGGAGTCGGAGGCGAGCCTCGAGCGTCGCCGGATCGACGCCGAGCGCTGGATCGCACAGGCCGACGAGTACGACCACGTCGTCGTCAACGAGACCGGCCACCCCGAGGAGGCCGCCGAGCGCATCTGGGAGATCATCCAGGCCGAGGCCCGCCGCGATCCTCCGCGCCGTCCGCGCGTCTAGGCGCGTCCGGTGACCGCGAGCGCTCGACCGGTGCGCGTCGCGGTGGAGGCCGTCGCCGATCGGCCCGAGCGAACCTTCAGCTACCTCCTGCCGGCCGAGCTCGGCGACCCGTCTCCCGGCTCCCTGCTCCTCGTCCCGTACGGCCGCCGCCTCGCCCTCGGGTACCTGCTCCCCGGTGACGCGGAGGTCTCGGGTGCGCTCAAGGCCGTCGAGGCGATCGTCTCCGCACCGATGCTGACGCCGGATCTGCTCGCCCTGGCCGAGGAGATCGCGGCCTACTACCGCGCGCCGCTCGGCACGACGCTGGCCGCGATGCTCCCGCCGGGCCTCGAGTCGCGCCTCGTGCGCAGCTGGGTGGTCGAGGACGCGGATGCCCTGCCCGGCGAGCTGCTGCCGCTCGTCGATACAGCGGGCCGGATCGGCGACGCGAGCCTGCAGCGCCGCGCGCCGCGGCGGGGCCGCGAGGCATGGGTCGAGGGGCTGCGGCGCTCGGGCGCCATCCGCGCCGAGTGGTCCCTCCGTCCCCCGGGCGTCTCCGCGCGACGAGTCCGGGTCGTCCGCATGCTGCCGTCCGACGCCGAGCCGCCGCGGCGCGCGCCGGTCCAGCGCGCGATCCTCGACGCGCTCGGCGACGATGAGCGAACGGTTCCAGAGCTGGCCGAGGAGCTCGGGATGGAGCCGTCGGCGATCCTGGCACCCGCCCGACGGCTCGAGGCGACCGGACGGGTCGAGCTCGGGTGGCGGACCGTCGAGCGCGATCCGCTGGCACACCGCGCCCCGCTGGCGCCGCTGCGCAACGAGCTGGCACCGGAGCAGCGCGCGGCCCTCGACGCGATCGCCGCGCTCGCACCGGGCGGGGAGCTGCTCCTCGAGGGCGTGGCTGCATCGGGCAAGACCGACGTCTATCTCGCGGCGGTGCAGGAGGCGCTGGACGCCGGCCGCGGCGCAATCGTCCTCGTCCCGGAGGTCAGCCTCATCCCGCAGATCGCAGACCGCCTGCGCGCCGTCGTCGGCGACGAGCTGGCCGCGCTGCACTCGGGCCTCTCGGCGGGGGAGCGGCACGACGAGTGGTGGCGGATCATGCGCGCCGAGGCGCGGGTCGTGGTCGGCACCCGGACGGCCGTCTTCGCGCCGCTCGACCCGGGGTTGATCGTCGTCGACGAGGAGCACGACGGCGGCTACAAGTCCGACCGCACACCGCGATACGACGCGCGCTGGGTCGCCCGGCGTCGGGCCGAGCTGGCCGGCGGGCGGCTGGTCCTCGGAACGGCGACACCCGACCTCGTGACGCTGGCCAGGGTGCGCGGCGGCCATGCGGAGCGGGCACGGCTGGCCGAGCGCCGGGTCGGGGGCGTGCCGGAGATCTCGGTCGTCGACCTGCGGGCGGAGCTGGCGGGTGGGAATCGGTCGATCTTCTCGTCCGAGCTGGCCGACGCGCTCGGGAGCCTGCGGCGGGGGTCGGAGCAGGCCGTCCTCATCATCAACCGCCGCGGCGCCGCCACGTTCATCCTGTGCCGCGACTGCGGGGAGAGCCTGCGCTGCCCGGACTGCGACCTCCCGTTCGTCTACCACCTCGCGGGCGGCTCGCTGCGCTGCCACCACTGCGGCCGCAGCGCCGCGCCGGCCGAGACGTGCCCGGCGTGCGGGAGCGGCCGCATCCGCTACTTCGGCGCGGGCACGCAGCGCGTCGAGGCCGAGCTGCTCGCGGGCTTCCCGGGCCTGCGGGTCGCGCGGCTCGACTCCGACGCCCTGGCCGCCCGCCGTGGCTTCGAGGCGGTGTACGACGACTTCCGCGACGGACGAACCGATGTGCTCGTCGGCACGCAGCTGGCCGCCAAGGGCCTCGACCAACCGTCCGTCACGCTCGCGGCCGTCGTCGCGGCCGATGTGACCCTCAACCTGCCCGACTACCGGGCCAGCGAGCGAACGTTCCAGCTGCTCGCCCAGGTCGCCGGTCGCGCCGGACGCGGACCGATGCCGGGGCGGGTGATCATCCAGGCCTACGCGCCCGGGCATCACGCGGTGCGGGCCGCGGCGAGCCTCGACGTCGACGGCTTCGCCGACGACGAGCTGCTGCGCCGCCGGCTGCTCGGCTACCCGCCGTTCGGTGTGCTGGCGCGGCTGCTGATCGGCGACCCGGATCGCGCGCGGGCCGAGGCACGCGGCCGCGATGCCGCCGCGGCCATCGCGGCGCCGGGCGTCGAGGTCATGGGGCCGTTGCCGGCCTACGTCGCCCGCCGCGCGGGGCGCTATCGGTTCCAGGTGGTCATCCGCGCCGCCGACGCCTCGACGCGGGCCGCGGCTCTCGAGCGGGTGCCGCCGGGTGTGGCCATCGACGTCGACCCGGAGTCGCTTCTCTAGGCGGACCGTCGCCGGTTGTGCTGCGTATATCAGTAGTGACATATCCGCCGACGGGCCCGGACTCGCCGCCGAGAGAGGCGCCACCCACCCAGATCGGTACAATTCGGCCCGCCATGCCGATCCGTCCCATCCTCGTCGCCGACGAGCCGATCCTCCGTGAGCGCACGAAGCGCGCCCCGGGCTTCGACGCCGGCCTGCATCGGCTGCTCGACGACATGCTCGTGACGATGCGCGACGCGCCCGGCGTGGGGCTGGCGGCCAACCAGGTCGGCGTCGGGCTGCAGGTCGCGGTGATCGAGGTCGAGGGTCGGATCACCGAGCTCGTGAACCCGCAGGTCGTGAAGTCATCCGGCGAGCAGGTCGACTGGGAGGGGTGCCTCTCGATCCCCGGCTACGTCGCCGAGGTGACCCGCGCCGCGAAGGTCACCGTGAAGGCGAAGGACCGCCACGGCCGCGAGTTCCGCGTGAAGGGCGAGGGTCTCTTCGCGCGGGCGCTCCAGCACGAGATCGACCACCTCAACGGGCGCCTGTACATCGATCTGCTCGGTCCCGATGATGAGCTCGTGCGCGTCTCGGAGGCCCACGACGAGGTCTCCGAAGAGACGGCTGCCAGCATCCAGTGAGTGGGATCGGGCGCATCGCCTTCCTCGGAACCGGCGCCTTCGGCGTGCCGCTGCTCGAGCGAGTGGCCGATCTCGCCGACGACCTGCTCGTCGTCAGCCAACCGGATCGGCCGGCGGGCCGGCGGCTCCAGCTGCGAGCCACGCCGATCGCCACCGCCGCGCGTGAACGCGGCGCCCGCGTCCTGACCCCGACCCGCATCCGCTCCGACGAAGCACGCGAGGAGCTCACGCGCTACGACCCGGATGGAATCGTCCTCGTCGCGTACGGCCAGATCGTGCCGTCGCACCTCCTGGCGCTGGGCCGCCGACCGCCGCTGAACGTCCACCCGTCGCTCCTGCCGCGTCACCGCGGTGCCGCGCCGGTGGCCGGCACGATCCAGGCGGGCGACCCGGAGGGCGGCGTGACGCTGATGGTGATGACCGAGGAGCTGGACGCCGGGCCGATCGTCGAGCGCTGGCCGGTGCCGTTGACCGGCCGCGAGACGACCCCCGAGCTCGAGGCGCGGCTGGCGGACCTCGCCGCCGACGTCGTCCCGCCCGTCCTCGAGCGCTGGGCCAGCGGCGGGATCGAAACCGAGCCGCAGGACGATCGCGCGGCGACGCACGTCCACCCCTTCACGCGCGCCGACGGCTGGATCGACTGGCGCCGGCCGGCCGTCGAGATCGACCGCCAGGTCCGGGCGCTCCAGCCGTGGCCGGGTGCGTGGACGATGATCGACGACCGACGCCTCCACGTCCGGCGCGCGCGCGCCGGTGGCGGGCGTCGACGACGTCCCGATCGGCGCGCTCATGCCCGGGGCGCAGCCGTGCGTGGCCTGCGGCGCCGGAGCGCTGGAGCTCGAGATCGTGCAGCCCGAGGGCCGGCCGTCAATGCCTGCCGAGGCGTGGCGGCGCGGCCTCGCCCGGGAGCACATCCTCCTCGGAACGGGTCGCCCCGAGGAGGCGGTCCGCTAGCTGGTCGCCGCGCGCGCGAGCTCCTCCTCGGCCGGCTCGCCCGGCAGGTGAAGCAGGTTGGTCACGCCCCACACGCCCTCGATCTTCGCTGCCTCGCGGGCGAGCTTGGTGCGCATCTTCGCGTCCGGTACCTCGCCGCGCAGGACGAGCGTGCCGCGCTCGGCGCTGATGTTGATCGAGCCCTTCGGGACCTTCGGGTCACGGAAGAGGGTGGACTCGGCGCGGTCGCGGAGCGTGACGTCGTCGGTCGCGGCCACCCGGCTGCCGCCCTGGGTCAGTGCCTCGATCTTGCCTTCCGCGGTGCTCGTCACCACGCGCAGGGCGCGCTCGGCTTCGTGCGTGGCGTGGCGGACCGCTGCCGCGCCCTGGTCTGCGAGCTGCGCGCGTCGCGCCTTGCCACGCTGCGGGTCGGTGAGATAGGCGATGGCCGCGCCCGTCGCGCCGGCGACGATGCCGATCCCGAGCGCTCCCAGCCAGCCCGGCCCGGATGGCTCGCCGGCGATGCGAGCGCGAGCCCGCTCGCTGGCCTCTCTGACGTCTTTCGATCGAACCTTGAATTCCATCGGATTACTCCATCTTCTACAAGTCGTTTGGTGATCCATCCGCAGGTGGCGTGCCCGGCCCTCGGTCAGGAGGGGAATCGAGGGAATTCGGATATACTCGGACCGGCCCTCCGGAGGTGGGCTGACGCTATGTTCTTCATCGACCCGCTGTATATCGTCGTCGTCCTCATCCCGACGCTCGCCATCACCGGCTGGGCGACGTGGCGCGTGAAGTCGACCTATGGCAAATGGTCCAAGGTGGACTCCGGCATCAACGTCGACGCGTTCGACTTCGCCCGGCGGCTGCTCGACCGCCAGGGCCTCCAGCAGGTCACCATCGAGCCGACGCCGGGCCAGCTGACCGATCACTACGACCCGCGCGGCAAGGTGCTGCGCGTCAGCACGCAGGTCGCCGACGCCTCGGCGCTGACGACCGCCGGGGTGACGAGCTCCGCACCGCGGCTCTCGGTCGCGGCCGCCGCGGTCATCGCGCACGAGGTCGGGCACGCCCTCCAGGACGCGTCTGGCGAACCGGCCATGAAGCTGCGCCAGGCGATCGTGCCGGCCGCCCAGTTCGGGTCCGGGATCGCGCCGTGGCTCGTCATCGGTGGCCTGATCTTCCAGATTCCCGGCCTCGCCGTGGTCGGGCTCATCGGCTTCGGCGCGGCGGTGCTCTTCACCTTCGCCACGTTGCCGGTCGAGATCGGCGCATCCGGCAAGGCCCTCGCCTTCGTCAACGGGCTGGGGATGGTGGGTGAGCGACAGGACGGCGCACGCGCCGTGCTCAAGGCCGCGGCCTGGACGTACGTCGCCGGCGCGCTGACCGCGCTGCTGACCTTCCTGTACTACGCCTTCCTCATCTTCGGGCGCCGTGACTGACCTTCCGATCGCCGGCCCCAAACCGGCGATCAGCGAGATCGACCCGACCCAGCTCGCCGCGTGGCTCGACGCCCGCGGCGAGCCCGCGTATCGGGCCGGGCAGGTCCTGGCCGGGGCGCATCGGTCCAGCGCTTCCTCGTTCGAGGAGCTGACCGATCTGCCCGCGCCGCTGCGCGCAGCGCTGGCGGCCGACTTCCGGTTCACGACGATCGCCGACAACCACGTCATCGGGGCCGACGGCGGCCTCACCGCCAAGGCGGTCCACGAGCTCGCCGACGGCCAGCGCATCGAGTCGGTGCTCATGCGCTACCCGGCGCGCGGGCGGGCCGCCGAGCGGACGACGATCTGCATCAGCTCGCAGGCCGGCTGCGCGGTCAACTGCCCGTTCTGCGCGACAGGTCAGGCGGGGTTCGGGCGCCAGCTGACGCCGGGCGAGATCGTCGACCAGGTGCTGCACTGGCATCGGCCACCGTGGCAGGCGCTGGGCGAGGGTCAGACCGGCCACTACAACATCGTGTTCATGGGCATGGGGGAGCCGCTGAACAACGCCGATCGCGTGTTCGAGGCGGTTCGTCTGCTCAACGACCCGGCACGTTTGGGGATCGGCGCCCGCCATATCACGGTCTCGACCTCGGGCGTCGTGCCGGGAATGGACCGCATGGTCGACGAGCTGCCGCAGGTCAACCTCGCGATCAGCCTGCATGCCGCGACCGATGCGCTGCGCGACGAGCTCGTGCCGATCAACCGCAAGTGGCCGATCCGCGAGGTCATCGGCGCGGGGCGCGCCTTTGCGGCACGGACCGGGCGGCGGGTGAGCCTCGAGTACGTGATGATCGACGGCATGAATGACACCGACGAGCAGGCATCCGGCCTGGCCGAGCTGGCGCGCGGCTGGCGCTCGCACGTCAACCTCATCCCGCTCAACCCGACCCCGGGCTCACGCTGGAGCGGCACGCCGGCGGCGGGGATCGCGCGCTTCGCCGGGATCGTCCGCGGCGGCACGACGGTGACCGTGCGCGACACCCGCGGCCGCGAGATCGACGCGGCCTGCGGCCAGCTCCATGCCCAGCTCTCGGGCCGGTCCCTGCGCGAGGCGCGCGAGGCCCTCGCCACCGCATGAGGGGGACGCCACAGCTCAGCGCGAGCATCCTCAACGCGGACTTCGGCCAGCTCGGCGCGGAGGTCGAGCGGGCGACGGCCGCCGGCGTCGACTCGATCCACCTCGACGTCATGGACGGCCACTTCGTCGACAACCTGACGTTTGGCCCGGTCGCCGTCGAGGCGGTGCGGCCGCACAGCGCGCTGCCGTTCCACAGCCACCTGATGATCAGCCGGCCGCTGGCGTACGCGGAGCGCTTCGCGCAGGCCGGCAGCGACCTCATCGTCTTCCACGTCGAGGCCGATGACGAGCCGCGCGCCGTCATCGCGGAGATCGAACGGGCCGGCAAACGGGCCGGGATCGCGCTGAACCCCGAGACGCCGGCCGAAGCGGTCGTTCCGTGGCTCGACCAGGTCGACCTGCTCCTGGTCATGACCGTGCATCCCGGCTGGGGTGGCCAGTCGTTCATGCACGAGGTCGTGCCGAAGCTGCGGATGCTGCGGGAGGTCGTCGACGGGCGTCACCTCGGCCTCCAGATCGGCATCGACGGGGGCGTCAACCTCGAGACGGTCGGCGTCGCCCACGAGAGCGGGGGAGACGTGCTGGTGGTCGGCAGCGCCCTGTACAGTACCGCCGGCGACCTGGGGCCCACGGTCGCCGCATTGCGTGACGCGGCCCAGGCGCACGCCGAACCCGAGATCGATCCCACCGCCGAAAGGACCTGACCCTGCTGCCCCGTCGCCCGCGCTCGCTCGTCCTCCTGGGCATCTCGCTGGTCCTCCTGCTGGCCGCCTGCGGCGAGGATGGCCCCGAGCTTCCGTTCGTCCCGACCCCCGAGCCGACGCCGGAGCAGCCCCGCGAGGTCGCGGTGACCGTCGTGGATCGGTCCGGCGTGCCGGTCGAGGAGGCTGCGCTCGAGGTCGACGGCTTCACCGCCATGACCGATGCCGACGGCGCCGCAACGCTGACCGCGATGCGCGGCGCGACCATATCGGTCTCTGCCGAAGGCCATGACCCCGGTGCGGGCACGGTGCCCGACGAGGGCGACCTCGCCGTCGAGCTGCGGCCGAACGTGGTGAGCGGTGTGGTCACCGGTGCCGGCGGCGATCCGGTGGCCGGCGTGCGCGTCTTCGTCGACGGCGAGGAGCGGCTGGTCGAGACCGACGAGGACGGCGCCTACGCGCTGGCCGACGTGCCCGAGGGGGCGACGGTCGTCTACAAGATGCCCGGGTATCGGTTGGCCGAGGCCGCCATCACCGATGGCGCTGCCGTCGACGTTGCGCTCGAGCCGTTCACCGCGCGCGCCCTCTACGCGCCGTCGGCCGTCTTCGAGGCGCCCGGCCGGCTGGAGGAGATGCTCGCGCAGCTCGACCGGACCGAGGCGAATGCCCTGGTCATCGACGTCAAGGAGACCGATGGCCGCCTCTACTACGCCACCGACCTCGAGACCGCCGCCGAGGTCGGCGCCATTCGCGAGACCCCGGTCTTCGACCTCGCGGAGATCCTGCCGATGCTCAAGGAGCGCGGGATCTACACGATCGCCCGCATGGTCGTGATGAAGGACAACACCTCGGCCACCGCGCGCCCCGAGCTGGCGGTGCGCAACAGCGCCACCGGCGAGCCGTGGCGCGACAACATCGGCGGCGCGTGGCTGGATCCGTCGGCTCCCGGCGTGGCCGAGTACGTCGCCTCGATCGCCGGCGATCTCGCCGACAAGGGCTTCGACGAGGTGCAGCTCGACTACATCCGCTTCTACAGCGACGGCCCCTACGACGTGGCCGATACGAACCTGCCGAACACGCAGTCCTTCCGCCTGCCGGCGATCCAGCGGGTCCTGCGCGTCGTGAGCTCCGAGCTCGAGACCTCGCGCGCCTTCCTCGGCGCGGACGTCTTCCCGATCAGCTTCATCGTGCCCGACGACCAGGGCATCGGTCAGCGACCGGAGGTGATCATGCCGTACGTCGACTACTTCTGCCCCATGGTCTACCCGTCGCATTACGGCCCCGGCGTCTTCGGCCATGCAGTGCCGAACACCGCGCCGTACGACGTCATCGACAAGACCCTCGAGATCATGAACGAGCAGAAGGAAGGGCTCGCCGTCGTCATCCGGCCCTGGATCCAGGACTTCGGCTACGGCCAGTTCCCGCCGTACACCGCCGACCAGGTGCTCGCCGAGATGCAGGCCGCTGCCGACAACGATGCCCGCGGCTGGATGATCTGGAACGCCCGCGCCATCTTCACCGAGGCCGCCCTCGGCGCGCCCGTCGAAGGCGAGGATGCCGGATCGGTGGTGGTGGAGCCGTCGGCGCCCTCCGCATCTCCATCGGCGGAGCCGTCGGCCTCGCCGTCCGCCTCGCCCTAGACCGATGCGCCTCGTCGTCCAGCGCGTGACCCGTGCGTCTGTCCGAGAGGGGGATACGCTGCTGGGCGAGATCGGGCTGGGTGCCGTCGTCCTGGCCGGCATCGGGACCGATGACGACGCCGCCACTGTCGACCGCATGGCCGACAAGCTCATCGGCCTGCGCTACTTCCGCGACGCCGATGGCCGCACGAATCTGGCGATCGCCGACGTCGGCGGCTCGTTCCTGATCGTGAGCCAGTTCACGCTCTACGCCGATGTCAGCCGGGGCCGCCGTCCCGGCTTCACGAAGGCCGCCCTTCCCGAGCAAGCGGTGCCCCTCGTCGATCGGTTCGTCGAGCGATTGCGAGCGGCGGGCCTGCCCGTCGAAACCGGTCGGTTCGGCGCGGAGATGGACGTTGAGCTCGTGAACGACGGGCCATTCACGCTCGTCCTTGACTCGGAACGCGACCTGGCCTGAGTGCAACAACGCCCGCGTCGTCGACGCGGGCGTATCGGTCTGGTGGCTCCAGCGTCTATATGTCTATACGCGAGCGCAGGAGACGGAGCTAGACCTTCTGCGAGGTCCGGATGCAGCGGGAGCAGGCCTTGACCTTCGTGGTCTTGCCGTCGCGCTCGAGCATCATCGGCTGGAGGTTGGGGAGCCATCGGCGCAGGGCGCGCTTTCGGTTCATGCCGACCGACTGGGGGTTCCAGCCGGTGATCGGGCGCTTGCCGCAGATGTCGCAGACGCGGGCCATGGTCGAGGGGTGCTCCAGTCACGAAAATGCCGGCGCCTGGCGCCGGAACGAGCACGACTGTACCACGCTAGGATCGGGCCATGCAATCGAGCCGGGTGGTGACGCCGGGCGAGCTGGACCGGCCGATCCGCACCGCGCTCCCATCGCTGGCCCGGGGCGCCGCCGGGCTCGCCCGATTGGGCATCAACACGCCCCGCGAGGCGCTCTGGTACCTGCCATTCCGGTACGACGACTTCAGCGAGCTTCGAACGCTGCGCGAGCTCGTCCCCGATGAGAAGCAGTCGGCCCGCGTGACGGTCGATGCCGTGCGCGTCGAGCCCGGCTTCCGTCGGCGGCCACAGCGCGTCATTGCTCAGCTCTCGGACGAAAGCGGTGGGAGCGCGGAGGCGATCTGGTTCGGACGCCGCTTCGTCGAGCGCCGGCTGCAGGCCGGGGATGAGGTGATCGTCTCCGGCAAGGTGACCGAGCGCGGCTGGCGACGGCAGTTCACCTCACCCGAGTTCAGCCCCGTCGGCCGCGACTCGGTCCACACCGCGCGCGTCGTCCCGGTCTACCACCTCTCGGGGAGCATCACGCAGAAGCGGCTGCGCGAGCTGCTGGCCCGGATCCTCGAAGCGACATTGCCCTCGCTGGACGACCCCCTGACCGATGCGGAGCGCGGCGACCTCCCGCCCCTGGCCGAGGCACTCCAGACCGCCCACTTCCCCGAGACCGAGGCCGAGACGACGCCGGCACTCGACCGCCTGGCGTTCGACGAGCTCCTCGCCCTCCAGCTCGGCCTGGCGCAGGCACGCAAGGCCCGCGACGACCTCCAGGCTCCCGCCATCCGCGTGACCGATGCGGACCTCGCCGAGATCATCGGCGCGCTGCCGTTCACCCTCACCGGCGACCAGTCGGCGGCCGTGGAGGCGATCACCGCGGACCTCGCCTCCGAGCGGCCGATGCGGCGCCTCCTCCAGGGTGACGTCGGCAGCGGCAAGACCGCGGTTGCGGCGGTCGCGCTGGCCTCGGCGGTGCGTGCCGGGTGGCAGGGCGCGCTGATGGCCCCGACGGAAATCCTCGCGCGGCAGCACCACGCCGGGCTGGCGCCACTGCTCGACGGGCTCGGCGTGCGCTCCGAGTTCCTCTCCGGGTCCCTCACGGCGAAGCGCAAGCGCGAGATCCACGACGCGATCGGCGGCGGCATGGCCGAGGTCGTGATCGGGACCCACGCGGTCATCAGCGAGGCCGTCGAGTTCCCCCGGCTCGGGCTGGCGATCGTCGACGAGCAGCATCGGTTCGGGGTCGGCCAGCGCGCGGCGCTTCAGGCCAAGGGCGCCGGCGGCGAGCCGCACACGCTGGCGCTGACCGCGACGCCGATTCCCCGGACGCTCGCGCTGACCGTCTACGGCGACCTCTCGATTCAGCACGATTCGCGAGATGCCCCCCGGCCGCCAGCCGATCCGGACCGAGATCCGAGACCGGCGGGCGCTGCCGAAGATCGAGGCCTTTCTGGCGTCGGAGGCGGGGGAGGGCCGGCAGTCGTTCGTCGTCGCCCCGCTCGTCGTCGAGTCGGAGTCGCTCGAGGCGGCCAGCGCCGAGGCGGAGGCGGAGCGGCTCCAGGCGGCGCTGCCGGACCTGCGCGTCGCGCTCGTCCACGGCCAGCAGCGCGCCGACATCCGCGACGCGACGATGACCGCCTTCGCGGCGGGGGAGAGCGACGTGCTCGTGGCCACGACGGTCATCGAGGTCGGCATCGACGTGCCGAACGCTTCGGTCATGCTCATCGAGGACGCCGAGCGCTTCGGCCTCGCCCAGCTGCACCAGCTGCGCGGCAGGGTGGGGCGAGGGCCGCATCGGTCCTTCTGCATCCTCCTGTCGGACTCGACCGATCCGCTGGCGCACGAGCGGCTCGAGGTCGTGCGCGGCTCGCTGGACGGCTTCCACATCGCCGAGGAGGACCTGCGCCTGCGCGGCGCCGGCAACCTGCTCGGCACGCGCCAGTCGGGCCTGCCGCCGCTGAAGGTCGCCAGCCTGTTCGAGCCGCGCCACCTGCGGCTGGCCGAGCGCGCACGCGAGCTCGCCGATGAGCTGGTGGCTCGCCGGCGAGCTCCGCCCCGAGCTGGCGCGCATGCAGGCCGACTTCGCGCCGGTCGAGGCGGAGGGAGACGCCGCCTGATGCGGGTCATCGCCGGGACCGCCCGCGGGGTGCCGCTCACGGCGCCGCGCGGGAAGGCCACGAGACCGATCACCGACCGGGTCAAGGAGACGCTCTTCGCGATCCTCGGCGACCGCGTGCCGGATGCGCGGGTGCTCGACCTGTACGCAGGGAGCGGGGCGATCGGCATCGAGGCGCTGTCCCGTGGTGCCGAGCACGCCGACTTCGTCGAGCGTGACCGCGCGGCGCTGACGGCGCTGCGGGCGAACCTCGAACGAACGCGGCTCGACGGGCGCATCGGTCCACGAGGCCGATGTCGAGCGCTTCCTGGCTGCCGCCGAGGGAGCGTGGGACCTCGTCGTGCTCGATCCGCCATACGAGGTGCGTGCTATCGTGGCGCCGCTTCGCGCCCTCGTGTCGTTGCTGGCACCGGGCGCATCGGTCGTGATCAAGCACTTCTGGCGCGCCGAGACGCCCGAGGTCGATGGGCTGGCCGTCGTCCGGCAACGGCGCTTCGGGGAAACGATGCTCACCTTCCTGGAGGCTCCGGACGCATGACGCGAGTGGCGGTCTTCCCCGGTTCGTTCGACCCGATCACGAACGCGCACCTCGACGTCGCCGAGCGCGCCGCGAACCTGTTCGACCGGCTCGTCATCGGTGTGCTGAACAACCCGAGGAAGCAGCCGCTGTTCGACATCGACGAGCGCGTCGGGCTCATCCGCACCTGCGTGGCGGACCTCGGCGAGCACGTGACGGTCGACGCATTCGACGGACTGACCGTCGACTTCGCGCGCCGGCATGGCGCCGGGTTCATCGTCCGCGGCCTCCGCGCGGTGAGCGATTTCGAGGCCGAGCTGCAGATGGCCCTGACGAATCGCAAGCTCGCGCCGGAGGTCGACACGACCTTCCTGATGACCGCGCTGGAGTACGGGTTCGTGAGCTCGTCGCTGGCCAAGGAGGTCGCGCGTTTCGGTGGCGACGTCACGGCGATGCTGCCCGGTCCGGTCGCTCGGGCGCTCAGCGACCGAATGCACGCGGACCCGCGCGTATAATCGCGAGCAAGGAGGGTCGCGGCCACGGACATCATCTTCCTCGTCGAGCGGTTGGAGACGCTGGTCGCAGCCGGCAAGAAGCTGCCCCTGACGAACAACGTCGTCCTCGATCAGGCCACCGTGCTCGAGCTGATCGATCAGCTGCGCGTTGCCGTGCCGGAGGAGGTGCGCCAGGCACGCCGGATCACCGAGGAGGCCGGCCGCATCACCGAGCGGGCGCAGCAGGAGGGGGACGCGATCGTTGCCCGCGCCCAGGAGCAGGCCGTCCAGATGCTCGAGGAGCGCGAGCTCGTGCGCGCCGCACAGCAGCGTGCCGCCGAGATCCTCGACCGCGCGCAGGACGAGGCTCGCGAGGTCCGGCGAGGCGCCGACGAGTACGCGGCCGGCGTCCTCATTCGGCTCGAGGGTGAGTGCATCAAGGCCCTGACCAGCATCAAGCGCGGCATCGACATGCTCGACGAGCGCCATCGCGTCCCCGGAGACGACGGCGTCACGCCTGCGCCCACGGCCGACGCGGCCGTTCGCGTCGATCCCCAGGAGAAGGCCCAAGCCGCTCCCCGGCCATGACCGCCTTCAACGTCGCGGGGCTGCTCCACGAGCCGCCCGGGTCGACGCGCGACATCCGTCTGCGCGACCACTACCTGACGCTCGGCCCGGACGTGGAGCTGGCCGGACCAATCGACGCGGACCTGCGCCTCCAGCGCACAAACCGCGGCATCCTCCTGCGCGGCGAGCTGTCCGCCACGCTCCGGCGCACGTGCTCGCGCTGCACCGATCCATTCGTCGACGAGGTGCGGGTGCCGATCAGCGAGGAGTTCCTGCCTTCGGTGGACCCGGTCAGCGGGGCGCCGGTCGTCGCCGAGGCCGCCGACGCCGAGGTGCCGCGGATCGACGAACATCACCAGATCGAGCTCGACCAGGTCTTCCACGACGAGCTCTCGCTGACCGAGCCGGTCTTCGCCCTCTGCCGGCCTGATTGCCCGGGCCTGTGCGCCGTGTGCGGCGAGCGACTCGAGCGTGGAGATCACGCCCACGGCGACGAGGAGATCGACCCGCGCCTGGCCGGGTTGGCTGCGTTGTTACGGAACGGGGACGAGTCCTAGGCGCCGCGCGCGCAACCGTCGTGGCCGCGCAAGTCGGCGTCAGTCGCTCAGCGATCGATACCGCGAACGAGCGCCGATGCCGCCCGGCTCACGTAGGGTTTGAGTCGCTGAGCGACTGACGTCCCGCGCGTCGTGTGGTTCGTTCACGACAACAGTCGTTCGGCGACTGGACGGGTCGCTGAGATGGCGTCAAACGGCGCGATGGCCTCATCGGGGCGGCCCGGCTATACTGCGGCGTCCCAGTTTTCATCGGTCAAGGAGTTTCCGCGTGGGCGTTCCCAAGCGAAAGGTCTCAAAGGCGCGCCAGGGTGAGCGCCGCGCGCATCTCGCGATCAGCGCACCGCCGCTCGTCGAGTGCGAGCACTGTCACGAGCTGAAGCGCGCCCACCACGTGTGCCCCACCTGCGGGTGGTACAACGGGCGCGAGGCGGTCACGATCGAGGCGGTCGGGCCGGCCGAAGGCCAGCAGCTCTAACGACCGATGCGGATCGCGGTCGACGCGATGGGCGGCGATCTTGCCCCTCGCGAAGTCGTCCGCGGAGCGCTCGACTACGCCGTCGGAACTCCCGCCGACGAGGTCATCCTCGTCGGTGACGTGCCGCGCATCGAGCGCGAGATCGCCGAAGACGGCCGGCCCAAGCCGGCCAACATCCGCTTCGTCGATGCGCCCGAGGTCATCGGGATGGGGGAGCACCCGGCCACTGCGCTGCGCACGAAGCGTCGCGCCTCGATTGTCGTCGCCACCGACCTCGTTCGTGACGGCGACGCCGACGCGGTCGTCAGCGCCGGCTCGACCGGGGCCACGATGGCCGCCGCCATCTTCCGCCTCGGGCGTATCAGCGGGATCGACAGGCCCGCGCTGCCGGCCCACATGGTCACCGCCACCGGCCCGGTGATGCTGCTCGACGTCGGCGCCAACATGGACTCCGAGCCAGAGAACCTCGTCCAGTTCGCGGCGATGGGCGCGATCTTCGCCGAGCATGTGCTCGGGGTCAGCAATCCGCGGATCGGCCTGCTGAACATCGGCGAGGAGGTCGAGAAGGGTGACGAGCGAGCGCGCGAGACGCACGCCAAGCTGGCCGCGGCGGACCTGCACTTCGTCGGCAACGTCGAGGCGCACGACATGATCGCGCACCGGGCCGACGTGGTCGTGTGCGACGGGTTCGTCGGCAACGTGGTCATCAAGTTCTTCGAGGGCATCACCAGCTTCATCTTCCGCGCGCTGCGAGAGGACCTCCAGCAGGGACCGATCGCGCCGCTGGCACTGCTGGCGCTCAAGCCCGGCTTCGACCGGACCCGCGCCCGATTCGACCATGAGCGCTACGGCGGCGCGCCGCTGCTCGGCGTGAAGGGCGTGAGCATCGTCACGCACGGCCGCGCGAAGGCGCGGATGATCGAGCACGCGATCCGGGTCGCCTCGGAGGCGGCCCACGCGAGGGTCCCGCAGCTCATCGACGAGTGGTCTCGCGAGCACCCCGCGCTCGCGCATCGCGGCGTGCGCTCCCGGATCGCGGCGCGGCTCCATCGCGAGCGGGCTCCGGCGCCGTGACGAGCGCCTCGAAGAGGCGGGCCAACGCGGCCGGGCTGCTGGCGAGGCGACTGGCGATGCTGGCGCTCTTCGAGGCCGAGTTCCGCCCGGGCGCCGCGCCGGCCGCGCTCGACCGCATTGCCGACGAGCGGGAGGTTGCCGACGAGGTGCGCACGCACGCCGCCGGCATCGTGGCCGGGGTCGACGAGCACCGGTCGGACCTGGACGCCCGGATCGCCGTCGAGGCGCCGCTGATTCCCGTTCCGGAGCTCGGTCGGGTGGAGCGAACGATCCTCCGGAGCGCGCTCTACGAGGTGCTATACTCCGCCGCGACCCCGAGCGGGGAACCGATGCGCGATGCGGTCTCCCTCGCCCGGATCTACGCCGGCGATGCGGCTCGCCGCCTCGTCAATGGCGTGTTGGGGAGCGTTTCCAGATCGGGTGGAGGAGCCTGACTCGTGACAGATGGGACCACGTTCGAACGCCTCAAGAAGATCATCGTCGAGCAACTCGGTGTCGACGAGGAAGAGGTCACCCCACAGGCCTCGTTCGTCGAAGACCTCAACGCCGATTCCCTCGACCTGGTCGAGCTCATCATGAGCCTCGAGGAGGAGTTCGGCATGGAGATCTCGGACGAGGACGCCGAGAGGATCCAGAAGGTCTCCGACGCCGTCGAGTTCATCGAGGAGCATCAGCAGTAGACCGGATTCGCCCATGGACGCTCCTCCGCTGGACGAGCTCGCCGAGCGCCTCGGCATCGATCCGGCGGATCCGGAGCTGATCGGCCAGGCGTTCGTCCACAGCTCCTTCTACAACGAGAACCCGACCGCCGTCACCGGTCACAACGAGCGCCTGGAGTTCTACGGCGACGCCGTCATCGGTCTCACCGTCAGCCGCCTCCTGTACGACCGCTACCCCGGCGAGGACGAGGGCTTCCTCACCGCGCGTCGCGCCGCGCTCGTCAACCGCGATGCGCTTGCCGCGCTGGCGCTCGAGATCGGCATCGACCGATACCTGCGCCTCGGCCGCGGTGAGTCCGAGGCCGGAGGTGCGAACCGACCATCCGTCCTCGCTGCCGCCTTCGAAGCCCTCGCCGGGGCCCTCTCGTTGAGCGAGGGATCGGAACGGACCGAGCGAGCCCTCGCGTCGCTGTTCGGGCCACGCCTGGACGCACTGGCCGAGATCGAGGGGCCACCGAAGTCCGCGAAATCGCGCCTCCAGGAGTGGACGCAGCGCCACCACGGCACGAAGCCGGTGTACCAGCTGGCCGGCACCACCGGCCCGCCCCACGAGCAGCATTTCCGCGTTGTCGTCGTCGTCGACGGCCAGAGCCTCGGAAGCGGCGCGGGGTCGAGCCGCCAGCGGGCCGAGGAGCAGGCCGCAGAGGCCGCGCTCGCCGAGCTGCACGCCGCGTCGATCCCGGCGTCATGAGCCGCCTGAAGGAGCTCCGCCTCCACGGCTTCAAATCGTTCGCCGATCCGACGCGCTTCGTCTTCGAGCCGGGCGTGAACGCCGTCATCGGTCCCAACGGCTCGGGCAAGAGCAACATGGCCGATGCCGTGCGCTGGGTGCTCGGCGAGCAGTCGAACCGCTCGCTGCGCACGCGGCGCGCCGACGACGTCATCTTCGCCGGCTCCGAGCAGCGCCGCCCGCAGGGCATGGCGGAGGCGATCCTGACCCTCGACAACGGTGACGGCTGGCTGCCGATCGACTTCGCGGAGGTCTCGGTCGGCCGGCGCTCGTATCGGTCCGGGGACAGCGAGTACCTCATCAACGGGGCTCGCGCCCGGTTGCGCGACGTCGTCGAGCTGCTCGGCGAGGGGCGGCTCGGCGCAAACGAGCTCGTCGTGGTCGGGCAGGGGACAGTCGACGCGGCGCTCTCGCTGCGGCCGGAGGAGCGCCGCCAGCTGTTCGAGGAGGCGGCCGGCGTGAAGGGCCTCCAGGTGCGGCGCAACGAGGCGTCCGTCCGCCTGACCAAGGCCCGCGACAACCTGACGCGGGTGAGCGACCTCGTCGCCGAGCTGAAGCCACAGGTCCGGCGGCTCGCGCTCCAGGCCGAGCACCAGCAGCAGCACGACGCGTTGGGCGCACGGGCCCGTGCCCTCGTGATGGCCTCGCATCGGCGTCGCGAGCGTGAGGCCCGCGCAGCGCTCGGCGAGGCTCGGCGGGCCGCCGCGGCGGCCGAGTCGGCGCTGGCCGCGTTTCGCGAGACGCAGGATGCCGGTCGCGCCGCGGTCCGGGCTGCCGAGGAGCGCTACTGGGCAGCCGAAGAGGCCGCACGAGAGGCCGGCCGCGCCCGGGAGGCCACGCGCGAGGCCGTCATTCGCGCCGAGGGCCGGCTCGAGGCGCTCGACACGCGACTGCGCGAGCTGGCCGCCGCGCTCGAGCGTGAGACGGCCGAGCTCACCGAGGCGCGGCGCGAGCTGGACAGCACCGATGACGAGGCCGTCGCCGAGGTCGCGCCGGCCGTCCGGCGCGCCGCCGAGGCCGAAGAGGGCTGGCGGGCGGCCGTCGCGGAGCTTGCCGCGGCCGACGAGGCACTCCTGACCGCCGAGGAGGCAGTGGCCGAGCTTCGCGCGCGTGAGAGCGACCGGATCGCCGCGGCCGCACGAGAGTCGGAGGAGGCGGCTCGACGTCGAGCCAGGTTCGAGGAGGCCAGCGCCGAACGCGAGCAACAGGTCGCCGGACTCGAGGACGCACGCGCCGCGCTGGCAGCGGCACGCAGCGCGTTGGCGGACGCCGACTCCCGCGCTACCGCGGCGGGTTCCGCGCTCGATCGGGCCGAGGAGGAGCGGGACGCGGCACAGGGCGCCGCCGATGCCGCGCGTCAGGCAGCCGTCGAGATCACGGAGCGGCTGCGCGCCACGCGGGCGGAGCTGGCCGCGGCGGAGGAGCCGCACGACGCGGAGGCGCGGCTCGGCCGTCGACTCGCGGCGGCGGGCTGGTCGAGCCTGCTCGACACGGTCGACGCGCCGGAAGCGGCGTGGCCGGCGGTCGAGGCTGTCGTCGGCGGCGAGCTGGAAGGGGCGCTGCTGTGGACCGGTGACGATCCGCGCGGTCAGCTCGCGGGGGCCCGGGGTGCGGCGCGGCTGCTGACCGAGACCTCCACCAACGGCGACGACGGTCGGAGCGCCGCGCTCGAGGCGGTGGCGGGGGAGCGGACCCTGGCCGAGTGGACCGGGTCCGGCGATCGCGCGCCGCTCGCCTTCCAGCGAACGGCGGTCGCACGCGACGTCGGCGCGCTGCTCGATGGCTGGCAGCGCCTGCCGGCCGGCTGGAGCGCGGTGACGCCCGAAGGCGACCTGGCCGACGGTCGTGGCGTGATCGTCCTGCGCGGCCGCGCCGATCCACCGGGAGGGGCATCGGCCCGCGCGCACGCCCGGAGGCGCGACCTCGCCGCCGCAGTCGGTCGCATGGAAGACGAGTCGCGTGCCGCGCAGGGCGAGGCCCACGCCGCAACCGAGCTTCTTCGTGCCGCGCGAGATGCACACCTGACGGCACGTGAAGCGACCGACGTGGCGGATGCCACCCTCCGTCGCCTGCGCGCCGAGGCTGCCGCCGCCGATGACGGCATCACCCGGCGCTCCGAGCGGCTGGCGCAGCTGGACGCCGACCTCGCCGAGGCGCCGGCGCCGCTTGGCGGCGACGGCCCGACGACGCCGCCCGCACGCCTGGCGGAGCTCCAGCAGGCCGCCGACCGCGCGCGGGCGCAGCGTGACGAGCGGGCTCGAGCGCGTGACGCGGCGCGCGAGGCCTGGAACGCCAACCGCGGCGATGCCGAGGCGCTCGAGACGCGTGTCGCCGGTCGTCGCAGCGATCGGTCGCTGCGGGAGGCCCGAGTCGCCCAGCTGACGGCGGCGCTGCCCGATCGTCGAGCGAGCGTGGAGCACCTCACCGGCGAGCGGACCGAGCTCGAGGCGGAGGCGACGGTGGCGCGCGCGAACGACACCGAGGCCGCCGCGACCCATGCGACGGCCGAGGGCGAGCGGACCGCGAGACGCTCCGAGCTGCTCGAGCTCGAGCGCGACGCCGGTGGCGGGGGCGCCCGGCTTGCCGAGCTGGAGCGCGACGCGCAGGCGACCGCCATCGAGGCCTCGCTCCGCGACGAGGCCCTCGCGGCGCTTGGCCGCGAGCGTGAGCTGGCGATGGACGGGCTGCCCGAGACGAGCGTCGAGGCACCGATCGAGGAGATCGACGCGCTCGACGACGATGCGCTGGACGCCGAGGTCCGCCGCGTCCGCCGGACGCTGGCCCAGATCGGCTCGGTCAACCCGTTCGCCGTCGAGGAGCATCGCGAGGTCGCCGCGCGGCTCGAGGAGATGACCGGCCAGGACGCCGACCTGCGCGGGGCGATCGAGTCGACCGAGGAGCTGATCGCGCGGCTCGACGCGGAGATCGAGGAGCTGTTCGACGCCGCCTTCCGCGCCATCGGCGTCAAGTTCGACGAGTTCTGCCGGCTCCTGTTCGCCGGCGGATCGGCCTCGCTGCAGCGCTCGGACGAGACCGATGGCGATGCCGCCGGCGGGATCGAGATCGTCGTTCGCCCGCCGGGCAAGCGGCTGCAGCGCCTGGCGATGCTATCGGGCGGGGAGCGGGCGCTCACCGGCGTGGCGCTGCTGTTCGCAATGCTCACCGTCAACCCGGTGCCGTTCTGCATCCTCGACGAGGTCGACGCGGCGCTCGACGAGGCCAACATCGGCCGCTTCGCCGAGGCGCTGCGCAAGCTCAGCGAGTCGATCGACTTCGTCGTCATCACCCACAACCGCGCGACGATCGAGGTGGCCGACACGATCTACGGCGTGACGATGACCGATGCCGCCGTCAGCCGCGTCCTGTCACTGCGGCTCGCCGACGTCCCCGTCGAGGTCGGCGCCTAGGTGTTCCGCCGCCGCCGCGATCCGCCGGAGCCGGAGGTTCCGCCCGCCGCCGAATCCGCGTTGCCGCCGGCGACCGTCGCCCGCCCGGCCCGCGAGCCGCGTGGCATGGGCCTGCGTGCCGCGCCCTCGGGCCTCGGTGCGCGGCTGCGCTCGATCCTCGGCGGGAGCTCGCCCGCCACCGACGCGACGTGGGACGACGTCGAGGAGGTGCTCATCGGCGCGGACGTCGGTGCGACGACGACGCTCGAGCTCATCGACGCCGCTCGGGAGCGCTTCCGCGCCGACGGCGGCCGCACCGGCGAGGACGCCCGCCTCGCGCTGGCGACCGAGCTCCGCGACCGCCTCGCCCGCGTCGGCTCGGGGTCGTTCGAGCTCGGGCCGGCACCGTCGGTCATCCTCTTCGTCGGCGTCAACGGCACCGGCAAGACGACGACGATCGCCAAGCTCGCCCACCGGCTCCTGGCCGAGGGACACACGCTGGCGCTCGCGGCCGCGGACACGTTCCGGGCGGCCGCGATCGAGCAGCTCCGGATCTGGGGAGAGCAGCTCGGCGTATCGGTCGTCGCCCAGCGTGCCGGCGCCGATCCCGGTGCGGTGGCCTTCGACGCGGTGGCCGCGGCCGAGTCGCGCGGCCTCGACGCGGTCCTGGTCGACACGGCGGGGCGGCTCCAGAACAAGCAGCAGCTGATGGACGAGCTGTCGAAGATCCGGCGCGTCATCGAGCGGCGCCTCCCCGGCCAGCCGCGCCACGTGCTGCTCGTGCTGGATGCGACCACCGGCCAGAACGGGCTGCTCCAGGCGGAGGGGTTCAGTCGCGAGGTCGGCGTGACCGGGATCGTGCTGACCAAGCTCGACGGCAGCGCGAAGGGAGGCGTGGCACTGGCCGCGGCCGATCGGCTCGGCGTGCCGATCGTCTTCGCCGGCATCGGCGAGGAGATCGATCAGCTCGCGCCGTTCGACCCCGAGGCGTTCGTGGAGTGGCTCTTCGCGGAGTAGTCCCGGCCGGCGCGTTGCCGCCCGGCACGGCCGCCCCTAGAATGGGCAGCCGTTTGCCCGCCGGTTCCCGCCGGTCCTGAGACACCCCGTTAGCGGTCCACCATGTTCGAGTCCCTGTCCGCGCGCCTCCAGGGCGTCACGCAGCGCCTTCGCGGCAAGGCGCGCATCACCGAGGCCGACCTCGACGAGTCGCTGCGCGAGATCCGGCTTGCGCTCCTCGAGGCCGACGTCAACTTCAAGGTCGTCAAGGAGTTCGTCGCGCGCGTCCGCGAGCGCGCCCTCGGCGCCGACGTGCTCAACGGAGTCAATCCGGGGCAGCAGATCGTCAAGATCGTGCACGACGAGCTCGTCGCCGTGCTCGGCGGGGAGCGCCACAAGCTCCGGCTCGATGCGAAGCCATCGGTCCTGATGATGGTCGGCCTCCAGGGCTCGGGCAAGACGACGACTGCGGCGAAGCTCGCCGTGCGCCTGCGCAAGGACGGCAAGAAGCCGCTGCTCGTGGCTGCCGACGTGTATCGGCCCGCGGCGGTGGATCAGCTCGTGCAGCTCGGCGACCAGGTCGGGGTCGAGGTCCACACCCGGCCGGTCGGGACGCCGGCGCTCGAGGTGGCACGTTCCGGGCTGGAGGTGGCGAAGGCGCGCGGCGTGGACGTCATGATCCTCGACACGGCCGGCCGCCTTCACGTCGACGAGGCGATGATGGACGAGCTCGTGCGGATCTCCGGCGCGGTCACGCCGGCGGAGACGCTGCTCGTCGTCGACGCGATGACCGGCCAGGAGTCGGTGAAGGTCGCCGAGGCGTTCCACGCCAAGCTGCCGGTCACCGGGCTCGTGCTCACGAAGATGGACGGCGACGCCCGGGGCGGCGCGGCGCTCAGCATCCGGTCGGCGACGGGCCTGCCGGTCAGCTTCCTCGGCACCGGCGAGCGAACCGATGGCCTCGAGCCGTTCCATCCGGATCGCCTGGCGCAGCGAATCCTCGGCATGGGCGACATCGTGAGCCTCGTCGAGCGCGTGCAGGAGACGGTCGACCAGGACGAGGCGGAGCGCGCCGCGCAGCGGCTGATGGAGAACCGCTTCACCCTGGAGGACTTCCGCAGCCAGCTCAACCAGATCAAGAAGATGGGACCGATCGGCCAGCTCGTCGGCATGATCCCCGGCGCGGGCCAGATGGCGGGCGCCGCGCAGGAAGCGGTCGACTCGGGCCAGATGAAGCGGATCGAGGCGATCATCGACTCGATGACGCCCGAGGAGCGGCGCCGGCCGGACGTCATCAAAGCGAGCCGTCGCCGGCGCATCGCGCTCGGCAGCGGCACCTCGACCGCCGAGGTCAATCGGCTCCTCAAGCAATTCGCCGAGATGCAGAAGATGATGAAGATGATCTCGAGCGGGAAGATGCCGCGTACCGGCGGCGGCCTCGGCGCCCTGCTCGGACGCTGACCACCGGGATGCATCGGCTCGTCATCGCCTCGGTCACCCTCATCGGGCTGGTCGGTGTCGCGGTTCTCGCCAGCTACCTCTTCCTCTTCGCCGGTGCCGCGGATCGAGCCGCCACGATGGCTCCGGCCAACACGGTCGTGTACGCCAACCTCTACCTGCAGCCGTCGACGGGCCAGCAGATGAACCTGTCGGGCCTCATCTCCCGCCTGCCAGGGTTCGCCGACGAGGCGGCGCTGGACGACAAGATCGACCAGGTCGTCCAGAACCTGCTGTCGATGACCGGCATCGACTATCGGGCCGACGTGAAGCCGTGGCTTGGCGACCAGGTCGCCGTCGCCGCCTGGCCGACCGGCACCGATGCGCTCGAGGCCGCGACGGTCATCCTCGCCGAGACCAGCGACCCCGAGGTGGCGAGCGCCTCGCTCGCGAGCCTCACCGCCGACCAGGGGCTCACCTTCACGAGCGAGACGTACGAGGGCGTCGAGCTCCAGGTCGGTGAGGGGACTGCCTACGCGGTCGTCGACGGCATGGTCGTGGTCGGCAACGGGGCCGATGCGATCCACGCCGTGATCGACACGAGCGCCGCCGAGGAGTCGCTGGCCACGCAGCCGGCCTTCACCGACGCGATGGACGGGCTGCCCGACCACCTTGCCTCGTTCTACGTCGACCTCGCCGGCGTCGCCGAGGCGTCCGGGACGACCACCGACCTCGGCGGAGCCACGACCGCCAGCGCGGTCCTCGTCGCCGAGAACGACGGGCTGCGCCTCAGTGGCAGCGCGCCCCTCCCCTCGACGGCCGCATCGCCCGCGGCCGACCCCGTCCCACAGGGGACCCTGTCCGCCTGGATGCCGGAGCAGACCCTGGCGGAGGTGACCGTGTTCGGGCTGGCGGGCGTGCTCGAGGAGGCCCTCGCGGTGGCCGGCGAGGTGCCGGAGGGCGAGGAGGTCACGAGCTCGCTCGACACGATCCGGGCGCTGGCGGCATTCGCGCTCGGCGTCGACCTCGACGAGGACGTCCTGCCGCTCCTCGACGCGGAGGTGGCACTCGCCTTCGGCGGCATCGGGCCGACGGCGATGCCGTCCGGCCAGCTCCTCCTGCGCCCTTCGGACCCCGAGGCAGCGACGGACACGCTCCGGCGCGTCGCCGATCGGATCGGATCCGCCGGCGGCACGAGCTCGACCGAGACGCTGGATGGCATCGAGATCACGGCGATCTCCGTTCCCGGCACGATCGACGCGGCATTCGGGGTGGTCGATGGCGTGGTCGTCATCGGTCTCGACCCCATCGACGTCGCAGCCGTGGCGGAGGCCCGCACCAGCGGCTTCACCCTCGACGGGACCAGCGCCTACGAGCAGGCGTTCGGGGTCGCCGGGGTGCGCGCCGGGACCGAGGCGTGGGTCGATGTCGCGACCCTCGGCAGCCTCCTCAGCCTCGTCGTCGAGCTCCCCGACGACGCACGCGATATCCTGTCCGGACTCGGGTCCTTCGCACTCACCGTTCCGACCCGGCCCGATCAGATCGAATTCCACGCAGTGCTCACGGTCCCTGAGCCGTGAGCCGATTGAACGTCCAGCACCCACACCAGAGGTAGAACCCCTTGGCAGTTGCAATCAGGCTGACACGCGTCGGGGCCACGAAGCGCCCCGCGTATCGCGTGATCGCCATCGACAAGCGCCGCTCGCGCGACGGGCGGGCGCTCGAGATTCTCGGCTACTACGACCCGCTCACCGAGCCCGCCACCGTCAAGCTCGAGACCGACAAGATCAAGGCCTGGATCGGCAAGGGCGCTCAGCCGTCCGACATGGTCGTGAGGCTCATGCGCCAGGCCGAGGCGACGGCGCAGGCCGGGGCCGATGCGCCCGCGCCGAAGCGAGCCCGCAGCGCCGGCGCCAAGCCGTCGCGCAAGGCCGCCGCCAAGTCCAAGGCCACTGCCGAGGCGCCGGCCGAGGAGGCACCCCCGGCTGAGGCCGTCGCAGCCGAGGCGCCCGCCGAGGATGCCCCTGCTGCCGAGGCGCCCGCCGAGGACGCGCCCGCAGCTGAGGCCGCCGAGTGCCCTGCAGCTGAGGCTGTCGCCGAGGAGGCACCGCCCGCCGAGGCGCCGGCCGAGGATGCCCCCGCGGATGCGCCGGCCGAGGACGAGCCCGCTGCCGAAGCAGGCGACAAGAAGGCGAGCGAGGCGTGAAGGACTTCCTCGAATACGTCGCGAAGTCGCTCGTCGACAAGCCGGACGCAGTCTTTGTCGAGGTCGAGGAAGACGGCGACGAGACGCTGCTCACGCTCGGCGTCGACCAGGAGGACATGGGGCGCGTCATCGGGCGCGACGGACGCATCGCCAACGCCATGCGCAGCCTGCTGCGGGTGATGGCCGCGCGGGACGGACGCCACGTCGAGCTCGAGATCGTCTCCGACGCCGAGTGATCGGCGCGCCGTCGCACGCGTCCTCGGCGCGAAGGGCCTCAAGGGCGGCCTGCGCGTCGAGATCCTGACCGACTGGCCCGAACGCCTCGAGCCTGACGCCGAGGTCTGGCTGGAGGGTGAGACGGCTGCGCGACGCATCCGCCGCGTGGAGTCCGGCGGCAGGGTCCCGGTCGTCCACCTCGACGGCATCGACAACCGCGAGGCGGCGGAACCGCTCGCCGGGCGCTACCTCGAGGTTCCGGCCCGCGACCTCGAGGCCGGCACGTTCTACTGGGACGACCTCATCGGCCTGCGGGTCGAGTCGCCCGATGGCGAGGCGGTGGGCGAGCTCGTGGAGGTCTTCCGCGCCGGAGGCAACGAGGTGTACCGGATCATCGGTCCGTCGGGTGAGCGGCTCGTTCCTGCGTTGCGGACCGCCGTCGAGCGCATCGACCTTGAGGCCGGCGTGATGGTCGTCGCCCCCGACGAGGCCGAGGAGGTTCGCTGACCGATGCGCATCGACGTCGTCACGCTCTTTCCGGAGCTCTTCGAGCTGCCGCTGCGCACCTCGATCGTCGGCCGCGCGGCCGAGCAGGGGATCGTCTCCTTTGGCGTCCACGACCTGCGTGAGCACGGCCTCGGCCGTCATCGGTCTGTCGACGACTACCCGTACGGCGGCGGGGCGGGGATGGTCATGCGGCCGGAGCCGCTGTTCGCGGCGATCGAGCCGTTGCGCGCCGAGGGCGCGGAGGTGGTCCTGCTCGACCCGGCCGGCGAGCGCCTGACCGATGCGCTGGCGCGCGAGCTGGCGGCGCAGCCGCACCTGGCGCTGGTCTCCGGGCGCTACGAGGGGATCGACGAGCGCGTCCGGACGCTGGTCGACCGCGAGGTGAGCATCGGCGACTACGTCCTCACCGGCGGCGAGCTGCCGGCCCTCGTGCTCATCGATACCGTCGTGCGACTGCTGCCCGGCGCGATCCAGGAGGCCTCGCACGAGTCCGACTCGTTCGCGGAGGGCCTGCTCGAGCACCCGCAGTACACCCGCCCCGAGCGGTTCCGCGACCTCGACGTCCCGCCGCTGCTGCTTGGCGGCAACCACGGGGAGGTCGGCCGCTGGCGTCGGCGCGAGGCGCTGCGCCGGACCCTTCAGCGCAGGCCCGACCTCCTGGAGACCGCACCCTTGACCGATGCGGATCGGTCCATCCTCGACGAACTGCGCGACGAGGCAGGGTGAGCGCGGCTGCTCATCACACGAGCGTTGCATCGGTCAGGGCGAGCCCGGGCACGGCCACGCGCCTTGCCTCCATTCCGGCGTCGCTGCTATACTCCCGCCCGTCGCGGCCGCTGTCAGCGGTCGCGTTCGCATGTCACACCGATGAGCCGCGGCCCAGCCGCGAGAGCGAGGTCGTCCCGATGAACGCCATCAAGGAGCTCGAGCGCGAGCAGCTCCGGACCGATGTCCCGGAGATCGCCCCTGGCGATACCGTGCGCGTGTCGGTCAAGGTGGTCGAAGGCACCCGCGAGCGGATCCAGGTCTTCGAGGGAACGGTCATGCGCATGCGTGGCGGCGGCCTGAACCGGGCCATCACCGTCCGCCGCATCGCGAGCGGCGTCGGCGTCGAGCGAACCTTCATGGTCCACGCGCCGCGGATCGACAAGATCGAGGTCGTCCGCCACGGCGTCGCCCGACGCGCCCAGCTGTACTTCCTGCGCGACCGCGTCGGCAAGTCCGCCACCCTCCGCGAGCGCCGCGCCAACTGAACCTCGGCCGCCCCGGCGGCGGCCTAGACTGGTGGCATGACCGGCAAGCGGCGACCGCAGCGCGTGATGCGGCCATCGACGCGCGTCGAGCGCGAGCACTGGCAAGCCGGACGCACGGTCATCGTCGGCGCCGATGCGGTCGGCGTGGCCTCCCTGAGCGGACCGGTCGTCGCCGCGGCCGTGGCCTGGCAGCCGTACGCGCGCCGCATTCCAGGCGTGCGCGACTCGAAGATGCTGTCCCGCGCGCAGCGTGAGCGCCTCTTCCCGCAGATCCGCCGCCGAGCGCTGGCGGTCGGCATCGGTGCGGCGAGCGTGGCCGAGATCGACCGCATCAACATCTACCACGCCACGAACCTCGCGATGCGCCGGGCGATCTGCCGCGTCGCCGAGCGCGAGCACGTCCTCATCGACGGCCTCCGCGTCTACGGCTTCCAGGAGCACGTCGGCTCGTACACCGCGATCGTGCGTGGCGACGCGAAGTGCTACTCGATCGCCGCCGCATCGATCGTCGCCAAGGTCATCCGCGACCGGCTCATGGACCGCCTGGCGGCACGCCACCCGTTCTATGGCTGGGAGCACAACGCCGGTTACGCGACCCTCGACCACCGCCGGGGGATCGAGGAGCACGGCATCACGGCCTTTCACCGTCGCTCGTTCGCGCGGGTCCGCGCCGTCGAGCTCGGCCAGCAGATGGAGCTCGACTTCAGCCCGCCCGACGTGCTGGACGAGGTGGAGCTGGACGACCTCGACCCGGTCGAGGATCTCGAGGTTGCCTTCGCCTCTGCCTGACGCCCGGTAACCCGGCGATAAGCGGCCCGTAAGCGCCCGCGCTCCATCCTCGGCCGATGGGCGATCCCCGTCACCTGTTCGGGCTTGCCGCCGAAGCCGCGGTCGCCGCCTGGCTGACCGATGCCGGCTGGCGTGTCGTCGAGCGCCGCGCTCGCTCACCGACCGGCGGCGAGGTCGACCTTGTCGCGATCGACCCGCACCGCACGCTCGTGGCGATCGAGGTCCGTGCCCGGCGAACGCGCCGGACCGGAGCCGCGGCGGCGTCGGTCGACGCACGACGCGTCGCACGTCTCGCCAGGACGCTGGGCGCCATCGCGGCGAGCGGCCGGCACCCGCACGGGGCGCTGCGCGTCGATCTCGTCAGCGTCGAGCCGAGCGGGGAGCGCGGACGATGGCGCCTCGTCCGCATCCCGGGCATCGGCTGAGGGTGTCAGCCGCCGAAGACGCGCTTGAGGTACTTGATCGACGCGATGTACGGACGGCTCACCGGATAGATGCCGTGGGCGTCCACCGCGCCTTGGCCCTGGTAGTACGCGGCCAGGACGCGGTCGAGGTTGCCGTTGTACCGATGGAGGTAGTGGCGGAGGAGCCGGACGCCGGCGGCGATGTTGCTGCGCGCCTGGTCGATGCGCACCCGGTGACCGAGCATCGTTTCGCCGACCCACCGTGCGGTCCCGGGCATCAGCTGCATGACGCCGACCGCGCCGGCGTGGCTGACGACATGCTGCTGCCAGCCCGACTCCTGCCAGGCCACCGCGAGCACGAGCGACCGCGGCACGCCGTATTGATCGGCCGCGCGCGCGAGGTTGCCGCGCATCCAGCCGCGCCGGGCGACGAGGCTCGCCATCGAGGCCGACATCGCAGGCCGAGCCGCGGTCCTCGCGGGCCGTGCCGACGGCGAGGCCGAGGCGTTCGCCCTGGGGATGACGAGCCGCTGGCCGACGAAGATCCGGCTCGGGTCGGCGATCCGGTTGGTGGCGGCGATCGAGCTCACGCTGACGCCGTAGCGCACCGCGATGTGGGACAGGGTCGCACCCTGGGTGACGACGTGGACGACCCGCGCCCGAGGCCGGGGCGCCGATGCACGGGCGCGCGGCGACCGCGAGCCGGTGTGGCGCGGCGTCGATGCGCCGGGGATGACGAGCCGCTGGCCGACGAAGATCCGGCCGGGGTCGGCGATGCCGTTGGCCGCCGCGATGGCGGTGACGCTCACGCGGTATCGCTGTCCGATGCCCCACAACGTCGACCCCGCGGTCACGACATGGACCGCCGCGCGCGCCCGTGCCCGTGCGCTCGATCCCCTCGACGGACCCGCCGGCTCGGACCGATCGCGCCCGATCCGCAGCCGCTGGCCGGCGAAGATCCGGCTCGGGTCCACCAGGTCGTTCAGGTTGGCCAGCCGCTGGATGGAGACACCGTGGCGCCGGCTGATCCCGGTGAGCGTATCTCCGGGCTGGACGACGACGGTCGGATCGGCCGCAAGCACGGTGGCGGCGAGAACGGGCGTGATGGCGATCGCGAGGGTGATGCCTCCGGTCAGAGCCAATCGTGGGGCTCGCAATGAATCGGTCCTCCAGGCGGTGCAATCGGGTCGCTGGCCGATGCTAGGAGGGCCCTCCGGAGGGTCAAGGTACGCATGGGGGACCTTGGGAGTACTTCCGTACCGTGGGGTGCAGATCGGTGGCGTCCGCATCGGTCCGGTGACGATGACCGCCATTGGTGCCCGAAGTCGTGACCGGCTATACTCAGCGCCGCTCGCGGGCTTCCCCGAGCACTGTCCCATCACACACGCCTGGCGGATCCTGCTGGTCGGCGGTGCCCTCGTGAGTCAACCGAGGGTCGACCTGGGAGCGGATGCCCGGCGGAGGAACAACCGGAGGTATCGACACGTGGCTGCCACCAGCATGAAGCAGCTGCTCGAAGCGGGCGTCCACTTCGGGCATCAGACCCGGCGCTGGAATCCGAAGATGCGCGAGTACATCTTCGCCGAGCGCAACGGAATCCACATCATCGACCTGGCCCAGACGGTCAGCCGGCTCGACGCTGCCCTCGAGTTCATCCGCGAGACCGTGCGACGCGGCGACAGCGTCCTCTTCGTCGGGACGAAGAAGCAGGCCCAGGAGGCGCTCGCGGAGGCCGCGCAGCGATCCGGCCAGCACTACGTCAACACGCGCTGGCTGGGCGGGATGCTCACGAACTTCACGACGATCAAGCGCCGCATCCAGCGTCTCGAGGCCCTCGAGGCGCGACGCGATGCCGGCGAGTTCGACCGCCTCACGAAGAAGGAGGCCTCGAAGCTGACCGAGGAGATCGCCAAGCTGAACGCGGTCCTCGGCGGCATTCGCAAGATGCGCCGGCTTCCCGGCGCGGTGTTCATCGTCGACCCGCATCGCGAGGAGATCGCGGTCGCCGAGGCGCGGCGGCTCGAGATCCCGATCGTCGCGATGACCGACACGAACTGCGACCCGGACCTCATCGACTGGGTGATCCCGGCCAACGACGACGCGATCCGCTCGGTCCGGCTCATCTGCGGCGTCGTCGCCGATGCGGCCACCACCGCCCAGCAGGAGCGCCAGGCGAAGCTGGACGAGGAGTTCGAGCAGGCCGAGGCGCTGCCACCGGTCGACGACACGACGCTCACCTCGGAGGCCGACTACACCGCCGCGCTGGCATCGGGCGAGGCGCTCGTCTTCGAGCCCGAGCCTGAGGACGACGCGGAGGAGGAAGAGCGCAAGGCGCGGGCGCGCCGCGCCGCCCACATCGACGAGGGCGAACCGGAGCACGATCCCGATCGGGAGCACGAGCGGCAGATCGACGAGCACACCAAGCCGGCGGCCACCTAGCCGCCGCCAGGAAAGGACCATGACGAACACGCTGATGATCAAGCCAGAGGACGTGAAGCGGCTCCGGGAGATGACCGGGGCGGGCATCATGGATTGCAAGCGCGCGCTGGAGGAGTCCGGGGGCGACTTCGACGCCGCCGTGCTCTGGCTGCGCGAGAAGGGCCTCTCGACGGCGGCGAAGAAGGCGGGCCGGGTGGCGCGCGAGGGCGTGGTCTCCAGCTACATCCACCACGGCTCACGCCTCGGCGTCCTGCTCGAGCTCAACTGCGAGACCGACTTCGTGGCGCGCACCGACGACTTCCAGGAGCTGGCGCGGGCGATCGCGATGCACGTCGCCGCGCTGGAGCCGGCCTACATCAGCCGCGAGGACGTGCCTGCGGAGCTCGTCGAGGAGCAGAAGCGGCTCTTCGCCGTCGACGCAGAGCGCGAGGGCCGACCGGCCGATCGCGTCCCGATGATCGTCGAGGGCAAGCTCAACAAGTGGTTCGAGCAGATCTGCCTCCTCGACCAGCCCTACCGCGACACCGACCAGAAGGTCGCAGAGCTGATCACCGAGAAGGTTGCGCTGCTCGGCGAGAACATCCGTGTCGCCCGCTTCGCCCGCATGGCGGTGGGGGGTTCCGCGCCGGCCGACGCCGACGGTGAGGCCGCGGAGAGCGCATGACCGATGCGGCCGCCGCCCTGGCGACCACGCCCCCGCGCCGGGTGCTCCTGAAGCTGTCCGGCGAGGCTCTGCTCGGCGAGGCCGAGTACGGGATCGATCCCGGTGTCGTGCGGGAGATCGCCCGGGAGGTGGCCGATGCGGCCGCCGAGGGAATCCAGGCGGCGATCGTCGTCGGCGGCGGGAACATCTTCCGCGGGCTGGCGGCCAGTGCGAAGGGCATGGACCGCGCGACCGGCGATTACATGGGGATGCTGGCGACCGTCATGAACGGGCTCGCCATCCAGGATGCGCTCGAGCAGCTCGGCCAGCCGACGCGGGTGATGAGCGCGATCGCGATGAACGAGATCTGTGAGCCGTACATCCGGCGCCGCGCCGTGCGGCACCTCGAGAAGGGCCGGGTCGTCGTGATGGTGGCCGGGACCGGCAACCCGTACTTCACGACCGACACCGCCGCGACCCTGCGCGCCGTCGAGATCCACGCCCAGGTCATCCTGAAGGCGACCCGGGTGGACGGGGTGTACGATGCCGACCCGGAGAAGCACCCGGAGGCGCAGCGCTACAGCCGCATCGGCTACACCGAGCTGCTGAGCAACCGGCTCCAGGCGCTCGACGCCACCGCCGTCAGCCTGGCGATGGACAACGACATGCCGATCGTCGTGTTCGACATGACGGTCGCCGGCAACATCGCCAGGGCGGTCCGCGGCGAGCGCATCGGTACGCTGATCGCAGCAGAGGAGTCCCGATGATGCACGAGGCGCTGACCGCCGTCGAGCCGAAGATGCAGCGCGCGATCGAGGCCATGGAGCGCGACTTCGCCACCGTTCGGACCGGCCGAGCCTCGACCGGGATGGTCGAGCGCATCACCGTCGACTACTACGGCACCCAGACGCCACTCAACCAGGTGGCCGGCATCAGCACGCCGGACCCGCACCTGATCGTCATCCAGCCATGGGACCGATCGGTCCTGTCGGCGATCGAGAAGGCGATCACGAAGAGCGACATCGGCCTCATGCCGAACGTCGATGGCACCGTGGTCAGGCTCAACGTGCCGCCGCTCACCGAGGAGCGCCGCAAGGAGATGGTCAAGCAGGTCCGCCGCCGGACGGAGGACGCTCGTGTCGAGGTCCGCAACCACCGGCGGGAGGCGGCGGACGCGCTGAAGAAGGCCCTGCGTGACGGGGACCTCGGCGAGGACGAGGAGCGGCGCGAGCTCGAGAATCTCCAGAAGCTGACCGACCGGCACATCGAGGCGATCGACGCGCGCGCCGACCGCAAGGAAACAGAGATCCTGGAGGTCTGACCGCTGCCCGAGCCGGTTCGGCCACGGCACGTGGCGATCATCGCCGACGGCAACCGGCGCTGGGCACGCGAGCGCGGCCTGCCGGTGCTCGCGGGGCATGTCCAGGGCATCGAGGCCATCCGCCCGGTCGTGCGCCGCGCCCGTGACCGCGGCGTCGGGACGCTCAGCGTCTACACCTTCAGCACCGAGAACTGGGCACGTCCCGACGACGAGGTGTCGGGGCTGTTCGGGCTCATCGACGGCGCGGTGCGCCAGTACACCGATGAGCTCATCACGGAGGGCGTGCGCGTCCGGGTCATCGGCCGCCTGCACGAGGCTCCGTCGGACGTCCAGCGCTCGATCCGCGCGGCCGAGGACCGGACGAGCCACGGCGCGGACCTCACCCTCAACATCTGCTTCAACTACTCCGGCCGCGCCGAGATCGTCGACGCGGCGCGGGCGCTGATGGCCGCGCGAGTGGACCCGAACGAGGTCGACGAGGCGCATTTCGCCGACCTTCTCTACACCGCCGGCCAGCCGGACGTCGATCTCGTCATCCGCACCGGCGGCGACCAGCGCACGAGCAACTTCCTGCTCTGGCAGGCTGCGTACGCCGAACTCGTCTTCTGCGCGAAGTTCTGGCCGGACTTCACCGCCGACGACTTCGACAACGCCCTCGCCGACTACGAGCGCCGCGAGCGCCGGTTCGGCGGCTGACCGATGCTCCGCACGCGCCTCATCACCGCCCTCCTTCTCGCGCCGCTGATCCTGGCGATCGTCTTCCTCGGCGAGCCGTGGCTGTCGCTCCTCATCGGCATCGTCGCGTTCCTGGCGCTTGTCGAGGTCGTGGCGCTGCTCGACGCGGCCGGGTATGAGCCGCCGCAGGTGCTCGCCATCGTGGCCGGCATCGCGCTGACCGCCGCCGGCCTGGTCAGCGCCAACGAGGGCGGGGTGGGCGGGGTCGTCACCACCCTGGTGACGGCACTCGACCCTCCAGGGCTCGTGGCGGCGACGCTCGTCGCGGCGATGCTCCTCCTCGCGCTCGTGTCCTTCACGCGCGCGGACCCGCGCGCCGGCTTCCAGACGTGGGCGACGACGACGTTCGGCATCTCGTACGTCGGCCTGCTCCTGCCCGCGATCGTGCTCGTCGCGCACCTCGCCCCCGCCGGCGGGTCGTGGAACACGCCGGTCGGCGTCTTCGGCCTCGGCTCCGGCGCCGCGTGGGCGCTGACGCTCGTCCTCGTCGTGTGGGGCTACGACACCGGCGCCTATGCCACCGGCCGGATGATCGGACGCCGGAGGATGCTCGACCACATCAGCCCGTCGAAGACGATCGAGGGCCTCGCCGGAGGGCTCGTGCTGGCGACGATCGCCGCCGGCGTCGGCGCCGTGCTCATCGGGCTCGAGCCGTGGCACCCGCTGATCATCGGGCCGGTCGTCGGCATCGCCGCCCAGGCCGGCGACCTGGCCGAATCGATGCTCAAGCGTGCGGCCGGACGCAAGGAGTCCGGCTTCCTCGTGCCGGGGCACGGCGGCATCCTCGACCGGATCGACTCGTTCCTCTTTGCCGCCCCTGTGCTGGCCGGCTACGCGCTGCTGGTCGCCGGGCGCGTGGTGTGACGGGCCTCGCCGTCCTCGGCTCGACCGGGTCGATCGGACGCCAGACGCTCGAGGTCGTCGCCGCCCTTCGGGATCGCTTCGAGGTGGTCGGCCTCGCCGCGGGTCACGCCGACGACCGCTTCAGCGCCCAGCTCGCCGCATGGCCGCGGGCGAGAGCCTGGGCACCGGGTGACCGACCGACCGGACTCGAGAGCCGGTGGGCAACCGGCGGACTCGAGGAGCTCGCGACCGCCGACGGCGTCGAGATGGTGGTCGTGGCCACGACCGGCATGGCCGCCCTGCCTGCCGTGCTCGCCGCGATCCGGGCCGGCAAGCGCGTCGCACTGGCGAACAAGGAGACGCTCGTGACCGGCGGCCACCTCGTGGTTGCGCTCCTCGACGAGGCAGGCGGCGAGCCGCTGGACCGTCTCCGTCCGGTCGACAGCGAGCACTCGGCCATCTGGCAGTGCCTGGTCGGGGAACGGATCGCAGACGTCGAGCGTCTGGTCCTGACCGCCAGCGGTGGGCCGTTCCGCGGGCGCGACGCGGCGCAGCTCGCATCGGTCACCGCGGAGGACGCGCTGGCGCACCCGACGTGGCGGATGGGGCCGAAGATCACGATCGACTCGGCGACCCTGGTGAACAAGGCATTCGAGGTCATCGAGGCTCGATGGTTGTATCGGCTCCCGTACTCTAAGATCGACGCAGTGATCCATCCCCAGAGCGTCGTGCACTCGCTCGTCGAGTTCGCCGACGGCTCGTACAAGGCCCAGCTCGGCCTGCCCGACATGAGGCTCCCCATCCAGTACGCGTTGACCCACCCGGAGCGCCTGCCCTCGCCTGCGACATCGTCCGCGCCGGCCGACTGGGGCAGCCTCGAGTTCGCCCCACTGACCGATGCGGACCATCCCGCGTACGCCGTCGTTCGCGAGGCCGCCGAGGCCGGCGGCAACCGCGGCGTCATCCTCAACGCCGCCGACGAGGTGGCGGTCGAGGCCTTCCTGGCGGGGCGGATCGACTTTCCGGCCATCGCTGACACGATCGGCTCCGCGGTTGAGCGCTGGGGCGCGTCGGACGAGCCGGACCTCGACGGCATCATCGCGCTCGACGCCGAAGTGCGGAGCAGCCTGGCCGGGGTGATCTCGTGATCGAGGTCATCGGCACCGTCGCGGCCTTCATCGCGATCCTCGTCGTCCTCGTTCTCGTCCACGAGCTCGGCCACTACATCAGCGCCAAGCGGGCCGGGATCACCGTCGAGGAGTTCGGAATCGGATTTCCGCCGCGGATCACGTCGGTCACGTGGCACGGCACGCGGTACAGCCTGAACTGGATCCCGCTCGGCGGCTTCGTGAAGATGCTCGGCGAGGACGGCGACGTCGAGATCCGGCGGCTGCGCGAGGGCGGCCTGACCGATGCGGAGATCGACCACGCGATGGCAGGCGCCTTCAACCGCAAGCCGATCTGGATCCGGATCGGCGTCCTCCTGGCCGGGGTGGCGATGAACTTCATTCTCGCCGGGCTCGCCTTCTCATGGGCCGCTGCGCTGCCGCAGCCGGTGAGCCTCGGGCCGCTCCACGTGCTCGAGATCCAGGAGAACAGCCCGGCCGAGGAGGCGCTTGTGATCGGCGACGTCATCACGGCGGCCGACGGCCAGACCTTCGAGCAATCGCGCGACCTCACCAGCTACGTCACGAGCCGCGCCGGCGAGCCGGTCACGCTCACGATCATCCGCGACGGCGAGACGACGACGGTCACCGTTACGCCGCGCGACCTGACTGCGGACCAGGTCCGGCAGGGCACCGGCGCCATCGGCTTCAGCTGGCGCGCCGACGAGGTGGGGGAGGGCCCGCCGCAGGCGACGAACCCGGTCGCCGCGCTTGGCGTCGGTTTCTCGACCGCGGTGCGGGCGGCTGTCGAGATCCCCGGCGGCCTCGCGGCAGCGGTCGGCGGGCTGATCGGCCTCAACCCGGAAGGTGCGGGCGACGCGCGCGGACCGATCGGCATCGCCCAGATCACCGGCGAGGTCATCGATGCCGGACTGCTGGCCATCGTCCAGTTCGTCGGCATTCTCTCGATCAACCTCGCGATCCTCAATGTCCTGCCGTTCCCGCCGCTCGACGGCGGCCGGATCGCGGTCGTGCTCATCGAGGCGGTCCGTCGACGACGGATGCCCGCCGAGCGCGAGGCCCTCATCTACCTGACCGGCTTCGCGGTCCTCATCGCGCTCGTGGTCCTCATCAGCATCCAGGACATCCAGCGGCTCTTCACCGGCGGCTAGGAGCGCGAAATCGCCCTCCGGCTCGCTCTCGGAAGGGCTGAGAGGCGGCGGCGGACCGGCGCCCGACTAGTTCCGCGAGGCCGCCACCCCATCGCGCGGGTGCGCCCCGGCCTACCGGCGGTAGCCCTCGACGGTCCTCGCCGCGCTCGCAATCCTGGCCGGGCTGGTCGTCGGCGCCGTGCCGGCCTACACGGTCTGGTGGCTCATCGATTACTACGGCCTGTCGATCGGGCCGACCGAGATCGTGCTCGTCTTCATCGCGGCTGGGCTGCTAGGGCTGGCCATCTACGCCGGATGGCAGACCGGCCTCTCGCTGGGCCGCAGGCGCACAGCCGCGGGCTGAACGGCGCCGACCGACTGTCGGGCATTTGAGGGCGATCCCGTTTCGGGCGATCCAAGAGCCGGGAACGCCTTGGCATCGCGGCCAGCAAGCGAGAGCTCCGCGCTCCGGAGGCGCACGATCCGCCGATCTGGTGGCTCAGCTTAGGAAGTGGTCCCGACCGGTTGCTCGTCGACCGGCGCAGGGAGTTCGACCACCAGGAAGAGGACCAGGACGACCGCCGTCAGGATCAGCGTCACGGCACTGCCGACGAAAATGGCGGTCAGGATTGTGACGATCCAGACCGCTGGACCCAGCAAGGCGAAGCGGAAGTACGTCCGCAGGCCGTCCTCGTTGATCGTCGGCTTCAGGAGGCGCCCGCCCTGGGAAGCGTAGCGAAGGTTGGCGATCGCCAGGATCGAGAGAATCAGCTGCCAGGACAAGAAGACGACAAGCCCCACCTGGTCGCGCCCGTCGCCAAGGCCGATGTACTCCGCGAGCAGCGCGGTCACGAACGGCACCGCCGAGATGACCATCAGGAAGAGGAGCCCCAGGACGACGCCCCAGTGGTCCACGCCCCGCAGCCAGCCCATGAGCCGATGCGTTGCGAGCCAATAGGTGCCCACGAACAGGAAGCCGATGACGTAGGCGACGTAGCTCGGCAGCCCTTCCGCGAGGGCGCTGACGAGCGCCGCTCCGCTGTCGATCTCCGCGGAGACGGGGACGTGGATCTCGAGCACGAGGAGCGTGACGGCAATCGCGAAGACGCCGTGCGTGAACGCCTCCCATCCCGACACGGCCATCAATGGATTGGCTTTCACGTCGGCTCTACCTCCGGCCACCGATGCAGTCAGGCGAAGTCGAATCACTGACGAGACGCCACCAGACCGATGAGTCTGCCCACAGACGCCCACCGATCGCTCGGAGAGCGAGCAAGCAGGCAAGAGCCGAGTATGGCGTGGTCCGCGCGAGCGTCAACGCGATCGGCCGCATTCCGAGCGGCCTGACGCAATGCCACAGGCGGATCTGAGGGGTCCGGCGCCAGGCTGGACGTTGGCGGGGAAGAGGGCGATCAGGTATACTTCGGCGCGGTTCGACCGGCCATTGCGAACCACTAAATACTGAACTGAGCGCCTGAGACGTGGGTCGGTTCGCCTCCCACGTCTTTGTTTGTCTGCGGGAAGAGGAGCGGGGCATGAATCGAGACTTCATTGGAGCACTGCTCCAGCTGAACGCCGAGAAAGGTGTGCCCCAGGACATCCTGATCCATACGCTGGAGCAGGCGATCGAATCCGCCTACCGGCGCAACGCCGATGCCCCCGAGAACGTGGTCGTCACGGTCAACCCGGAGACCGGCGAGATCAGCGTCGCGCGCGAGTACGAGGTCGTCGCGGGCGAGCAGGAGATCGAGGATCCAGAAGCCCAGATGACGGCGGCGGACGCCCAGAAGATCGACCCGACCACCGGCGTCGGCGGCAAGGTCCGCATCCCCGAGAACGTGACGCAGGCCCAGCTCGGGCGGATCGCGGCGCAGACGGCCGGCCAGGTGTACCGGCAGCGCCTCCGCGAGGCACAGCGGGACGTGGTCTTCCAGCAGTACGCGGCCCGCGAGGGCGAGATCATGACCGGCAACGTGCAGCGCACGACCGACTCGGCGGTGGTGCTCGACATGGGCAAGGACGTCGAGGCCGTCCTGGCGGTGACCGAGCAGCTGCCGAACGAGACGTATCGCATCGGTCAGCACCTGAAGGTCTACGTAATGGAGGTGCGGCGCACCACGCGCGGTCCGGTGATCGTCGCCAGTCGCACGCATCGGGGCTTCCTCCGTCGGTTGATGGAGATGGAGATCCCCGAGATCTACAACGGGACCGTCGTCATCCGCGGCATCGCGCGCGAGGCGGGGAGCCGCTCGAAGGTGGCGGTCGAGAGCCGCCAGACGGGCGTCGACGCCAAGGGCGCGGCGGTCGGCCAGCGGGGAGCGCGCATCCAGTCGATCGTCGCCGAGCTCAATGGCGAGAAGGTCGACATCGTCCTGTGGGACGAGGATCCCGGGCGATTCGTCGCGGAGGCGCTGAGCCCGGCCGAAGTGCTCAGCGTGCGGATCGATGAAGAGCACAAGATCGCCAACGTCATCGTTCCCGAGCGCCAGCTCAGCCTGGCCATCGGCAAGGAGGGGCAGAACGCCCGCCTCGCCGCCAAGCTCACCAGCTGGCGGATCGACATCCGCTCGGAGGCCGGCGTGGCCACGGCCGCGGCCGGGGGCGGGCACGTCGCGCACGGCGACGACGGCGAGGGAGCCGCCCTCGACGGGCTCGAGCCCGAGGCGGAGGCGCCGGCCGATGCCGAAGCGAAGACCTGACCACGTTCCGACCCGCAGCTGCGCGGTCTGCCGCACTCCTCGCGCGAAGCGCGAGATGACCCGGCTGGTCCGCATCGGCGACGGGTCGGTCGTCCGCGACGACACCGGGCGTCAGCCGGGTCGCGGAACGTATCTCTGTCACGATCCGGCCTGCCGCGACCAGACGACGGCCGCGGCGGCCATCAAACGGGCGCTCGGCGCGGAGCCCGCGTCTTCCGCGCTCGCATTCGAGGTGAACGATGCCGCCAAATAGATACCGACCGCGTCGCGGGCCACGCCCGCAGCGCAAGCGCACCGGCCCGCGTCCGGGCGGCGTCGCGACCGAGACCGCCCCGGTCCGCCCGGCCGGCCCCGTCGAACTGCCCAACCCGGTCGTCGTCAAGGACTTCGCCGAGGCGCTCGGGGTCAGCATCGCCGAGATCATCAACGTCCTGATCCGCAACGGGATCTTCGCGACCGTCAACCAGTCGATCGACTTCGACACCGCGTCGCTGGTCGCCAGCGAGCTCGGCTTCGAGGCGAGCGAGCGCGGTGCCGCCGAGCGTGCTGCCGCCGCCGAATCGGCCGAGCGCGAGCTCGTCGCACCCGGAACGGGTGGCGAGACCAACGGACGCACCCCGCTGTGGACCGATGACGACCCCTCCAAGCTCGTCACCCGCGCCCCGATCGTCACGGTCATGGGCCACGTCGACCACGGCAAGACGAGCCTGCTCGACGCGATCCGCGAGACGAAGGTCGCCTCCGGCGAGAGCGGCGGGATCACGCAGCACATCGGTGCGTCCGAGGTCGACCACAACGGCAAGCGGATCGTCTTCCTCGACACGCCCGGCCACGAGGCCTTCACCGCGATGCGTGCCCGCGGCGCGCAGGTCACCGACATCGCGATCATCGTGGTCGCCGCCGACGACGGCGTCATGCCCCAGACGAAGGAGGCGATCGACCACGTCCGCGCCGCGCGGGTGCCGATGATCGTGGCGATCAACAAGGTCGACAAGCCCGATGCCCAGCCCGACCGGGTGAAGCAGGAGCTCGCCGACAACAACGTGCTCATCGAGGAGTACGGCGGCGACATCATCGCCGTCGCCGTGAGCGCGAAGCAGCGGACCGGCATCGACGACCTGATGGAGATGGTCCTGCTCGTCGCCGACCTCCAGGACCTCAAGGCCGACCCGGACCGCGAGGCGATCGGCACGATCGTGGAGTCGAAGGTCGATAAGGGCCGCGGGAACGTGGCGACCGTGCTCGTCCAGACGGGCACGCTCAAGGTCGGTGACATCGTCACCGTCGGACGGACCTCCGGCCGCGTCCGGGCGCTCAACAACGCGGCCGGCAAGCGCGTGAAGACCGCCGAGCCGGCGACGGCCGTCGAGATCATCGGCCTGGCGGGCCTGCCGGAGGCCGGCGACATCCTGCGCGTGGTCGCCGACGAGAAGACGGCGCGCGACACGGCCGAGGCAGCCGAGCTGGCGGCCGCGGGCGGCGAGGGTCGCACGGTCAGCACGCTCGAGGAGGTCAGTGCCCAGATCAAGGACAGCGAGGTCGCCGAGCTGCGCGTCGTGCTGAAGACCGACGTCCAGGGCTCGCTCGGCGCGATCCGCCATGCCGTCGAGCGCCTCAACACGACCGAGGTGCGGATCAACATCCTGCGTGAGGGTGCCGGCGACATCAACGAGAGCGACATCAACCTCGCCTCCGCGTCCGACGCGGTCGTGATCGGCTTCAACGCGAAGCTCGACGCCGGCGCGCAGCGATCGGTCGAGGCGACCGGCGTCGACGTGCGCCTCTACGACGTGATCTACAAGCTGACCGACGACGTCGGCCAGGCCCTCTCCGGCCTCCTCGAGCCGAAGCTCGTCGAGCAGGTCGAGGGCCACGCCGAGGTGCGGATGGTCATCAAGGCCGGGCGAGCGGGCAACATCGCCGGCTCGTACGTGACCGATGGGCGCATCGTGCGCGGCGGCCAGGCCCGACTCTTCCGCGGTGGCGAGCTGATCGCCGACACCCGGATCACGTCGCTGAAGCGGTTCAAGGACGACGTCCGCGAGGTCGCCGTCAACCTCGAGTGCGGCATCGGTCTCGACGCCGACGACATCGCCGAGGGCGACACCATCGAGTGCTACCAGATGGTGGCCGAGCAGCGAGCCTAGACCGATGAGCCAGCGGACGGATCGGCTCGACAGCCAGATCCGACAGGAGCTGATGGAGCTGCTCCAGCGTGAGATGAAGGACCCGCGCATCGGGTTCGCCACCATCACGCGGGTCGAGACCGCGCGCGACCTCGGGTCGGCGAAGGTCTGGGTCAGCGTGCTCGGCACGCCAGAGGAGCAGCAGGCCGCGGTGAAGGCGCTGACCGATGCGGCCCCGTGGCTGCGACGCAAGCTCGGCGGGCGGCTGACGATCCGCCACGTCCCGCAGCTCGTCATCCGCCACGACGACTCGATCGAGGCGGGGGATCGCGTCCTGCGGCTGCTCAACGAGCTCGCCGACGAGGGGACGCCGTGAGCCGGGAGGCCGTCGCCGAGGCGATCCGCGACGCGACCCGGATCACGATCATCTGCCACGAGAATCCCGATGCCGACACGCTGGGATCGGCGCTGGCGCTCCGGATCGCGGCCGAGCGGCTCGGCAAGCAGGTCGAGGTCGTCGCCGCCGACCCGGTGCCGCCGGCCCTCGTCGGGCTGCCGCACGCCGGAGAGGTCCGGACGAGGCCGGCGCTCGAGCCCGACGTGGCGCTCGTGACCGACGGGCCGCCGTCGCGGACGGGCGCCATCGCGCGCGACTGCGCCGACTGGCTCTCCCGGGCCACGATCGTGAACGTCGACCACCACGTCTCGAACGATGGAAGCGAGTCCGCAGTCGCGTGGGTCGACGCCGAAGCGGCCGCGACATGCGAGATGGTCGCGCTCCTCGTGCCCGACCTCGGGATCGAGGTCGACGAGGAGATCGCCACGGCCCTCCTGGCGGGGATCGTCCAGGACACCCACACCTTCGCCCACCCGAACGCCACCCCACGAACCCTGCGCGTGTCCGCCTCGCTCGTCGAGGCTGGGGCGTCGCTGTCGGCGATCCATCGGTCCATCTACGCCGACAAGCCGTTCAGCACGCTCGCGCTGTGGGGCCGCATCCTCGCCGGAGCGGCCGAGCGCCGCGACGGGCGGATCGTGTTCGCGCGGATGACCACCGAGATGATGCGCGAGACAGGCACCGATCCGGTCGCGTCGGAGGGGTTCATCGACCTGCTGGCGTCGACGAAGGCCGCCGACATCACGCTGCTCCTCAAGGAGGCCGATGCGTCCGAGACGCGGGTCAGCGTCCGCACCTCCGCGCGCGCCGATGCCGTGGCCATCACCTCGGCGTTCGGTGGCGGCGGGCACGCCCGCGCCGCAGGCTGCACGGTGAACGCACCGCTCGACGAGGCGATGCGCCTCGTCCTGGACGAGTGCGAGCGCGAGCTCGACCGCGCCGATGCTCGGGGTCGTTAACCTCGACAAGCCGGTCGGGCCGACGAGCCACGACATGGTCGGGCTCATGCGGCGCCTCACCGGGACACGGCGGATCGGTCACGCCGGCACGCTCGATCCGCTGGCCTCCGGGGTGCTTCCCATCCTCGTCGGCGCCGCCACGCGCTTCAGCGAGGAGCTCACCGGCGGGCGCAAGCGCTACGACGCGGTCATCCGCCTGGGACAGACCTCCGCAACCGATGACGGCGAGGGACCGATCAGCGTCGTCGACGGACCCATGCCGTCACACGCGGCCGTTGCCGACGCCCTGGCCGGGTTCGTCGGCACCTTCGACCAGCGCCCGCCGGCATTCAGCGCGCGGAAGCTCGGCGGTCGCACCGCGCACCGCGCCGCGCGCGCCGGGGAACCGATCGAGCTGCCGCCGCGGACGGTCACGGTCGACGCGATCGACCTGCTCGCGGTGAGCGCGGGGGACGGCTGGCTCGACGTGCGCATCGACCTTCGCTGCGCCGCCGGCACGTATGTGCGCTCGATCGCGCGCGACCTCGGCGAGCGGCTCGGGTGCGGCGGGCACCTGCACGCGCTGCGGCGAACCGAGGCAGCCGGCCTCCGTGCCGAGGACGGCCTGACACCCGAGCGCCTCGAGGAGCTGGCCGGCCGCGACCGGCTGGACGAGGCGTTCCAGTCGGTCGGCGAGCTCCTCCCGCTGCCGGCCGTCTCCCTCGGCGGCGACGCGGCCTGGCGCTTCGCCCATGGCTCGGCGCAGGCGTTCGCCGATGGCTCGCCCGGACGCGTCAAGGTGCTCGACGAGGCCGGGAAGCTGCTCGGCGTCGGCTCGCTGGCCGCTGGCGAGCTTCGGCCGGAGAAGGTCATCCCGACGGACGGGGGATCGTGAGGCTCGACATCCCGGCCATCGGGCCGGCGGTGGTGACCCTCGGCGTGTTCGATGGCGTGCACCTCGGCCATCGACACCTGTTGGCGTCGACGCTTCGTTCGGCACGCGAGCGGGACGCGAGTGCCGTGGCGCTCGTGTTCGAGCCGCACCCCGAGGAGGTCATCCGGCCCGACACCCGGATTGCGCGGCTCCTTCCCCCGGACCTCACCCGCCAGCGGCTCGTGACGGCGCGCGCGGACCACGCGGTGGTCGTGCCGTTCGACGACGAGCTTCGGGCACTCTCGCCCGAAGCCTTCCTCGACGCGCTCGCGCCGGGAATCCAGCTGCGGGGCGTGGCGATGACGCCCGAGTCCGCCTTCGGGCACCGTCGCGCGGGGACGGTCGAGCGGGTGGCCCAGATCGGCGCCGATGCCGGCTTCGACGCGATCCGGGTCGAGCCGCTGCTCGTCGACGGCGAGCCGGTGTCCTCCTCGCGCATCCGGGCGCTGCTGGCCGCCGGCGAGGTGGGGGAGGCCACCGCGCTGCTCGGCGCGCCGCCGCTGCTCCGCGGCACCGTCGTGGAGGGCGATCACCGCGGCCGCGAGCTGGGATTCCCGACCGCGAACCTCGACTTCGACTACACGCCCGCACTGCCCGCGCTCGGCATCTACCTCGGGCATGTCGCCGTGCCGGAGCGCTCGGTCGGCCCCGGCCATCCGGCGCTCGTGAGCGTCGGCGTCCGCCCAACGTTCCACGATGACGGGCGCGTCCTCGTCGAGGTCTACCTGCTCGACTGGGACGGCGACCTGTACGGCGCGGCGCTCACGGTCGAGCTCGACGCGCGGCTGCGGGAGGAGCGCCGGTTCGCATCGGTCCAGGCGCTGGTGGAGCAGATGCGCGCGGACGAGGCCGAGGCGCGGCAGATCCTCGAGAGCCGTGGAGGCGTGAGCACCTGAACGGCCGTCCTGTGACCGCGACCGCGGGGTCGACCTATCCACCAAACCGGGAAGAGCGGTCACCGGGCCCCTCTGGTAAACTCGCGAACGTTACGGAAACGAATGTGGAGGAATACGTGCCGCTCGCCAAGGATGCGAAGAGCGCGATCGTCGACGAGTACGCAACGCACGAAGGAGACACCGGGTCACCCGAGGTGCAGATCGCGCTGCTCACCGAGCGGATCAAGTCGCTGACAGATCATCTGCGCAGCTTTCCCAAGGACAATCACTCGCGCCGAGGGCTCCTGAAGCTCGTCGGGCAGCGACGGCGGCTGCTGGCCTACCTGGTCCGGCATGACGTGGATCGGTACCGCGCCGTCATCAGCGGCCTTGGGCTGCGACGTTAAAGATCGACCGCGATCGACCCAGGCCCCGTTGGGGACCTGGGTCTCGCACAACCAGCACACACCACCCGCATCGGCCCTTGCGCTGAGCCTGCGCCACCCGCAATAGAGGGCGCGCCGCGCAGCACGGTGCCGATGCACACGAGAACACTGGAGGAATCAGTGGCAGTCAAGCACGAGGCCGAGATCGGCGGCCAGGTCCTCAGCATGGAGGCCGGCAAGCTCGCCGAACAGGCCGATGGCGCCGTTCTGCTCCGCTATGGCGACACGGTCGTCCTGGCGACGGCGGTCGCCAGCAAGGAGCCCCGCGAGGGCGCCGACTTCTTCCCGCTCACCGTCGACTACGAGGAGCGGATGTACGCCGCGGGCAAGATCCCGGGCGGCTTCATCAAGCGCGAGTCGCGCCCCTCGGAGGCGGCCATCCTGGCGATGCGCCTCACCGATCGGCCGATCCGCCCGCTCTTCCCGAAGGGCTACTACAACGACGTCCAGGTCGTCCTGACCGTCCTCTCGACCGATCAGGAGAACGATCCGGACATCGTCGCGCTCAACGGCGCGTCCGCCGCGCTGAGCATCAGCCAGATCCCGTTCCAGGGTCCGGTCGGCGCGGTGCGCGTCGGCCGCCTCAACGGTGCGTTCGTCACCAACCCGACGAACAGCCAGCTCGCCGAGAGCGAGCTCGACCTCGTCGTCGCCGGCACCCGCGAGGCGGTGATGATGGTCGAGGCCGGCGCCAGGATCCTGCCCGAGGAGGTGATGGCCGATGCCATCGCCTACGGCCACGCCGAGCTGCAGAAGTCGATCGACATGCAGGAGAAGCTGGTCGCCTCGGTCGGCAAGCCGAAGAAGGTGCCGTTCGTCGGGCCGAAGGCCGAATCGGTCGTCAAGCTCGGCAAGCTCCTCTCCCAGGGCCAGAGCGAGTTCGTGATCTTCGATCTCGAGACGACCTCGATGAAGCCGGAGAACGGCTACATCGTCGATATCGCCGCGCTGCGCGTGCGTGACGGCCAGGTGGTCGATCGCTTCGAGTCACTCGTGAACCCCGGCCGCCCGATCGTCGGGCACCAGGTCCACGGCATCAGCACCGATGACGTCTCGAACGCCCCCACCGCGTCGGAGGTCCTCGCGAACTTCGTCGGCTGGGTCGGCGAGACGCCGGTCGCGGCGCACAACATCGCGTTCGACCTGCCGTTCATCCTGCGTCACCTCCCGAACGACGTGAAGTGGGAGCCGACCGGGGTCTTCGACACCCTCGAGCTGGGCTACCAGCTCTATCCCGATGCGGGCGCATGGAAGCTCGGCGACCTCGTCCGCTTCGTCTTCGGCCGTGACCACGCCGCGGCGCACCGGGCGATGCCCGACGCGGAGGCCACCGCCGAGCTGTTCCTGAACTTCACCGCCGGCCTCGCCGAGCGGCTCGACGCGATTCGGCAGGACATCGCCGACGAGGTCCGTCGCGCGCGCGAGTCGTACGACCGCACCGAGCAGGGGAGCCGCCTGGAGGACGTCAAGCGACGCCACGGCATCGGCTCCGCGCTCATGGACGCGCTGACGAAGGCGACAGTCCGCGAGCTCGTGCTGAGCGAGAACATCCGGATCGACGGCCGCGACACCTCGACGGTCCGCCCGATCAGCGTGGAGGTCGGCGTCCTGCCGCGCACCCACGGCTCGGGCCTCTTCACGCGCGGTCAGACCCAGGCGCTCTCGATCGCGACGCTGGGTCCGTCGAGCGACGTCCAGCGCATGGACACGATCTCCCCGGAGACCGAGAAGCGCTACATGCACCACTACAACATGCCGCCGTACTCGGTCGGCGAGGCGAAGTTCATGCGTGGCCCGGGCCGTCGTGAGATCGGCCACGGTGCGCTCGCCGAGCGGGCGCTCGTGCCGGTGCTGCCGAGCTCCGACGAGTTCCCGTACGTCATCCGCATCGTCAGCGAGGTCGTCAGCTCCAACGGTTCGACCTCGATGGCCTCGACCTGCGGCTCGACGCTGGCGCTCATGGATGCCGGCGTGCCAATCAAGGCGCCGGTCGCCGGCGCAGCGATGGGCCTGATCACCGACAAGGAGACCGGTCGCTACGCCGTCCTCACCGATATCACCGGCAAGGAAGACGCCTACGGCGACATGGACTTCAAGGTGACCGGCACCGCCGACGGCGTGACCGCCCTTCAGATGGACATCAAGGTCGCCGGGATCACCACCGAGATCATGCGCGACGCCCTCCAGCAGGCGCATACGGCCCGGATGCACATCCTCGGCAAGATGACCGAGGTCATCAGCGCCTCCCGCGAGGAGCTGAGCCCGTACGCGCCGCGCATCACGACGATCAAGATCCCGGTCGACAAGATCCGCGACGTCATCGGGGCCGGGCGGCAAGGTCATTCGCCAGATCACGGCGGAGACCGGAACCGAGATCAACATCGAGGACGACGGCACGATCCAGATCGCCGCGACGAGCGGCGAGGCCGCCCAGAAGGCGATCAAGTGGATCGAGGGCCTGACCAAGGACGTCGAGGTCGGCAAGGAGTACCTCGGCAAGGTCACGCGGATCATGAACTTCGGCGCCTTCGTCGAGATCCTGCCCGGCAAGGAGGGGCTGGTCCACATCAGCCAGCTCGCCGACTACCGGGTCCCGCGCGTCGAGGACGTGGTGAGCATCGGCGATGAGCTGATGGTCGTCGTGACCGAGATCGACCGCATGGGCCGCGTCAACCTCAGCCGGCGCGCCGCGATGGAGCGGCACATGGCCAAGGCCGGCGTGGCCTCCGGCGACAACGGCGGCGACGACCGCTCCTAGGCCGATGGCGCCGCCGCGGCAACGCGGCGGCGCGCTACCCTCGGTGCCGATGACCGGCACCGTCAGCGAGCCGCTCTCGGATGGTCCGGCCGCGCTCGCCCTGGTCGCGGACGAGGTCCGCGTCTGCACGCGCTGCGCGCTCTCGACGCGCCGCACCCACGCCGTTCCCGGCGAGGGCAACCCGCGCAGCGACGTGCTGCTGGTGGGGGAGGGACCCGGCGCGCGAGAGGATGCCACCGGACGCCCGTTCGTCGGCCCCGCCGGGCAGCTGCTCGACGAGCTGCTGCGATCGATCGGCTGGGAGCGCGGCGACGTGTTCATCACGAACATCGTCAAGTGCCGGCCACCCGGGAATCGCGATCCGGAGCCGGAGGAGGCGGCAGCCTGTGCCGCCTACCTCGAGCGCCAGGAGCGCGCGCTCGACCCGGCGGTCGTCGTGACGCTCGGACGCCATTCGCTGCGGCGGTACCTGCCCGGCGCGCGGATCGGCGAGGCGCACGGACGATTGCGCCGCTCCTTCTCCGGTCAGCACGTCTTCCCGATGTACCATCCTGCTGCGGCGCTGCACCAGGCCTCGCTGCGCGACACCCTCTTCCGGGACATGCGCGGGTTGCCGGGAGCGTTGCTCGACGCGCGCGAGGCAATCGCGGCCGAACGCGCGGCGACGATCCAGGCGGAGGAGGCGACGGTGACGGCGGTCATCCCCGATCCGGGCCTCGCCGATGCCGCACAGATGACCCTCTTCGAGGAACGCTAAATGGCCGATACGCTGCGCATCATCCCGCTCGGCGGGGTGGGCGAGGTCGGCAAGAACATCACGGCCATCGAGGCCGCCGGCGAGATCCTGGTCGTGGACTGCGGCCTCGCCTTCCCGGATCCCGACATGCTCGGGATCGACCTCGTCATCCCCGACGCCACGTACCTCGAGGAGAACCGGGACCGGGTCCGGGCGATCATCCTCACCCACGGCCACGAGGACCACACCGGCGGCCTCCCCTACGTCCTGCCGCGCATCCCGGGCACCCCGATCTACGCCACCCGGCTCACCGAAGGCCTTGTGCAGGGCAAGCTGCGCGAGCACAAGCTGCTCGAGTCGACCCCGCTCCACGTCGTCGAGCCGGGGCGCGAGTTCGCGGTCGGCATCTTCCGCATCACGCCGTTCCGTGTCAGCCACTCGATCCCGGACGGTGTCGGCTATGCGATCACCACGCCGCTCGGCACCGTGGTGCACACCGGCGACTTCAAGTTCGACCACACGCCGCCGGACGGGCGACGCGCCGATCTCGGCCTCATCGCGGAGATCGGCAACCGCGGTGTCGAGTTCCTCCTGTCGGACTCGACCAGGGCCGAGAAGGAGGGCTACACGCTCTCGGAGGCGACCGTCGGCGAGAGCCTGCACCGCCTCGTCGGCGAGGCGCAGGGCCGGGTGATCGTGGCCACGTTCGCCAGCAACATCGGTCGCGTCCAGCAGGTCCTCGACGCCGCCTGGGCGCACGGCCGCAAGATGGTCGCGCTGGGCCGGAGCATGGAGCAGAACACCGCCATCGCCCTCGAGCGCGGCTACCTCGACGCCCGTGACGGCACCCTCGTGCGCAAGGACCAGCTCCAGCGCCTGCCGAAGGAGCAGCTGGTGGTGATGACGACCGGCTCGCAGGGTGAGCCGATGAGCGGGCTGACGCGGATGAGCAACCGCGACCACCGCAACATCACGATCGAGCCCGGTGACACCGTCATCATCTCGGCCTCGCCGATCCCCGGCAACGAGGAGGCGGTGGCCAAGACCATCGACAACCTCTTCAAGGAGGGCGCGATGGTGCACTACGAGCCGCTCGTCCACTGCCACGTCTCCGGCCACGGATCGCGCGAGGAGCTGAAGCTCATGCTCGGCCTCGTGAAGCCGCGGCACTTCATCCCGGTCCACGGCGAGTACCGCATGCTCGTGCAGCACGCCCTCCTGGCCGAGGGGGCCGGCGTCGACGTCGACAAGATCTTCGTCCTGGAGAACGGCCAGGTGGTCGAGCACGACGGCACGCGTGCCCGCATGGCGGGCTCCGTGACCGCGGGGGCGGTGCTCGTCGACGGGATCGCGGCGATCGACGGGATCGATGGCGTCGTGCTGCGCGATCGGCGCATGCTCGCCTCCGACGGGGTGGTCATGGTGGCGGTGACGCTCGACCGCAACACCGGCCAGCTGGTCGGTCAGCCTGACCTCGTCAGCCGCGGCTTCCTGTCCGACCCGGAGGACCCGCTGATGGGCGCAGCTCGAGACCATCTCGTCGATGCGCTCCATCAGCGTCGCGAGGACGAGCACACCGCCGAGGCCGGCTACGTGAAGACGAAGATCCGCGACACGCTGAGCCGCTACTTCCACCAGCACACGAAGCGGCGGCCGATGATCCTGCCGATCGTGATGGAGGTCTGAGCCGCGTGGCGACGCGACGCAGGACGGCGCCCCGCCGCAGGGCGACACGCCGGCGACGGCAGCCGCAGCCGTTCGTCGTGAGCGGTCGTTTCGTGCGCGAGGGCCTGGCCCTCGTGCTGCTGTTCCTCGCCATCCTCAGCGTCATCGCCCTCTTCGCGCCGAACGCCGGGGCGATCGTCCAGCCGTGGCACGACGTGCTCGCGACGACCCTGGGGTGGGGGATCGCGTTTGCGGCCCCGCTGCTGGCGGGGTTCGCGCTCATGCTGTGGATGAAGACGATGCCCGCGGAGCGGTGGATGGCCGCGACGGGCGCGGCGATCTTCGCCCTCGCCATCCTCGGGATGCTCCACCTCGTGGGTGGCACGGCCGAGAACGCCATCGAGCTCGGCGAGGGCGGCGGCCTGCTCGGCGCGGGGACGAGCGGGCTGCTCACCGGCGCGCTCGGCGTGCCCGGAGCGTGGGTCGTGCTCGTCCTGCTCGCGATCGTCGGCCTGCTGCTGTACTTCAACATGACCGTCGGTGACCTCGTCGCCGCCTACCTCGCCGGTCGCGACACGCGCCGCGAGGAAGCGGACGAGGCCGCTCGCCGGGCCGCGGGGAAGCGACCGCGGTCCACCGAGGCCCAGCAGCCCGTCCCCGACGAGGACCGTGCCGGCCTGCTCGATCGGATGCGAGACCGCCTCGGTGGCCAACCCGAGATCGACGAGGAGCCGCCGGTCATCGTCCGTCGCGAGCGACCGGCACCCGGTGCGAACGGGACGCCGCGTCCCACGCCCATCCCGGTCGTGCCGGAGGTCGCGGCGGCCGCCGGCGCGGGTGCAGCGGGCGTCGACGAGCTCGAGCAGACCGAGGAGGCGCACATCGCGGCGCTTGGGGAGCAGGAGGGCTCCGACGCCGCGCTGGAGGCTGTCGAGCGGGCCTGGGAGCTGCCCACGCTCGACCTGCTCGCCGACGCTCCCGAGTCGAGCGCGGCCCAGATGGATCTCACCGCAAAGGGCCAGCGCATCCGCGAGACGCTCGCGCACTTCGGGATCGGCGTGAAGGTCGCGCGGATCCAGGAGGGCCCGGTCGTCACGCAGTACGCCCTCGACGTCGACCCCGGCATCAAGCTCAGCCGCATCGAGAGCCTCTCCGACAACCTGGCGCTGGCGCTGGCCGCGCGCAGCATCCGGATCGAGGCGCCGATCCCCGGCGAGCCGTACGTCGGCATCGAGATCCCGAACTCTGCGTTCGACCTCGTCACGCTCAAGGAGGTGCTCGCGAGCCGTCCGCACACCGAGGCCTCGAAGCGCTCGAAGCTGGCGTTTGCCCTCGGCCAGGATGTGGCCGGCCAGCCGAGCAGCGCCGACCTGTCGAAGATGCCGCACCTGCTGATTGCGGGGGCAACCGGATCGGGCAAGAGCGTGTGCGTCAACGCGATCATCGGCTCGTTCCTGATGAGCGCGACGCCGGCCGAGGTGAAGCTCATCCTCATCGACCCCAAGCGCGTCGAGCTGGCGCAGTACAAGGGGATCCCGCACCTGTTGACCGAGGTCATCGTCGAGCCCGACAAGGCGGTCAACGCGCTGAAATGGACGGTCGGCACGATGGAGAGCCGCTACGGCGAGTTCGCGGCTCGCGGCGTCCGCAACATCGCCGGCTACAACGAGGGGCTGAAGCCCGGCCAGCCGCGGATGCCGTACATCGTCATCGTCATCGACGAGCTCGCCGACCTGATGATGATCAGCGCCTACGAGGTCGAGGCCACGATCACCCGCATCGCGCAGCTGGCGCGGGCGACCGGGATCCACCTCGTCGTCGCCACGCAGCGCCCATCGGTCCAGGTCATCACCGGCCTCATCAAGGCCAACATCCCGTCGCGGATCGCGTTTGCCATGACCTCCGGGATCGACTCCCGCACGATCCTCGACACGACCGGCGCCGAGGACCTGCTCGGCCGCGGCGACATGCTCTACCAGCCGATCGACGCGCCTCGAGCGGTCCGCCTCCAGGGTGTGCTCGTCACCGATCCGGAGATCGACGAGCTCGCGCGTCACTGGCGCGCCCAGGGCGGCGCCCAGTACCGGCCCGAGATCACCGCGCCCCGGCGCGACGGCAAGGGCGGCGGACGGCCAGGGGAAGGCGACGAGGACGACGACGCCGATGCCCTCCTGACCCAGGCGGTCGACATCGTGCGCCGCTCCGACAAGGCATCGGCCTCGCTGCTGCAGCGTCGCCTGCGCATCGGCTACGCGCGTGCGGCACGCATCCTCGACCAGATGGAGGACCGCGGGATCGTCGGTCCTGCCGACGGCAGCCGCTTCCGCGAGGTGCTCGTGACGAGCGACGGCTGGGGCGGCGACTACGCGCCGAACGAGGACGACGACGCGTGACCGGCGACGTCCACAAGCTCGGGGAGGTGCTGCGCACCGCCCGCGAGGGGAAGGGCGTGGACCTCGCCAGGGTCGAACGGGACACGAAGATCCGGGAGCGCTACCTGTCGGCCCTCGAGCGTGGCGAGTACCGCGAGCTGCCCGGCGCGGTCTACACGAAGGGGTTCCTGCGCAACTACGGCGCGTACCTCGGGCTCGACCCCGAGTACCTGATCGACCTCTACCGCATCGAGACCGCCTCGGCAGCCGGCCAGCGACCCACGCGGCCGGCCGCACCGCCCCGCCCGCTCGGTGCGCGGCGCACGCGCGCCTTCGTCGTCACGCCGGGCGCGGTGGTGGCCGCCATCCTCACGATCCTCGTCGGGGGCTTCGTGGCGTACCTGGGATTCGAGATCGTCAACTTCGCGCGCACGCCCGAGCTGCGGATCATCGAGCCACCGGGGAACGTGAACGGCCACACCGAGCTCGAGATCACGGTGCGTGGCGTGACCGAGCCGAACGCGACGGTCGAGGTCAGCAATCTGCCCGAGAACCCGACGGTGGTGGCCGATTCCGAGGGCAACTTCGAGGTCACCGTTCGGCTGCTGCCCGGATCGAACGTCATGCAGCTCGTGGCGACCGACCCGGCGACGGGCCGCAATTCCGAGATGGAGCAGCGCACGATCCTCGTCGGCAGCGACGTGGGAGCCAGCCCGTCTGCCGCTCCGGTGGCGCTGACGCTCGACCAGCCAGCGCGGAACGCATCGGTCCGCGGCGCCGTGCCGGTCTCGGGCACCGCGGCGCCGAACGCCGAGGTCACCGTGACCGCGGAGCTCCTGCGGCCACCGCGGCCGAACTTCGCCGTCGCCGATGGCAGCGGTCAGCCGGTGCGAATCGTGCGGGCCGACCCCATTCCGCCCGATCCGCTGATGCTGACCGCCGACGCCACCGGCGCCTTCGGCGGGGAGCTCGCGCTCGGGCCGGGCCGCTGGCGACTCAGCGTCGCGGCGGGTGGCGGTGAGCCGATCAGCCGACGCGTGGACGTGGCACCCGGCCGCGGCCTGCGCGCCACGCTCCGGCTCAACGGCGCGGCCTCCTATCTCGAGCTCGAGGAGGACGGCACGCCGGTCGAGGGCGTCTCCGGAGGGATCGCCGCCGCCGGCGACCGCGTCAACGTCGCGGCGAACGACGACATCCGCATCCTCGCCGGCAACGCCGGCGCGGTCAGACTGACGATCAACGGCATCGTGATCGGCGCCATGGGCGGCGACGGAGCCGTCGTCGAGTGGATCATCACGCGCGCAGAAGGGTAGGGAAGCGACGGCATGGCAGCAGATTCCTCGTTCGATCTCGTCAGCGACTTCGACCAGCAGGAGCTGGTCAACGCGCTCGACCAGGTGCGTCGCGAGATCGCGACGCGATACGACTTCAAGGGCAGCAAGGTCGCCTTCGACCTCGGCAAGGACGCGATCACGCTCACGGCCGACGACGAGTACCGCGCCGGTGCGGCCAAGGACCTGCTCGAGACGAAGGCCGTGCGGCGCAACCTGAGCCTGAAGATCTTCGAGTGGGGCCGCCTCGAGCCGGCATCGGGCGGCACGGTGCGCCAGGAGATCACGCTGAAGCGTGGCCTGACCAGCGACCAGGCCAAGGAGCTCGCGAAGCGCATCCGCGAGTCGTTCCCGAAGACGAAGCCGGTCATCCAGGGTGACGCGGTGCGGGTGAGCGCGAAGTCGAAGGACGAGCTCCAGGCGGTCATCGCCGACCTGCGTGCGCTCGACTATCCCGTCGCGCTGCAGTTCACGAACTACCGATAGAGAGTGGATATCCGTAGATACGATGGCTGGTGAGCGACCGCCGACCGATGACGACCTCGACGCCGCGGCCCGGCGGCTCGGCCGCGCGCTCGTGACGCGCGGCTGGCAGATGGCCACCGCCGAGTCGTGCACCGGCGGGCTCGTGGGCCACGCGATCACGCAGGTGCCGCGCTCGAGCGACCACTTCCTTGGCGGGATCGTGTCGTACTCGGACGCGGTCAAGGAGGAGCTGCTCGGCGTGCCCGGCGACCTGCTCGAGCGTGTCGGCGCGGTCTCCGCCGAGGTGGCCGAGGCGATGACGTCGGGTGCCCTGGACCGATTCCCAGCAGCCCGCCTCGCGGTGGCGGTCACGGGCATCGCCGGGCCCGACGGCGGCAGCGCGGAGAAGCCGGTCGGGCTGACCTACGTGGCGGCCGCGCTTCGGGACGGCGCAGCGATCGTCGAGCGCCACACCTGGCCCCACGACCGCGATGGCAACAAGCGCGCCTCGACACTCGCCGCGCTCGAGCTCGCGACGCGCGTCGCCGCCGAGCCGCCGGCGTGATCCGCCCCGGCGAGCGGATCCACGTCATCGGCATCGCCGGCTCCGGCGCGGCCGGGGCCGCGCTCCTGCTCCAGCGGGCCGGCGCCATCGTCGACGGCTGCGACGCCGACGCCCCCTCGCCGTACACCCCGCCGCTCGACGCGGCCGGCATCGCCTGGCAGCTCGGCCACGACCCGGCGCACCTGACCGGCGTGGACCGGGTGGCGATCTCCCCGGCGCTGCGCGCGGTGCCCCAACACGCCGAGCTGGCGGCCGCGGAAGCCTCCGCCACGCCCGTGCAGACGTGGCAGGCGCTGCTCGGCGAGCTCATGGCCGCGCCGGGGCGCATCGGAATCGGGGTGACCGGCACGCACGGCAAGTCGACGACGACCGCGCTGCTCGGCCACCTCCTCGTCGCCGCCGGCCTCGACCCGACCGTCGAGGTCGGGGCCTTCATCGGCGCCTGGGGCGCATCGGTCCGTGCGGGGGATGGGCGGCCCTTCCTCGTCGAGGCCGACGAGTTCGGCGACAACTTCCTCAACTACCACCCGGCCGCCGCGATCGTCACGAACGTCGAGATGGATCATCCCGACTACTTCGCCAACGCATCCGCGGTCATGGCCTCGTTCGAGCGCTTCGTGCGCGGCATGGGCACCGACCCGGTTGTCGGCGGTCCTGTTCTCCTGACCGTCGCCGGCGACCCGGGGGCCGATGAGCTCGTGCGCCGCCTTGGCAACGACTGGGAGGGGCGGATCGTCCGCTACGGCCCCGGCGGCGATCTCGAGGCATCGGACGTGACGTTCACGCGGGAGAGCACCGCCTTCACGCTCTTCGATCACCGCTTCGAGTCACCGCTGGCGGGAGCCCACAACGTGCTCAACGCGACGGCCGCGCTGGCGATGGCCCACGGACAGCTCGGCGCCGACATCGAGCGCCTGGCCGAGGGCCTGCGGACGTTCGCCGGAGCCGGGCGGCGCATGGAGCTGATCGCCGATACTCCCAGCGTGACGATCTACGACGACTACGGCCACCACCCGACCGAGGTGCGCGCCACGATCGCGGCGATGCGCCAGCGGATCGGTCCGGACCGCCGCCTGTGGGCGGTCTTCGAGCCGCACATGTACTCGCGCACGACGCTCCTGATGGAGGACTTCTCGACCGCCTTCACCGATGCTGACGAGGTCGTCATCGCCGACATCTTCGCCAGCCGCGACACGCCCGAGGCGATGGCCGCCACGAGCGCCGAGGCGCTGGCCGATGCGATCGAGCGCGCCTCCGGGACCCCGGCCATCGCGACGGGCGACGTCGACGCCACCACCGCCTACGTCGCCGACCACCTCGGCGACGGCGACGCCGTGCTCGTCATGGGCGCGGGCAAGTCCTACCGCATCGCGCGCGGCCTCGCCGGGCGGCTGGTGGACGGGATGGCATCGTGACCGGCGCGAGGGCAGCGGTCCTCGGCCTGCTCCTGGCCCTGGCGGTCACGATCGCGTACCGCGGCATCGTCAACCTCGTCAACGCGTCGGGCGCCCGCGACCAGCCGGCGCTCATTCTCATCCTGCTGCTGTCGGCCTTCCTCGGCGTGCTCGTGGCCGTGGCCACGCGCATGCTGCGCCTTCCGGGCGCCACCGCCCCGACGGCGCTCGTGCTGGGCTGGACGCTCATCCCGGTCATCCTCCAGGCGATTCCCAGCGCGGCGACCCAACTGTTCGGCGGTGCGGGTGACATGTCGGCCAACCAGGCCCTCGCGCTGGCGACCGCGACCGTGGCCTCAGCGGTCACGCTCGGAGTGCCCGCCGAACGTCGCTGATGGACCCCGAGCGCGTGCTCATCGACGAGCAGATCGCCTACTACCGCGCCCGTGCCGCGGAGTACGACGCCACGTCCTCACCGGAGGGTGACCCGTTCGCGGCCGATGCGAACCGCATCCGCGACGCGCTCCGCGCCTTCGAGCCGCGCGGCCGGGTGCTCGAGCTGGCCGCCGGCACAGGCCAATGGACCGGGCTCCTCGCCGACTTCGCCGACGAGCTGCTCGTGACCGATGCATCGCCGGAGATGCTCGAGCTCAACCGCTCGAGGGTGGGGGAGCGCCCGAACGTGCGGTATCACCTCGCCGATGCGCTCGCCCTGCGTGCCGCCCGCACCTATGACGTCGTCTTCTTCGGCTTCTTCCTGTCCCACGTGCCGCCGCGCCAGCTTCGATGGCTTCTGGGCCGGCCTCGTGGGACTCCTGGAGCCGGGCGGCCGCGTCTTCTTCGTCGACGAGGGGCTGCACGACGGGTGGCGCGAGGACTGGATCGACCGCGAGGCCGGGATCGTGAACCGGCCGCTGACGGACGGATCGGTTCACCGCGCGGTGAAGGTGCTGTGGCGGCCCGAGGACCTCGAGCTGCGGCTCGGGGAGCTGGGGTGGGACGCATCGGTCACGAGCTCTGGCCCGTTCTACTGGGGCAGCGCACGGCCGTTCCTCTCGATAGATCCAGACACGTGCGGCGAGACCCTCGAGGTCCCCGATAGTTGCATCCACAACTACCCGTGGTATCATCGGTCCATGCCAGCCATCACCGTCGACGACATCACCGTCCTTCCTCGCATTCCGGCGCCGGATCCGTCGCTCGCGCTCGAACGGGCCGTTGCCAGCGTCACGATCGCGCCGCGCGGCTTCGAGGGCGAGGGCTTTCCGGTGCGACGGGCCTTCCACGGCGTCGACCTGCGCGCGCTCGATCCATTCATCCACATGGACCAGATGGGCGAGGTCGAGTACGCGCCCGGCGAGCCGAAGGGGACGCCGTGGCATCCGCACCGCGGCTTCGAGACGGTCACCTACATGATGGACGGCACGTTCGAGCACAGCGACTCGAACGGGGGTGGGGGAGTCATCACGAACGGCGATACCCAGTGGATGACCGCCGGCGCGGGCATCCTGCACATCGAGAAGCCGCCCGAGGCGCTCGTCGTGTCGGGCGGCCTCTTCCACGGCATCCAGCTGTGGGTGAACCTGCCGGCCGCCCAGAAGTGGTCGCCGCCGCGCTACCAGGACATCCGCGCCACCGAGGTGGGCCTGCTGGCCTCCGCCGACGGGGGAGCGCTCGTGCGCGTCATCGCCGGCGAGCTCGCCGGGCACGCCGGTCCGGGCTCGACCTACACGCCGATGACCTTCCTGCACGCCACGCTCAGCCCGGAGGCCGAGCTCGTCCTCCCCTGGCGGGCCGATCACAACGCACTCGTCTACGTGCTCGCCGGCCACGGATCGGTCGGCGCCGAGCGGATCCCGGTCGAGACCGGCCAGCTGGCCGTGCTGGGCGTTGGCAACGTCGTGCGCCTGGCCGCCGAGGCGCGCCAGGAGAGCCGCAGCCCGAACCTCGATGTGCTCGTCCTCGGCGGGCAGCGGATCGGAGAGCCGGTGGCATGGGCCGGCCCGTTCGTCATGAACACCCGCGACGAGGTGCAGCAGGCCTTCGCCGACTACCAGGCCGGGCGTCTGGGCTCGATCCCGGCCGTCCACGGCGCACCCACGGAGCTCACCGAGTCGTAGACGCCGCTAGCATGGACCGATGGACATGAAGCTCGAGCTCGTGGCCGTGCCGGTCAGCGATGTCGACCGCGCCAAGGCCTTCTACGTCGACCAGGTCGGCTTCAATGCCGATCACGACCACCGCGTCACCGACACGCTGCGCTTCGTGCAGCTCACGCCGCCTGGCTCCGCGTGCTCGATCATGGTCGGCACCGGGGTCACCGAGATGGCGCCGGGCTCGCAGAAGGGCCTCCAGATCGTCGTGCCGAACGCAGAGGCGCTGCGCGACGAGCTGCGGTCACGCGGCGTCGACGCCAGCGACGTCGACGAGCAGCCCTGGGGCCGATTCGTGTACTTCAGCGACCCCGACGGCAACACCTGGGCGGCTCAGCAGATGGTCGCGCAGCCCGGATAAGGAGCCTGACAGCGTTCAGTCGCTGAGCGGCTGCAATCGCGAACGACGGCCCGCCATCGGGCCCTTCGTGCCGGCGTTGTGCCGCTGAACGGCTGGAACCCGCCACGGATGGGGCAATCCAACGGCCTCGTTCGCGATGACGGTCGCTGAGCGACTGGGGATCGCCGCTCCACATCACATAACCTACATTTGCGGAAGTGCATGCCTGAGTAGCCCGGGCGGTCAGGTACGCCCCCGGATTGCCCCGATGGTCCTATGCGGCGGTCACGCGCGCCCGCGTAGGCTGCCCGCATGCGACGCAGCAGGATGTGGTCCGTGGCCGTCGCCGGGTTGGCACTCGGCAGCCTCGGCATGGTCGGCGGCACCGTCGTCGGCGGTGAGCTCGGCCCGATGGCGGTCGGATACAGCCTCCTGATCGCCCTGAGCGCCCTCTACCTCGTCGCCGCGCTCGGCATCCGTGAGCGTGTCTGGCAGCGTCTCTCGCGGCCCGAGAGCACGTCCACCCATCCGGATCGCCTCGCCGGGCGCCGCGTCTTCTAGCCCCGGCGCTGCCTGAGCGCCTCGAAGCCGATGATGGCGGCCGCGGCCGCCGCCCCCAGGTCCGGCGCCCGTTCCCGTCCGTAGCCGATGCGCACGAGCGTGTCCGCCTGCGCCACGAAGGAACGCGTCACGCCGCGGCGCTCGCCGCCGATGACCAGCAGCACGCCGCCGGTCAGGTCGGCGCGATGGATCTCGATCGCGTTCGGATCGGCAACGGCGCACGCCACACGCAGACCGGCATGCCGCGCCGCCTCCGCCGCCGCCTCGATCGAGCCCGCATGCGCCGTGGCCAGGAGCTCGCTGGCACCGGCCGAGGCGCGCGTCACCACGCTCAGCGCCGTCTCCCACGACCGGCGCACGACGAGGCCGTCCACGCCCGCGGCATAGAGGGCTCGGACGGCCTGGCCAAAGTTGAACGGGTCCTCGATGCCGTCGAGGAAGACGAGCAGCGACCCCTCCCCCACCTCGGCCAGTAGGTCGTCAACGGATCGCTCGCGACGCGCCCCCACGAGGGCGATCACGCCGCCGTGGCTGCGTCCGCTGGCCAGCTCCTCGATCCGATCGCTGTCGACCGCGTCGATGACCACGCCGCGCTCGCGGGCCAGGGCGCGCAGCCGGCCAAGGCGCCGATCGCCGGGGCGGACGGCCCACACGCGGTGCGTCGGGCGGACGTTGGCTTCCAGCACGGCCTCGACGGACAGGTGCCCCTCGACGACGAGCGGCTGGGCCGGTTCGGCCACCTCGCTCAGCGGGAGGCGGCGGGACGGCGGCGCCCGGCGCGACCCGCGGCGACCAGCTCGGAGGCGACGTTCGGAGGAAGGTGGCCACTGACCCGCACGCCGCCGGCCTCGTACTGCTCCTGGACGTCGCCGGAGCTGCGGGCGCGCGCCACGAGCTCGCCGCGCTCGTACGGCACGACGGCGTCGACGGCCACCATCTGGTGGCGCAGGGCATCGCCGATCCGCGCGCGCAGCGCATCGAGGCCCTCGCCGGTGAGCGCGCTGACGAAGGCCGTCGACTCGCTGGCCGGTGGGGCGCCGGCATCGGCCGGCAGGAGGTCGATCTTGTTGAAGACGGTGATCCGTGGCTTCGTCGCCGGCCCCGAGCTCGTCGAGCACCGACTGCACCGCCACCTGCTGGGCCACGAAGTTGGGGTCGGCGGCGTCGACGACCTCGAGCAGCAGATCGGCGCGCATCACCTCCTCGAGCGTGGCCCGGAAGGCGTCGACGAGGTCATGTGGCAGCTTGTTGATGAAGCCGACCGTATCGGTCATGACGACGGTGCGGCCCGAGGCCAGCGTCACCTGGCGGCTGGTCGGGTCGAGCGTGGCGAAGAGCATGTCGGCGGCGTAGAGGTCCGCATCGGCCAGGGCGTTGAGGAGGGTGCTCTTGCCGGCATTCGTGTAGCCGACGAGCGCGACCGTGGCGACGTCGTGGCGATCCCGGTTGCGGGCCGCCGTGGCGCGCTGGCGCTTCACCTCGTCGAGGTCGGCACGAACCTTCTTGATCTTCTCGCGGATGAGGCGCCGGTCGGTCTCGAGCTGGCTCTCGCCGGGACCGCGGGTGCCGATCCCGCCGCCGGTGCGCGAGAGGTGGGTCCACAGCCGCGTCAGGCGCGGCAGGTGGTACTCGAGCGCGGCCAGCTCGACCTGGAGGCGCCCCTCCTTCGTCTTCGCGTGGCGCGCGAAGATGTCGATGATCAGCGCCGATCGGTCGAGCACCTTGCAGTCCAGCAGCTTCTCGAGGCTGCGCTGCTGGTTGGGTGCCAGCTCGTCGTCGACGATGAGCACGTTGAAGTCGGTCGCCGCCTTCTCGTCGACCAGCTCGGCCGCGCGGCCCTTGCCGAAGTACCACACCGGGTCGGGCGCGCGGCGACGCTGGAAGGCCGTGCCCACCACCGACGCCCCGGCCGTCTCGGCCAGGGCGGCAAGCTCGTCGAGCGAGCGGCTCACCGGCCATCGGCCATCGCCGGGATCGTCGAGGCCGATGAGGAAGGCGCGCTCGACCGGGGCAGTGAGGTCGATCGTGGTGGCGCGTTCGGACATCTGTCGATCCATGCTACCCCGGAGCGCGGCGTGACGCTCCGGCGACCTGCGCGGTACCAACGTCCTAGTGCCATGCCTCCTCGGCTCTGCCATACCTCACCGCACCGGACCCGATGGGGGCAGCCAAGTCCAGGAGGTCACGTGGAGCCCACGGATCAGGCCACCGTGAAGACGGTGGCCGCGACCGGCGTTCTGACCCGCCGCATGCTCGGCGGCGTCGTGCTTGGCGTGCTCGCGTTCGCAATCGTCTACCGCATCGCGCTGGCGCTCCAGGAAGACGACACGATCGCCATCGCCGCCGGCGCGGCCGCCTCCCTGACGGTCGCCTCCGTGATGATGTGGCGCACCGTCGCCCCCCTCGTGAAGACCCAGGCCGAGCTCCAGGTCCGCTACGAGGCTGCGGTGGCCGACGCGCTGCGCGACCCGCTCACCGGGCTCGGCAACCACCGCGCGTTCCACGAGGAGCTCGACCGCCAGGTCGCCGCGTCGCTTCGCTACGATGTGCCGCTGTCGCTGCTGCTCATCGACATCGACGAGTTCAAGTCGATCAACGACAGCCATGGGCACGCGGCTGGCGACCGGGTCCTGCGCGGGTTCGGCGCCCTGCTCAACGCCTCGCTGCGTCGCGCGGACCGCGCGTTTCGCGTTGGCGGTGACGAGTTCGCCCTGCTCTTCCCGCACACCGATCTCGACGGCGCCCGCGTCGTCTCGCGGCGGCTCCTGACCCAGGCGCTCGAACCGACCCAAGCGTTCGGAGAAGTCGAGCCCATGTCGTTCTCCGGCGGCCTCTCCGCGCTGCCCGAGCTCGGCCTCGGACCGGCGCAGCTCTACTCCCAGGCCGATGCGGCCCTCTACTCCGCCAAGCGCGGCGGTCGCACCGAGATCGTGATGTTCGAGCCGTCGATGGAGGTCTCCGACGCTGCCGGGGCCTCGGTCTCCGCCGTCGCCGAGGTGATCGCGCGCGGCCAGCTCCACCCGGTGTACCAGGCGATCGTCGCCATCCCCGACGGCCGCGTCATCGGCGTCGAGGGGCTCATCCGTCCCATGCCGCCCGCTCCGTTCGCCACACCGATGCAGCTCTTCGCCGCCGCCGAGGCCGGTGGGCACGTCACGAAGCTCGACCTCGCATGCGTGGACACGATCGTCTCCGGTGCGCGCGGCCTGCCCGCCGATCAGTTCCTGACGGTCAACCTCGCGCCATCCACGCTCGAGGCCTCCGAGTTCAGCAGCGGTGCCATCCTCGCCATCCTGGCACGCCACGAGTTCGCGCCCGACCGGCTCATCATCGAGCTCACCGAGCACCAGCCACTGCACGACCTCGAGCGCGCCAGGGCACGGATGGACGCCTTCCGGCGCGCCGGCGTGCGCTTCGCGGTGGACGACATCGGCGCCGGCAATGCCGGCCTGCGCCTCCTGTCGGAGATCGAGTTCGACATCCTGAAGGTCGACCTCAGCCTCGTCCAGCGCAGCGAGGCGGAGGGCCCGTCGTCCGCCGTGCTCGGGTCGGTCGTGGAGCTCGCGGCCCGCACCGGCGCGCTCGTCGTCGCCGAGGGCATCGAGCGCTCCGCGCAGATGGGCCCGCTCCTGCGTCTCGGCATCACCGCCGGCCAGGGCTTCTTCCTCGGCCGGCCGGGGCCCCTCGAGCAGGCCATGCAGCCGGTGACGACGATGGTTGCGCCGATGCCGCCGTCCGAGGCGCTCGCCGGCGTCGCCGCCTGGCGCCAGTCCATCGGTCTGCCGGTCAGCTGAGCGCGGCGCGGAGCGCGTGCTCCGCGCGCTCCACGATGTAGGGATCGTCCCCGGGCCGATCGCCGACCGGAATCCACAGCAGCCGCGGATCGCGGCGGAACCACGTCAGCTGGCGCTTCGCGTACTGGCGCGTGCGGCGCGCCGTGACCGCCACCGCCTCCTCCAGCGTCCAGCTCCCCCGCCAGGTGAGCGGCGGCCTCGGCGTAGCCGTGGCCGGTCATCGGCAGCAGCTCCGACCCGAAGCCTGCGGCCCGCAGCGCGCGCACCTCGTCGAGCAGGCCGTTCGCGAACAGCCACTGCGCGCGCTCGTCGATGCGCCGGTAGAGGACGTCGCGCGGTCGATCGAGGCCGATGAGCGCCACGCGGCCCGGATACGGCGTGGCGCGCGGAGCCGCTCCCCCACCTCCGGCCTCGACGCGCTCGAGAGCGCGCAGCACGCGGCGCGGGTTGCGCAGGTCGATCGCCGCGGCGGCCGTCGGATCGGCGGCCTCCAGGCGCGCGACCAGCGCCTCGAGCCCATCGGCCTCGAGCTCGTCGGTGAGGCGGCGCCGAAGCTCCGGCGACCAGGGCTGGGCGGCGTAGTCGTGGCCGTCGACGAGCGCGGACACGTACAGGCCGCTGCCGCCGACGAGCAAGGGGATCCGCCCGCGGCCGGCGATCTGGTCGACGACCGCCCGGGCGCGCTCGACCCAATCGGCCACGGTGAACGGCTGATCTGGGTCCACAACGTCAATGAGGTGGTGCGGAACCCGCCGTCGCGCCGAAGGCGCGACTTTTGCGGTGCCGACGTCCATGCCGCGATACACCTGGCGCGAGTCGGCAACGACGATCTCGACCGGCAGCCGGTCCGCCATGGCGAGTGCCAGCTCGGTCTTGCCGGAGGCCGTTGGGCCGACGATGCCCGCGAGCGGCGCGTTCACCTGCCGACCCGCCGGAGGATATACGTGGATCCCCCGCGCCACACGCCGCGCTAGACCTCGACGAGCTGCTGGACCTGCTCGATGGCGCTCGCCCGCCCCGTCGCCCGCGACGCGGTGATGATCACCGCGTTGAACGACACCGGACCCTCGGCCACGTGGAAGCGGGTCGGCAGGTGCCGGGTGAAGCGCGGCAGCACGGTCTCGAGGCTGAAGCCGATCACCGAATCGCGCGGACCGGTCATGCCGATGTCACTGATGTAGGCGGTGCCGCCGGGGAGGACCCGCGCGTCGGCGGTGGGCACGTGCGTATGGGTGCCGACCACGCCGGTCACCCGCCCGTCGAGGTACCAGCCCATCGCGTTCTTCTCCGAGGTGATCTCGCAGTGGAAGTCGAGCACCCGGACCCGCGGCAGCGGATCCGCCGCGCCGTCGAGCAGCTCGTCGAGCTTCGTGAACGGCGAGTCGAGCTGGTTCATGAACACGCGGCCCATGGCGTTGATCACCGCGACCTCGTCGCCGGCATCGGTGTGGTGGACGAGCCAGCCGCGACCTGGTGCCTCGTCGGGGTAGTTGATCGGTCGCAGGACGGGCCGATCGGTGTCGAGGTAGTCGTAGATCTCTCGCTTGTCCCAGATGTGGTTGCCCGAAGTGATGACGTCGATGCCGCCGCCAAGCAGCTCCTCGGCCAGGCTGGGGGTGAGGCCCGCGCCGGCGGCCACGTTCTCTCCGTTGGCGATGACGAGGTCGATGTCGAGCGTGTGTCGCAGCTCGGGCAGGACGGAGGCGACGGCCAGGCGTCCCGGCTTGCCGATGATGTCGCCGATGACGCAGATGCGAAGCTCGTCGCCGACCGCGGTCACCGAGCGTAGTCGACGGCCCGCGTCTCGCGGATGACGGTGACCTTGATCTGGCCGGGGTACTGGAGCTGCTCCTCGATCTTCTTCACCACGTCGCGCGCCAAGCCGGCTCGAGGCGAGGTCGTCCATGTCCTCGGGCCGGACGAGGATCCGGATCTCGCGCCCGGCCTGGATGGCGAAGCAGCGCTCGACGCCGGGGAAGCTCAGTGCGATCTGCTGGAGGTCGTCGAGGCGCTTGACGTAGTTGTCGAGGCTCTCGCCGCGCGCACCGGGCCGCGAGGCGCTGATCGCGTCGGCGATCTGGACAACAGTCGCCTCGGTCGACTCCTGCTCCACCTCCTGGTGGTGGGCTGCGATCGCGTTGCAGACGATGGCGTTCACCCCGTACCGGGCCGCGATGTCTCCACCGATCGCCGCGTGCGGGCCCTCGACCTCATGGTCGACCGCCTTGCCGATGTCGTGCAGCAGCCCGCCCTTCTTCGACTCGGCCACATTGGCGCCGATCTCGGCCGCCAACAGGCCGGCGAGGCGCGCCGTCTCGACGCAGTGGTTGAGCACGTTCTGGCCGTAGCTGGTGCGGTACTTCAGCCGGCCGATGAGCTTGATCAGCTCGGGGTGGAGCCCAGGGACGCCGGCGTCGTAGGCGGCCTGCTCGCCGGCCTGGCGCATGACGACCTCGAGCTCCTGGCGCGACTTGGCGACCGTCTCCTCGATCCGGCCTGGGTGGATGCGCCCGTCGCTGATCAGCTTGTTGAGCGCCATGCGCGCGACCTCGCGACGGACGGGGTCGAAGCCGGACAGCACGACCGCCTCGGGAGTGTCGTCGATGATGAGGTCGACCCCGGTGGCCTGCTCGAGCGCGCGGATGTTGCGGCCCTCGCGACCGATGATCCGGCCCTTCATCTCCTCGTTCGGCAGGGCCACCACCGTGATCGTCGCCTCGCTCGTATGGTCGGCGGCGATCCGCTGCATGACCGTGGTCAGGATTCGCCGGGCACGCTCATCCCCCTCCTCCGAGGCGTGGCGCTCGATCTCGCGCACCCGATGCTGCGCCTCGGCGTGGGCCTCGTCCTCGACCTGGCGGATCAGTGTCTGCCGGGCGTCCGTGACCGAGAGCCCCGAGACGCGTTCGAGCTCCACGAGCTGGCGCTGCTGGAGCTCGCTCAGGCGCGCCGCCTCGACCTCGAGGCCTTCCGCGCGCGCGTTCAGCGCCAGGGCCTGCTCCTCGAGCGTCGCCGTCTTACGATCGAGCGCCTCCTCCCGGTCCAGGAGGCGGCGCTCGGTCCGCTGGTGGGTGGCGCGCTGCTCGCGCGCCTCTTCCTCGGCGGCGCGGCGCAGGTGGAGCGCCTCGTCCTTGCCCTCGAGGACGATCTCCTTCTGCTTCGCGCGAGCCTCGGCCTCGAGGCGCTGCGCGTAGCTCTCGGCGTGCTTGACCGAATTGGAGGCGACGAAGCGCCGGGCCATGAAGCCCACGAGCACGCCGATGACGGCGGCAACAACCGCCACGATGACGACAACGAATTCAGGCATTTCGGCTCCCCCTCGTCGTTGGAGCCCTGGTTGGGCGGGGTTGGCGCCCGCGCGGCGGGCGAATCGGTCGATCCGGGATCTACTGGGCCACGTCGCGGCCGGAAACCGGGAGTGTACCGCAACTGCCCGAGCGCCTCTCGCAACAGGCTTGGTCGCTCGTCGCTAGGTGAAGATGCGCCCCATCAGCCGGATGTGGTCGAGGTCGCGCGGGACGAAGTCCTGGAGCATGATCCGCTGTGTTCCGGCGGCCTCGAAGCCACGCACCCGCTCGAAGGCCTGCTCGGGCGTGCCCATGATCCAGCGTGTGCGTCGGTCCGCAAGCCAGGCATCGGCATCGTCGACCGACTGGCCCAGCGCAGACCAGCAGATCCGCCACTCGTGTTCTCAGGTCGGCCTCCGTCTCGGCCACCAGGACGCCGGTCATTGCGGAGCGCACGATCTCGTCGGGGTCCCTGCCGACATCGGTGCAGGCAGCCCGGACGTTGGCGTACGCCTCGGGCGCGGCCTCCGGCGAGCCGGGGCTCAGGTTGAACTCGTCGCCGTAGCGCGCGACCAGGCGCGAGAGTCGCGGCCCACCCTTGCCGCCGAAGATCACGTGCGGATGGCGACGCCCGCCGCGGGCGATCTCGCCGTGGCGCTTCGACCCGCGGACCTGCCAGCGTTCGCCCTCATACGACCAACCGTCGGGTTCGGTCCAGAGGCCGTGGATGATCGTCATCTGCTCCTCGAGCATGTCGTAACGCTCGCCCAGCGCCGGGAACGGCAGGCCGAGCTGCGCGTGCTCATCGTCGTTCCAGCCCGCGCCAAAGCCGGCCTCGACCCGGCCGCCGCTCATCTCGTCGACGGTCTGGACGACCTTGGCCAGGTTGCCCGGCAGGCGGAATGTGACCGGCGACACGAGCACGCCGAGCCGGATCGTCGAGGTCTCGCGCGCGAGTCCGGCGAGGGTTGCCCACGCATCGGTCGTCGGCTTGCCGGAGCCACCGGGAAAGCTGGCGTAGTGGTCGGAGCGGAAGAAGGCCTCCAGCCCCGCCTCCTCCGCGGTCCGTGCCGCAGCCAGGATCTCGTCGTAGCTCAGCCCCTGCTGGGGCTCGGTCATCAGGGCGTAACGCATGCGTGCAGCCTAGCCCGATGCTCGCCGGCCTGCGCCGGCGGCCGGCGAGGGATCAGAGGGTGGTGGGCCGCCCGTATCCGACGCGCCCGGCACGCTCGCGCCAGCGGGGGGTTTCGTCGCGCATGCCGATCGGACGGCGCAAAAAGGCCAGGGTCCTCCCAGTCGTCCTGGGGTTCGGCGACCGGCCGCACGATCGAGTCGGGCTCGAGGCGACGGTACTCGTCGAGCCATTCGGACAGCTTCATGGCTGCTTCATTCTAGACACCGCGCCGGCCTCCGCATCCGGGGTTCCACGGATCGCGATACGGATTCGCGAGTCAGGACTCGAGCGGCCTCAGCCGGCTCGCGGCTCGTGTCTTGCGCGCCGATCCACGCGCCGCGGCGTAGTGCGCCAGCGTCCGTTCGATGTCCGCGCGGGCGATCGTCTCGCCGATCACGTCCAGCGGCACCTCTTCGAGGCGGCGGAAGCGCAGACAACTCTTTCCCATGTTCAGCTTCTGCCCCGACTCCGCGTATCGCTGCTTGAACCACGCCTCTTCGGCCAGGTCGCCGTACACGCTCATGAGGTAGAGGCTGATGTAGTGCTTCTGGCTGGCGATGCCGGCGAGACCGAGCGGCTGCCCGTTGTACGTGTCGGGAAACGTCTCGAGCGGCACCCACCAGGCGATCATCCCGGACGAGATTCCCTCCACGTAGCCCGGCGGCAGGTTGCGATTGACGACCTCGCGGACCGTCGCGACCGCCTCGCGGCGATCGTCCGGCAGCGAGGCGATGTACTCATCGGGGGTGGTTGCGGTGCTCGTGGCCATGAGACTGATCCCCGTTGCGGCGGCTGCGTTCCTGGCGGCTAGGGTACGTCGTCGCCGGCTTCGGCGCCGGCCTCACGGATCGTCGATCGCACGGTCTCCGGATCGAATCCCCGACGCATGAGGAACATGCCGATGCGCTGCAGTGCCTTCGGGTCGGTCGGCAGCGCGCGGCCGCGGAGGTGCCGCGCCAGGGCGTCGCCGGCGCGCTCCGCCTCGCTGGCGGGGACCGCTTCGTCCTCGGGCCGGCGCTCCGGCGCGGCATGCTCGACGCGGTATTCCTCGATGACCTCGCGCGGGACGCCGTGCTGGCGCAGCTCGGCCTCGATCATCCGGCTCCCGCGCGGCGCATGGCGGTCGCGCTGTTCGCCCCACCAGCGCGCGAAGGCCGCGTCGTCGAGATAGCCGAGCTCGGCCAGGCGGTCGATCGTCTCGGTGACGAGAGCCTCATCGGTGCCGGCGCGGCGCAGCCGTCGTTCGGTCTCCCACCGTGTGCGCGGGCGCGTCCCGAGGTAGCCGACGGCGATCTCCATCGCCTTCGTGGCATCCGGTGGCTCGGCAGCTGCCCTCGGTGCGCGCGAACGAACGTCCGGCATCGGTCGGGGCTATTCCGCCTCGCTGATGCCCTCGACGCCGACCTCGATGCTGGCCACCTTGCCGCGGATCTCGCCGTCGATCTTCGTGGCGATCTCCGGGTTCTGCTTGAGGAAGTCGCGGGCGTTCTCGCGACCCTGGCCGAGGCGGATGTCGCCGTAGTTGAACCACGCTCCGGTCTTCGTGAGGATGCCGGCAGCGATGCCGACGTCGAGCAGGCCGCCTTCGACGCTGATGCCCTCGTTGTACATGATGTCGAACTCGGCGACCCGGAACGGGCTGGCGACCTTGTTCTTCACGACCTTGACCCGGGTGCGGGAGCCGATCGCATCGGTCCCGGTCTTCAGGGTCTCGATGCGGCGGATGTCCAGCCGCACGCTGGCGTAGAACTTCAGGGCGCGCCCGCCGGGGGTCGTCTCGGGGTTGCCGAACATGACGCCGATCTTCTCGCGCAGCTGGTTCGTGAAGATCAACGCGGTCTGGCTGCGGTTGATGGCACCAGTCAGCTTGCGCAACGCCTGGCTCATGAGCCGTGCCTGGAGGCCGACGAAGGCATCTCCCATGTCGCCTTCGATCTCGGCGCGCGGCACGAGCGCGGCGACCGAGTCGACGATCACGACGTCGACGCCGCCGGAGCGGATGAGGGTCTCGGCGATCTCGAGGGCCTGCTCGCCGGTGTCGGGCTGGCTGACGAGCAGCTCCTCGATGTCGACGCCCACGTTCTTGGCATACCCCGGATCGAGCGCGTGCTCCGCGTCGATGAAGGCGACGACTCCGCCGTTGCGTTGCGCGTTGGCCGCGACGTGGTAGCAGAGCGTCGTCTTGCCGCTCGACTCGGGACCGAAGATCTCGGTGATCCGGCCGCGCGGGACGCCGCCGACGCCGAGGGCAAGATCGAGCGCCACCGAACCGGTCGAGACGGCCGGGACGTTCTGCGCCTCGCGGTCGCCGAGCCGCATGATCGCGCCGCGCCCGAACTGCTTCTCGATCTGGAGGATGGCGGCGTCCACGGCCCGGCCTCGCTCGCCGTCGCCGTTCTTCGTCGCCGGAGTCTGGGTCGCCACCGCCGCTGCGTCCATCGTGTTCGCTCGCTCCTCGTTCGATGCAGGCGCCCCAGCCGTCGAGGAACGGGGCGTCAGCTCACTCCCTCATCCTGGGGCTCGTCCTCGCGCTCCTTGCGCTTGGGCTTGATGACCTCGACCTGGCGCATCGGTGGCTGGTATGTCGTCGGCGTCACCGATCCGGCCTGGTTCTTCGGTGCCTTCTCCTTCGGCTTCCGCTTTGGCTCCTTGCGTGGTCGATCCCGCCCCTTTGCCATCGCTCGAACCTCCTGCGTGAGCCGGCCGAGCTTGCGCGCAATCCTGCGCTGCCGGCCCTTACCACCCGCTTACCCGGCGCTTACTGGAGCACCGATGGGGCCGATTCTACGCTTCGTGTTGTGACAGCTCCCCTGTCTCGGATCGGCCCATTCTACATCGCGATGTATGACGGCGTATGACGTGATTCGGTGGTGTTGGTCGGCCCGGTCTCGATCAATCGTGGGAAGTTCACACGGCGTTCGTCTCGCGTGCAGTTCCCTCGATCTGTGGAGGACGGCGCAGCGTGACGTGCTCCTCGGCGCGCCCGTCCTGCGTCCTGGCTCTCGATGCAGCGCGAGAACGGCACGCGGACGGGCACTCGTGTGAATTCGGCTCGCGCCATCGAGACCTATGGCGTTCCGTGATCTGGCCGTGCGAACGCCGCGGAAGTCCGCCCGTGCAGGTCCCGGAAGGACCCGTTGACCAGCGAGGAGCGCAGACGGCGCATGAGCTCGAGCGTCCAGGTCACGTTGTGAATCGTCGCCAGCCGGTAGGCGAGGAGCTCGCGCGCGCGGAACAGGTGGGCGAGGTACGCGCGGGAGAAGCCGCGGCAGGCTTCGCAGGCGCACGCAGAATCGATCGGAGCGGGGTCGTCGAGGAACGTGGCATTGCGGAGGTTGAGGCGGCCGGCATCGGTCCAGACCTGGCCGGTTCGCGCCACGCGGGTGGGCAGGACGCAGTCGAACAGGTCCATGCCCCGCTCGACGGCGGTGAAGAAGTCGACTGGCGAGCCGACGCCCATCAGGTAGCGCGGCCTCGGGTCGCCGCCCAGCGCTTCCGCCACGATGTCCAGCGTCGAGCCCATCTCGGCCTTCGACTCCCCCACCGACAGCCCGCCGACGGCGATCCCGTCGAACGGCAGCTCGCCGATCGCCGCCACCGACTCGCGTCGCAGCTCGGGATCCACGCCACCCTGGACGATCCCGAACACCGCCTGGTCGCCGGATCGCGCGTCCAGCGATCGCCGAGCCCAGGAGTGCGTCCGCACCATCGCATCGGCGACCTCCGCGCGCGGCTGACCCGGATCCACGAGCTGGTCGAAGGCCATCGCGACGTCGGAGCCGAGCAGCGCCTGGATCTCCATCGCGCGCTCCGGGGTGAGCCGATGCGTGGAACCATCCAGGTGCGAGGTGAACGTGACCCCGTCGTCGTCGACGCTGCGCAGATGGGCCAGCGAGAAGACCTGGAAGCCGCCCGAATCGGTCAGGATCGGTCCGTCCCAGCCCATGAACCGATGCAGCCCACCGAGCCGCGCGATCCGCTCCGCGGTCGGGCGCAGGTTCAGGTGGTACGTGTTGCCGAGGATCATCTGCGCCCCGGCGGCTCGCAGGTCGCCGGGAGTCAGCGCCTTGACCGTGGCCTGGGTGCCGACCGGCATGAACTGCGGCGTGTCGATCGGACCATGGGCGGTCGTCAGGCGGCCGAGCCGCGCACGACCGACTGGAGTCGGCTCGAAGGTGAACGCGGCCGGCATCGGCGCAGGATACGGCAGGGGCTTGTCATCATTCGATAACCTACGCGGGTGCGATTGACCGAGTGGCCGCGGATGCCGTTCCTCAACGAAGAGGTCAAGGAGTGGATCGCGCTCGAGCTCCAGAGCCTCGGCGTCGAGGACCTGGCCGTCTACGCCCTCGAGGCCGGCCAGGAGGGTGACGAGCGCCGGGTGATGGTCGCCACCGAGGTTGGCCTGCTCGATCACCGGTACGCCCCATTCGGTTCCTCCGCCCGCTACCGGCTCGCGATGCTCATGTACCCGTGGCAGGTCCTGCGCGGCGTCGAGCTGCGGGCCGATACGTTCCGCCTCTGGGCTCGCGAGCATCGCACGCGATGGTCGTTCCGCCTCAACCACCCGCACTTCGAGGCCGCGACCGAGTCGCCCGACCTCGGCCAGGCGCTGTGCGACCTCGCGCGCGTCTGCGCCGTCATGGCCGAGCCGTTCGGCGTCCCTGCCGGCCGCGTCTCATCCGACGTTCCCGGCGTCATCCCCGGCGGTCCGCGCCCGATTCCTCCCACCGGCGACAGTCCCGAGGAGCTCCGCCAGGCCAATGGTGACGGTGATGGCCAGGAGGAGAGCGAGGACGAGGGCGATGTGGAGGCGGTGGAGACCACCGCGGAGGAGTCCGCGGACGAGAAGCCGGATGCGACCCCGGAGTCCGGCGAACGCCCGACCGCCGTGCCGATCGGCGACGACGAGGAGATCCTGCAGCTCTCCGACGAGGAGCGCGAGGCCGTCCCCACCCGCTCGGACGACCAGGGCTAGACGACCAGCATCGCGTCGCCGAAGCTGAAGAACCGATACCCCTCCGCCAGCGCCTCACGGTAGGCGCCGAGCAGCCGGTCCCGTGCCTCGTAGGCGTCCGCGGCCCCCATGCCGGCCTGAACGAACGCCGTCACCAGCAGCAGGAGCGAGCTGCGCGGCAGGTGGAAGTTCGTGACGAGCGCGTCGACCGTACCGAACCGATACGGGGGCGTGACGTACAGGTCGGTCCATCCCTCGGCGGCATCGGTCCGCGTTGCGGTCTCGAGCACGCGCACCGCCGTGGTGCCCACGGCAACGACCCGGTGCGCCTCCGCCAGCGCCTCCTGCGTCGCGGTCGGAACCTCGTACCACTCGCGGTGAATGTGATGCTCGTCGATGAACTCGCCCTCGAGCGGCCGGAAGGTGTCCAGCCCGACGTGCAGGGTGACCGACGCGCGGCCCACGCCGGCGTCCGCGAGTGAGGCGAGGAGCGCATCGGTGAAGTGCAGACCGGCGGTCGGTGCTGCGGCGGATCCCGGCGGCTGCGCATAGACGGTCTGGTAGCGGTCGGCTGGCGAGGATCGGTCGCGGATGTACGGTGGCAGCGGCATCTCGCCGGCCGCCGCCATGACCGCGTGGGGATCGCGCTCGAACCGGACGGCACGGGTTCCGTCGGCGAGCCGTTCCCCCACCTCGATTCGGTCGCCACCGCGGACCGTGACAACCGATCCGACCGCGATGCGCCGAGAGGGGCGCACGAGCGCCTCCCAGCGACGATCGTCGTCGAGCGGTCGCAGGACCAGCACCTCCGCAGACCCGCCGCCCGCGCGCTGCCCGAGCAGCCGAGCGGGCAGCACCCGCGAGTCGTTGACGACCAGCAGATCCCCCGGGCTCAGCCAGCGACCGATGTCCCGGAAGCGCGCGTGCTCCACCGCTCCGGAGGCCCGGTCCAGCACGAGCAGGCGCGACGCGTCCCGCGGCTCGGCGGGGACCTGCGCGATCGCCGCATCGGGCAGGTCGTAATCGAAGTCGTCGACCCGAAGTCTCACGCCGGACACGGTAACGCCCGGCCGGATGGACCGGCCGGGCGCATCGGTTTGGGAGGCTGCCCTGGCGTCAGAGCAGCGTGTTGATCCAGGCTTGGGCGAAGTAGATCACGAAGGCAATCGCCACGACCCACAGCAGCCAGTGCACCTCGCCGAACTTGCCACGCACGGCCTTGATGAGGACGTACGTAACGAACATTGCGCCGATGCCGACCGTGATGTTGTAGGTCAGTGGCATCAGGGTGATGCCCAGCAGCGCCGGAAGTCCCACTTCAACGTCACGGAAGTCGATGTCCTTGATGAGCGTGGCCATCAGGTAGCCGACGACGACCAGGACAGGCCCGGTCGCGGCGAATGGAACCATCGACGCCAGCGGCGTCACGAAGACTGCCAGGAGGAACAGCATGCCGACGATGACCGACGTGAGGCCCGTCCGGCCCCCCTCGGCAACGCCCGCGGCGCTCTCGATGTAGCTCGTGTTCGAGCTGATACCAGCCGCCCCGCCCGCGGCCGCCGCGAACGAGTCGACGAGGAGCACCCGGTTGATGCCGGGCACCTTGCCATCGGGTGTGCTGAGGCCCGCCTGCTCCGAGATCGCGGTGGCCGTACCCATCGTGTCGAAGAAGTCGGTCAGCATGATCGCGAAGATCGTCAGTGCCGCGACGAGGATGCCGAGGTTCCAGACCTCGGTCACGTCGAACTGGCCCAGCGTCGAGAAGTCCGGCACGAAGTCGAGGTTCTCCGGGACCGTCGTCAGGCCGAGGAAGTACGCGATGATCGACATCACGACGATGCTGATGAGCAGCGCGGCGCGAATCTTCAGCGCGAAGAGCACGATCGTCAGCGCGAGGCCCAGCACGAAGACCCACTGCGCAGGCTCGACCGGAAAGTTGAACTGGACGACCGGCGTCCCGGGAACGATCAGGCCCCCATCCACGAACCCGATGAACAGGATGAAGAGGCCGATGCCGACGCCGATCGCGCGTTTCAGCGCCAGCGGCACCGCATCCATGATTGCCTCCCGCAGGCCCACGAGGACCAGCACGAGGACGATGAGTCCCTCCAGGACGATGACGCCCATGGCCCCCGCTGGCGACAGGCCGAGGCCAAGCACGAGCGTGAAGGCCACGATGGCGTTGATGCCGAGCCCCGCCGCGAGCGCGATCGGGACGTTCGCCGCCAGGCCCATGACGATGGTGAGGAGACCTGCCAGCAAGGCCGTGCCGGCGGCCGCCGCCGGGATGAAAGCGTCGCGATCCGCTCCCTCGGGGATCATGTTCGACAGGATCAGCGGGTTGAGGAAGATGATGTACGCCATCACCAGGAACGTGGTGAGGCCGGCACGAACTTCCGTCCCGATATTGGTTCCCCGCTCGCTGAGCTTGAAGTAGGAGTCGAACCCGCCTCGCGACTCGTCTGGTGGCGCTGGCTCGCTCCTGGGTACCTCGGTGACCTCCGCTTCCACGGACCACCTCTCCGCTCCGTGGCACGCGTGCGCCCGACACCATGTTGGGCACTGGTGCCGCCGCGCAGCCTACTCCGCCACCGATCCCTCCCGTACCCGATTTCAGCGCCGCATGCGCTATCGACGAAGGAAGAAGTTCAGGACGATCGTGAGAACGATGCTGATGACGACCATCGAGGCGATCGGGATGTAGATCGCTCCCCGCTCGCCCTCGATCGCGATGTCGCCGGGGAGGCGCCCGAATGGCAGCCGCACGCCGAGCACGGCCAGGCCGCCGACGACCACAAGCACGAGACCGATCACCAGGATGATGCGCCCGAGCTCCGGGGTCACGGAGCTAGCCGTCGAAGAGGCCGGGCTGCGCCGGGGCCGATGCGCCCGCTGCCGGGGGTGGTGTCAGACCGAGGTGCTCCCAGCCGCCGGCGGTCAGGATGCGACCGCGTGAGGTCCGCGCCAGCAGGCCGATCTGCATCAGGTAGGGCTCGACGACATCCTCGATCGTCTCGATCGGCTCGCTGACCGTGGCGGCCATCGTGGCCAGGCCGACCGGCCCGCCGGCGTGGTGCTCGGCGATCGCCCGCAGCAGCTGGCGGTCCATGGCGTCGAGCCCGCGCTCGTCGATGTCGAGCAGGGCCAACGCGTCCGCGGCGAGCCCCTCGGTGACCGTCTCGTCCTCGCCGCCGCGCACCTGCGCGTAGTCGCGGACCCGCTTGAGCAGCCGGTTCGCGATGCGCGGCGTGCCGCGCGAGCGGCCCGCCACGAGCCGGGCGGCGTCATCGGTCAGGCGCACCTCGAGGATCTCCGCCGAGCGACGCAGGATGTGCTCGAGCTCGGCCTCGGTGTAGTAGTCGAGCCGATAGGTGACGCCGAACCGGTCGCGCAGCGGTCCGGTGATGGACCCCACGCGGGTCGTGGCCCCGATGACCGTCACCTTCTCGATCTGGAGGCGCACCGTCCGCGCGCCGGGGCCCTTGCCGAGCACGACGTCGAGCGCGAAGTCCTCCATCGCCGGGTAGAGGATCTCCTCGACGACATGGCTGAGCCGATGGATCTCGTCGATGAAGAGGACGTCGCCGGCGCTGAGGGAGGTGAGCACCGCGGCCAGGTCGCCGGCGCGCTCGATGGCCGGGCCGCTGGTCGTGCGGATCTGCGCGCCCATCTCGGCGGCCACGATGTTCGCGAGCGTCGTCTTGCCGAGCCCGGGCGGGCCATAGAGGAGGACGTGGTCGACCGGCTCGTCGCGCTTGTGCGCCGCGTCGATGAGGATCGCCAGGTTCTCCTTGACCCGGTCCTGGCCGGCGAACTCGTCCAGCCGCCGCGGCCGGACGGTCGACTCGAGCGCGCGCTCCTCCTCCGCGACCTCGGCGGTCGTGATGCGCTCGATCGTCATCGGTCGCGGCGCTGTCGCGCCAAATCGAACATGTGAGCGATTCTACCGATCATTCGCATCACGCCAGCGCCTCCAGCGCCCACTCGCGGATGGTGCCGTGGTGTGCGGCCCACGCCTCCCACGTGGTCTCTGCCCAACGCCGGACGAGCCGGATGTGTTCGTCCCCGTCTCGGGCGACGAGGAGATCGGCGACGGTCATCGGGTACCTCGCCGGCGGTGTGAGCCATGGCCACCGGCGGTCCTCGCTCGCCAGGCGCTGGGTCATCGCATTGAGCCGATCGAGCTCGATGTCGTGCTCGAGCCAGTGGCAGAGGCCGACGAGGTGGAGTGCGACGGACTGGCGCTGCCGCCGGTCATCGGTCCCCGGATGCTGGACGGCGTAGACGTCGACGGTCTGGCGATGGACGCGGCCGAAGGTGATGTCGCCGAACTCGCGGGCGAGCACCTCGCCGAACGTCGCCCAGCATGCCGGCGACGCGCCGATGTACTCGTGCGTCTCGTCCGAGGTGTGCGGCAGGTACCGCGCCCCGCAGCCCGGACAGGCCTCGGTGATTCGCTCGAGGTCCTGCGCCGTGTCGACGTCGGGCAGCCGAGCATGGTCGACCGCGGTGACGAGCGACGGATCGGAGCGGATGAGGTCGCGCAGGCCGGCGTCGTCGCGCAGGCCGTCCACGAACCCGAAGGCCTCGCGCTCGAGCAGGACCGGCGGACCGATGACCCCGTCGGCGCGTGTCGCGACGATGGGTGCTCCGCCGCGCCAGCCGTCGAGGCCGCGGAGGTGCTCGACGTCGACCGTCGGCTGATCCGCGAGCAGGATGACCGCGGCCTCGGCAGCGGCTGGCACCGCACTGATCCCGAGCTTGAGCGACCGGCTCATCCCGAGCTCCGGTGCGTCGTTGCGGACTGATTCCACGGTTTCGGGCACCGGCAGCGACGACGGCGCGACGACGATGACCGGCGAGAGGCCCGCGGCCGTCGCAGTGTCGACGACGACCTGGAGCATCGTGCGGGAGCCGATCCGGACGGCCGCCTTCGGCGAACCGAACCGGGTCGAGCGCCGGCGGCGAGGATCACGGCAGCAACCGTCATCGGCCCATTCTGCTGGTAACGGCTTACGATGGAGCGCATGGCTCAGACATCCGAAGGACCGATCGAAGGGGCCCGATACGGCCACACCAACCTCATCGCGCGCGACTGGCGGCTCCTGGCCGACTGGTACGAGCGGCTCTTCGGCTGCTCGCCGGTGCCGCCGGAGCGCGACTATTCCGGACCCGACCTCTCGCGCGGCACGGGCATCACCGACGCGGCGCTGAAGGGCGTCCATCTCCGCCTGCCCGGGCACGGCGACGATGGTCCCACGCTCGAGATCTACACGTTCGCCTCGACGAGCGGCGGCCAGGAGCCCGCCATCGATCGGCCTGGGTTCGGGCACATCGCCTTCGCGGTCGCAGATGTCGAGACGGCGCGCAGCCGCGTCCTGGCAGAGGGCGGCAGCCCGGTCGGCGACGTCGTCACGCTCACGACGGCGGACGGGCGCCGGGTCACCTGGTGCTACGTCACCGATCCGGAGGGCAACGTCGTCGAGCTCCAGAGCTGGTCACCGCCGGCGTGATGGAGCCGTTCGACCTGATCGTCGAGAACGGCACGGTCGTCGACGGCAGCGGGGCCGCCGGCTTCGCGGCCGCCGTCGGCATTCGGGACGGCCGCCTGACCCTCGTCTTCGGCGAGACCGAGGAAACGACGCCAGCGACCCGTCGGATCGATGCGGCCGGCCTCACGGTGAGCCCTGGGTTCATCGACCTCCACTCCCACTCCGGCCTGATGATCTTCGCCGACCCGCTCCACGAGCCGAAGGTGCGACAGGGTGTGACGACCGAGGTCATCGGCGTCGACGGGCTCAGCTACGCCCCAATCCCCGACCCGAACGACCTCGAGGCGCTGGCCCACATGAACGCCGGTCTCGACGGCCGCCCCGAGATCGCGTACGACTGGGGCTCCGTCGAGTCCTACCTCGACCGGCTCGACGCCCTCAGGCCATCGGTCAACCTCGCGTTCCTCGTCGGCAATTCCGCCCTGCGGATGTCGACCATCGGCTGGGACGAGGTGGAGGCGACCAAAGCCCACATCCAGGACATGCGAGCCATGCTGCGCGAGGCGATGGAGGAGGGTGCCATCGGTCTGTCGTCCGGCCTGGACTACCCACCCGGCGCCTATGCCAGCACCGACGAGCTGGCCGAGCTCACCCGCGAGGCGGCGACCCACGGCGGCTTCTATCACACGCACGTGCGTTACGCGCTCGGCGATCGGTACCTGGATCCCTTCCGGGAGGCGATCGAGATCGGCCGGCGCGGCGAGGGGCCGTCGCACATCACCCACTTCTATCACCGGCAGACCTTCCCCGGCGGGCCGGGACCGATGCTGGCGCTCGTCGACGACGCACGCGCCGAGGGACTCGACGTCACCTTCGACACGTATCCGTACGAGTGGGCCAGCACCCGGCTGCTGATCATGATCCCGCCGTGGGTGCAGGCCGGTGGACCGATGCCGACCAGGGAGCGCCTGGCAGACGGATCGGTCCGCGACCGCATTCGGCGCGAGCTCGCCGAGCGCGGCGTGCTCTACGCGGGCCGTGGTGCCTGGGACGACGTCCGGCTCGGCGCCTTCGCGCGGCCGGAGCTCCTTCGCTATGAAGGGCTGACGCTCGGCGAGGTCGTGCGCGATCGGGACGGCGACCCCGTCGACGTCCTCTGCGACCTGCTGCTGGAAGAGGACCTGCGCGTCAACCAGGTCACGCCGGGGCCGTGGACCGAGTCGCTGCGCGACTTCATCCGCCACCCGGTCGGGATGATCGGGACCGACTCGACGTTCGTCGGCGAGAAGCCCTCCCCGCGGACCTACGGCTCCTTCCCACGCGTCCTCGGCCAGTTCGTGCGCGAGGAGGCGCTGATGAGCCTCCCCGAGGCGGTGCGCTCGATGACCTCGGCCGCCGCCGCGCGCCTCGGCCTCGCCGATCGCGGCCTCGTGCGCGACGGCTACGTGGCCGACCTGGTCGTCTTCGACCCCGAGCGCGTGCGCTCGAACGCCACCTACGACGAGCCGCGCCGCTTCCCCGACGGGATGGAATGGGTGATCGTCGACGGCGAGGTGGTCGTGGAACGCGGCTTGCACACGGGCGCGAGGTGTGGACGAGTCTTGCGCCGGGGCCGATAATCGCGCTCCGCGCGACTGAGATCGTGGTCCTGCCCACCGCGGCGCGCGAGGAGGAGACGGTCATGCCCACCGCGCCGAGCCACGCCCTGCTTGCCCTGAACGCCCTCATCGACGAGCTCGACACCCTGCGCGCGAACCAGGCGCGGATCAGCGCGCTCGATGCCGACCCCAGCCCGCGCATCGCCAATGCGCGCAGCGAGGCACTCCTTCGCCTCGCCTCGGCCGATCGGCTCGACCTGTTCGAGGCCGCCACCCAGGCGCTCGCCGTGGCCTGTGCGCGCCGCGAGATCCCGCAGCCGGCGCGCGCGGCAGCCTACTCGGCCCTCGTCGGGCTCATCGCCAACGACCTCTTGCCGCAGGCGACGTTCCGCACGCTCTACGAGACGTGGGAGGAGGCGCTCGACGGCCTCGGCGACTCGCCGGCCATCCTGCGCGGCGAAGAGGTGCTCCTCCACATCGGGTGACCGGCGTACGATCGGTCCATGAGCGCCCCGTTCCCCACCGATGGCGTCGAGGTCACCGTGCTGCTGGTTGTGGCCGACGTCGACCGGTCGCGCGACTGGTATCGCGACGTGCTCGGCGCGACGCTCTTCCGCGAGTACGGCGGGTCATCGGCCGTGCTCCAGTTCCAGGGGACGTGGCTGCTGCTCGTGACCGGCGGCGAGCCGACGCGCGACAAGCCGACGGTCAGCTTCAGCCCGCCCGCTGACCCGGACCGCGTCGACCACGAGCTCACGCTGCGCGTGCCCGACTGCCGGGCGGCCTACGACACGCTCACGGAGCGCGGCGCCGAGTTCCTCACCCCGCCGGTCGAGTACGAGCACGAGATCCGCGCCTTCTTCCGCGACCCCGACGGCCACCTCCTCGAGATCAGCGAGGTCCGCTGACGACCCTCCGACCTCAGAACGGCTTGACGATCATCAGCGCGAGGATGATGAAGAGTCATCGCCGTCATGACCTGGCCGCCACGCCTGCCTTCTTGGCGAGGGCCAAGAACTCCGGCGGCGGGCCGGCAGGCCCGGCACCCGGAGCGGCAGGCGTCCCCGGACCGGCCATGGCGGGCGCGTCGCTCGGGTGCGCCGCATCGGTCACGATCGGTGGTGGGACCGAGGTGAGCGCGATCATCCTCCTGACGGTCGGGAGCTGGACGAGCAGCCCATAGAAGAACGTGATGGTGAACAGCCCGATCGCGATGAGGAGCCAGGTCTCGGTCAGCGGGTTGTAGCCGCGCGTGACGAATCAGGCCCACGCCCATCAGGGCGACGAATACCGCGCCCGGCTCCACTCAGCCTCGACTGGATGAACGCCATCGTTCGCAGCACGAAGTTGCCGTGCTGCGGCTCCTTCGCCGCCTTGGCCGCGAAGAGCGGGAAGGCGATCGACGGGCCGAACGCGACGATGACGCCTGCGACGTGCAGGTAGAGAAAGATGGTCCCCAGCCATGCCATGGTGAAATCCCTCCGGTGCTCGGTGTGGTGCCGCAGAGTAATCGCTTGCTCGGTTGCGCGTATCTCGATCGAGCGCGCCGGACGCTAGGATGCACCGATGGAGCGCCCGAGCCTGACCACGCGCACCGCACCGCCGGGCGTCGCGACGCCGGCAAGCGCCCCGCCGGACGCGACGCCGCTCGTCATCCCGGTCGACGCCCCCGCGCCCGGCCGCGCTCGACCGGCCGCACCGCTGCGACGCGAGGGCCCGGAGAAGCTCACCGGCGAGGCGAAGTACGCCGACGACCTCGTCTTCCCCGGCGCCTGGTTCGGCGCCACGATCCGTTCGACCGAGCCGCACGCGCGCCTCGATGCGATCGAGCTCGACGACGCGTTCGACTGGAAGCGGGTCGTGGTCGTCACCTCCGAGGACATTCCCGGCGAGAACCTCGTCAGCCTCATCCAGGACGACCAGCCGGTCCTCGTTCCGGTCGGCGGCGAGATCCAGCACCAGGCCGAGCCGTGCGCGCTGATCGCCGCACCGGACCGCGCCACGCTTCGCGCCGCGAAGGCCCACGTGCGGCTGCGGACCACGCGCCTGCCGGCGGTGTTCGACCCGCTCGAGGCCGAGCGCGAGTTCGCCCACTACACCGTCGAGCGCGGCGACGCAGCAACGGCCATGGACGAGGCCACGATCGTGATCGAGGGGACCTACCGCGTCGGCCACCAGGAGCAGCTGTACATCGAGAACCAGGCAATGATCGCGGTGCCGCGCGAGGATGGCGGCGTCACCGTCCACGGCTCGCTCCAGTGCCCGTACTACGTCCACAAGGCGATGAAGCGCGCCCTGAACATGGGCGACGAGCTGGCGGTGGTCGTCCAGGCCGAGACCGGCGGAGGCTTCGGCGGCAAGGAGGAGTACCCCTCGATCATCGCCCTCCACGCCGCGCTGCTGGCGCTCAAGGTCCGCAAGCCGGTGCGGATGATCTACGACCGCCACGAGGACATCAGCGCCACCACGAAGCGCCATCCGGCCGTCGTCCGCGCGCGCTGGGGCGTGAGCGACACGGGCGAGCTCGTGGCCCAGGAGATCGAGGTGATCATGGACGGCGGGGCGTATTGCACGCTGACGCCCGTCGTCCTCTCCCGCGGCGTGCTGCACGCCGGCGGTCCGTATCGGTGCGAGAACGTCCGGATCACCGGCCGCGCGATGGCCACGAACACCCCGCCCAACGGCGCCTTCCGCGGATTCGGCGCGCCGCAGACCGAGTTCGCCGCCGAGATGCAGGTCAACCGCATCGCCGAGGCGCTCGACGCCAGCCCGCTCGACCTGCGCCGCCGCTGGGTGTACCGCGAGGGCGACGTCACGCCGACCGGCCAGGTCCTGCGCGAGTCGGTCGGCGGGATCGAGGTCCTCGAGGCGGCCGCGGAGGCAGCGGCCTTCGATCGTCACGCCGGGCAGACGCGCGCATTCCGCGAGGGGCGCGGCGACAGCGCGCGAGTCGCGTCGGGCATCGGCCTGGCGCTGGCCTGGCACGGCGCCGGCTTCACCGGCTCCGGCGAGGTCAAGCTCGCATCGGTCGCCAGCCTCGAGCTGACCGATGACGGACGCATCCGCATCCTGACCGCCTCGACCGAGATGGGCCAGGGCACGAAGACGATCTTCCCGCAGCTGGTGGCCGATGCGCTCGGCATCGAGTTCGGCGAGGTCGAGATCGCGCCGCAGGACACCTCGATCGTCCCCGATTCCGGTCCGACCGTCGCCTCGCGGACCGCGATGGTCGTCGGCGGGCTCCTGATCCGGGCCGCCGAGCGGCTGCGTGCTCGCGTGGAGTCGGAGACCGGCCGGTCGTTCGCCTCGGCCTATCGCGAGGCCGGACCGATGCGGATCGACGAGCAGTTCGTCCCCTACCCCGGCGAGCCGTTCGACGACAAGACGTATACCGGCGACGCCTACCCGGCGTTCGGCTGGGCGGCGTGCGTCGCATCGGTCGAGGTGGATCTCGACACGGGCGAGGTGGCGGTGCGCGACTGCGTCAGCGCGGACGACATCGGTCACGTCATCCATCCGATCCTCGCCGAGGGCCAGGTGGAGGGAGGCACGCTCCAGGCGATCGGGTACGCGACGATCGAGGAGATGAAGCTCGTCGACGGCCGCTACCTGAACGACCGGCTGGCGACGTATCTCATCCCCACGTCGTTGGACGCGCCGCGGCTGCGCTCGATCCTCGTCGAGAAGCCGTTCTCCGGCGCGCCGCACGGCGCGAAGGGCGTCGGCGAGCTGCCGATGGACGTTGGTGCACCCGCCGTCGTCGCCGCCATCCACGACGCGACCGGCGTCTGGGTCCACGACCTGCCGGCCACGCCGGAGCGGATCATCGCGGCGCTCGTTGGCGGCGATCCGCCGCCGGCGCCGGGGGTTTCGCTCGAGGAACCTGCGCCGCGGACCCCGGTCATCGAGGACCTGCCGGCCGGCGGCGACGAGATGCCCTTCCGCGCCCCGACGGACCCGGAGGACCGCGAATGAGCTTCGCCTTCACCGTCAACGGCGCACCCGTCGAGGTCGAGGCCACCGGCATGCGGCGACTCCTCGACGTGCTGCGCGAGGACCTCGGCCTGACCGGGACGAAAGAGGGCTGCGGCGAGGGCGAGTGCGGCGCCTGCAGCATCCTCCTCGACGGCGAGGTCGTCGATGCCTGCCTTGTCCCGGTGAGCCAGGCGCAGGGCACATCGGTCCAGACGGTGGAGGGCCTGGCGGCGCCCGGAACCCTCGGCACGCTCCAGCAGGCGTTCCTCGAGACCGGTGGCGCGCAGTGCGGGATCTGCACGCCGGGCATGCTCATTGCCGGCGAGGCGTTCCTGGCTTCGGGCGCAAGCCCCTCCGACGAGAACATCCGCGAGGCGATCGCGGGCAACCTGTGCCGCTGCACCGGCTACACGAAGATCATCGACGCCATCGCGCTTGCCGCCGAACGGAGGACTACGCCATGAGCGAAGAACGCGAGAGCCTCGCGAAGGCGCTCGAGGACCGCGACATCACCCTGGCGCTCAGCGCGGCGCAGCTGATCCTGGTCGTGCTCGGCATCTGGCTGCTGCTGCGCGTGCTCCGCGGCCTCCGCCGGCCCGCCTGAGCCGGAACCGATGCCGAACGCCGTCGAGCCGCCGTCCGAGTCCCCCACCCGCCTGGAGGCGGCGTACAGCCTCCTGGCCGATGGCTCCGGGCCGCCGTGGCGCCCCGTCGCCGGAGGCACCGACCTCCTCGTGCAGGTCACCGGCGAGATCGGCGAGCCACCGGAGCGCGTGCTCGACATCTGGGGGCTGGACGAGCTCCGCGGGATCGGCGTCGAGAACGATGCGCTCGTGCTCGGCGCGCTGACGACATACACCGAGATCCGCAACTCCCCGCTCGTCGCCGAGTTCCTGCCGGCGCTTGGCGAGGCGGCGGCCACGATCGGCGCGGCGCAGATCCAGAACCGCGGGACGATCGGTGGGAACGTGGTGAACGCCTCGCCCGCCGGGGACACGCTGCCCGTGCTCCTGGCCTGCGGCGCCGAGATGGTCCTCGGATCGGCCGGCGGCGAGCGCACGGTCGCGGCCGACGACTTCTGGCCCGCGTACCGGCAAACCGCGCGCGGCGACGATGAGCTGCTGGTCCGCATCCGCATCCCGCTCGTCCAGGATCGGCAGGTGCGGTTCCGGAAGATCGGCACGCGCCGGGCGCAGGCGATCAGCAAGGTCGTGATGGCCCTCGCCTGGCGCGCCACCAACATCGGCGACCCGTGGTCCGACGTGCGGCTGGCCCTCGGCTCGGTGGCGGCCACCACGGTCCGTTCCCCGGCAGCCGAGGCCGTCCTGACCGGCGCGCGACCGACGCGCGAGACCGCCGACGCCGCCGCGGCGGCCATGGCCGTCGAGATCGCGCCGATCGACGACGTCCGCTCGACCGCCGATTACCGCCGGATCGTGGCCGGCCGCGTCCTGCATCGGCTCATCCGCGACGCCGGAGGCTGGTAGGCGCCGCGTGTCACCCATCAAGCGGCCCACGCGCGACCAGGTCGCGATGTTCGACACGCCGCCCGACTTCCGCGCCTGGCTCGAAGCCAACCACGATACGGCGCCTGAGCTGTTCGTCGCCTACTACCGCAAGGGGTCGGGCAAGACGGCGATGACCTACGCGCAGGCCGTGGACGAGGCGCTGTGCTATGGCTGGATCGACGGGATCACGTTCCGCGTGGACGACGAGGTCACCGCCACGCGCTTCACGCCACGCCGGCGAGGCTCGAACTGGAGTGCGGTGAACATCGCGAAGGTCGCGGCGCTGACGGAGGCCGGCCGGATGCAGCCCGCGGGCACGCGCGCCTTCGAGGCGCGCGATCGGCGCAAGAGCGCGGACGCAGACCGATGACCGAGCCGCGCGGCCGACCACGGACCGCGGTGATCATCCTCGCCGTGGTGGCCGTCCTGTTCGTGCTCTCCGGGGTCGCGGGCGTCACGCAGGGAGGCTTCCAGGCCCAGGCGGGTTGGTGGATGGTGGTGGTCGGGCTCATCGGTCTCGCGATCGTGGCGATGGAGCTCTCCCGGCGGTGACCCCAGCCGAGCCGTCGGTCGAGCCCGAGCGCCGATCGGTCTCGACGCTCGAGCTGTTCTTCGACCTCGTCTTCGTCTTCGCCGTCACGCAGCTGACCGCCGTCCTCGCCGACGACCCATCGCCGATCAGCGTCCTGCGCATCCTCCTGTTGTTCGGCGTCCTGTGGTGGATGTTCGGCGGCTACGTGTGGCTGACGAATGCCGTCGCGCCGGATCGGCCCGCCATCAAGCTTTCCCTGCTGGCGGCGATGATCGGCTTCCTCGTCATGGCGCTGGCCATCCCGACCGCCTTCACCGGTGGCGGGATCGTCTTCGGCATCGGGTTCATGAGCGTCATCCTCATCCACACGGGGCTCTTCGCAAGCGCGCAATGGGGCAGTGGCATGGCCGGCGTCAGGCTGCTGGGACTGCTCAACCTCATCGGGGCATCGATCATCCTCGCGGCGGGCTTCCTGCCCGAGCCGGTCGTCTACGTCGCCTGGGCCGCCGCCTTCGGGCTCGCGGTCGTGACCTCGTTCGTCGCCAGCCCGCGGGGGTTCCGGATCGAGGCGAGCCACTTCGTCGAGCGCCACGGCCTGCTGCTGATCATCGTGCTCGGCGAATCGATCGTCGCGATCAGCGTCGGCGCCTCGGGGTTGGCGCTCGACGCGTCGCTGCTCGTCGCCGCGTGCCTCGCGCTGATCATCGCCAGCTGCCTGTGGTGGCTCTATTTCAGCGGCGACGACGAACACGCCGAGGAGGCGATCCTGCGGGCCTCGCCCGAGCGGCGCATCCGCATCGCGCTCAACGCGTACTTCTACGCCCAGATCCCGATGATCCTCGGCGTCGTCGGATTCGCGGCCGGCGTGAAGTCGGCGATCGGCCATGCGTTCGAGCCACTCGCGCCGTACGCGGCACTGGCGCTCGGTCTTGGCGTCGGCCTCTACCTCGTCGGCGACGTGCTGCTGCGCCTGTCGATCGGCTGGGGACACGCCTGGGTCCGATCGCTGGCAGCGGTCGCGGCGGTGGCGACGCTGTTCATCGGCATGGCGGTCTCATCGGTCGCCCAGCTGGCTGCGCTGATCGGCATCCTGCTGATCGCGATCCTGGTGCGCGAGGGAGCCGCAGCCGGTTCGCCGGATGCGACACGCGCCGCGTGAGTTCGTGCGGTGCTCGTCGTTTCAACCACCAACCTCCGTGGTGACTGACCGAAAGCGGCCCATACCGCTGCCTGCCACAATCGGCCGATGAAGCTCCTCCCACCAGGCGTCGTGGTCACCGCCGACGCGCCGCACCTCGAGGAGGTGCTCACCCCCGAGGCGCTCGACTTCGTCGTCCAGCTGCATCGGTCCTTCAACACCGAGCGCGTGAAGCTGCTCCGGGACCGGGTGCGGCGCCAGGAGCGCCTGGATGCCGGCGAGACGCCGGACTTCCTGCCCAACCCGATCGAGAGCCGCGACCCCGAGTGGCGCGTTGCCCCGGCGCCGCCGGACTTCGACGATCGCCGCGTCGAGATCACCGGCCCGGCCGAGCCGAAGATGATGATCAACGCGCTCAACAGCGGCGCATCGGTCTTCATGTGCGACTTCGAGGACGCGCTCTCGCCCACCTGGTCGAACGTGGTGACCGGTCACTGGGCCGTCTCGCAGGCTGTGCGACGGACGCTCACCTTCCAGACCGATGAGAAGGCGTACGCCCTCGACGACCAGATCGCGACCCTCTGCATCCGGCCGCGTGGCTGGCACCTGCCGGAGGCCCACGTGGTGGTGGATGGCGCGCCCATCTCCGCCTCGATCTTCGACTTCGGGATCTGGTTCTTCCACAATGCCCGCGAGACGCTCGCGCGCGGCTCCGGCCCGTACCTGTACCTGCCGAAGCTCGAGAGCCACCTCGAGGCGGCGCTGTGGAACCGGATCTTCGTGGCCGCCCAGGAATCGCTCGGCGTCCCGCAGGGAACGGTCCGGGCGACGGTCCTCATCGAGACCGTCCTCGCCGCCTTCGAGATGGACGAGATCCTGTTCGAGCTGCGTAACCACGCCGCCGGCCTCAACGCCGGGCGCTGGGACTACATCTTCAGCATCATCAAGAAGTTCCGGGCGCGGCCGGACATGGTCCTCCCCGACCGCGCGCTCGTCACGATGACCGTGCCGTTCATGCGCGCCTATACCGAGCTGCTGGTCCAGACCTGCCATCGGCGTGGTGCCCACGCGATCGGCGGCATGGCGGCCTTCATCCCCTCGCGCCGTGATGCGGAGGTCAACGAGCAGGCCCTGGCGAAGGTGCGCGACGACAAGGTCCGCGAGTCGACCGATGGCTTCGACGGCACCTGGGTCGCCCATCCGGACCTCGTGCCGGTCGCCCGTGCCGTCTTCGATTCCGTGCTCGGGGATCGACCCAACCAGAAGGACCGACTGCGCCCGGAGGTCCGCGTCTCGGCTGCCGATCTCGTCGACGTCGCGGTCCCCGGCGGTGCCGTCACCGAGGCCGGCGTGCGCGCCAACGTCTCGGTCGGGCTCGCCTATCTCGCCTCGTGGCTGGCCGGCAACGGCGCCGCGGCCATCAACAACCTCATGGAGGACGCCGCCACCGCCGAGATCTCGCGTTCGCAGCTGTGGCAATGGCGCGTCCACGGCGTCGGCCTGGCCGACGGCGGCACGCTCACCCCGGACCGATACGCCACGATTCGCGACGAGGAGCTCGCCAAGCTTCGCGCGGCCTCACCCGACTTCCCCTGGACCGATGCGGCTGCCTTGCTCGACGGGCTCGTCCTCTCCGATGACTTCGCCGAGTTCCTCACGCTCGGGGCATACGGCCGGCTCGCGTGAGCACGGCAGGCGGCCATCGGGATTGAAGGCTCGGGCTAGGCTGGCTCTAGCCGTTGCCGATGAGTCATCGGTGGCTCGTCAGTCTCCAAAGCGCGCGGATGCGAGCGCAGCCGTGACGCGTGGCCGGCCAGGCCGCTGACTGGGAGTGTTGGGATGACGCGGTATCTGATCTCGTTCGATGACGGCGCGATGACGTTTCCCGAGGAGGACCTACCCGACGTGGCCGCGGCCGCGCACTCAGTGGTCAAGGAGGCCAGGGGCGCCGGCGTGTGGGTGTTCGGCGGCGGCCTGCACTCGTACGAGTCGGTCAGCGTGGTCGCGACCGACGGGACGGTCACCGATGGCCCGGAGCCTAAGGCGTACATCGGCGGGTTCTCGGTGGTCGACGTGGCCTCACGCGACGAGGCGCTGGTGTGGGCGGCCAAGATCGCCGTCGCCTGCCGGTGTGCTCAAGAGGTCCGCGAATTCGTGCCCGACGATCCTCACGCCTTCGGCTGAGCGAACCAGAGCAGGTAGTCGCCGTCGAGGCCCGCGGGCGGCTCGTCCCATTCCAGCGTCGTCACGCCCATCAGCGGCACGTGCTCGTCGATGACGCCAGCGAGGTCGCTCGCCAGCGGCGTCACCGACCCATCGGTGGCGATGACGTTCGCGACGTTTAGCACGAGCTGGCCGCCAGGGCGCAGGAGCAGTGCGCGACCTGGCCGAAGATCTGCGCCGAGCTCTCGGAGGTAGACGGCGTAGTCACCGTCATCGGTCTCGTAGCCGGTCAGCGGGTTCTGCGGGTGGTCCACCGCCGGCATGTACGGCGGCGAGGTCAGAACGAGGTCGACCGGCCCGTCCACGAGGCGCGACAGCTCGCGGGCATCCCCCAGGATCAGCCTCCCCCGCCCGCCCAACCGATGTCGAGCGATCTCGAGGTGCTCCGGGATGAGCTCGATGCCGATCCCCCGCCGGCCCATCCGCTCCGCCACAACCACGGTCGTCCCGTACCCGGCGAACGGATCGAGGACGAGGTCTCCCGGCTGGCTCGCGTAGCCGATGACGGACTCCGCCAGCGCCTCGGTGAAGTGGATGTCGTCCGCCGTGCCCTCAGGGCGCTCGGCGACGAGGTCAGCAGCGCGCAGGATGATCGGCGCAGTCATCCGGGGACTGTACCCACCGCTACCCGCGTGGCGGGTCGACGATCACGTGCATCCGGCCCCTGCCGATCGAGTGCTCGTGGCGCCGGCAGATCCCCATCGGTACACCGATCATCCGAAACTGCGGATCGCGGAACCCGAATGACACCGTGCGCAGCGCGCGCTCCGAGCAGCCCTCCACGTTGCAGTGGCGGCGCACCATGTGCTCGCGCAGGTCCGCGATCGTGACCGCCGCGCCGCATGAGCAGTCGATCTTGGTCTGGAAGACCTCGCGACCGACGTAGCTCACGCAGCGCAGAATAGAACGCCCGTTCGATTTCGCACAGTCCCCCCGCTCGGATCGTTCAGCGCCCGGCGGCTACCAGGAAGCCCTCCGTCACCTCGCCCTTGTGCGCCGCGAAGGCGGCCAGCGTCTCCTCCTTCTCTCGATCCGGAATGCCGAACGAGTCGAGCGTCCGCGCGAGCTCGGCTGCGACCTCGTCGAACTCGGCTGGCGCGATCTGGAGGTCGCGGTGCGCCTCCTCGAGGCCAACCGGCGTGGCGCCAGGCCGGGTTCCGACGTACTCGAACGGGCCGCCGGCGACATTGCAGACCCAGAGCGTGCGCATGAACTTCAGCCCGGGCAGCCGATCCAGCCGCTCGGTGTGCCACTCCCGCAGCTGCGGGTTGTCCGACTGCTGTCCAACCTTCGGATTCGCGATCAACGCATCGCTGAACTTGTCGACCACCGCGGCGATCGCGAACGCGCCACCGAGTCGGTCGTAGAGGCTCTGCTCACCCATCGGTCTGGTCCTCCTGTGCTGTGCCGGCCGCGATTTCTAACACTAGTATCCACCCGCGTTACAAATTGGCAATGGTTCCGGGCCCGAACCTTGCTGCCGCAAGCCGCCGATGACGTTCCAAGGCGGCTTAGTACCGCATGAACGATGGCGACGTACGCGCTGATCCACGGCGGCGGCGACGTCGGCTGGTCTTGGCACCTCGTCGAGCGCGAGCTCCGCGCTCGCGGCCATGACTCCGTTGCGCCGGATCTGCCGATCGAGGACGACGACGCGACCCTCGAGGACCACGCGCGAGTCGTGATCGACGCGATCGACTCGCTCCCCCGCCGTGGCGAGCTCGTCGTGGTCGGCCACTCGGCCGGCGGTTACGTCGCGCCGATCGTCGCGGAGCGCGCGAGGGCGGACAGGCTCATCCTCATCGCCGGAATGATCCCGCAGCCGGGCGAGACCGCCGGCGAGATGTTTGAGGCGACCCGCTGGCGGATGCCGCGCAACGAAGACCCGAGCGATCTGGCGGTCTTCTACCACGACGTCGACCCGGCCCTCGCCGCCGAGGCGGTGTCGAAGGAGCGCCGCGACGCTGGCGCCGATGAGCCGTGGCCGCTCCCCGCCTGGCCGGCCGTGCCGACCCACTTCATCGTGTGTCGCAACGATCGGTTCTTCGCCGCCGACTGGCTGCGCGGCGTCGTGCGCGACCGGCTCGGCATCGAGGCCGACGAGATCGACAGCGGCCACACGCCCGCCCTCAGCCACCCGACCGAGCTGGTCGAGCTCATCGAGTCCTACCGATGACCGACATCCCGAAGATCTCCCGCCCGGCGAACGACGCCCTCGGCGAGGCGCGTCTGACCACGCTCGAGCAGGTCGCTCGGACGCCCCGCGACGAGGTCGCCGCCCTCCACGGCATGGGCCCGAAGGGCATCCGCATCCTGACCGATGCGATCGCGAAGGCCGGCCTCGGCCCGTGGAAGTGACCGGCAGCGTCGTGTCGGCGCGCGGAATATCGCCACTAGTGCTAGCAGGCGGGTAGATCGCCGCCGAAGCCTGAGCCGAGGCGTCGCTATCGGTCCATTGATCACTCTTGCCGATGATCCGGCTCGCAAGGACGGTCCTGGAGGGTCGCGCCCTGCGTTCTTCGGCGCAACTAGCACTAGCACCGATAAACGACGCGGTCGCGCGGCCGCGGAATCTACCCGGCACGACCGATGCAGGAACCCACCGCATGAACAATGGCAAAACGGCCTTCAGTGGCTTCTCGACGAACGACATCCCGAAGGCGAAGGCGTTCTACACCGACACGCTCGGCCTTGACGTGACCGATGACGACGGGATGCTCACGCTGAAGTTCCCGAACGGGCACACCGTGCTCATCTACCCCAAGGACGACCACCAGCCCGCGACCTACACGACGCTCAACCTCGAGGTCGACGACATCGATGGCGCGGTCGACGAGCTCGTCGCCAAGGGCGTGACCTTCGAGCGCTACGGCCCGGACTTCACCCAGGACGAGCGCGGCATCATGCGCGACCAGGGCCCGCCGATCGCCTGGTTCAAGGATCCGGCCGGCAACATCCTGTCGCTGATCAAGTCCTGAGGTCGAGCGTTACCCGGTCCGAACGGCCTCGGTCGACGTCGCAGCAGCCGCGATCCCCAGCGCGTCGAGCCGCGTCGAGCCATGGCGTCGCGCCGAGGCTCGTGAAGATCTGGCGCGCGTCGGCGACGAACGGCTCGGCATCGGTCTCCCGCTGCCGGTCGCGCAGCCAGGCTGCGTGCTCGTACATCGTCACCGCCGTCCAGAACGGGTAGTCGATCTCCCGGAACAGACCGATGGCGCCCTTGCGGGCGTCCTCCACGCCGGCGTCCTCCCCGCGAGCGGTGCCGAGCGCGGCACGCGCACGCATGGCATGGGCAAGCTGGAAGTGGCGCCGCTGTCCCTGGCGATCGGCACCCGAATCGGCGATCAGCCGATCGGCCCCATCGAGGTCACCGAGCGCGATGGCCGCGTCGACCGCGATCACCCACGACTCGGTGATGCGATAGTCCTCGGGCCCGAGTGCTCCGGCCGACATGGCCGCATCGGCGGCCTCGCGCGCGCCGATGTGGTCTGCCGCGGCCCAGCGCTTGATCGCGACTCCGGTCTGATACTCGGCGCGCTCCTGGACGTCGTCGGAGTCGGCGAGGATCTCGAACGATGTGAGCAGGCGATCGGCTCCGGCGTCGTCACCCTGGTGGACGTGGATCGCCACACCGAACGCGACGAAGCCCTGCGTGAACGCGGTCCGTGAGCGGATGTGCTCGTCCCATCCACCCAGCTCCTCCATGAGCGCGAGCGCCTCGGTCCACGACCCGAGCGCGAACCGCGGGTAGATGAAGCCCAGGAAGATCTGCTCCCAGTAGCTGCTCCCGACCCGGCGCGCCAGGGCGAGCCCTTCGTCGACGTGGTGCTGGGCGTCGGAGTATCGGTTGTCCTGGCACATGAAGTCGGCGAGGTTGTTGTGGGCACGCAGCGCCGCCGACGGCTTGTCGTGCTCGAGCGCCACCGCCAGCGCCTCGCCCAGCAGGGCCCGGCTCTCGCGCATCCGACCGTGGCTCCCGAGGATGAGCGCTTTCGTGTTCAGCGCCTGCGAGTAGACCTCGGGCAGGTCGAGCTCCTCGGCGATCTCGAGCGCGGCCTCGATCCGCTTGGCGCCGACGTCACTGTCGCCGAAGAAGAAGGCAAACCGGCCGATCTGGGCAGCGAGCTGCGCGAGGTCGGCGTCGGGCGCGTCCTCGGAGAGGAGCTCGAACGCCTCGTCCATGATCGTGAGCCCGTCGCGCAGCCGCCCGAGGTCCCACAGGCTCTCCGCCGAGCGGGCGGAGACGCGCGCCGCCGCATGGGTCTCGCCGGCCTCCTCGAAGCGCTGGCGCGCGTCCTCGAAGAACGCGACCGACTCCTCGATCCGCGCGCCGGTCCCCGCCATCACGCCGGCCCGCTCGATCAGCTCGGCCTGGACGACCAGGTCGTCGACCAGGGACGCCGCGCGCTCGTAGTAGCGCTGGGCGGCACGGTTGGCGCCGAGTGATGCGGCACGGTCGCCGGCTCGGACCTGGGCATCCTGGGCGCGCCGCCTGACGACCGCAACGTCATCGGCATCCGGCGACGACTGGAAGGCGTCGAGCAGGTGCGAGGCGATGACCTCGATGACGTCATCGTCCTCGCCGCCCGCCACCGAGGCCAGGTAGTCTGCGGCGGCCAGGTGGCGCGGCCGACGATCGCGCTTCGACATCATGTCGTACGCGACGCGCCGGACGAGGTCCTGGAGGAACCCGTACTGGCCGCGCTCCGGGGAGAGCGGATCCGTGCGCATCGAGAGGATCTCCTTGCGGACGAGCGAGCCGAGGATCGCGCGCAGCTCGTCCTCGCCCAGGCCCGAGACGGCCTTGAGGCCGTGGCACGGTGAACGTCCGTCCGAGGACCGATGCGTCCTGGAGCACCCGCCGCTCCTCGGCCGACAGGTGGTCGAGACGCGCGGCAATGAGCGCCTGGAGGCTCGACGGCACATCGAGCGTCTCGATCGTCGCCGTCGGGTGGTACGCGCTGCCCTGGCGGGCCAGAAGTCCGCGGTCGATGAGCATCCGCACGGTCTCGACGGCGTAGAACGGGATGCCCTCGGATCGCTCGAGGATCTTGGCGCGGAGCTCGGTCGGCAGGCCGGTGACGGCGCCCTCGAGCAGCCGCTCGAGCTGCGGCGCGGAGAGCGGCTCGAGATAGAACGAGGTGAAGCTGCGCTTCGCGGCGCCCCACGTCGGGCGCCGCTCGACGAGCTCGGGCCGCGCGGTGGTGAGGATGAAGATCGGCCGATCGCGCGCCCAGTCGAGCAGGTACTCGACGAAGTCGAGGAGCGCGTCATCGGCCCAGTGAAGGTCCTCGAACAGCAGGATCGTCGGCGACGTGTCGGCGAGGCGCTCGAAGAAGATGCGCCACGCGCTGAACAGGTTCTCCTGGTCGCCCGTGCCCCGCGCCTCGATGCCGAGCAGCTGGGCCAGGCGCGGCTCGACGAATCGGCGCTCGTCGGCATCGGGGATGTGCTCCTCGAGGGATGCCCGCAGCTTCGGCAGCGCCGTCGCGTTCTCCTCGTCCTCGAGGATGCCGGCGCGCATCCGGACCATCTCGGCCAGGGCCCAGAACGCCACGCCGTCGCCATAGGCGAGGCACCGGCCGCGATGCCACCAGACGTCGGCCGCGAGACCGTCGATGTACTTCTCGAACTCCCACGCCAGCCGCGACTTCCCGATGCCGCCGATGCCGATGAGCGAGACGAGGTGCGGCCGCCGCTCGTCGGTAGTGGCGTGGTACAGCTGCTTCGTGAGGCGCAGCTCCGACTCGCGCCCGGTGAACGGCGGCTCGATCTCGCTCGCCCGCATCGTGCCGCCGAGCGTTCCGACGACCCGGACGGCCCGCCACAGGTTGATCGGCAGCGCCTTGCCCTTCAGCTCCTGCGGGCCGACCGCCTCGTACTCGATCGCCGAGCTCGTCGCGTGCATCGTGTCGTCGCCGACGAGCACCGCGCCCGGTTGGGCTGCCGCCTGGATCCTGGACGCGGTGTTGACGAGATCGCCGGCGACCATCCCCTGGTTGGTGGCGTTCAAGGCAACCGCCGCCTCGCCGGTGAGCACGCCGGCGCGGGCGCGCAGCGTCGGCAGCCCGACCTCCTCGCCCAGCGCGATGACCGCCTCGGTCAGCTCGAGCGCCGCCCGAACCGCGCGCTCGGCATCGTCCTCGTTCGTGACCGGCGTCCCCCACACGGCCATGACCGCGTCACCGATGAACTTCTCGATCACCCCGCCGTAGCGCGCCACGATGCTGCGGCAGGTGTCGAAGTAGCGCGTCAGGAGCTCGCGCACCTCCTCCGCGTCGCGCGTCTCGGCCAGCGTGGTGAACCCGACGAGGTCGGCGAACATGACCGAGACGAGGCGCCGCTCCGAGGCGGACCTCGCGATGACGTCGGCCGCTTCGGAGTCGGCCACGCCGTTCCCGTCCGGGCGCCCGCGGTTCGGAGGAGGCGGCCGCGGTCAGCGCCGATCCGCACTCGCCGCAGAACTTCGTCCCCGGCGCGTTCGGCGTGCCGCAGGACGCGCAGGCAACCGCAAGTCCGCGGCCGCACTCGCCGCAGAACTTCCGGGTTCCCTCGTTCGAAGCGCCACAGCTCGGGCAGGTCATGATTGGAACTCGCGTGCGGCCGGATCTCCCGCCGGCCTCTGACCGACAAGCCTACCCGATGGCGCCAAGCCGGAGCCGTGGACGGGCCACGGCTGGTCGTGGACACTGTGCCGATGCGAGCAGCAGAGGCGACCACCCTCTTCGACTACCTGTACTGGGCCCGCGACACCGTGCTCGTCGCCGCTGGGCAGCTCGACGGCGCTGCCTTCACCGCCGCCGACACGGTCACGAACCGGGACCTGCGCGCGACCCTGGTCCATGAGCTCGACGTCCAATGGAGCTGGCGCGAACGGCTGCGCGGCGCCGACTGGGCGGAGTGGGGCGAGGAGGCGGAGCTCCGTGGCGACGACTACCCGACCCTCGAGGCCGTCGCCGAGCACTGGCGCCGCGACGAGGCAGAGATGCGCGCCTGGCTCGCCTCCCTGACCGATGCGGACCTCGACGCCCCGCCGGTCCGCGACGAGGACCGCGGTCAGCCCCTCTGGATCTACGTCATGCACCTCATCAGCCACGGCATCCAGCAGTTCAGCGAGGCGGCCGTCCTGCTCACCCGCGCCGGGCACTCCCCCGGCGACATCGGCTTCCTCGAGTTCATCCAGGCCACGCGAGGCCGATGAAGCGCTCGCGGGCTGCTCGCCGGCCTGCTGCTCGTCGCCTGCACCGCCCAGCCCTCGGCGCTGTCGGTGGCACCGACACCGACCGCTTCACCGTCCCCCTCGGCGACCGCTTCGCCAACGCTGCGTGCGACGCCTGCGCCAACGCCCGAGCCTCGCCTCGATGGCAGCGCACTGGCTGCGCTGATCGACCGATCCGCGCTGCGCACGCACCTCGAGACGCTCCAGGGGATCGCCGACGCGACGCCCGGTGGCAACCGCGCGACCGGGACGCAGGGCTTCGCTGCAAGCGTGGACCACGTCGTCTCGACGCTGAGGGCTGCCGGCTACGAGACGGACTTGCGCGACGTCACGGTCGACGGCGTCGCGAGCACGAACGTCCTCGCCGAGCTGCGCGGGGCCGGACCGCGCGTGGTGATGATCGGCGCCCATCTCGACTCGGTGGCCGCCGGGCCGGGCATCAACGACAACGGTTCGGGGGTGGCCACGCTGCTCGTCATCGCCGAGCAGCTCCGTGCGCTGCCGCCGCCCGACGCCACGATCCGGTTCGCCTTCTGGGGCGCGGAGGAGGGCGGCCCGTTCGGCTCGCGCGCCTACGTCGAGTCACTCTCCGGCGAGGAGCGCGCGGAGATCGTCGCCTACCTGAACTTCGACATGCTCGCCTCGCCGAACGCCGTGCGCTTCGTCTACGACGAGGACGACGCGCCGGAGGGCTCGGACGAGCTCACGGCCCGCTTCGTCGCGGCGCTCGAGGACGCCGGCCTCGGCTGGGATCGCATCGATGTCGATCGGCGTTCCGACCACGGACCGTTCGCCGCGGCGGGCATCCCGATCGGTGGCCTCTTCAGCGGCGGGCGGGAGCTCGTGACCGAGGAGCAGGCCGCCGGCTCCGGCGCGGTGGCCGGTCGGCCCTCGGACCCGTGCAGCGATGCGCGGTGCGACACGATCGACAACGTCGACCTCGCCACGCACGTCGAACTGTCGCGGATCGCCGCCCGGGTGCTCGTCACGGTGGCCACGGACGAGACGCCCTGAAAGGCGGTCGCTCCAACCCGCTGAGCGACTGATACCGTGAACGATGGCCGCGCTCAAGCCTTCCATGCATGCTTCCAACCGCTGAGCGACTGGCTCTGGGCCTGGGAGTGGCCATGAGGCCGCTCCGTTCTCGATAACAGTCGCTGAGCGACTACGCCCCCTGGTTGGGGCCTTACTGCGGGAAGACGCCGGCCGGCGCACCGCGCAATCGAGGAAACGTCGGGTCGGCGAGGTAGGCGGAGAAGACCGGCCCGAGGTCCGCATCGGTCCCTGACTGGAGGTGGCGCAGCAGGCGGTCGCCGGTCACGAAGCCGTGGCGGTATCGGTCCACCCAGGAGCGCATGGCGGAGAAGAACGCGTCGTCGCCCATGGCCGAGCGGACGGCGGTGATGAACTCGGTGCCGCGGTAGAAGACGGCGTGGAAGTAGCCGTCGCAGCTGGTCCAGTCGCCACCGCTCGTCGGTCCGGCATCCCAGGCGAAGACCTCGCTGTCGACCGGGCGCGTCGAGCACTGGTTCTCGCCGATGCCCATCAGCAGGCGTGCGCTGAAGTCGGCGAACGCCTCGTCCAGCCACGGCTCGCGCTGCTGGTCGTTGCCGAGCTGGCCGTAGAACCACTGGTGCGCGACCTCGTGGTACACGACGTACGGATCGGCCACTTTGCCGCGCGTGAGATGGATCATGCGCGGGTACTCCATGCTGAATCCGCCGCCGGAGCCGACCTCGGCCAGCACGAGGTCCGGCCACGGATAGTCGCCGAAGGTCTCCGACATGCGGACCAGCGCGTCCGCCGCGAGGTCGGCCGTCGCCCCTCCCGCGACCGTCTCGGTGTAGACGCGCAGGTCGACGTCGCCGACCGTCCGCCGGGTGAGGTTGAAGCGCGGGTTGACGACGAAGCTGAAGTCGCGCACGTCGTTCGAGCGGCACGTCCAGGATGTGCCGCTGGCGCTGGGCGCGGCACGCAGTCCGGGGCAGGCCACCGCGTTCCGGCCCAGGGTCGTGGTGGTCGTGAGCCGGAAGCGGATCACGTCGGCGGTGAACGAGAGCTGCGGGTCGCCGAGGCCGTAGACGTCGTGCTCGGTCGACACGATCGGGAACCACTGGCCGAAGCTCAGCACGCCGTTCTCGACGCTCGTCCGCGCCGTGAAGGCGTCGGGGCTGCGACCGATCACGAGCGTGAACGGGATCCGCAGCGTCGCCGTCTCCCGCGGGGCGAGGTTCGGCAACGAGACGCGCAGGTTGATGCCCGTCGTCCACCGCGACTCGACCTCGGCGCCGTCGACGGTGATCGGGTCGGGCATCGAGAGGTAGCCGAGCGCGCGGGGCACGACCGACAGGTTGAGGTGGTCGATCGTGCCAGCCGATCGGTTCGTGACAGTCAGTGTCTCGACGGCGTCAAGGCGGTTGGCGCCGACGTCGAGGGTCGCGGTGATGTCGTAACGCTGCGCGACGTTCGTGGTGGTGACCGCTGAGCTCGAAGCCGGCACGAGCAGCGACCCGGCCAGCAGGAGGAGCATCAGAGCCAGGGCGCGTGTGCGCGGGGGCATCGGTCCATGTTGCCGGACCCTCGCACGCCTGTCATTCTCGCCCGAGCCAACCATGAACACCCTCGTCCGCAAGCGCTGGCCGTTTGCCGCGCTCGTCCTCGTTCTCCTGTTCGTCACCGGTTTCGCCGTCGTCCAGGCCAATGTCCTCGGCATGGGCGAACGCCTCGACCGCTGGACGGCACTCGTCGAGACCTGGATCGATCCCCCGCCCGACCGGCCCACCGGCCCGACCGTGGTCGTGACGCCCGAGCCGACGCCGTCGCCGACCCCCGAGGTCACGCTCGAGCCATCGGCCTCCCCCACCCCGTCCCCGACGCCGATCCCGCGCGTCGCGATGGACGTCGATCTCGTCAGCGATCCCGCCGCCGTCTTCACGTCGCAGATCACCGACAAGGACTGCGCGGTGGCGGGAACCCAGATGGTGCTGACGATCCTCGGCCTCGGCCAGGCTGGCAACGCGTTCCAGACCGAGATCCACGACCGCATCGGTGAGTGGGAGTCGCTATCAGACAGCCACAACGGCGGCTGGGGGCCCGATGCCGTCAGGAAGGCCCTCGCAGCCTACGGCGAGCCCGGCTACCGCGAGTACGCCTACGACTCATACGCCGATGCGCTGCGCGACTCGGCCATCGCCATCAGCGCGATGAACAAGCCGGTCGTCATGTTCCCGTGGTGGGGCGCCCACACCTGGGTCATGACCGGCTATCGCGCCGATGCCGACCCGACGATCTTCGACGACGCCGCAATCAGCGGCGCCTACATCCTCGACCCGTGGTATCCGCGTGTTTCCTCGATCTGGGGCGCGTCCGACGGTCCGGGCAACTTCGAGGACCTCGCCGAGCTCGAGCGCAACTGGCCCGTGTACCAGAGCCCGCCCGGCTACGAGCAGGTGCCCACCGGCTGGACCCGTCCCGGCGGCGTCTACCCCGACCGCGACGGCCGCTTCGTCGTCCTCATGCCGACGACCCCGCGCGAGGACTCGTAGCCGGCCACACGCGCAGACGCCAGCCGAGGACGGCCGCCAGCATCGCGGTCTTCGCCGCCTGTCCGATCGCGAAGCCGATCGGCAGCGCCAGGAGGTCGAGCGTGTCCACCAGCAACAGGGTGGCGGCCATCGTGATGCCGATGCCGGCGACCGAGGCGATCGCCTGGAACAGCGTGTGCCGCGTCGCGAAGATCGCCCGGCTCAGCAGGTGCGAGGTGCTCTCGAAGGGCACCGACAGCGCGAATGCGCTGAGCACCGCCGCGGTGCGCGCCACGTCATCGGGCCCGAACGCGCCACCGCCGAGGAGGATGCCGATCGCGAATTCGCCGAGCACGACCATGACGATCGACGCCAGCACGGTCAGCGAGACGATGCTGACGAGGTTGCGCCCGACCAGGCGCAGGAATGCGGGCCGATCCGCATCGGCGTAGGCGGTCGAGAGCGCCGGAAACGCGGCGACCGCGAACGAGGCGCCCACGAACGTGACGGGCGCGCTCTGGAAGTTGCGCGCCATGTTGAACACGGTGAGGCTGCCGGCCGCCATGCGCGAGGCGACGTTCGTGAAGAAGGCGAACGTGATCGGCTCGACCGGCTGGCTGACGAGCCGCGGGATCGTCAGGCGCACGAACTCGCGCATCTGGCCCGTCCGCAGCTCCCAGTCGAAGCCGATGCGGAACGAGCTGCTACGCAGGCCGACGAACCGCGTGCCCAGGTGCAGGATCGACCCGAACACCGCGCCGACGGCCGCCGCGTAGATGCCGATCGCGTCGCTGAGCGCCAGCGTCCCGACGATGATCCCGGCGCTGTACAGGATCGGTGCGACCGCGAACCAGAAGTAGCGCCGCTCGGCGAGGAGCACCTGCGCCAGCGTCAGCGAGGCCGCGAAGATCACCTGGGTGACGAGCATGATCCGGAACAGGTCGAGGTAGAGCTCGCGCTGTGCGCCCGTGAATCCGGGCGCGATGATCTCGGTGGTCGCCTCGGCGAAGATGAGGAGCACGACCGATCCGACGCCCATGACTGCCACCCCGAGGGAGAGGACGGTCCGCGCGAAGCGATCCGCATCGGCCAGTCCCTCCTTCGTCGCCCGCAAACGCGCGAAGATCGGGAGGAAGGCCGCTGCCAATCCGGCCTCGACGAGGACGTCGAACAGCAGCTCGGGAAGCTGGAACGCGGCGTTGTACGCGTCGAGGTCCGCGCTCAAGCCGAACGTTCCGACCAGGACGCGCTCGCGCAGCAGCCCGATGACGTAGCTGCCGAAGTAGAGGGCCGAGACGATGATCGCGCCGGAGGGCAGGTACCGCCGTCCGAGCTCGACCAGGCGCGCCCTCACCGCGGGCGAGCGAGTGTGCTCACGTGTCCTCGGTGCGGCGCACGCGCTCGGCGAGCGCGTCCATGACCGCCATGCGGACGGTCGGGAACTCGTCCATCAGCGCGTTGAACTCGCGGTGGCCGATGACGAGCAGCCGGACGATGCCCTCGGCACGGACCGTCGCTGTGCGCGGAACGCTCTCGACGAGGGCGATCTCGCCGAAGAAGTCGCCCGGGCCGAGCGTCCGGACCGGCATGCGCCCGTCCAGGACCATGACCCGGCCATCGAGGACGATGAAGAACTCGTGGCCGACCCGTCCCTGCTCAGCGAGGACGGTGTCGAGGCCGACCTCGACCTCGTCGGCAAGCTCCCCGAGCCGCTCCAGCTCGCGCGTCGCCATCTTGGCGAAGAGCGGAACGCGCCGGAGGTGCTCGAGCTTTTCGTCGCGCGGCATGTGCGCAGTCTACGGATCACCGAGCGCCTGTCGAGCCATCGCGCGCGTTCCGTGGTATCCTCGTTCGGTATTCGCGCATCGTGCGCACCAAAACCGCGGCACCACGAACGCTCCTCTCACGGTCTTTACGGCGAGATGGCTCGCTGAGGCCGCACGAGAAGGAGTGTTTCTCTTTGTTCACTTACACAGATAAGACGCTGAACTGCGTCGATTGCGGGACCGAGTTCTCGTTCACCGCGAGCGACCAGCAGTTCTACGCCGATCGCCAGTTCAGCGAGCCGCGCCGATGCCCGGCCTGCCGCGCGGCCAAGAAGGCCGCCCGCGGCGAGAGCTCGGGTGGCTACGGCAACGGCGGTGGCGGCTACAGCGGTGGCGGCTACGGCGGAGGCGGCGGTGGCTACAGCGACCAGCCGCGCGAGATGTTCACGACCACGTGCGACAGCTGTGGCAAGGAAGCTCGTGTCCCGTTCCGCCCGACCGGCTCCAAGCCCGTCTACTGCAGCGACTGCTTCCGCCGCTAGGCTCCAGCAGCTCTCAGCACCGATGAGACCCGGTGGCTTCGGCCACCGGGTCTTCGGCTATTTGACGGTTGCCACGTTCCAGGGCTCGGCCCACGGATACCGCTGGCTGGCAACCTCGAGCGCGGCGAGCATCCTGCTGCGCGCGTCCGCCAGCGCGCGGGTCGCGTCCGCGACCTCGACCGGATCGGCATCGGCGTGAGACGCCTCGGCGCGCAGGGCCGAACTGATGCGGCGGTACGCCTGGATGCCGTCGTTCGCCGAGCGCGTGATCTGGCCGGTGGCCTGGCGCAGGTGCTTGATCCGCTCCTCGTCGCGTTCCTCGGAGCTCAGCTGGCGATCGAGGATCGCGGTCAGCTCCTCGATGCGCAGCGTGGCGCGGTCGATGGCGCGGAGGTCGGAGGCAGAGCGCCGCGCGAGGCGGCTGTGGGCGCGGAGCAAGCCATAAGGGTACATCGTCGGAGCGAAGAGGGCCCAAGCCGGATCATCCGGCTCTAGTCCGCAGCGCGGTAGACGAGGCCGATGCTGCCCGGATCGGTCAGCGTCAGCAGGTCGCCCTCGATCGACGGGACGAACCCGTCCCCCACGACGCTGACGACGTGGCTGTCCTGCTCCTGGAGCTCGGAGGCGCAGTTCACCTCGTCCATACGCATCCCGCCAGAAGGACAACCAGGACCAATCGCATGTCGGCCTGACGCTCAGCCACCGGCGCTGGTTGCGTCAGTCACTGCAGCCGTCGCTCGACGAACCGTCCAGCGCCAACCTCCGGGTCCGCTCCCCTCACGAGAACCCGCACCGGCGCACCACGCACCGCCATCCCCTCGTACGGCGTGTAGTCGCTCGTGTGGTGCAGGTCCGCCTGGCGCAAGGTCCGGCGCGCGTCTGGGTCCCAGAGGACGAGGTCCGCGTCGCGACCGACTTCGATCCCGCCCTTCGAGGGGAGTCCGAAGAGGCGAGCCGGTGTGGCGCTCAGCACCTCGACGAGCCGTTCGACCGAGACGCGGCCGCGCGCGACACCCTCCGAGAAGACGACGCTCAACAGCGTCTCGATCCCCGGACCGCCGTTGCTGATGTCCGGGAAGGGCGGCGCCGGGACGGCCTTCTCTGTGTCGAGCCGATCGGGGACGTGGTCGCTCCCGACGACGTCGAGGATCCCGTCGCGCAGCCCCGCCCACAGCTCGTCGACGTCGGCAGCGGTGCGCAGCGGCGGCGAGATGACCCGCTTGATGACCTCGGCCTCGTCGGGATCGGCGTAGAGCGCATCGGTGAAGGTGAGGTAGTGCGGGCAGGTCTCCGCGTACACCGGCTCGCCGCGAGCCTTGGCCTCCGCCACCGCCTCGAGCGCCTCCGCGCACGAGAGGTGGACGATGTACAGCGGCGCCTCCGCGCGCCGGGCCATCTCGATCGCCTTGCGTGTCGCCGATCCCTCCGCGCGCGAGGGCCGAGTCAGCGCGTGGAAGCGGCAGGCGGTCTCGCCACGTCGCAGCGCATCGGCCACGAGCGGGTCGATGATCGCCGGCTCCTCGCAGTGCACCTGGAGCATGCCGCCGTGCTTCGCCGCCGTGCGGAGCGCCCGGTCGAGGTCGGCGTCGGCCAGGCGGAAGTCGTAGACCATGAAGGCCTTGAACGTCGGCACGCCCGCCGCGATCAGCTCCGGCAGCTCGCCGATCGGGTCGTCCTGCTGCCCGCTGACCACGGCACACAGGCCGTAGTCGATCGCCGACTCCCCCACCGTGCGGCTCCGAAACTCCTCGAGCCCGCGCAGCAGCGAGCGCGCGCCGTCCTCGCTGATGCCCGTCCCCGGATTGTTGAACGTCAGGACGGTGGTCGTGCCACCGGCCGCCGCCGCCTCGGTGTCCTGCCGAAACCGATGCGGACGCTCCGCGTCCGGCAGCCGCAGGTGGGTGTGGACGTCGATGACGCCGGGCAGCACCAGCAACCCGGTCGCGTCGACGACCTCGGCGCCGTTGGCCTCCAGCCCCGGACCGATGCGCTCGATCCGTCCGTCGGTCACGGCCACGTCGGCCGCCGCGCTCCCGCTGGGCGTGACGACGGTGCCGTTGGCGATGACGAGATCGGTCAAGGTCGGTCAGCGATCCTCGCTGATCTCGATCTCCTGGGCACCCTCCCACAGGACGCGGTGGCCCATCTCGGCCAGCTGCTCCTGTCCGGAGGTGACGGTCGCGAAGTGGTTGCCGGCCAGCGGACCGACGCGCGAGCTGAAGCTGCACGCGCCGTACGGGAAGAGGATCTCGCACTCGCTGATCTCGCCGGTGTAGATGAGGAGCTGGCCCGGGGCGGGATGCGCGTTGTGGTTCTCGAAGCCGACGTCCGGGCGCTTCTCACCGAACGGGATCCAGGTCGACTCGCCGCTCCACTTGCAGTGGATGAGCTTGTCCCGGATGGGGAGCCACGGCTCGAGCGCGGCGCGTGTCAGCGGCGCGGCCTCCTCCCATCGCGCCCTGAAGCGCAGGTCGCCGACGCGGATGATCAGGTCAGCCATGGGCGCAGCATACGACTCCTCCTCGATGCATCGAGGTGATTTCGCAGGAGCGCTCCGGCGCGTGCGGTTTCCGCGGTGGACCGAGACCCGGCACGCACGAGCCGCCCGCGCGCGTGCACCTCACGCTGCCGAGGCCTCGATGGACCGCGGGAATCTACCGTGAAGCCGGCCTCATGTGAAGATTCCTCGATCTGTCGAGACGACCGCCGGCCGTCAGCGCGGCGTGGACTCGGACGGAGCGAACGGCGCGCCATGGCCCGGCACGATCAGGTCGGCGAACCCGAGCACCCGCGCGCGCGACGCGTGGAGTGCCGACGGGATCCGGCGCGTACGGATCCTCCACCGGGGACGTATCGGTGCCACCACAGGTGCGTGATCACCGACGACTCCCTCCGGCGTGCCGACGACGGTGCGATAGGTCCTCGGCCGTGTGGCCGGCGGTCCGGATCAGGCGGACCGACGGCGATCAAGCTCGCGACCCTCGCATTCGACGTCGTCCCATCCGGCCGGCGAAGTCGTAGATCGCCCAGTGGTCGTGGACCCGGCGCGCGAGGAAACAGCGCGACGTTCAGGCAGTGGTCGGGATGGTGGTGCGAGATGACGACATCGGTCACCTCGGAGGCGTCCAGACCCGAGCGCGCGCGAGCGGCTCCAGGATGGCCCCCTGCGACGGCGCCAGGCCCGGGATCGACGACGGCGACCACGGACGCCGTCGCGCACGAGCGTGCAGGTGCTGGCCACCTTCGCGGTCGGGTGCGAGCCGGCGAGCAGCACGTCGAAGCGGGCCGTACGAGCGGTGGGTGCATCGGGCATGATGGCGGAGCATAGCGGAGGCTCCCATGGCGGCCGCGCGCCCGACGATCAGCACCCACGTCCTCGATCTCGCCAGCGGTGAACCCGCGCCCGACGTGGGCGTCGCGCTGTTCCGGTTGGCCGATGACGGCGCCCCCGAGCTCGTCAGCGAGCTGAAGACCGATGGCGACGGCCGCATCTCCGACCTGCTGGGCGGCGGGGACCTCACCGAGGGCGACTACCAGCTCGCGTTCGACGTCGGCGGCTACGCGGACGACCCCGACGCATTCTTCCAGAGCGCCGCGGTCGCCCTGCGCATCACCGATGCGGACCGCTCGTACCACGTCCCGCTCCTGCTCAGCCCGTACGGGATGAGCACGTACCGGGGCAGCTGACGCGATGGCGACCGTCGAGGAGCTCGACGCGATGACGCCCGACGCCTTCGTCACGTCCGTCGAGCCGCTGTTCGAGGGCGCGCCGTCCTTCGTCCGCCGCCTCGCCGACGCACGCCCGTTCGAGACCGATGACGGGCTCTTCGCATCCGCCCGCGCCGTCGCCCGGGAGATGCCGGAGGCGGACCAGATCGAGCTCCTCAACGCGCACCCGCGCATCGGGGCCGATCCGGCGGCGGTCTCGCCCCAGTCGCACGCGGAACAGGGCTACGACGAGGAGTCGGGGCCCGATCAATCCTGGGTCGCCGACGAGCTGGTGGCGCTCAACGAGGCGTACGAGGGGCTCTTCGGATTCCGCTTCGTCGTCTTCGTCGCCGGCCGTCCGCGGGCGGACATCATCCCGATCCTCGAGCACGCGCTGCGCGCCGATCGCGACGAGGAGCTGCGGCGAGGCCTCGACGACGTCGTGCTCATCGCGCAGGACCGATGGGAGAAGCTGCGCGGCCCGCGGCCGCTGCCGGAGGCCATGCGCGAGGCGATCGCGCTCGAGGTTTCGCGCTACATGGTCGGCGAGATCGACCGCGACGGGCTGATCCGCGCGACGCATCGGCTCATCGAAGAGGGGGTCGAGTCGCCGGCACTGCTACGCCTGTCGGTCGCGGACCAGGACGGCGGGCTCGAGGCGCCAATCGCGCGCCTCATGGACGAGATCGGGCTCGAAGGGTGGGATGCAACACAGGCGGGACAGCTCCTGGCGCTGCACGCCGCCGCGTCGATCATCGGGGAGGTGTCTCATCCGATCGACGGAGCCCGGAGGATCGTGGCGGTGTCGAGCCATCCCCAGTTCAGCGAGCTCGTCACGCGCTGGGACGCGCACGAGGGAGACCGCGACGCGATCGAGGCCGAGATTCGCCGCGCCGCCGTCGACCTCTTCGGCGCGGACGACACGTGAAGCACGAGATCCGCTACGGCAAGGCCGATGTCAAGGTCTATCGCACGCACGCGGAGCCGCTCACCGGCATCACGCCGATCCCCGAGTCGCCGTTCACCGGGCGCGAGAACCTCCTGGCCGCCGCCGAGATCGAGGTGATCGTGCGCGGCACGCAGTTCCTCGACGCGTACACGCAGGGCGACAACCGCCTCGTCGTGGCGACCGACACGATGAAGAACTTCATCCATGCCGTCTCCCTTCGCGCCCGCGCCCGCGCGCTCGAGGAGTGGCTGCTCGAGGTGGGCACCGCCTTCCTCGACACGTACCCGCACATGGAGCGCCTGACGATGCTCGGGCGCGACCTCTCGTTCCCCGCGGCGGTCGTGCCGGCCGAGGGCGGGTTTGCCGCGTCCGACCGGCTCTTCAGCCGGGACCGATGCGACTACGGCACGGCACGCCTCGAGCTGTCCCGCGACGCGTCGGGCACCGTCGAGATCACCGACCACGAGTCCGGCCATCGCGAGCTCCAGCTCATCAAGATCACCGGCTCCGCCTTCGCCGACTTCGCCCGCGACGAGCACACGACCCTCCCCGAGCGCCGCGACCGCCCGCTGTACATCTGGTGCGACATCGGCTGGACGTATACCGATGCGTCACACGCCGTCCTGGCGGACCCCGCGAAGTACGTCGCCACCGAGCAGGTCGCCGACCTCGCCAACGCCGTCTTCCACGAGTTCGTCAGCCTCTCGATCCAGCACCTCGTCAACGAGATCGGCCTGCGCATGCTCGACCGATGGCCGCAGCTCGCATCGGTCTCCTTCGACGCGCAGAACCGCCTCTGGGACGTCGGCGCCGAGGCCGACGATGGCCGGACGAAGACGTACGCGGATCCGCGACCGCCGTTCGGGCACATCGGCCTCGTCCTGCGGCGCGACTGAGTCCGGGGGCCGGTGGCCAGTGGTCGGTGCATGGTGCGCTGGACTTCGGCCGGTGAGCGATCGATATCGCGAACGAGCGGCGATCTGGGCCGTCTGCTGGCCGATTCGCGCCGGGTTCGGATCATTCAGCGACCACATTCGCTGGGCGACCAGCGCACCGGGTCGGCGGCCTCAGGAGGAGGCGATCATGTCCGGATGGTCGATCGCGGGGCATCGGTCCATGACGACCAAGAGCCCGGCGTCGGCTGCCAGCTGCGCGGCCTCCTCGTTCCAGACGTCGAGCTGCATCCAGACCGCCTTCGCACCGATCTCGATCGCCTCGGTGACGTGCGGCAGCACGAGGTCGGAGCGGCGGAAGAGGTCGACGACTTCGATCTCAGCCGGGACGGAGCGCAGGTCGGGGTACGCCGGCCGACCGTGGACGGCCTCCTCCTTCGGGTTGATCGGCACGACGTCGTAGCCCTGGCTCAGCAGGTATCGCGACACGCCGAACGAGGCGCGCCACGGCCGCGACGAGCAGCCCACGACGGCCCATGCCTTGAATGAGCGCAGGATCCGCTCGGCGACCTCTGGGTCCGACCAGTTGTTCGGGTCCCGGGCTTCCTCCATCCACCAACAGTAGTGGTGCTCCGCGGCTCCTGGCGGCCGATTCGCGCCGCATCGCGCCCGTTCTCGCCAGAGCGCCATCAGCGCGAGCGGGCGAGCTCCTGGAGGGCGGCCTTGATGCGAAGCGTCGAGCGCGCCATCGGTCCCGGCGACGGCGCCGGCAGCGCGGCGGGCCTCCGTGGCGGTGTAGCCCAACGACTCGAGGGCCGCGACGACGTCCGAGTCCGACCCGCCACCGGGCCCGACCGCGATCCCGGCGGCGTGGACCTTCTCCTTGAGCTCGAGGATGATCCGCTGCGCGGTCTTGCGGCCGACGCCGGAGACCGACGTGTAGACGTCGACGTCATCGGTGACGATCGCGAGCTGGAGCCGGGTCACCGGATGCGCCGCGGTGATCGCCAGCGCCAGCCGCGGGCCAACCTGCGAGACCGTCATCAACAGCTCGAAGAAGGCGAGCTCCTCGGTGCTCGCGAATCCGAAGAGCGCCTGCTGGTCCTCGCGGACGAGGTGATGCGTGAAGACCGATGCCTCGCTGCCCACCCGCAGCGTCGCCAGCAGCGCCGGTCCGGCGACGACCCGGTAGCCGATCCCCCCGACTTCGACGAGGGCGTGGTCCTGGCCCACATGCGTGACGAGGCCGCGGATCGAGCCGATCACCCGGCCGCGACCTTCGGCTCGGCGGCGGCCCGGTAGGCGCAGCCGATGGCGAGGGCGAGCGCGTCGGTCGCGTCGTCGGGCACCCGCTCGAGCGAGATGCCGAGGAGCCGCTCGACCATCGCCGCCACCTGGCGCTTGTCGGCGGCGCCGTTGCCGCAGACCGCCTGCTTCACCTCGTTGGGAGTCGGCTCGTCGATCGGCACCTGTGCCTCGGAGGCGGCGAGGAGCGCCACGCCCCGCGCCTGGCCGACGGCCATCGCGGTCTGCACGTTGCGCTGGAAGAAGAGGCGCTCGACCGCGATCCGCTGCGGGTGGTGCTCGGCGACGATCGTCCGCAGCGCCGCGTGGAGCCGCCGCAGGCGCTCGGAATCGGAGTCGTCGGCATCGGTGCGGATGCAGCCGGCGTCGATGAGCCGCAACGATCCCCCGTCGAGCGACACCACGCCGAAGCCGCAGATGGCGGTGCCAGGGTCGATGCCCAACGTGATCACGCTCGCAATGGTAGCCCGGCGCCGCCGACGGCTTATCCGATTCTTATCGTACGAAGGGGTTGACGCCGTACGGATTCTATCGTACGATCCGCCTGCAGTTCGGTAATCATCGAACGCAAGGACATACACCGGACGAAGGGAAGGATCCAGAACAATGATGATTCTGTCGAACCCCAGCGTCCTGGATCACTTCCATTCGGAACGCCAGCGACGCCTGCGGCCGACGCCGCGCACGGGGGGCAAGCCGACGTCGACGAACGCGAGCCTGCGGGTTCGCGTCGGCCGGGCCCTGATCGGGGCCGGGGCCGCGCTCAGCGGCGAGCGGGTCGAGCCCGCTCGCCCCAAGCCCAGCCCACAGCCACGCGCCGCCTGATCCCTCACCCGGAGGTCTGATCCATGGCTCCCACGCGTCGTCCCGACAGCCCGCCGATGCTCAGCATCGATGTCTCCCCCGCGTACGAGCTCCTCCAGTCGATGGCCGTCGTCTTCGGCCACGAGGAAGGCGACACGTACGAGATCGGCACCGAGTGGTTCGAGGACGCGCGGCAGCGCGCCGGCAAGGAGCTCGTCGACCGGATCGAGCGCGTGATGATGGGCAACGTCGACAACTTCGTGCACCTGACCGGCATCGTGTACGACACGCCGGCCCCGCGCGACGTGCCGGCCTTCCTCGAGCACCTGCGCCAGACCGATCCCGACGAGATTCGCCTGCACCTCGTCCAGTTCTATGCGCGCGAGACGAGGCGGGCGACCCCCGCCGGCGTCATCCGCGCGGCGATCGGCGGCGATCCCGCGGCCCGGGACGAGTTCCTGCGCACCTCGCACCCCGAGTGGGAGCCGTGGACCGCGTACCTGACGAAGGTCCTCGACCAGGACAGCGAGGCGTACAAGGCGGAGCTCATCGCCGTCATCGAGGCCTGGAACGAGCGCGTCTGGAAGCCCGAATCGGTGACGATCATGCCGATCGTCGAGCGCGATGCCGATGCGAAACGCGTGCTCCAGCGCGAGCTACCGCTCGATCGGTTCGTCACCACCGCGACGAATGGCGTGGAGTTCGCCCCTCGACCCGGCATCGACCGCGTCGTGATGGTGCCGAGCTTCGTCAACCGGCCGCTGGTCACGTACTACGAGATGGGCGAGGCGCTCATCATCATCTACCCGGTCTCGGATGAGAGCGTCACGGCCGACGCCGACGCTCCCCCGCTCCGGCTCGTGCGCCTCTCGAAGGCGCTCGGCGACGAGAAGCGGCTGCGCATCCTGCGGGCCCTCGTCGACGGCGAGAAGAGCCTGATGGAGCTTGCCGACATGTTCGGCGTCCCGAAGACCAGCATGCACCACCACATGATCATCCTGCGCTCCGCCGGCCTCGTCTCGGTGGGCGTGGGCCAGAAGCGCTACCGGCTGCGGTCCGAGACCGTTCCGGACCTCGGCGCATTGCTTGGCGGGTACCTCGGCGCCGCGACCCCTCCCTCCGCGGCGTCGAGGCCGCCCGCTCGTCGCACCGGGACCGCCGGCTGAGGCGCGCCGCCTAGGCGATCTGCTCCTCGAGCTGCTCCATCAGCTCGCCGGGGATGTCGAAGTTGGCGTAAACCTCCTGGACGTCGTCGAGATCCTCGAGGCGCTCGACGAACTCGAGCACCTTGCGGGCCGCCTTCGGATCGCTGATCTCGACCGGCGTCGTTGGCTCCATCGACAGCTCGGCGGACTCGGCCTCGAGGCCGGCCTCGGCGAGCGTGCGGCGCACCGCCTCGAGGTCGCCGGGCTCGGTCGTCACGACGATCGATCCGGCGTCCGGCGCGGCGACGTCGGCGGCACCGGCGTCGATCGCGGCGAGCGTGATCTCGTCAGGGTCGCGGCCGCTCAGCGGGATGCTGATGACGCCGCGCTGCACGAACTGCCAGCCGACGGCCGAGAGCGTCCCGCCGTGGCGAGTGAAGATGCTCCGCACCTCGGAGGCGGTGCGGTTGCGGTTGTCGGTCATCGCCGCGACGATCACCGCGACGCTGGCAGGACCGATCCCCTCGTACGTGATCTCCTCGAACTGCTCCGCATCGGCCCCGCCGCCGGTGGCCCGCTCGATGGCGCGCTTGATGTTGTCGGCCGGCATCGAGCTCGCCCGTGCCTTGTCGACCGCCATGCGCAGCCGATAGTTGGCATCGGTGTCACCGCCTCCCTGGCGGGCGGCCGTGATGATCTCGCGCGTCAGCTTCGTGAAGAGCGCGCCGCGCTTCGCGTCGTTCGCGCCCTTCTGCCGCTTGATCTGGGACCACTTGCTGTGGCCTGACATCGGTCCTCCTGCCCACGCCGAATCGGGGCAATCGTGCTCAACGGGATCGCAAATTCTAGCAAATGCCCACTCGTGCCCGCGGCATCCCGCAATGCGGGTGAAGTGCCCGACCGCGAGGTACATCCGGGGCGCGGACGACGGTCGTACCGACTGCATCACGAGGTGCGTAGACGGACGGAGATGAGCCGATGTCGCTCGGACCGATCGAAGTGCTGATGCTGAGGTTTCCCGGCAACCGGTTCCGAGGAGAGATTGCGCCCGCGCTCGCGAACCTCGTCGACAGCGGCATCGTTCGCGTGATCGACCTGCTCTTCGCGATCAAGGACGCCGAAGGCGAGATCGACGTCCTCGAGCTCACCGACATGGAGGGTGACCTGTCCGTCTTCGCGCCGGCGACCTCGGACCTCGCGGACACGCTCACCGAGGACGACGCGCGCGTGCTCTCGCAATCGCTCCCGAACAACTCGTCCGCAGCAATCCTCCTCTTCGAGAACACGTGGGCGAAGACCTTCGTGGACGCCGTCAGCCGCGCGGACGGCGAGGTGATCCTCAACGAGCGAATCCCACGAGCGACGGTCGACGAGCTCATCGCGGCGCGGTCCGAGGCGCTCTCCGCACCACCGGCGTGAGGCGCTAGACCAGCAGGAGGACGAACGCATGATGCGACGACGTGGCCCCGGACTCGTCCGCACGATGGCGCGAACCGCCGTCGTGGCGGGAACGGCATCCGCCGTGTCGGGCAGGGTCCACCATCGCCAGAACGAGCGGTGGCAGGCCGAGGCGGCCGAGCAGCAGGGAGCCGCGGACGCCGCCGCCCTGCAGCAGCAGATCGCCGCGCAGCAGTCATAGCAGGCGCAGGTTTCCGTGGCCGGTCAGGCAGCGCCCGCCGCGGACCTTACGGCGCAGCTCGCGCAGCTCTCCCAGCTCAAGCAGGCGGGCATCCTCACCGATGAGGAGTTCGCGGCGGCGAAGGCCAGGCTGCTCGCCTGATCCCGCTGCGTCGCGGGCTCGTCCGCAGCCCCGGCGTCGATGTCGACGATCAGGGGTCGCAGCTGGCGGAGGCCGTTCCGGATCCGCGTCTTCACCGTGCCGAGCGGGAGCCCGGTCATGCGCGCGATCGCCGAGTGGCTCCAGCCGTCGACGAAGGACAGCCGAATGAGTGGCGCGTAGCGGCCGTCGAGACGGGCAATCAGCTCGAGGAGCTCGTGTGCTTCCGCCTCGTCGAGCGGCGACGCGCCCCGTGCCGGAATCATCTCGAGCAGGGCTTCCGGCCCGTCGGCGGAACGCGCCGTGCGGCTCACCACCCGCGAGCGCCGTCGAACGTGGTCGATCGCGCGATTCCGGATGCTGCGATACAGCCATTGGGTGAGCCGCCCGCGCCGTGCGTCATAGGAGCGCGCCATCCGCGGCAGGTCGACGAACGTGTCGTGGACGACGTCTTCCGCCTCGGACGGATCGGCCAGCACGCTCGTGGCGACCGCCAGGGCACCATCGCGATGGCGGTCGTAGAGGGCCGCGATGGATTGCCAGTCGCCCGCGGCAGCGCCCTGAAGCAGGACTGAGTCGTCGCTCGGCGCGGCTGGTGCTCGGGCAGTCACGCTCCGATCGTCCGGGGCGAAGCCGCACGCTGGGATCCGCCACCGTCCCCGCCTGCGCACATCGCGACGCCTGAGCGGGGGCGCGACGAACGCACGACCCGTAAGGCGGCTAGCGCTTGCCGTTCCTCGAATCGGCCATGCGCGATCGCGCTCGGCTTCGCCTGGACTGGTCGCATCGTGAGCTCGCGGCCTTCAGCGCGGCGAGTATTCGGTGAACTCTGAAGGAAGCCGCCGACGACCCGGCGAGGGCACGACGAGGAACACCCTGTCCATGTACCAGTCCCAGTACGTGTTCGACGTCTGATCCGCCCGCTCGAACGGATCCGTCCGCAGGTTGAAGAGCTTCGGGACGCGGAGCGGGACGAAGGGCTCGAACCACACTTGGAGCGTGCCGCGGACGCGCTGGTCAACGAGCACGAGCTTCCAGTTGTCGTAGCGAAGGGCCATCGAGGTCCCCGTCGTCGGAGAAGTAGAAGAACTTCTCCGCGGACCGCGTGCCTCGGGTCAGCACGGAGCTTCCTGTGCGATGGGCCTTGCTCCGCCTTTCCGCCCCTCGTGACCGTCGAGCACGTCGCCTTGACGTCCGGATCGCCGCGGCGGCCCGAGCGCGGCATCGTCGAGGTGGCTGATCATCGCGTTCAAGACCTCCCCGGCCGCGATCGCCCCGACCAGCGGATCATCGCCGGAACCCGGAAGGCTCCCTCCCAGTTCGTGTTCTTCTCGGAGCGAAACGGGGTCAGCCGCCGTCGGGCCACGAGTTCATGTGAGGGCCGAGATCGCTCGAAGAGATGACGATCGAGTCCTCGGCGATGCCGAGCTCGTCGAGCCGTCGAGGACGCGGCCCACGTGCTTGTCGTGGTCGACCATCGTGTCGTGGTACGGCGACTGCCGGCGGCGGCCTGTCCGACGCTGCGACGCTTGGGATGCGTCCGGAGGTGCATTGCGTCGTGTTGATCCACGTGAAGAACGGCTCTCGGTCTTGTGCATGCGCTCGATGAAGTCGACCGCCGCGTCGACGATCTCGTCGTCGATCGTCTCCATCCGCTTCTTCGTCAGCGGGCCGGTGTCCTCGATCCGGCGGTTGCATGTGCGGGTCACGACGTGACGTGGGGCAAGCCGCTGGACAGCATCGGTCCTTGAAGTTCGGGAACTCCTTCGGGTCGGGGTAGTCGGGATGCTCCGGCTCCTCCTCGGCGTTGAGGTGATAGAGGTTGCCGAAGAACGCGACGAAGCCGTGCGCGGTCGGGAGGTGCTCGTCGCGGTCGCCGAGATGGTTCTTGCCGAACTGCCCGGTGGCGTAGCCGAGCGGTTTGAGGAGCTCGGCGATCGTCGGGTCCTCCGCGCTGATCCCCGTCTCGCGCCGGGAAGGCCGACCTTCGACAGCCCGGGGCGGTAGACGCTCTGGCCGGTGATGAAGGCCGCCTGGACGGCCGTGCAGCTCTGCTCGCCGTAGGCATCGGTGAAGCGAGTCCCCTCACGGGCGATACGGTCGATGTTCGGGGTCGCGATCGCCCGTCAGCCATCTCTGGAACGCAGACGTCATCTCGCTTGGGTTCCGACGCGCCGATGTTCCGACCCGGACCGAGCCATCGGTCACGTTCATGCCTCCCTGTTCAGTCAAGTCAATGTCACGTTACACCGCGTCTAAGGTTGGATGGCCTTCGTTGCCTGCGACATCCATCCACGCCTGTGCCGCCGCGGACGCGACATCGGTCGACTCGCCGACGATGGGCGTGGCATCGAGCACGCCGAACAGGCTCTCGACGACGTTCGCCGGCGATCGCTTCATCCCGCACGGTCCCCTTCTCCGGGCGGATCCGGTTGACCCATCCGCGGACGCCGCGCGCCTGGGCCGTCACGCCTCGACCGTCGGCGCGTCAGCCTCCGGACGCGGGTTGGCGCGCATCCACGCGACGAAGCGCTCGGTGAGTGGCAATGCCGTCACGCCGTGCGCATAGACCGATACGACCACGGTCAGGCTGATCGTCGCCAGGACGATCCCGAGGCTCGGGATCGGCTCGGCCTGGAGGATGAGCACGGCAAACACGATCGAGGCCAGGCCCCGCGGGCCGAACCAGCCGACGAACGCGACCGTCGGGAGTCGCGCGTTCGTGCCGAGCAGCGCCAGCGCAACCGGCAACATGCGCGCGACGGTCAGTGCCAACACCACGAACAGCAGCGAGCCCCAGGTGACGCGCCTCGAGCATCAGCGGGACGATGGCCGCGCCGAACACGAGGAACGTCGTGGCGCTGAAGCCATCGCCGATCGTCTCGAGCATCTCGGCGGACTCCTCTTCCTCGGCGGACGCGATCGTCCCGAAGGTGAGGCCGGCGGCGAACGCCGCAATCAGGCCGCTGCCATGGAACACGGTGGCGAGCCCGTAGGCCATCGCCGTCGCGGCCAACGGAATGAGCGGCGCCCAGGCCGATGCGACCCAGCCGCGCTGCCGACCGACTCGCAGCGCAAGCGCCCCGAGCACGCCGGCAATCAACCCGCCGACGACGCCGAAGCCGACTTCCTCCAGCACCAGTCGCACGGGCTCGGTCTCGCCTCCGCCCTCGGCGGACGCAAAGGCCAGCGCGATCAGCAGCAGCGGGACGCAGAGACCGTCGTTCAGCCCGCTCTCGACGTTCAGGCCCTGCCGGAGCCGCGAGGGAACACGCTCGTCCGACACGACCGTCTGCCCCAGTGCCGCGTCGGTGGGAGCAACGGCAATCGCCAGCAGCGCCGCCTCGACCACGCTCAACCCGGGTAGGACGAAGTACGCCGCCGCCGTGCCGGCGACGATCGTCAGTGGCAGGCCGATGCCCAGCAGGCGGGCCGGGATGGCGATTTCCCGCCGCAGGAGCCGGAGGTTGATCCGCGACGCGTCCGCGAACAGCACGAGCGCAAGCGTGGCCTCGGCGATAAAGCGCAACGCCGCGCCGTCGGCCTCGATCACGAACCACCCCAGGACGGCGTCGCCGAGCAGGATCCCGGCGCTGAGGAAGAAGATTGCCGAGGTCAGCACCGTCCGACCTAGCCGAGCGGAGACGACCGCGTATGCCATGCCGACCGCCGCGAGGATCGTCAGGTCGAGGGCTTCCACGCGAATCGCGCCTCCTGGTCGAAGGCTATTGGCGCGCCATGGCGATCCGGTAGCGCTCCTCGTCCGAGATCAGGTGATCGGCGTCCTCGGCATCTTCGCCAAGGTCGAGCTGGACCCAACGGACCCGGCCGCCGAAGTGCGCCTTGCCCTCCTCGAGGTCATCGGTCACTGGCGTGGCGGTGTCGTTGCCGACATCCGTCGTCTCGTCGGCTGAGAAGGCCATCGGGACGGTCGCGTCCACGCGGCCCTCCCCGACCTTGCTGCCATCCACGAAGAGCGCGGCCGTGCCGCCCTTCCCGAGCCCACCGCCGTCGTACGTGAACTCAACGCGGACCTGGTGATCCCCCGCAGGGACCGGATCGCTGCCGTAGACCTTGAACTGCTGGAGCCCGAAGAGGTTGTAGCAGTACGCCGGCTTCCCATCGGTCATGTAGAGGCTCCACCCGCCGAAGGCCCCGCCCTGGGCCACGATCGTGCCGCTCGTCCCGCCCTCCGGCACGACGACGTCGGCCGTGACGGAATGCGACTTGTTCTTCAGGACCAGGAGCGAGTTCTCTGAGAGGCGGCCCATGCCGCCGAAGAGGATCTGGGTGTTGCCCTTGATGAGCTGCGGGCGCCCGGCGATGTCGGCGTTGAAGCGCTCCACGCGCCGATCGTCGAGCGGCAGGACGTTGTACTTGCCGGCTTCGATGAGGAACTGGCGCTGGAGGCGTGCCAGCCGCTCCGGCTCTTGCTTCGCCAGGTCTCGTGACTGCGTCCAGTCATCGGGGCCGTAGAGCTCCCAGACGTCGTCGTCGATCGGCTGCTTGCCGGTCCGGGGATCCCACGGGACCGAGTGGCGGGTCACGGCCGTCCAGCCGCGGTGATAGATGCCGCGGTTCACGAACATCTCGAAGTACTGCGTGGTATGCCGGTCCTCGGCGCCCTCGTCGTCGAAGGTATAGGTCATCGAGACGCCCTCGAGCGGTGCCTGCTGGATGCCGTGGACGAAGAGCGGCGCGGGCAGTGCCGGCGGCCTCGAGGACGGTCGGCGCAACGTCGATCACGTGGTGGAACTGGTTGCGGATCTCGCCCTTGGCCTTGAACCCGTTCGGCCAGCGGACGATCGTCCCGTTCCGGGTGCCGCCCCAGTGCGATCCGACCTGCTTCGTCCACTGGTACGGGGTGTCCATGGCGTGCGCCCAGCCGACCGCGAAGTGGTTGTAGGCCTCGGGGCGTGCCGAAGAGGTCGATCCGCGCGGCCATGAACTCGGTGGTCTCGAGATGGTTGGCTCCATTGAGCACGAGCAGCTCGTTGAACGTCCCGTTCGGCGTGCCCTCGGCCGAGGCACCGTTGTCCCCGATGATCAGGTACACGAGGGTGTCGTCCAGGATCTCGAGATCCCCGAGCGCGTCGAACAGCCGCCCGACGTGGTAGTCGGTGTGCTCGAGGAACCCGGCGTAGACCTCCATCTGGCGCGCGAGGACGGGCTTGAGGTCCTGAGGGACGTCAGCCCAGGCAGGGATCTCCGCCGGGCGGGCGGTCAGCTCGGCATCTTCGGGGATGACGCCGAGCTCCTTCTGACGGGCAAATGCCCGCTCGCGCTCGGCATCCCAACCGCCGTCGAACTTGCCCTTGTACTTGTCGGACCACTCCGGCCGAACGTGGTGCGGAGCGTGCGTTGCGCCGGGCGCGTAGTAGACGAAGAACGGCTTGTCCGGCATCAGCGCCTTCTGCTGCCGGATCCACTCGATCGTCCGATCGGTCATGTCCTCGGTGAAGTGGTAGTCCTCACCGGGGGCCACGTCCGGCTCGATCGGCACCGTGTCCCGATAGATTGCCGGGGCGTACTGGTTCGTCTCGCCGCCGATGAAGCCGTAGAAGTGCTCGAATCCGCTTCCGGTGGGCCAGGCGTCGAACGGCCCCATCGGGCTCGTCTCCCACACCGGGACCTCGTGGCACTTGCCGAACTGCGCCGTCGAGTAGCCATTGAGCTTGAGGACTTCCGCGAGGGGAGCCTTGTTCTTCGGTCGCACCGAGCTGTAGCCGGGCGCCGACGTCGCGATCTCCGTGATCCCGCCCATGCCGACGGAGTGGTGATTTCGCCCACTGAGCAGCGCGGCTCGCGTCGGCGAACAGAGTGCCGTGGTGTGGAAGCGGGTGTACTTCAACCCGTCTTCCGCAAATCGCTCGAAATTCGGCGTGGCGCAAGGCCCACCGAACGCGCTCGATGCGGAGAAGCCAACGTCGTCGAGCAGGACGATCAGCACGTTCGGCGCTCCATCGGGTGGACGGAGCTGCGTGATTGGCGGGAACGCCGTGTCGGGGTCCTTCGCCTCGTAGGTCGTCACCCCGACGTGCTGCACGTCGGGGATGGGCAGGACATCGCGCTTCACGGAATCAGCCACGGGTCAGCTCCTGTGGTTCGTCGGCTGACCCGGTGATTCCGCGCCCAGCCACATTCGACGCATCGCTCGCGCGGCGCCGAGCGGACGGCAACCATGCCCCCGGTTGTCGGGAGGCGGACCGTGCCGCCTCCCGGATGGTCAGGCGGTCAGCAGCTTGGCCTTCGCGGCCTGGAACTCCTCCTCCGAGAGGACGCCCTGGTCCTTCAGCTGAGCGAGCTGCATGAGCTGAGCGGTCAGGTCAGGTGTGCCGGGCGGGGCCGCTGCGGCGGCAGTGGCGGCGGCGGCCTGCTGGGCCTGCATCGTGGCCATCTGCTGCTGGTAGGCGGCTGCGTCGGCCTCCTGCTGGGCCTGCGCCTGGCTTCGCGTCCTGCGCGGCGTACTTCTGCTGCTGGTGGTGCTGGACACCACCCGCAACGGCGGACGCGGTGCCCACCACGACGGCGGTGCGCGCCACTCCCCTGACCAATCCACCTCGACGGCGTCTCATCTCGGTGCTCTCCTTTCGGCTGGCTGCCGCTATGCCGGCGTTCCGGCTTCGATCGATTGCTTGGATGCCGCGACTTCGGCGATCAGCTCGTCGATCACCGCGCGCGGGACGCGCTCGATGAGGATCAGCTCGCCGTTCGCGTTCCGCATCGCGTCCACGAACTTGGTCGCCCACGTGTTCTCGAAGAGCAGGATCGCGGCTGACGAGTTGTTCTCGAGCCCGCCGGTGAGCGAGCGGGCGTCGTCCTCGGTGAGTGAGCCGCTCAGCTCCGATGGCTCCGGCTCGAAAATGGCGAGGGTCTCGTCACCCAGGGCGTTCAGCTCGAGAACGGCCAGCGTCCCCTCCTCGTCCTTCATGGCGAAGATGAGGTCGATGATCCGGATCGTCCCGGTCTCGACGAGCTCCCGTAGCGCAGGGGCGATCTCACCCTTGAACTGGTTGCCGGGAAACTTCACAACCAGCAGCTCGATGGGTCCGATGGCCATGCTGCATTCCTCCTGGAGCGGGCGTCGGGCCCGCGCTTCATCGGCGATGGATCTCAATCGGAGACGGTCAATCGGTCCGCCGGCCCGTGTCACGAGCCTATTGGAGGCGTGCTCCGGGCAGCATCATCCCGATCGGGTGAGATTGGTCGGAAGGTGCCCACGGGCTCCCGTTGGGGGATTCGCGCCTCGCGCGGAATGGCGCGGGCCTTGACCAGCATGATGGCGCTGAGGGCGAGCAACCAGGTCGGGAACATCAGCGCCAGGGCGGGATGGAGCGTCGCGCTCAGCAACATGAACACGCCGGCGGCGTAGCCGATGTACACGAACCACGCGGGCAGCACGCCGGAGGTGCGACCGATGCTCGAGGTGGTGAAGACGAAGATCGCGGCCATCCGAATCGCGAAGACGACGAGGATCGTGCTGCCGTACTGGGGGAACTGCCGCGCTAGCGCCGGGTCGATGGGTTCGTTCGAGAAGGTCGCGCTGGCGGCGAGGACTCCCTGGGCGGCAGCCCCGACGGCCAGCATCGCGACGTACAGGATGCCGCTGACGAGCTGGAGGTTCGAGAAGAGCAGGTTCTCGCGGCGAACCGAGAAGGCTTCCCACATCCGCAGCGCGACCGTGAACCACATGAAGGCGATCGCGGCAAAGGGCATGACGTACAGCCCGACGACGCTCGGCAAGCTGCCGGCAGGGCTCGAGTAGAAGTCGGCGATCTCCTGGTCGGTCGCTTCAGGGACCCGGGACACCCGGAGAGCAGGATGAAGGCGACGAAGAAGAGGATCGCGTGGATGGCGCCGACCGCCGCGGTGATCGTCGCCGCCTGCCGCAGCGACCGACCGCGCTCCTCCGGCGGGTCCACTGGCGTGGGCGGAGATTGCTCGGTCATCACCGGCGCACGATGCAGCGGAAGCCGAGGTGGCCCATCGAGGTGTCGATGGACTGCGGCTGGCGAGCGGCCGGCCGATAGCGGAGGCAGTAGTTCGGCGCGCAGAGGTGCGACCCACCCTTGACGACGCGGCGCGGGAACTGCTCACCGGGCTGGCCGACGTTGTAGCTGTGCTCCGGCGACGTCACGCGCGGGTTCACCGGGGGCCCGCAGCACGCGTGGCGCGGTGTCGTCGGGGTGCCGCGACACGTAGAAGTCCGCGGTCCACTCCCACACGTTGCCGGCCATGTCGAAGAGCCCGTAGCCGTTGGGCGGAAACGACTTCACCGGCGACGTGCGCTGGTATCCGTCCTCCAGCAGGTTCTGCCAGGGAAACTCGCCCTGCCACGTGTTGGCCATCATCCGGCCGCGGGGCTTGAACTCGTCGCCCCAGGTGAAGACCTTCCCCTCCAGCCCGCCCCGCGCGGCGTACTCCCACTCGGCCTCGGTCGGCAGGGTCTTCCCGGCCCAGGCGGCGTACGCCTCGACGTCCTCCCACGCAACGTGGGTCACCGGGTGGCGATCGCGGCCGTTCGTGTCGGAATCAGGGCCTTCGGGGCGCAACCAGTTCGCGCCGGGGACGTACGACCACCAATTGCGGTAGTCGTCGAGGTCGACCGGTCCAGGCGTGGGATGGAAGACGAGCGCGCCGGGGACGAGCAGGTCCGGGTCGGCGTCGGGATAGTCGTCCGGATCGAGTGGACGCTCCGCAAGGGTGACGTAGCCGGTTGCTCGCACGAAGCGCCGGAACTCGGCAACGGTGACCTGGTGCTCGTCCATCCAGAAGCCGTCGACGCTGACCTGGTGCACCGGACCCTCGTCCGGATAGAAGTCCTCGGAGCCCATGAGGAACGTGCCCCCCGGGATCCAGCGCATATCCTTGGCCGGCGGTTCCCTGCTCGGGTCGCCCGCGGGCTGGAGCTTCGTCGATGCCATGCCTGCCCTGAGCATCCCCCATATTCGAGGCGTCACGTTTCATCCCCTGCGGGTGATGCTTCCGTTGAGGCCGGCGCGGAACCATGGCAGTGCCCGGGCGCTACGTCCGCTCAACCGGGCGTGAGTCGGAGGTGCTCCCGCGATGTGTCTGTTTCTGAGCCTGCTGCTGTTCGGCCCCAGGGTGGTGATCCTGTTCTGGTGGATCGCCGAGCCCGTGCGCTGGTCGGCCACATTCGACACGTTCTTCGTTCCCTTGCTCGGATTCCTCTTCCTGCCCTGGACGACGCTGATGTACGTCCTGGTCTCGCCGCTGGGCGTCGAGGGGATCGACTGGCTGTGGATCGGCCTTGCGGTCGCCGCCGACGTCGCCTCGTACGCGGGTGGCGCGCTCGGCGGGCGTGGACGGGTGCCGGGCTACGGAGCGCCGAGCGGACCGACTGGCGCCCCCTGACCGTCAGCCTGGCTCGAGGCCGGCATCGAAGCCCTCGATGTCGGCCTCGACGTCGTACCCCAGCGCCAGTCCGAGCTTCGGTGCCGCGGTCACCACACGCGCCGACCCGAGCACCGGTGCCAGGGCGATGAGCAGGTCCACGAGCTCCTCCTCGGTCACGCCCGAGGCGAGCGCACTCGAGGTTGCCCATCCATACGAGCTCTCGGAGGCGTCAAGGGCGAACAGCGCCGCCATGCGGCCGAGGCTGCAACCCCGAGCATCGAGACGTGCCACCTCGGCCCCGCGGCCCGCGGCCGGGTGCACGCCGTCGAGATAGCTCTGGTCGTGCAGCGACAGTCTCCGGATCGAGTCCCGTTGAGACGCCATGGAGGAATGGCCCTAGCGGCAGACCTGATTCGACCCCGCGGCCGAGGGGCCCCACATCACCCCGAAGGGATGAAACGATGGACCGGCCCGGCCGAGTCGAGCAGACCGACCTGGGCCGCGCGCTCGATCGCCTCGCTGCGCGACGTGGCATCCAGCTTTCGATAGATCGAGATGGCCTGCGTCTTCACCGTGTTGTGCGACACGAACAGCTGGGCGCCGATCTCGCGGAACGACAGATGCGTCGTGAGCAACGGGAGCAGCCGCAGCTCCGCGGTCGTCAAGGTCGACGCGCCGATGATGTCGCCACGCATCGTGTCGACCTGTCGCTGGCATGCGCCTGCCTCATCGACCAGCGAACCCATGTGCGGGCGCCGAACGAGGACGTCCCGCACCTCTGCGAGCAGCGTTCTCGCGCCGGGTGCATCGGCGAGGGCGAGATGCGCATGCGCAAGGTCCAGGCGCGCCCGGATGGCGACCCAGGGAAGCGCGCGCGTGAGGAGCGGGCGAAGCCGCTGGGCGTGCGCGAGGTGCGCCCTGGCGGCCTCCGGCTCGCCCCGGTGGAGCGCGACACGCGCCTCGGCGACATCGGTCAGGATGCCGGGGATCTGCTCCCCGCCACGGCCCAGCCTCCACCCAGCCGCGAGCTTCGTTGACGAGCTGGGATGCCGCATCCCAGTCGCCTCGGGCCATCGCGATCGTGGCGCGGTAGACGAGCGAGGACGCGGCGGTGCCCTGGGCGAATCCGGCGCTGCGTGCGGCGCGAACCGCCTCCTCCAGCGTGGCATCCGCCTCCTCGGGGCCGATCGACGCGAACTCCGCAACGCCCCTGCTGAGCAGCGCAAGCGGTCGCCACTGATCGTCCTCCGCGAAGACCGGCCAGCGCCGCAGCTGCATCGGCCCGCATCTGGTCGACGCCGCTGCGACAGAGGAAGGCGCGACCGAACCTGAGCATCGCCGCGGCATGAGGATCGGTGACGCTGTCGAGCGGCGTCTCGTGGAGATACTGCGACCAGCGCTCGGCCTGTGCCACGTCGTCGAGCAGGGAGAAGAGGATCGCGCCAACCACCGCCAGGTCGGAGTGGGTCTGCGGCACACCGCCCTGGTCCAATCGCCTCGAACCAGCGGCGGAGGCTTCCGACGCGGCCCGAGTTGTAGGCGCGCTGGGCGAGCTGCGGCAGCAGACGGGCGGCCTGGTCGATGTCGCCGGCCAGCATGGCGTACTCGAGCGCCGACTCGTCGTCGGCACGGGATCCGTGCCACGCCGCGGCGCGGGTGTGGAGCGCCTTCACCCGAGGCTCGTCTCGGCGGCGGAGCTCGGCCAGGAGGTGCTCGCGCAGGAGGTGGTGATATCGGTACCACTCCTGCTCGGCGTCGAGCGGGATCAGGAAGAGGTTCGAGCGCGCGAGGTCGTCGAGGCGCTCACCGGAGCCATCGCGCTCCATCACATCGTCGCACAGCGGCCCGCTGAGCCGGTCGAGGGCGGCAGCGTCGAGCATGAAGGAGAGGTCGTCATCGGTCAGTCGCCCGAGGATCTCGGTGCGGATGTAGTCGGCGACGAGCCCTCCGCTCACCGGCGTGGCCGACATCGGCGCATCACCATCGGTCCTTCGCGCCCGGATCGAGAGTGCCGTCAGGTAGAGTCCGGCCGGCCAGCCCTCGGTGCTCGCGTTGATCGCCGCGACGTCTTCCTCGGGCAGCTCGATGCCAGCGGCGCGGAGCAGGGCGGTGGCCTCCTCGTCGTCGAGCTGGAGGTCGCTGGCCTCGATCAGGGTCCCGCGTCCACCGGCCATGATGCGCGGGATGGGCAGAAGACCCGCGGTCCGACCGGCCAGGACGATCTGCGATCCGGTTTTCAGGTGGCTCGCAAGTGCGACCAGGACGTCAGCGGAGTCGGACGCGGTGAGACGGTCGACGTCGTCGAGGACGAGCACGAACGCGCGCGAACGCTTGGCGAGCGCCGCGCCGAGTCTTGGAACCGCGGCGCTCCAGACCGATGGCCCGGGTGAGGCGAGCGCTTCGGCGACATCGGGGCCGAGCGCCGCCGCGCCCCCGAGTGCGAACGCGATGTAGGAGAGCAGCACCGCCGGGTCGTTGTCGCGATCGTCGATGGACAGCCACGCGAACTGACGCGGGTCGCTCTCCGCCCACTGCGCAAGGACCGTCGACTTGCCGTAGCCGGCCGGCGCAAGGACCGCCAGGATCGGGACGTCGCTGCTCGCCGTAAGCCGGTCGATGAGCGCGCCGCGCCGCAAGAGGCCCGCGCGAGATGGCGGTGGCACGAGCTTCGTCTCGAGCACCGGGAAACCGCTGGGCAGCAGACGCTCGGCGTCCCGCGCGCCTCCTCGGCGCGACTTCGTCGACGTCATCCCGGACGCATGAAACTGGAGGGTGGCAGATCGAGCATGCGCGTGTTCTCGGTTCACGGGCCCCCTGCGGCGCGGTCGGCGCCGGATACGCGTTGGAGGCTACCCCAAAGTCGCTCGGTGAGCGAGCGCACCGATTTCATCCGAACGAGGCGATGAAGGTGGATCGAGCCGGGGCCACCGTGAGTCGACTTCGAGACCGATGAACAAGGAGACCCACCAGATGACCCTGCTTCCGCGCCGATTCGCGGCCCTCGGCATTGCCGCGATCGCCGTCATGACGATGGCAGCCTGCACCGAGGCCGCGCCCACCGACCAGGCCGATGCCGACGCCGCGCTGTGCGACAGCCTCGCCGCCTTCTCGACCTCGCTCGAGGCGTTCCGCGACCTCGATCCAGCGACCGCCTCGGTCGAGGACGTCCAGGCCGCTCGCGACGACATCCAGGAGGCCTGGGACGCCGTGCGGGCGGCAGCCGCCGACGTCCCCGCGGCCAATGACGCCGCCGTCGATGCGGCCTGGCAGGAGGTCGCCACCGCGATCGACGACTTCGAGCCCGACGTCTCGATCTCCGAAGCCCTCGTGCCGGTGCAGGAGGCCGCGGCCGAGGTCCAGGCCGCACGCGACGAGATGCGCGACGGACTCGGCTGCGAGTAACGACCGCCTCTCGGAGTCAACCGGGAAGCCTCGCCGTCAGCGGCGGGGCTTCCCTATGCTTCCCGAAACGTGACGGGGATCCAGGAGGCACGCGGCGATGAGCGCGACGACGGGCGAGGTGGCTGAGGCCGCCGAGGCGAGGCCCGAGAGCCACTCGTACACCATCTTCATGCTGGTGCTCACGGTGTTCTCGCTCCTCATCATGGCGCTGCTCCTGCTGCCCCTCGGTGAGGCGACGATCAGTGCCCTGACCGCCTTCGACAACTTCATCTGCGTCATCTTCCTGGCCGACTTCGGGATCAATCTCGCCAGGTCCCAACCGAAGCGCGACTACTTCATCACGCAGCGCGGCTGGCTCGACCTCCTCGGCTCGTTCCCCGCGCTCGTCGGGTTCCCGGCCACGGCGCTGCTCCGCCTCGCGCGCCTCAGCAGGCTGTTCCGGATCAGGCGCATGCTGAGCGGCAGCAATCGTCGCCGGCTCATCCGGGACGTGCTCGATAACCGTGGCCAGTACGCCGGGTTTATCACGGTGCTCTCCGCGTTCCTCGTTATCTCCGTTTCCACGCTGCTCGTGATCCAGCTCGAGAGCGGCGCGTCCGGAGCGAACATCACGACCGGAGGCGATGCCCTCTGGTGGGCGCTGGTGACGATCACGACCGTCGGGTACGGCGATCAGTTCCCGGTGACCACGCTCGGGCGCGTCGTTGGGGTCTTCGTCATGCTGGCCGGCGTCGGGATCATCGGCTCCCTCGCCAGCATCCTCGCCAGCATCCTCGTACCTCAGCCCGATCAGGAGACCGCGGCCCGCGGAACAGAGACGGATCGCGTTGTGGCCGAGGAGCTCGCGAGCATCAGGTCGGAGATCGGTGCCCTGCGGCGCGAGTTGGCCGAGCGCGGCCCGCCCTCCAGCTGACGATCAGTCCGCGGGACGCGTCTCCAGTGCCTCGGCACCGGGCCTGGGCAGCGTCTGCGCGTCCGGGCTGTCGGCCGGTTGGACCGGGCGCTGAGCGGGTCGGTCGCCGAGGACGTGCAGGACCGTCCGCCACGTCGCGGCGATGACCGCGAGGATCGGCACCGCCAGGAACATGCCTGCAACTCCCGCCACCGCGCCTCCCGCCGGGATCGCCAGGAGCACGACGGCCGGATGCAGGTTCACCGCCCTCCGGTAGACGAGCGGCGTGACGATGTTGCCCTGCACGAGGTTGAAGACGATCGTCCACACGAACATGAGCGCGATCTGCGTTGACGTGCCGTAGCCAATCGCCACCAGGAATGCGATGCCCGTGGTGATGAATCCGCCGTAGTACGGGATGAAGCCGAGGATGAAGGAGAGGATGGCGATCGGGAACGCGAACGGCAGGCCGAACAGCACCATGATCACGTACTGCGAGATCGCTCCGACCGCCGAGATCGCCGCGGTGCCCAGCATGTATCCGCCCAGGATTCCGATCCCATCGCTGCCGGCATCGGTCAGCGCCTCGCGTCGCCAGGCGCTCGCGCGGTTGACGACGAGGTCCCAGCCACGCCCTCCATCGCGGAGGAAGTAGAACGAGAGCAGGGCCGAGAGCAGGAGCACCACGAGGAAGGCGGCGATGAGCTCGAGCACGGTGCTGATCGCCGCGAGGAGATTTCCTCCAAACGCCTGGGCGGCATCATCGACCCACCCGAGCGCCCCGCCGGCATCATCCTCGAGCGCGGCCGAACTCTCGATCGCGGCCCGCACGGCCTCACCGATGGGGCCGGCGATCTGGATCACGGCGATGACGATGAGGACAACGATCAGCAGGAACGTGCCACCGGTTGCCGCCACCGCCGCGCGACCATTGGACCAGCCCCTGTGGCGCAGCATGCGCGCAACGGGCGCAACCGACGCCGCGATGATCAGTGCGAGCACGATGGGGATAACGACCAGCGGTGCCTGTGCGATCACGAGAATCACAACCGCGATCACCCCGAGCGCCGCAAGCAGGCGCCAGCTCCACTGGGCCAGGCGATCGATCCAGCCGGCGACCATGCGGTCCGGATTGGGCTGGGTGTCAGGCTCGAGGGCCGCCACGATCGCGCCACCGATGGCGACGGCGAAGGCCGTCGCAGGGACGGCCGCGAAGACGCCAATGATGCCCGCGATCGCGGCACCGGCCGGGATGGCAACCAGGATCACGGCCGGGTGCAGGTTCACCGATCGGCCGTAGACGATCGGCCGCAGGAAGTTGTTCACGACGCCGTTGGCGATCAGCATCAGCACGAGGAGGATCAGCGTGGTCTGTGGCCCGACCGTGCCGAGCGCGACGAGGAGCACCGCTGCCATGGCGATGAAGGGGCCGATGTACGGGATGAAGCCGCCGAACAGGGTGATCAGCGCCAGCGGGACGACCTCCGGCACCCCGAGAGCCCAGAGGAACACCGCGTACAGGCCGGCCCTGGCAGCCGACAGGATCGCGGTCCCTCGCAGATAGCCGCCGACGCGGTCGAGCGCATCCCGGCCGCTGGCATCGATGCGCTCGCGCTTCGCTTCCGTCGTGATCTGAAGCAGCCACACCCATGCCTTCTCGCCGTCAACGAGGACGAAGAACGTGAGGAAGAGCGTGAGGATCGCAACCGTCACGACCGATGCGATCGCGCCGACCACGTCGCCAATCCCCGCTTCGATCCAGGACTGGATGGCGTTCGCAGCGGCCTCGAGCTGGAGTCCGATCACGGGTGGAATCGATGCCGCTTCCAGCTGGGCGCGGAGCTCCTCGAGGCCCGCGCGGGTCGAGCTGACGAGGTCCGCGAGATCGGGGATGAGCGTCAGCGCAAGCAACAGCGCGCCGCCGACGGCGATGAGCATCGTCAGCACGGTGATCGCGGCCGATGCAGCCGTCGCGGACCAGCCGCGGGCGCGGAGCCTCAGCACCAGCGGCGCGAAGGACGCGGCCACCACCAGCGCGAGGAGGATCGAGACCGTGACGGTCCCGAGCACGACCGCCGCCCAGATCGTCACCGCCGCGAGGGCGACGATCACGAGCAGGCGCCAGCTCACCGCTCCTGTGCGGCGCAGCCACACCGGAATGACCGGGTCGGCTGGCGCGGATGCTGTCACCGCATGCCCTCAGCGCACCGGCGGATGGTGATGTGGCCGCACCCCCGTGGTCGCCGGTGTCGACCGATCGGCCGGTTCGGAATCAGGATAGTCCCGGCGTGTCACCGCTCGCCGCCCGAGCGAGCGCCTGCGCCTTGATCGTCGCGAACTCCTCGGCCGTGATGGTGCCAGCGGCCTGGAGCTTGCCAGCCTTCTCGATCTCGTCGGCGGCGGAGAGTCGCGTGTACGTGAAGTCCGTGCGCTCACCGGTCCGCGGTAGTTCCTGGCCCTCGATCCACGGCGGCCGCGCGATCATGTAGAAGAGGATGCCCAGGAACGGCAGGACGACGATCAGGAGGATCCATCCCGCCTTCGCGAGCCCAGATAGCTCCCTTCGCCGAAAGATGTCGCCGAAGACGGCGATGAACATCCAGATCAGGGCGGCCCAGACGAAGAGGGCGAGCATCGTCAGGAGGATGTCGCCGAAGTTCCATGCCACGTGTCGTTCTCCAGCTCCTGGCCTCGGCAGGATTGCCGGGACCGATCGCAACAGGCTGCGCACCCGGCTCGCCCCCGGCATCACCCAGAGAAGGTGAATGAGCCCGCTCCTATAATGGGCGTCCCACATTCGGCCACCGACCGCCCGAGGCGGACTCCATCGGCCTCGGCTGCACTCAGCATGCACGCGCCAGAGGAGCACCGATGAAGCCGACCACCCCCGACCTGATCCGGAACGTCGCCCTCATCTCTCACGGTGGCGCCGGCAAGACGAGCCTCGCCGAGGCGATGCTCTTCGACGCCGGCGCGATCTCACGACTGGGCAGCGTCGAGGCGGGCACGACCGCGCTCGACTGGGATCCCGACGAGCACCGGCGCGGCCAGAGCGTCAACCTGGGGATCGGCTCGCTCGAGCACGACGGGGTGCGCGTCACGATCGTCGACACGCCCGGCTACGCCGACTTCCAGGCCGATGTCGTCGAGGCGCTCGCGGCGGTCGACGCGGTGATCGTGGTCGTCGATGCCTCGGCCGGCGTCGAGGTCGGCACGGACGAGGTCTGGAAGCTGGCCGATGCCCGCGGCCTGCCCCGGATGGTCTTCGTCAACAAGATGGATCGCGAGAACGCGAACTACGACGCCACGCTCGACGCGCTGAAGGCGCGATTCGGCCCGAAGATCGCCCCGGTGTACCTGCCGATCGGCTCCGCAGACTCGTTCCGCGGCTACGTCGACGTCATCGAGGAGCACGCCAGCGTCTACGAGAACGGTTCCCCCAAGGAGGTGCCGATCCCTCCCGAGCTCGAGGGGATCGAGCACTCGCGCCGCGATGCGCTAGTGGAGGCCGCGGCCGAAGCCTCGGACGAGCTGATGGAGAAGTACCTCGAGGGCCAGCCATTCACCGATGCGGAGATCGAGGCGGCCCTCCACAAGGGCACCCGCGAGGGCTCGGTGGTGCCGGTCTTCGTCGGATCGGCCACGAAGAACATCGGCGTCCGCGAGCTGACCAGCATGATCGTGAAGCACGTTCCCTCCCCCGCCGAGGTGGGCACCCGGACCACCGTGGACGGCAAGGAGATCACGCCGGACCCCGCCGGCCCGTTCGTCGCCCAGGTCTTCAAGGCCGCCGCCGACCCGTTCGTCGGCCGCCTCACCTACTTCCGGGTCATCAGCGGGACGCAGTCCGGCCAGGGCCACATCTACAACGTCGACAAGAAGCAGGAGGAGCGGGTCGGCACCTTCCTGGGGGTGCAGGGCAAGGACACCGGAGAATCTCGCCAAGGTCGGCCCCGGCGACATCGCCGCCGTCGCCAAGCTGACCTCGACCGCGGCCGGCGACACGCTCGTCGCCGATCGGTCGCAGGCCGTCACCCTTCCGGGCATCGAGTTCCCGGCGCCGTCGCTCCAGGTCGCCATCGAGCCGGAGTCGAAGGCCGATCTCGACAAGCTCGGCCAGGCGCTCCATCGGCTCAGCGAGGAGGAGCCCGCGATCAGCATCCGTCGCGAGGAGGGCACCGGCGAGACGATCCTGACCGCCATGGGCGACGCCCACGTCGACGTCATCGTCGATCGGCTCAAGCGCAAGTTCGGCGCATCGGTCAAGACCGCCACGCCGCGCGTTCCCTACCGCGAGACGATCCGGCAGGCGGCGCGCATCGACAACAAGTTCAAGCGCCAGACCGGCGGCCACGGGCAGTACGGCCACGTCGTCATCGAGTTCGCGCCTGCCGAGATGGGCGCCGGCTTCGAATTCGGTAACAAGATCGTCGGCGGGGTCGTGCCGAGGCAGTACATTCCCGCCGTGGAGAAGGGCCTGCGCGAGGCAATGGCCGAGGGGGTCCTGGCCGGCTATCCCGTCGTGGACCTCCAGGCCACGCTCGTCGACGGCTCGTACCACACCGTCGACAGCTCCGAGATGGCGTTCAAGGTCGCCGCCTCACAGGCGCTCAAGAAGGCCTTCGACGCGGCCTCCCCCGCCCTGCTGGAGCCGATCCTGGAGGTCGATATCGTCGTCCCCGACGAGTACATGGGCGACGTCATGGGCCAGATCACCGCCAAGCGCGGGCACGTACTGGGCATGGACTCGGCCGATGGTCTCCAGCACCTCAAGGCGCAGGTCCCGCAGGCCGAGATGTTCCACTACGCCACCGAGCTGCGATCGATCACCCAGGGCCGCGGCCGCTTCAGCTGGCAGGTCGACCACTACGCCGAGGTGCCGCACAACATCGCCGAGAAGGTCGTCGCCGAGGCCTCGAAGAACGGCCACGGCGCCGCCTCGGAGCGCGGCGGCCACTGACCCTCAAGTCGAGGCCAGCGAGATCGCGAAGCCGACGACCGTCGCGATCCCAGCCAGCGAGCCGCCGCGCTCGAACGCGAACGGCATCAGCGAGTTCGTCATCATCGCCAGCAGGCCTCCGGCCGCGAACGCCGCTGCCCGCCCGCCGGTCGCTCCGGTCGCATCTGCAAGGAAGAAGCCCAGGCCGGCCGTGATGCCGCAGACGACGACGACGACGGCCCACATGCCACCGAGGCGGGCCGGCGACCAGCCCGACTCGCGGAGGTCGACCGATGGGGCGAGGGCCTGCGGGATGTTCGAGATGAACACCGCCGCCAGGAAGGCCGCGCTCAGGCCCTGGCCCGCAGCGAGCTGGATCCCGAAGATGAGCGACTCCGGCACGCCGTCCACCACCGCCCCGACGACGATCCCGAGCGGGCCGGCCCCACCCGCCGCGCCGAACCTGGACTCGACGAAACGGTCGGCGATCACGAAGACGGCCGCGCCGACGAGCAGCCACGCGGCGGTCTCGACCGTCGGCAGGACCTCGCTCTCCGGGATGAGGTCGAAGGCGATCGCACCGATCAGAGCCCCGGCACCGTACCCTGCGAGGATCCCGACCAGCCGTCGCGGGACGCGCACGACGTAGACGGCCAGGCCGCTCAGGATCAGCGACGACTGGGCGAGCGCACCGACCAGGACCGCTCCGATCACGCGCGCTCCATCACTCGCGGTAGGCCCAGGGCTCCCCGGTGGCGCGCTTGCGCGCGCCCTCGCGCTGGTGGAGGTATCGCTCCGCGAGGAACGTCGCCGCACCGATCACCAGCGCCGCGACGGGGATCAGCCACGGCGCCACCGACCACGGATCGGACGAGCCGGTCACCACGGTCACGATCCAGACGACGAACGCGATGAGCCCGGCCGAGGCGAGCGCCGAGGCGAGCGCGCCGGTCGCGAAGGCGGCGTTCACGGTTCGCGCATCTCGGCGACGGCCAGGCTGCGCTTCCCGCGGCGCAAGCAGCAGCCATCGGCCGGCGAGCAGGTCGGACCGGTCGGGCGCGGAAGCCGGGTCGGTGACGCGACGATTGTTGACGTAGGCGCCGCCCTCCCCCAGCACGCGACGCGCCTGGCCACGGCTCTCCGACAGGCCGGACGCCACGAGCAGGTCGAGGACCGATGGGATGCCGTTCGCGCCGCCGATCTCGGCACGCGGCAGATCGGCGAAGGCGGCCTCCAGCGTCGCGGCATCGAGCGAACCCAGGTCGCCGTCACCGAAGAGGGCGCGGCTGGCGTCGGCCGCGCGAGCGGCCGCATCGGTCCCGTGCACGAGCTCCGTCACCTCCAGCGCCAGCGCGCGCTGCGCCTCGCGTGCATCCGGGCGCTCCCCGACCGCCGCCTCGAGCGCCTCGATCTCGGAGCGCGAGCGGAAGCTGAAGACGCGCAGGTAGGTGCCGGCGACGGAGTCATCGGTGTTGACGAACCACTGGTAGAAGGCGAACGGCGTCGTCAGCTCCGGGTCCAGCCACAGCGTCGAGCCGGTGCTCTTGCCGAACTTCTCGCCGTCGGGCCGGGTGATCAGTGGCGTGGCCAGCGCGTGCGCCTGCGTGCCTTCCACGCGACGGATGAGGTCGACGCCGGCGGTCAGGTTGCCCCACTGGTCGCTGCCGCCGAGCTGGAGGGTCACGCCATGGCGCCGATAGAGCTCGAGGAAGTCGAGCGCCTGCATCACCTGGTAGCTGAACTCGGTGTAGCTGATGCCGCCGGCCTCGAGCCGCGCCGCCACTGCCTCCTTGGCGAGCATGCGGTTGACGCTGAAGTGCTTGCCCACGTCGCGCAGCCAGTCGATCGCGCTCAGCTCCGCCGTCCACTCGAGGTTGTTGACGACGACCGCCGCGTTCTCGCCCTCGAACGACAGGTAGCGCTCGATCTGCGAGCGGATGCGCTCGACCCAGCCACCGATGACGTCGCGCTCGTGGAGCTGGCGCTCGGCGGAGCGGCCGCTCGGATCGCCGACGAGGCCGGTCGCGCCGCCCACCAGGCCGACCGGGCGGTGCCCGGCCAGCTGGAGCCGGCGCATCGTCACCAGCAGGACGAGGTTGCCGAAGTGGAGGCTCGGCGCGGTCGGGTCGAAGCCGCCGTAGTACGCGACCTGGCCGGCCGCCATCGCCGCGCGGAGCGCGTCGAGATCTGTGTGGTCGGCGATCATGCGCCGCCACTCGAGGTCGTCGAGGACCGCGGTTCGCGCATCAGGCGTGGCCATCGGTCGAGTATACGGAGGCGCTAGTTCCGGAGCGGCACGTCGTACTCCTCGGGGCTCAGCGTGCCGCTCTCCGCGCGAACGGTCGGAAGTTCACATGAGGTGCGCGTTGTGCACCGATCCGGCCCGTTGACGGTGCCGCGTTCACGCCGCGTGTGAATCCGGACGCTTCGCGAGGGGTTCGGTCTGCGGAGCGGTCACGTGGCGTGAATCCGGACCATCGGGCGCGACGCAATCCGCGAATCGGTCACCGGCGTGAATCGTGACGGTTCGGTGCCGAGCGTCGAACCACCCGCCGCTCAGCGACCGTTATCGCGAACGGGCGGCGATGCGGCCGGCTCATCTGGCCCGTCGTTCGATGCATGGGTCGCTGAGCGACCGAAACCACGCATGCGACCCCGACTCGCGGGCCTTCCTTCGCGATCAGCGCCGCTCAGCGACCGACGCATGAGGAACAGCGACCGACGCACGCTGAACGTCGTAACGGCCTCGGACTCCCAGCCGTCAGGGTTCGGTGCCGACGATCAGGGCCGACGAACGGCCGCGCCCGGGCTTCCGTGCTACCCTGCCGCGCGAATGACCCGACGACCACCGCCGCCGGGCCGGGGACCCGCACCGCGCCGGGGGGCTAGCGGATACGCCCCACGACGCCGACCCGGGTCGACCGCGGCGCCTCGCATCATCCTCATCGCCTTCGGCCTCGCCGCGCTGGCGCTCTTCGGCGCCATCCTGAGCGTGTACGCGAACTACACGAGCGACCTTCCGCCGGTCGAGGACATCGAGGACTTCGACCTCGCCCAAGGGTCGACCGTGCTGTCTGCCGACGGGACCGAGCTCGCCTCGTTCGCCATCGAGGATCGCCGCGAGATCCCGTTCGAGGCGATCCCGCAGGTGATGATCGACGCGCAGGTGGCAGCCGAGGACCAGAGCTTCTGGAACAACCCGTGCATCGACTTCAAGAGCATCGTCCGCGCCTTCCTCCAGAACTTCCAGGCCGGCGAGACGGTTTCGGGCGCCTCGACGATCTGCCAGCAGCTCGTGCGCATGCGCCTCTTCAGCGCGGACCTCCTGGCCGATCCGGGCCGCCAGGTCGAACGCAAGATCAAGGAGGCCATCCTGGCCCTGCGCCTCGACGGGCGCTACGGCGGCACCGAGGGCAAGCAGCAGATCCTCGAGATGTACATGAACCAGTCCTACTACGGGAACAACGCGTATGGGATCTGGGCCGCCGCCAACGCGTACTTCGGCAAGGACCTCACCTCCGACGCGCCCGAGGACCAGCTGACCATCAGCGAGGCCGCGACGCTGGCCGGTCTGGTGCGTGCTCCATCGCGCCTCGACCCTTCCACGGAGGCCGTCGAGGAGGAGCGCGATGGCCGGACGGTCTTCGTCGTCCCGCCGACGGCCCAGGCCATCGTCGTGCGGGACTTCGTGCTCGCCCAGATGCTCGAGTCGGACTTCATCACCCAGGAGCAGCACGACGAGGCGGTGGCCGAGGAGATCATCCTGGCTCGGCCCCCGAACAACCGGTACCGCGCGCCGCACTTCGTGTACGCCGTGCGCCGCGAGGCGGATGAGCTGCTCGAGGGCGAGGACCTGCTCGACACCGGGGGCCTCACCATCCACACCACCCTCGACTTCAGGGGCTATCAGCGCGTCGCGGAGAAGTGGGCGCGCATCGGCTATGACATGGATCGGCTCAGTGACGAAAGGCTCATCGAGCGCTACGGTGAGGCGGCGCTGGCGTGGATCAAGCAGCTCCAGGGCCGGAACATCAACAACGACGCCATCGTGACGGTCAACTACCGCACCGGAGCGGTGCTGGCCTACGTCGGCTCGGCCAACTTCTACGGCAGGGCGACGCCGGCGCACCAGCCGAACTTCGATGTCATCGGCCAGGCCTACCGACAGTCGGGATCGGCCTTCAAGCCGATCACGTATGCCACCGGCTTCCAGACCGGCGACATCAGCCCGGCGACGATGTTCATGGACGTCCGCACCAATATCGCCGAGGGCTTCGATCCGCCCAATGCCGACAATCGCGAGCGCGGTCCGGTCCGCGTCCGCGACGCCCTCAAGTACTCGCTGAACGTCCCGGTCAGCAAGGCGCAGCAGCTCATCGGCAGCGAGGAGGTCGTCGCGATGGCCGAGAGCCTCGGACTCGAGTTCGACCCGGCGCACAATGGCGAGCACGCCGTCCCGTCGCTGACGCTCGGCACGCTCGGCATCCACCAGATCGACCTGGCCGGCGCCTACGGCGCGATCGCCAACGACGGGCGCCTGATGACGCCGTATCTCATCGAGCGGATCGAGGACTCCGACGGCAACGTCATCTACGACCACGCCACCGATGCCGGCGACGGTCAGCAGGTCCTCTCCGCCTCCTCGGCGCACCTCGTCACCGACATCCTCGCCGACAACACCGATCCCGAGGCGAACCCGCTGTGGGGCCCGCGCTTCCAGCTCCAGACCGATGAAGGCCGGCGGCCGGCGACGCTGAAGACCGGAACCACGAACGACTTCCGCGACCTCCAGGCCTACGGCTACCTCGCCGGCAATCCAGACGATCCGGAAGACCCGACCGGCGCGATCGTCACCGGCGTGTGGGTTGGCAACAGCGACTTCAGCCCGATCCAGGACGTGTTCGCGGCCGATGGCCCGACGTTCATCTGGCACGACTACATGGCCGAGGTCGCCGCCATCAACGCGCTGCCGGTCTACGACTTCCGCCGCCCGGACGGCATCGCCGAGATCGAGATCGACGCGATGAGCGGCATGCTGCCCGGCGAGTTCTCCGACACGACCGTGACCGAGCTCGTCCGATCCGACGTCCAGCCGAACGACACCGATACGACCCATCGCGAGCTGGCGATCGAGGCCGAGAGCGGCAGGATCTGGCAGGAGGGCTGCGGCGACTTCGAGACGGCCGAGCCGTCGGCCTCGCCCGATCCCTCCGCGCCACCCGAACCTCGCCTCCAGGTGTACCTGGATCTCGTCGGCTGGGAGGACCACCATCCCGACTGGGACGCGGCAAACAGCGAGTGGATCGAGCGTCTGGATCGACCGCGAGGAGGAGCTGAACAGCACGCTGCGCGTCCCGTTCCCCGGACCGATCGACGCGCCGCTCGCGCCGGTCGATGAATGCACGCCGGGCGAGTTCCCGACGTCCACGCCATCGCCGTCGCCGTCACCCACGCCGTCGCCGACTCCCCAGCCGACGCCGACGCCCGAGGTCACGCCGACACCCAGTCGAGCTCCGTCCCGTCGCCGTCGCCGACTCCGGAGCCCTAGAGCTCGGCGACCGTCGCCCCGTCGCCGCCCTCGTCCTTGCGGCCGCCACGGACCGATCGGACGCGCGGATGCTCGGCGAGCGCCTCGCGCACCGCGCGGCGGAGCGCGCCGGTGCCGATGCCGTGGACGATCACGACCTCATCGAGGCCGGCGAGGAGCGCGTCGTCGAGATGGGCCGTGAGGCGCTCGAGGGCGGCCTCGACGCGCTCCCCGTGCAGGTCGAGCCGGGGGGAGACGCGCTGGGCGGCTCGGCGCCGCAGCTCTTCGGCTTCCAGGTCGCGCGGCGGGGGGCCGCTGATCGGCTCGGGCACGACCTCGACGTCGTCGGCCGGGATCACGAGGCGCGCGCCCTCGGTCTCGATCGTGACCCGACCGGTGCGGCCGCTGATCTCGACGATGCGCCCCGTGCTGCCGAGGGTCCGAGACCGCCCGAAGAGCCCGACGCGCGGCTGCAGTCCCTCGTCGGGGGAAGCCACCTCCTCCGGAACCTCGACCTCGGTCTCGGTCCGCGCGCGGGCGGCCTGGCGGCTGAGCTCGTCGAAGGCGGCGGCGCTCGTGCCGCGCCTCCCGCCGCCGAGGTTGCGCTGGCGGGTCATCTCGCGGCGCAGGTCGGCCACCTCTCGCTCGGCGCGCGCGACGAGCTCGTCCGCGGCGCGGCGGGCGTCGGCGAGGACCTGCGCCGCCTCACGTCTGGCGCGGGCCACGCCGGTACGCGCCAGCTCGCGCTCGTCGGCGGCGGAAGACCGTTCGGCCTGTGCGGCCTCGAGCGCCGCGACCTGGGCCTGCTCGGCGGCCGCGATCGCGGCCAGCGTCTCCTCCATCGAGGCGTGCTCGGCCGAGATCCGGTCGCGCGCATCGGCCAGGATCGGTTCGGGCAATCCGAGACGCTCGGCGATTGCGAACGCCTGGCTCTTGCCCGGCAGGCCGATCGTGAGGCGGTAGGTCGGGCGCAGGGTGGTCACGTCGAACTCGACCGCTGCGTTGCTGACGCCGGGGTGCTCGGTGGCGAACGTCTTCAGCTCGGCGTAGTGGGTGGTTGCGGCGACCATCGCGCCGGCGTCGAGCAGGCGGCTGAGGATGGCCATCGCGAGGGCGGAGCCCTCGGCCGGATCGGTCCCCGCGCCGACCTCGTCGAGCAGGACGAGCGTGGCCGGACCGGCATCGGCGACGAAGCGCACGACGTTGCGGAGATGGCTCGAGAACGTCGACAGCGACTGCGCGATGCTCTGCTCGTCGCCGATGTCGGCCATGACGCGCCGGAATGCCGGCAGGCGCGCACCCTCGGCGGCCGGGACGCGAAGGCCGGCCTGGTGCATGAGCGACAGGAGGCCGAGCGTCTTCAGCGACACCGTTTTGCCGCCGGTGTTCGGGCCGGTGACGACGAGTGCGCGGTAGCCGAAGCGGTCACCGATGCGGAGGTCGATCGGCACCGCCGTGTCGCCGAGCAGCGGGTGGCGGGCCGAGAGGAGCTCGGCGGCGTCCTCGACGACGCTCGGGCGCACGCCGTCCATCGCGGCGCTCAGCCTCGCACGCGCCATCCACAGGTCGGCGCGGGCCAGCGCCGCGAGGCTGTCGTGCAGCGCCTCCGCGCGGCCCTCGACCGCCCGCGACAGCTCGTCGAGGATGCGCTCCTCCTCGCGCTCCGCGGCGAGCGAGGCCTCGGTCCACCGGTTGTTCAGCTCGACCACGGTGAGCGGCTCGACGAACAGGGTCGCGCCCGACGCGCTCTGGTCGTGGACGATCCCCTTGACCCGGCCCTTCGCCTCGGCCCGGATCGGGATGACGTAGCGGCCGGCGCGCATCGTGACGATTGCCTCGCCGATGATCCCGGCCATCGACGAGGAGCGCAGCATCGCGTTCAGGCGCTCGCGGACCCGGTCCTGGGCAGTGCGCAACCGCTTGCGAATGGCCGCGAGCTCCGCCGACGCGGTGTCGAGGATCTCGCCACCCTCGTCGACGCTGCGGGCGATCCGCGCCGCGAGCTCCGGCGCCGGGTCGAGGGCATCGCGGATGCCCGACAGGTGCGGGCCGCGCCATGCCTTCAGGCGCGTCGCGAAGCGCTCGGTCGCCTCCAGCGTCTCCCCCACCTCGAGCAGGTCCGCCGGCGTCAGGCGACCACCACGGTCGGCCCGTTCGAGCGCCGCGCGGATGTCGCGCGCGCCGCCGACGCTTGCCTGCGCCTGGTCGGTCAGGAGCCGATCGGCCTCATCGGTCTGGTCCTGGAGGAGGGCGACATGGGTGGCATCGGCGGCCGGCAGCGTGGCGAGCGCCAGCTCGCGCGATGGCTCGAACGACGCGTGCCCAGCCAGCTGGTCGACGATCGTGCCGAACTCGAGCGCACGGAGCGTGCTGGCGTCGGCGGCGGATCCGGCCGCGGGCTCAGCGACGGGAGACGTGCGGGTCATCGGTGATCCAGAAGCGCAGCGGTCGGTCGGCCCACCTGCCGGCGTAGGCGACGCCCACGCGCGGGCCCCGGCTGACGCGTGGCCTGGCGCCGGCGCGCGGCGCCACACGCACCGGCCCGTCGAGGAGGTCGGCGCCGTTCAGGCTTCGGTCGACGCCGAGCGCACGTCCGACGTTGCCCGGTCCGGACGCGAGCTTTGCCGCGGTCACCGAGCTGCCCCGACGTTCCAGCGCGAGGTCGACGCCCTCGTCGAGAGCGAGGGCCCGGATGAGGACCGCCTCCGGCTTCTGGCCCGGACCGGCGACGACGTTCAGGCAGTGGTGCAGCCCGTAGATGAGATAGACGTAGAGGTGGCCGGGCGGCCCGAACATCACCGCGTTGCGGTTCGTGCGACCGCGAGCCGAGTGGGCGGCGAGGTCCTCCGGGCCACGGTAGGCCTCGACCTCCACGATCCTGCCGCCGACGGTTCCGTGCGGGGAGGCGTGGGTGAGCTGGCTGCCGAGCAGGTCGAGCGCGAGGCTGGCCGCGGGGCGATCGAACCAGGCCGCCTCGACGGCGGCCGTGCGGCCGGCCGTCGCTCCCGTCACGAGAGGAGGTCGGCGATCTCGTCGGGGACGAAGGGGCGCATGACGAACCCGGCCACCGGGATGATCGCATCGCGGAAGAATCCGACGATGAGCGAGCCGTTCAGCTCATCGTAGTAGCCGCCCAACCAGCCCTCTGCCTCGCCGCCGCCAAGGAAGAAGCTGTCGAGCACGACCAGGTGCAGGCTGATGAAGAGCGCGACGTACAGCAGGCCCAGGATCGCTCCGCCGATCTCGTCGAGCTGCTTGGGGATCGGGAGCCGCGTGCGCTTATAGGTGGCCCAGATGATGAGCCAGGCCGCGACGGTCAGGCCGATGAAGAGGAGCATGAAGACGAGCAGCTCCCGACCCTCGGGCGAGAGCGCCGTCCAGAACCCGAGCAGATCGATGATCGGTCCCTTGAGCTGGGCAGCGACCACGAAGGCGACGAGCAACGCGAGCGAGTTCAGGAGATAGACGATCGTCCCCTGGGTGAAGCCGGCGAAGACGCCGACCGCCAGGACCACGATGATCGCCAGATCGACCCAGCTCAGGCTCTCGAACACCTCCACGCCACGACCTCCCGCTCGTCCGCCGAGAGCCGGGCGGCCTCGGGCGGGCGCTAGGGTACCAGCCGCGTCGAGCGGGCGACAAGGAACCGATGCGTCAGCGGATCTCAGCCCCGAGATGGTGCTTGAGGGAGCCGCGCACCTTGTTCAGGGCGCGATCCGCTTCGCCCTCGTCGCCGGCCTCCAAGGGCTGGAACCGGAATGCGAGCGCATAGCTCACTCGTCCGGGACCGATCTGCTCACCGCGGTAGACGTCGAAGAGCCGCACCTCGTCGAGGCGCTGCCCGGCCGAGGTCCGGGCGATGCGGAGCACCTCGCCCACCGGCGTCTCCTCGGTGACGACGACGGCGAGGTCGCGGTCGATCGGTTGTGCCGTGGGAACCGGCGCTGCACGGACGACCTCCGGGCCGAGCGCCAGCAGGCGGCCGAGATCGATCGCCGCGTCGACCGGGCGCCCGGTGAGGCCCCACGCCTCGACGACGCGCGGATGGACCTCGCCGAGCGAGCCGTAGGCGCGTCCGGCCGCATCGGTCATGAGCGCCGTGCGACCGGGATGGCGGTGCGAGTGCCGCGCCTCCGCTGGCTCCGCCCGGTAGCCGGGCCGTGGGGCCCCGAGGCCGTCGTGGAGCGCGTCGACGATCCCCTTGAGCGTGGCCACGTCCGCGGCCGGCGGCGCTTCGCCTGGCGCGCCCGGCGCGGCGCTGCCGGCCAGCGCGATCCCGAGCTCCCACGACTCGTAGCGGCCCGTCCCGGCGCTCTCCGAGGCTCGGTCGCGCGGCGAGGGCTCGGCCGGATGGCGGTAGACCTTGCCGAGGTCGAAGAGCCACGCGTCGGGCCGGCGGCGGCGGGCGTTCTCGGCGAGGCCGCCGAGCATCGACGGCGCCATCGACGGGCGCAGGATCGAATGCTGCGGGCTCAGCGGATTGAAGAGGCGAACGAGCTCGGGATCGGCCGGGTCGCGCCCGACCCGCTCGAGGTCCTCCGGACCGATCAGCGCGTGGCCGATCACCTCGTTCAGCCCGAGGCCCGCCAGGATGCGCCGCACGACGCTTCGCGGCTCGCTCGGATCGGGCCGATACGGCGGCAGGGCTGCCTCCGGCAGCCGGCCGGCGATGCGCTCGTAGCCGTGCGCGCGCGCGACCTCCTCGGCCACGTCGGCCGCGACGACGACGTCGAGCCGGTGCGACGGCACTTCGACGCTGAGATCGTCTCCGTCCTCGGCAACGGTGAACTCGAGCGGCTCGAGCAGCTCGCGGGCGCGCGCAGCGTCGAGCTCGATGCCGAGCAGACGGCTCATCCGCGGCACCTCGACCGCGACCCGGCGGCGCGGCTTGGGCTCCGGGTCGTTGTCGACGATCCCGCGCGCCACGCGGGCGCCGGTGATCTCGGCGATGAGCTTCGCCGCCCGATCGGCCGCGAATCGCGGGAGGTCGTGCCCGATCCCCTTCTCGTGGCGCATGCTCGCCTCCGAGCGCAGGCCGAGGCGCCGGGCGGTGTTGCGGATCGTCGGGCCGTGGAAGATCGCCGACTCGAGAATGACCCGCGTCGTCCCGTCGGTGACCTCGGTCGTCGCGCCGCCCATGATCCCGGCCAGCCCGATCGGTCGGTCGCGGTCGGCGATCACGAGCATCCGCTCGTCGACGACCCGCTCGACGTGGTCGATCGTCTCGAGCGTCTCGCCCGCGCGTCCACGGCGCACGACGATCTCGCCGTCGGGCACTGCATCTGCGTCGTAGGCGTGCATCGGCTGCCCGAGCTCGTGCATGACGTAGTTGGTGACATCCACGACCGCGCTGATCGGGCGCATCCCGGCCGCGATGAGCCGCCGCTGCATCCACTCGGGAGACGGGCCGTTCGAGACGCTATCGAACCAGCGCGCCGCGAAGCGCGGGTTGAGCTCGGGCTCGTCGATGCGGACGCTGACGTGGGGCGCGGCGTCGTCATCGGTCTCTTCGACGGTGGCATCCGGGAGCCGCAACGACCCGCCGGTGAAGGCGGCGATCTCGCGCGCCAGCCCGACCATGCTCAGGGCGTCGCCCCGGTTGGGCTTGACGTCGACGTCGAGCACCGTCTCGCCGACCAGGTCCGCCAGGGGCGTGCCGAGCGCGATCTCGTCGTCGCGGCCGAGGATGTGGATGCCGTCCGCATCGGTCCCGAGGCCGAGCTCGGCGGCGCTGCACAGCATCCCGTGGCTCACCTCGCCGCGGATCTTCGTGCGCTCGATGCGGCGGTCGCCGGGGAGCACCGCGCCGACGAGCGCCGCTGGCACGAGCTGTCCGGCCTCGAGGTTGTCGGCGCCGCACACGATCGCGAGCTCACCGCCGGCCTCGCCAACGTCGACGCGCGTCAGCCACAGCGTGTCGGCGTTCGGGTGGCGCCTAACCTCGAGGACGCGCCCGACGACGACATCGGTCCAGTCGACGCCCGCCGTCTCGACGGTGTCTACCTCCATCCCGCGCATCGTCAGCTCCTCGGCCAGCGCGCGCGGCGACAGGTCGACGTCGACGTACTCGCGCAGCCAGGAGAGCGGGACGCGCATCGGTCAGTGCCCCGCCGGGAACTGGGTCGCGAAGCGCAGGTCGGCGCCGAAGAAGAGCCGGATGTCGCCGATGCCGTGGCGCAGCATCGTCATCCGGTCCGGCCCCATGCCGAACGCGTAGCCCTGGAATTCGTCGGGGTCGAGGCCGCCGTTGCGGAGCACGGTCGGGTGGACCATCCCGGCCCCGAGGATCGTCATCCAGCCCGTCCGCTTGCAGGCCGGGCAGCCCTCGCCCCCGCAGACGAGGCAGGCGATGTCGAACGCCACGCTCGGCTCGGTGAACGGGTAGTAGCCGGGACGGAAGCGGGTCCGCACGTCGCGCCCGTAGAGGGCGCGGGCGACCTCCTCGAGCAGGCCCTTGAGGTCGGCGAGGCTCGTGTCGCGGTCGACGACCAGGCCCTCGATCTGGAAGAACTCGAAGCCGTGGCTGGCGTCCACCGCCTCGTGGCGGAAGCAGCGGCCCGGCATGAGAACCCGGATCGGCGGCTCGAGCGCGCGCATGGCGCGGATCTGGACCGGCGAGGTGTGGGTGCGCAGGATCGTCCCGTCGTCCGCCGGGCGCGGCTCCCCCGCCTCGACGCTCCCCGGCTCCGCGACGTACAGCGTGTCCCACAGGTCGCGCGACGGGTGGTCGGGCGGGATGTTCAGCAGCTCGAAGTTGTACTCCTCGGTCTCGATCTCGGGGCCCTCGAAGACCTCGAAGCCGTAGGCGTGGAAGATCTCGCGCACGTCGCGCATGAGCGTCATGACCGGGTGGAGGTGACCGATCGCGACGGGCCGCCCGGGTGCGCTCATGTCGAGCGCCTCATCCGCCAGCCCCGCGTCGTCGTCCGCACCGGCGAGCGCGCTCTGACGGGCCTCCAGGGCCGCCTCCAGCTCACCGCGGACTTCGTTGGCCAGCCGGCCCAGGGCGGGACGCTCCTCGGCAGGCACCGATCCGAGCTGCTTCAGGAGCAGCGTCAGGCTGCCAGAGCGTCCGAACAGCTCGTGGCGGAGCTGGGCCAGCCCATCGGCATCGGTGACTGCGACGCGTGCCGTCGCGTCCGCGCGGAGGCCCTCGAGGTCGGTTCGGAGGTCGGTCATGCTGCGCTCACATCATCGGGGAAAACGAACGACCCCGCCCCGGTTTCCCGGAGGGGGTCGTGGGTGACCGGCGTCGGCGGAACGCCGGTCAGGTGGTAAAGGAGGACTTGGCGGTCTCGACCATCGCCGCGAAGGCGGCGGGCTCGCGGACGGCCATGTCGGCGAGCATCTTCCGGTTGACCTCGACCCCGGCGCCCTTCAGCCCGGCGATGAAGCGGCCGTACGGCACCCCGTGCTGGCGCGAGGCGGCGTTGATGCGCTCGATCCAGAGGCGGCGCATGTCGCGCTTGCGGTCGCGGCGATCGCGGTACGCGTAGACGAGGGCGTGGATGAGCGCCTCGCGCGCTGGGCGGATGAGCTTCGAGCGCGTGCCGCGGCGGCCCTCCGCGCGGTTGAGGAGGCGCTTATGGCGCTTGTGCGCGGCGACGCCTCGCTTGACCCTGGCCATCGGCTACTTCCCCTTGCCCGCGTAGGGCATGAGCTTCTCGAGCGCCTTGGTGTGGGTCGACGAGACGGGCGCCATGCCCGCGTAGCGACGCGTGCGGCGGCTCGACTTGATCTCGAGGTGATGGCCGCGCCAGGCCTTCGGCCGGATCCACTTCCCGGAGCCGGTCTTCCTGTAGCGCTTGGCCGTCCCCTTGTGGGTCTTCATCTTCGGCATGGCTTGTCGGTCCCTACTGTGCCGGCGCCTCGCTGGCCGCCTGTGGCGCGGTGCCCTTGGCGGCGATCGCGTCGCCGATGGTCTCGCCGGCCGCTGGCGGCTGGCCGGACGCCTCGGCGGCTTCGCCTCCGTCGTCCGTATCGGTCTTCTTCTCGGCCCGCTTCTCGAGCGGGGCCATGATGATGTACATGCTGCGGCCCTCGAGCAGCGGCTGCCGCTCGATCGCCCCGTGCTCCGTCAGGAGCTCCGCGGTCCGCATCAGCAGGTCGCGACCGAGGTTCGCATGGCTGATCTCTCGCCCGCGGAACCTGACCGTGACCTTGACCCGGTCCCCGTGGTCCAGGAACTGGCCCGCACGCCGCGCCTTCACCTGGAGGTCGTGGACGTCGACCTTGACGCCCAGGCGGACCTCCTTGAAGGTCTGCGACTTCTGCTTCTTCTTCTGTTCGCGCTCCCGCTTCTGGAGCTCGTACTTGTACTGCCCGTAGTCGAGGATGCGGCACACCGGTGGGACCGCGGTGGGCGCGACCTCCACGAGGTCGAGGCCCTTCTCCTGGGCCAGCGCGAGCGCCTCGAAGGTCGCCATCACGCCAAGCTGCTGCCCCTCATCGTCGATGACCCGAACCTCGCGGATCCTGATCATCTCGTTGACGCGGAGATCCCTTGCCAGTCTGTTACCCCTTCAACAACAAGGCCACCTCTCCGATCACGGACGGGTGGCCCTGCGAACGTACACGAATTGCCGCCGGATGATACACCGATCCCGAGCGGACGGTCAACGCCGACCGAGGCCGTCAGGGCATGTGGACGGCCTCCCGACGAAGGTCCGGCTGGTCATCGGCGATCGCCTCCATACGATCGGAACGGAGGCACGCCGCCGATCCGAGACGGCGGGCGCCGATGAAGAGGGGCCCCGCGTTTGACCCGAGCCGCTGGCTACGGCAGAGGTCGTCGCTGCTGCGCTGCCCGATGCGGGCGCGAGGCGTCTCACCAGCATCACAGCCACGGAGGGCACTCCATGACCATCCAGACGCTCAGGCCGATGCGGCTGCCCGCCCTGCTGGCGACCGCATCACTGCTGGCCGGCCTGCTGGCCGCCAGCCCGGTGGCCGCGGCCGTCGATCCCGACACGGTCGAGGTCACCCTGGCGCCGGGCACGAGCACCGACGTCACGAAGACGGTCGGCACACCCGAGATCCTGCCCACGCCCGACATCTACTTCCTGGCCGACTCGACCGGGAGCATGGGAGCCGTCATCGCGAGTGTGCAGGCGGACGCGGCATCCATCCTGACGGCCGTCGACGCCATGGCCAGCGATCCGCGCTACGGCGCCGGCGACTACAAGGACTTCCAGAATCCGCAGGACGACCCGTATGCATTCCTGAACGGCGCGTCGATCCCGGCCGCCGATGACGACGGCGCTGCGGCGCTCGCCGCGATCGCGGCATGGTCGGCGATCGGCGGCGTAGACGGGCCGGAGGGCCAGCTCTTCGCCCTCCATCAGCTCGCCGAGCACGATGCCGCCTCATTCCGGGCCGATTCGGCCCCGATCGTTGTCTGGTTCGGCGATGCGCCGGCGCACGACCCGGTGTGCGACGAGATCTCCGGCGACGCCGGTCACGACCTCACGGAGGCATCGGTGACGGCCGAGCTCGTGGCCGCCGGCGTCCGGGTCATCGCCATCAGTGTCGTGACCGCTTCGGGTGCGTTCTACCCCGACGCCCTTGACGACGATCCGACCGCATTCGGCGGGGGCTACGCCGCGACGTGCGGCACCGAGGGCGGCACCAGTGGACAGGCCACGCGGATCGCGGCGGCGACCGGCGGCATCCATCTCACCGGCGTGGCCGCAGCGGACATCGCCGATGCGATCCTCGCCGGGTTGGGCGCGCTCCCGGTCGAGGTCACTCCGTCCGCGAGCTGCGACGACCCGAGCGTCACGATCTCGTTCGACGCGCCGAGCAAGGTTGTCACGAGCGGCTCAGATGCGGTCTTCACCGAGACGATCAGCGCCAGCCTGCCGCGCCGCAGGGCGACACCGTGCTCTGCACCGTCGACTTCCTGATCGATGGGGAGCTCCTCGACGGGTTCACCCAGTCGGTGACCGTGCACATCCCCGATGTGACGGCGCCGCTGGCGGCCTGCGACGAGGGGACGAACCCGCACGGCAAGAACGTCCCGAAGGCCACCAACCAGAATCCGGACGGGTTCTACCTTCTGACGGCAACCGACAATGTCGACCCGAACCCGCTCATCTGGGTCCTGGACGGCGGGAGCGGCACGGTCTTCGGTCCGTACGAGTCGGGCACGACGATCAAGTACACCCAGGCGCCCGGTGCGACGCCGAGCGAGAAGAAGATCGGCAGCTCGAACGGGCAGGCCGGCGCGGTGACGGTGCACATCAAGGGCACCGGTGACGCGTTCGTCTTCGCGACCGATGCCTCCGGCAACGTCGGGGCGACGGTCGCCTGCCTGGTGCCGCCGCCGCCGAAGTGATCAAGGCAGCCGGCTGACGGCAACAGGCCATTGACGGCGGGTCGCCTCCGGGCGACCCGCCGTCGCTGTCTCAACGTGGGTAGTCGTAGAAGACGGCAACCTGGCGGCCGTCAGGGTCGGCCAGGCGGAAGCTTCGCGTTCCCTCGTATCGGTCGCCGGATGGCGGAGCCGCGAGCGCGAACCCGCGCCGCCCGAGCTCTTGTGCCCAGGCGTCGACCTCCGATGCCGTCTCCACCTTGAAGCCGATCTGGATCCCATCGCGCGTGGCCTGCTCCCCTTGCCGGAAGCTGAGCTCGAATCCGCCGAGCTCGAGGTCGATTCCGCCCTCTTCGCCGGCCAGGCGCCGGAAGCCGAATGCCGATTCGTAGAACTCGGCGACCCGCGGCGGGTCGGTGGAGAGCAGCGCCAGCTGGCCGACGCCGCGCATTTTCCTCATCGGTCAACCACCACTCCACGTCAATGAGGGACGCCCTCACTCGGCGGCAGTGACCGGCCACAGCTCGCGCGAGGCCGCGCGCGCCCGGAGGTCGGCCACGAAGTCCGCCAACGCCACGCCCTGGGAGGAATCCCCGGTGCGCAGGCGCGGTGAGACCGCGCCTGCCTCGGCATCGCGGTCCCCCACCACCGCCATGACCGGGATCTTCTGCTCCTGCGCGTCGCGCAGCTTGAGCTGCATGCGCTCGGATCGGTCGTCGACCTCGGCGCGCAGGCCGGCATCGGTCAGGGCCTGGCGAACGGATTCTGCGTAGTCGAGGTGGCGGTCGGCGATCGGCACGACCATCACCTGCACCGGGGCCAGCCAGAACGGGAAGGCGCCGGTGTAGTGCTCGGTGATGATGCCGATGAACCGCTCGAACGACCCGTAGATCGCGTAGTGGATGACGACCGGGCGCTCGAAGCCGCCGTCGGCGGATCGGTACTCGAGATCGAAGCGCTGCGGCAGCTGGTAGTCGGCCTGGATCGTGGCCATCTGCCACTCGCGGCCCAGCGCGTCCTCGATGAAGATGTCGATCTTCGGGGCATAGAACGCGCCGCCGCCGGGGTCGAGCGTGTAGGCCATCCCGTCCTCCTCGAGGCGCTCGCGGAGGCGGTTCTCGGCGCGCTCCCAGAACTCGTCGGACCCGAGGCGCTTCTCCGGGCGGGTCGCGAGCTTCGCGCGCGGCTCGAAGCCGAACGGCGCGTACTGCTTGCGCACGAGTGACAGCGCGAGGCGGATCTCGTCGTCGACCTGGTCGTCGCGGCAGAAGACGTGCGAGTCGTCCTGGGTGAGCTGACGCACCCGGAACATCCCCGCCAGGACGCCGGTGCGCTCCTTGCGGAACAGCACCGAGTAGTCGCTGAAGCGCATCGGCAGGTCGCGATACGAGCGCCCGCGGGTGCGGTAGATGAGGATCTCCTCCGGGCAGTTCATCGGCTTCAGCCCGGACACGTGGTCGTGGTCGTCCAGGACGAACATGTTGTCCTGGTAGTTGTTCCAGTGGCCCGACGTCTCCCACAGCTCCTTGCGGACGAGGCTCGGGGTGCGCACCTCACTGAAGCCCGCCTCGCGCCGCACCTCGCGCGACCAGTCCTCGAGTGACCGCCACAGCGCCATGCCACGCGCATGGAGGAACGGCGCGGCCGGCGACTCGGGGTGGAACGTGAAGAGGTCGAGCTCGCGGCCGAGCTTGCGATGGTCGCGCTTCTTGGCCTCCTCGATCCGCCACAGGTGCTGATCAAGCTCCTCCTGCGTGTCCCAGGCGGTGCCGTAGATGCGCTGGAGCATCGGCCGCGTCTCGTCGCCGCGCCAGTAAGCGCCGGCGGTGTTGAGCAGCTTGAAGGCCCCCAGCTCCTTCGTGGTGCCGAGGTGACCGCCGCGGCAGAGATCCTCGAAGGTGCCGTGGCGGTAGAAGCTCACCGTCGGGCCCTCCGAGTCCGCCAGGTCGTTGACGATCTCGACCTTGAACGGCTGCCCCTTCGCATTCAGCTCTGCGACGGCATCGGCGCGCGGGAGATCCTTCGAGTGCTCGAAGGCGAGGGCGGCGGCCTGCTGTTCGCGCATCTTCGCCTCGATCTGGTCGAGGTCGGCAGGGGTGAGGGGACGCGGCAGATCGAAGTCGTAGTAGAAGCCATCCTTGATCGCCGGACCGATCCCGAGCTTCGCGTCGGGGAACAGCTCGACCACGGCCGCGGCCATCATGTGCGCCGCGCTATGACGCATCGCCGCGAGGTGGTCGGTTGCGTCGGGAGCGATCTCGTCCCCGTCGATTGCCATGCGGCGCAGCGTAGCGGCTACGCGTGCCGCGCGTCGATCCAGCGCCTCAGACGCGCTTGAACTGCTCGAACGGCTGGCGGCAGTCGGCGCAGTGGTAGATCGCGCGGCAGAGGGTCGGGCCGAACGGGTTGTCCATCGTCGTGTTGCGAGAGCCGCAGTACGGGCACTCGGCAACCGTCAGGACGGTGAGCTCGCTCAGGTCGCCACCGACGGGCGCCGGCCCGACGTGCGGCGGCGCGAAGCCGCTCAGCCGCAGACGCTCACGGCCCTCCGGGGTGATGCGCTCGCTCGTCCAGGGCGGGTCGAAGCTGATCCGCACCTGCACGTCGTCGGCGAGACCCAGCGCACCGATGCGCTCGGTGATCCGCTCCTGCATGACGCCGATTGCCGGGCAGCCGACGAACGTCGGCAGCAGCTCGACCTCGACCCGTCGATCGTCGACCGTGACCGAGCCGATGACGCCCAGCTCGACCAGGCTGATGGCCGGGATCTCCGGGTCGGCGATGGCCGCCAGCTCGGACCAGACCCGTTGTTCTCGCGCGTCGGACGGCGCCCGGGTCACCACATCGCACCGGCTTCCGCGCGGGTCACGCTCGTGAACTCACCGTGCAGCCAGGCGAAGTCACCCGTGCGCCGCGCGCGCCCGTCCGTGCTCGGGCTCGCGTCGGGGAGCGGGCCGGTGATCGGTTCGAGGATCGGGCGCACCTGGCGCTGCCAGTCGGCATGCAGCGCGGACATCGGCGTCGGCAGCAGGCCGTCGCGCACGAGCACCTCCTCGCCGGCGAGGGGCGCGAAAATCTCCTGCGCCTCGGGCCAGAGGGTACGTAGTGCGGTCGCCAGGCGGTCGCGGGTCTCCGGGCCGCCCTCGGCCAACCGGCGCAGCCAGGCATCGGCGTGGAGCAGGTGGTAGGTCTCCTCGCGGCGCATCTTCCCGGTCAGGGCGGCAAGCGGCTGGTGGGAGGATCCGGCGAGTGCGGCGAGGCGCACGGCATCGGCGGTCTCGTACAGGTAGCGGCGCGCGACGCTGAAGGCCCAGTCGCCGCGGGCGTGGTTGAGGAGCGCGGCATGACGGAAGTCGTCGGGGGCACGACCGTAGGCGATCCCGTCGGCATCGTCATCGGTCAGCTCCGCCAGCAGCTCGTAGAGCGCCCGGGCATGACCGATCTCGTCCTGCGCGATCGAGCTGGTCGCCACGTCCTCCTCGAGCATCGGCGCGATCCCGGTCCACTCGGAGTCCCAGAAACCGATGACGAACTCGTCGTCGGCGACGCTCAGCAGGAGCTCGGCGAGCGCCGCGCGTGCGGCCGTGTCGAGGGTCGGCGGGGCGGTGGTCACTCCGTCGCCTCGGTTGCGGCGCGCTGCTTCGCTGCCTCGAGCTTGTGCTTGATGATGTAGCCGCCGGGCTTCTTGTGGCTGCGGTCGAACGGCGGCTTGAGGAGGTCGGGGTCGTCGAGCTCGGTGATCGCCTCGCGCGCCACGATCCACAGCCGATGCGACTCGCCTCGACGCCCGTAGAACTCGCGCGCGTAGTGCACCGCCAGCTCCTCGTCGGGGGCGTTCACGTTGCCGGCGTGGATCATCGGGTCACCCTCGTCCTCCTGCCGGAAGACCTCCCACACGCGCTCGTTCATCGCACGAAGCGTACCCCGCGGGTGGGGTCCGTGCCATCGGCGACCCTCGCGTGAGCGTCGCGCCGCGCGTGCGCTGGAGCGCACCTAACCACGAGGTTCGGCGCCGTAGGGGCTGATTCTTGGTCACCCTGTGCGCCGCGGCGCACAGGGGTGGGCGGATCCGCTGCCTGCCTCGTCGTTACGTGCGCCGGAGCGCACAGCCCACCCGGACGGAATGCCCGGTCAGGCGGCGGCCGTGGCGCTCCCCAGCAGCGCGTCGCGGACCCACTGGGTCTCGGCGAAGTTGACGCGCCGGAAGTCCAAACGTGACTGCGAGGCGGGGCCATGCCCCGTGACGACCGATTTCAGCTCGGCCCAATCCGGCTCGGTGTACTCCCAGCGGCCCGAAGCGTCGTCCAGGCGCAGCGCCGGATCAGGGATGGTCAGGCCAAGCTCGCGGATGCGCGGGACGTAGATCGAGAGAAACTCCTGGCGCAGCTGCTCGTTGCCCTTCGACTTGATCCCCCAGTGGAGGTCCTTGTCCTTCGCCGGATCGGTGGGCGGTCCGTGCATCTGCATGAGCGGGCCCCACCATCGGTCCAGGGCTTCCTGCACCATGGCGCGCTGCGCATCGGTCCCGTTCATCAGGGTCAGCACGACGTCGCGGCCGTGCATGATGTGAACCGACTCCTCCCAGCAGATCTTGCGCATCGTGCGTGCATACGGCGCGTACGAGGAGTCGCGCAGGGCCTGCTGCGAGACGATCGCGGCGGCGTCGACGAGCCAGGCGATGATCCCGACGTCGGCCCACGACCGCGTCGGGTAGTGGAAGACGTTGTGGAACTTCGTCTTGCCGTCGAGCAGGTCCTGCAGCATCTGCACACGCGGCTTGCCGAGGTCCTCCGCCACCCGGTAGAGCAGCTGCGCGTGCCCAACCTCGTCCTGGATCTTGCTGGTCAGCGCGAGCTTCCGGCGCAGGGTCGGGGCGCGCATGATCCAGTCGCGCTCCGGCAGCACGCCCATCAGCTCGCTGTTGGCGTGCATCTCGACGAACTTGAGCACCGCCGCGCGGTATTCGTCGGGCAACCAGTCGTCGGCCTCGACCTTGCCGCCGGAGCCGACGTGGGCGTAGAACGCCTCGGCGTCGCCCGGCTCGTACGGCGGGCGCCCGTTCAGGGGCTGGATCGTATCGGCGTCGTGCATGGCTCCCAAAGGGTACTGCAAGACCGATGCTGACTGGAGTCCTCGCACCGTATATACGTATATACACCACTCACGCCGGTTCCAGCTCGAGGGTGGTGTCGAGGACGTCCTCGCGGAGCATCGAGGCGAGGGAGGCTCCCGACGTCGCATGCTTCTCGCGCAGGAGCCGGCTGCAGGTCTCGATCCCGGCCTCGTCCGCCGGAGCGGCTCGCACGCCGATGCGGTGACCGCCGACGAACACCGCACCGACCGGGTTCGCGACGAGCTCGCGATACCAGCGTCCGCGCTGGCCCCTGACCGATCGCACGAACGCGCGCCCGCTCTCGTCGGCCACGATCCAGATGATCGTGCGATGCACCGGCGCATCCGCGGCAGCGGACGTCTCGATCGTGACGGTCCTCGCCATGCGGAGCTGGGCCGCCACGTCGGACGCGAACGCGCTCATTCGGCCTCGTGCGGCGCGCGCTTCAGCGGGCGGTGCCACCGGTCGTAGGCCTCGCGGCGGCCGACGTCGACCCGGAGGCGCCCGTCGGTGAGCATCGTCTCGGTGCGCGGGACGTACAGGTCGACCGGCAGGAGGCTCGCGGTGCGGACGAGGAGATAGTCGGCAAAGACGGCGTCGACGGTGCCGATGCGACGCCCCCGTGCACCGACCAGCGGCGCGCCGACCTCGATGCCTCTGGCCTCCATGGCCGTCAGCCTAACTGTTTCAGGGACGGCGGTGGGAGCCTGGTCAGGACCCCGTCACGGGCGGCGGATCCAGACCGGGGCTCAGGCTGCCGAGGGCGACGCCACCGCGTCCCGCGACGCGGCTGGTGGGCGTCCGATGACCACGCCCCACCTCCGCACGCTGGAGCTTCCCGGTTCGCTGGAAGCGTCGCGACAGCGAGCCGATATCGCCGCGCAGGAGGTCGGCCCATGACTGCTTGACCGTGCCGGCAACCGGATACCGCCCAAGGAAGACGGCGCGGGCGAGCTCGCCCTTCGCTGCGAGCTGCCCGGATTCGAACTCGAACGCGTAGTGGTGCTCACCACTCGCCGCTCTCCGATACGAGCGGACCCGGGCCCAGAGCGACGTTGGCCCGCGCGCAAGCTCGAAGCTGAGCAGGTGCGAGTCCCGGTCGACAAGCGGCTCGCGCGTCGCCAGGAGGGCGCCGCCGACCGAGACGTCCTGGACGGATGCGGGCTCCCCGTCGACGCGCCCGGGAACGTCGACCGCGAACCGCACTGCGCTGCGGCGCTCGGCGGCGAACCGCAGCGAGCGAATTCGCCGCACCGCGATCCAGAGAAGTGACGCGTTGACGACCAGCCAGAAGAATGCTCCCGCGGCGGCAAGATCGGAGGCATACGGGATCGCGAACACGCCAAGCAGATGCAGGACGTAGACGATCGCTCCCAGCACGCACGCTCCGAAGGCGGCGCGGAGCATCACCGGCGCTTCGATCCGGCCGCGCATCGCGGCCATTCGGCCCTTTGGTGTCACCCGGAAGCGTGGGGTTCGAGGTGAGAAGAGGCTCAGGGTGGCGAGGAAGTTCGGCGACATTCGGACAAGGTCGAACACAATCGAGAGGACGGGCCGGTACGCCCCACGCCCGAGCAGGTAGAGGGCAGCCTGCTGCAGCCCGTACGTCACGGAGAAGAGGATCGCGAACGTGAGGCCGTCAGCGACCATCGGGATCTGGCCGGTTACGAGGACGAGAGGCGGCAGTGCCAGGAATCCCAGCGTGCGCCAGGAGTCGAACCAGCCGAGCAGCGTCGCCGCGTAGCCGAGACGCTGGCCGAAGGTCAGGCGGCTGACGAAGAGGGGGTTCTCGGCCCGGAGCACCTGCATCGCTCCGGTCCCCCACCGGTTGCGCTGGAGCTGGTATTGGCTCGCATCGTCGGCCGCCAGGCCGCGCGCGAGCACCTCATTGTGATAGACGGTCTTCCACCCAGCTCGGTGAAGTCGAATCGTGGTGTGGATGTCCTCGGTGATCGTGTCCGTGGCCGCGCCGCCGACCGATCGCAGCGCCTCGGACCGGACGAGCGCATTCGTGCCGCACCAGAAGGCGGCGTTCCATCGGTTCTTGCCCGGCTGGAGGAGCCGATAGAAGAGTGTCTGCTCGTGGAACGGCTCCCCGTAGGCGATGCCCCGGCCGTGCTCGAAGCTCGTGACGTTGTAGAAGTCCTGCGGCGTCTGGACGAGCGCCACGCGCTTGTCAGTGAAGTAGCCGAGCGTGGCCCGAAGGAAGTCCGGCGCGGCCACGTGGTCCGCGTCGAGGACGGCCAGGATCTCGGCGTCGACCACGGCGAGTGCGTGGTTCAGGTTGCCGGCCTTCGCGTGCTCATGAGTCGGTCGAGTGAGGTAGCGAGCGCCGAGCGCGGCCGCGAGGTCGGCGACCTCCAGCCGGTCGCCGTCGTCGAGCACCCACGTCTCGTGCGCGGGCTCCAGTGCGACGGCTGCGGCGATCGTCGGAAGCAGGATCTCCTCCCCCTCGTTGTACGTCGGGATGAGGACCGCCAGGCTGGGGGGCTTGCGTGGATAGCGACGGGCCGGACGTACGTCGACATCCCAGAGGCTGAACGTGAACAGGCCGAGACCAAGCGCGGCGTGCACCTCGAGGATCAGCATCGGTACCGCCACGTACCACGCGCTCAGGTTCAGCGTCGCACTCGCGCGCCACGCGAGGTACAGCGTCGTTACGACCAGAGCGATCAAGGCAACGGTGCGAATCAGGAACAACCGGCCGGCCGAATCGGGAGTGGGAAGATGCCCGCGACGTCGGGCGGCTTTTGTCATCGGTGAGAGGACAACAGCCCAGGTACCATCGGGCCATCGGCCGATGGTCCCGGCGGCGAGCGTACTCTCGGCTACCCGCCGCCCGGTACCGCGACCTCGAGCGCGCCGGCGTGGACCTCGACGTGGAGGGGCAACGTCCCGAACGGCTCGCCGTCGAGGTGCGAGCGGGTCGCGCCGTCGCCGGTGATCTCGATCACCCGCGCCCGGTGGAGCGAGACCGCGGGATGGCGGACGTGGGTGCCGCGATAGAGGTTCGGTAGCTCGCGGATCGCCGTGAGGCGCGAGACGTCGCCGACGACGCAGAGGTCGAGCCAGCCGTCGTCGGGCTCGGCATCGGGCGCGATCCGCATGCCGCCGCCGTAGTACGGCCCGTTCGCGATCGCCACCAGCAGTGCGCGACACTCGAGCGGCTCGCCATCGAGCACGATCCGCAGCCCGCGGTTTTCGAATCGCCGCAGCTCGGTCAGGGTGGTGAGCAGGTAGCCGGCTCGTCCGGACTGCCAGCCGCGGCGCGTCGACATCGCGGCCGCGACCTGCGCGTCGAAGCCGATGCCGCCCGCGGACGCGAACCAGCGCCGCAGCCCCTCCCCGTTGACAGCCAGCGCTGCGTCGAGCGTGCGCGTGACCCGGCCGATCGCGACGGTCCACGCCTCGGCCGGGTCGGTCGGCAGCCCGAGGCTGCGCGCCAGGTCGTTCCCGGAGCCGACGGGCACGATGCCGATCCCCGGTCGGGACGCTGCCTCGAGGACGCCGTTGACGACTTCCTGGATCGTGCCGTCCCCGCCGACCGCCACCACCCGGTCACAGCCCGTGGCCGCGGCGCGCGCCGTGAGCTCTTCCGCCTCACCGGGGCGGCCGGTCACGTGGAGCTCGGCATCGGGCCGCTGCGAGAGTCGCTCGCGAATCCACGGCAGCAGCTTCGCGGCGCGGCCGGAGCCCGCGGTGGGATTGACGATGATCACGGGGGCGTCGGGCACGCGACCGATTGTGCGGTTGGCGTCAAGCAAACCGACACGGTAGGGTGATGCCATGGGACCCTGGCTCAGCACGCTGGCGCGCCTGCTCGGCACGGCTCTTGGAGCCTTCGCCGGGATCGTGGCCGTGCAGCTCATGCGGCTGCGCCGGATGGAGTTCCTCCCCGGCCATCCCGGCTTCTACGTCAACCACGTCGTCAGCCCGACCGTGGGCGTCGCCGGCAGGGATCGGCTGCGCATGGCCGTCCTTGGCGACTCGACCACCGCCGGCGTTGGCGTCGAGCGCGCCGAGGATGCGCTCCCCTACCTCATTGCCCGACGCGTGGCCGAGGCGGAGCGCCGGGAGGTCCACGTCGTCAGCTACGGCTGGGCCGGTGCGCGTGCCGTTGATCTCGTGCATCAACAGCTGCCCAGGGCGATCGAGCCGCTGCGGGCCACGGAGACGCACTCCTTCCTCGCCAGCGCCGACCTCGTCGCCATCGTCATCGGCTCGAACGACGCCACCCACAACACCCCGCCCGGCCGTTTCCGCAACAGCCTGCGCACGGTCCTCGAGGGCATCCGCGAAACGGCGCCCTCGGCGCGCGTGGCGCTGGCCGGCATCCCGGCGTTCCGCGGAGCGCTACGGGCAGTCGAGCCACTCATCTTCCTCGCCGATCAGTACGCGCGCCTGCTGCGACCGATCAGCCGCGCCGAGGCGGGCCGCGCCGGTGCCGCGTACGCCGACCTGGCTCGCGACGTGCCGCCGCGCATCCGCGGCCGGACCGACGTCCTCTCTCGCGATCGGTTCCACCCGTCGGCTGTCGGCTACGCCGCCTGGGCGGACGTGATCGCCGAGGCACTCCTGTCCGGTCCCGGCGAGACCGGAACCGGCCGCCTGGAGCCAGCCCGGACCTGATCGCGCGCTCCCGGACCCCGGTTGCGCGAGCGTGCGCATCGGTGCGATGCTACGAGCGGCTGATCTCACCCTCATTTGCCCACGTTGGGGGAGCCCTTGCGCTCGGTCCTGGTCCTCTTCACGGTGCTGGCGACGCTCGTCGCCAGCCTCGGCGTGCCCGCGCCCGTGGCGGCCACGAAGGCGGCGGCCAAGGTGGCGATCATCGTCGGTCCGGTCGGTGAGGAGCTGACCCCGGTCTATATCAGCCTGGCCGATGCGGCGGCGACGGCCGCCGAGCAGCGCGGTGCCACCGTCGCGCGCGCCTACTCGCCCGACGCCGACGAGAAGAGCGTGCGCAAGGCAGTGCGCGGGGCGAACATCGTCATCTACTTCGGCCACGGCGTCGGCTCGCCGAACCCGTACTCGGACACGCCGAGCCCGCAGACCACCAACGGCTGGGGCCTGAACGGTCCGAACCGCCGTGGCGACCACTCCGACAGCTTCGCCGACGGCGCGCTGGCGTACTACGGCGAGGCCTGGATCGCGGAGCACGCCAGGCCCGCGCCAAACTGGGTGATGATCTACTCCAACGCCTGCTATGCCCCCGGCGCCGGCGAGGGGCAGCACCCCCAGGCCACGGAGTCCGAGGCCGCCGGGCGGGTGTCCGCCTACAGCCGCGGCCCGCTGGCCGACCTGGGCGCGTCGGCCTACTTCGCCACCGACTTCTTCGAAGGCGCGGCCCACCTCGTCGGTGCGCTGCTCGACCAGCCGAATCGGCCGTACCGCGACATCTTCATGAGCGAGCCGCGATTCGAGCCCGATGCGCTGGTCACCTTCGCGCACGACAGCATCGATGGCGCCGAGACGTGGCTCCACAAGTCGCCGTACTTCGAGGGCAAGGTCGACTACTGGTACGCCTTCGCCGGCGATCCGGAAGCGAGCCTCGGTGGCCGGCCGACCGCCCTCCAGGGCCGCGCCGCCGCCCCACCACCGGCCGAACCGGAGCCGGCGATCGCCGTCGTCGACGGATCGGTCACCGGCATGGCCTCGTCGTATTCCGAGAGCCCAGGGTGGGAGGGAAAGGCCACCGTCGCGCTTCCGCTCGACATCGGTGGAGGCATCCCCGACAACGACGAGGTTTCATACGTGTTCGTCTGCGCCGACCGGTGCGTTTCGCTGCCGGTCGTCGATTCCTGCCCGTGCTACGTCGGCACGGCCGACCAGCGGGTCGCGAACCTGTCGCACGAGGCCTGGCGCCAGATCTCCGAGATGCCGCTCGAGGAGGGTCTGATCGAGGTCACGATCTACCTGTCTCCGGTCGCTGACCCGATGGATATCTAGCCGACCGTCACGCTGATGACGTGGTGCCCGCGCGCGCCATCGGGGGCGGGCTCGGTGCGCTCGTCGGTCTGCACCTCGCCGTCGCCATCGGTGGCGCGCACGCGCAGGTTGTAATCTCCGGGCGCCGCATCCCAGGTGTGGGCGAACTGGACCCAGGTCGCCTCCGAGATCGGTGCGCTGATCGTGGCCGGCGTCCAATCGCCGTCGTCGACCTGCACCTCGACCGTTCGGACCCCCCGGTCCGGCGCCCAGGCCACGCCCGCGATCGTCACCGTCCCGGCGTCGAGGCGCGCCCCGTTGCGCGGGACGTCGATCCGTGACTGCGTCAGGATCGGTCCCTCCTTCGACCAGCCGAGCGGCACCCAGTAGGCATCGAAGCCCTCCCACGTCGCCAGCTCGATCTCGGTCAGCCACTTCGTGGCGCTGACGTAGCCGAAGAGCCCCGGCACGATGAGCCGCGCCGGGAAACCGTGGTCGACCGGCAGCGCCTCCCCGTTCATGCCGACCGCCACGAGCGCCTCGCGGTCGTCGGCGAGGACGTAGCCCGTCGGGAAGCCGACGGTGAAGCCGTCGACGGCGCGGCCGATGACCTGGGTCGCGTCCGGATTGACGCCCGCCTGCTCGAACAGCTCCTTGAGCCGCACGCCTCGCCACAGCGCGTTGCCGACCAGGTTGCCACCAACCTCGTTGCTGACGCAGGCGATCGTCACGTACTGCTCGACGAGCGGCATCGCCACCAGCTCGTCGTACGTGAACTCGAGCTCGCGCTCCACCATCCCGGTGACGCGCAGGCGCCACGTGTCGATGTCCGGCCGCGGGACGAGGAGCGCGGTGTCGATCCGGTAGAAGTCCACGTTCCGCGTCACGAGCGGCGTGATGCCCTCGACCGCCAGCTCCGCACCGGCCGGTGGCGGCGGCGCGGTTGTCATCGGCTCGGGCAGCGTCCCGGCCTGGGCGATCGCGCCCTGCCGGCCACGCTCGAGCAGCGTCCGACCCACCACGCCGCTCACGACCGCGAGGCCGATGACGGCGATCGAGGTGCCGATGAAGCGCCGCCGCCCCCATGCGGGCATCTCGGCCTCCGGCATCGCGCCACCGTCCGCGGCCATCCGCAGCAGCCAGCGCATCGCGTAGATGGCGACGACGACCGCGACGACCACCACGATCAGGGTCGTGATCGGCTCTGCCAGCGGGTCGCGGAGGCCGGCGATCAGGGCGAGGATGCCGAACGCTCCGGCACCGATCGGCACAACCCACGGTCGGGTTCGCGCCAGCACGCCACCGACCGCGGCCGCGCCGATCGCCACCGCGGCGATGAACAGGTTCAGGACGAGCTTGTCGGCCTCGCCGAAGAGGTCGACGACGAACTGCTTGGCGCCGGGCGGCTGGAGGAAGATCACGAGGTCGCCGACAGCGACGATCGGGCTGGTTGCCCCGGGCAGGATGCCGGCCAGCAGCTCCGCGATGCCGAGCGCCAGTGCGCCGGCGGCGGCCCCGGCCAGCGCGGCGCGGGGCCAGGGGATGGTCGCGGATGTCGGCGGCTCGCTGGTCATGCCATGGATACGTCGCGGGTTGCGAGGCACATGCTACGCCGGACCCTGGATCGGTCTTGTGACGGGCACCGGTCTTGCTCACAATGAGCGCCATGGCCGGACTGGTCTGGGTCAGCGATCGTGAGCCGGGCGTGCGCGAGCTCTTCGAGGAGCTGCTGCCCGAGGCCGAGATCCTGACGCCGGACGAGCTCGACGCTCGCAGCGCGCTCGGCCAGCGGCCGGATGCACTCGTCATCGACGGCACCCAGCTGATGGAGCTCCCTCCTCGGCGTCGCAACTCGATCCTCGCGCTGCCGCGGGTCCTCATCTGCACCGGGATGCTGCTCGCCTCGATGCCGATGAAGATCGTGCGCGGCCCGAACGTGGCCGTGCTGGCCAAGCCGTTCTGCATCGAGGACCTCGAGGCCGCCCTCGACTGGCTGCGCGGCACGCCGTCGGCGTTCCCGCCGGCCAGCGGCCAGCTGGCGGCCATGCTCCAGCGACCGCGGTCGCGCCGCTCCGGCCGAACCCTCCCGATCGCCTGAGCCGGCTCCTATCATCGGCGCCATGCCCGACCGCATCGACCTGCGCTCCGATACCGTCACCCGGCCGACCGAGCCGATGCGCCGCGCCATCGCCAGCGCGGAGGTCGGCGACGACCAGTACGGCGAGGATCCATCGGTCAACCGGCTCCAGGCCGACGTCGCGGCACTGTTCGGGATCGATGCGTCCCTCTTCCTGCCGTCGCGGCACGATGGCGAACCAGGTCGCGCTCCGCACGCTCACCCGTCCCGGCGACGACGTGCTCGTGCCGACCGACTCGCATCTCGTCCTCCACGAGACCGGCGCCGGCGGCGCCAACGCCGGCGTGCAGTTCAGCCCGATCGGCTCGGCCGGGCTGTTCGACGCCGATGCCGTCCGCGCCGCGATCAAGCCGCGCGGCCACATCGTCTACCCGCCGACGTCCCTGCTGGTCGCCGAGAACACGCATAACCGAGCTGGCGGCGTCATCTTCCCGGCCGATGCGCTGTCTGGGTCGCTGGCCGCGGCTCGGGAGGCTGGACTGGCGACCTATCTCGACGGGGCGCGCATCCTCAACGCGGCCGTTGCGAGCGGGCGGCCGGCGTCGGAGCTCGCCGCCGGCTTCGACCTCGTCTCGCTGTCGCTGAGCAAGGGGCTGGGGGCGCCGGCCGGCTCGATGCTGGCGGGCTCGCGCGAGCTCATCGAGCGAGCGCATCGGTACCGGCGCATGGCCGGTGGCGCGATGCGACAGGCCGGCATCCTCGCCGCTGCCGGCTCATACGCGCTGGCCAACCATATCGACCGCCTGGCGGACGACCACGCCAACGCTCGGGCGCTGGCCGAGGAGCTGCTGCGCGGCGACGATGTCGAGCTCGACCTGGCGACGGTGCAGACGAACATCGTCGTGTTCTCGCTGGTGGATCGCCGTGGCGTCCCGGACGCGGCCGCCTTCGTCGAGGAGTGCCGCGCTCGCGGTGTCTGGCTCAACCCGTTCGGGCCGCGGGTCGTGCGGGCCGTCACCCATCTCGAGATCTCGGCCGACCAGGTCCGCGAGGCGGCGACCGTCATGCGTGCCGTCGCCGACGGCCGCTAAATCGAACCGGCGCTCGACGCGGGTCGTTCCGGTCGCGGAACGTCGCCGACGCGTATAGATGTATATACGCCGGCGAGGGAACTGCCGCTCGGCTGCAACATTCGTCCCGGCCGTGCGTCATCGGTGCCATGACTCGAACGCCCATGCTGCTCCTCGCCCTGCTCCTCGCCGCCTGCGCAGCCGCGGCCGGTCGCCAGCCCATCCGTCGCCGCCGAAAGTGAGATGCCGAGCCCGTCTCCGACGGCCGAGGTAGGAGGGCTGGCTGGCCAGCTCGCGTTCGTCGCGGGCGCGGAGGCCCAGATTCATCTCCTCGACCTTGCGACCGGCGAGGTCAGCCAGCTGACCAAGCTGGGTCCGGAGGACGCCGAGCTGACGGCCGAGGGCCTGCTGCGACCCGTCTTCACCTGCGGCTTCGGTCCGACCGGCCTGACCTGGTCGCCGGACGGCTCGCAGCTGGCGTTCGCATACGGTGGCTGCGAGACGGTCCTGTATGTCGTCGACATCGACGGGACGCTGACACGCATCGCCGACGGCCACGGGCCGGCCTGGTCCCCGGACGGGACGCGCCTCGTGTTCCGGCCGAACACCCCCTTCTGCCTGTCCCCGGACTGCGGGGAACCGCCGCATCCCGGAGCGTGGAGTCTCCAGGTCGTCGACGTCGCCCTCGGCGGCGAGCCACAGCCATTGAGCCTGGAGCCAGCCGCCGAACTAGCCGGCCAGCCTGCCTTCTCGCACGACGGCTCCCTCATCGCCTTCACCGGCCCGCTGCCGGCGGGCGAGGCCGACCCGGACACCTTCGGCGCCGCCTACGTGATGCGGTCTGACGGATCCGAGCCGCGGCTCGTGGCGCGCGGCGCCTGGTCACCGGGCTGGCTGGCGGACGGGCGGATGCTCGTCGTCGACGAGCGGACCGGCGACGTCCACGCGATCGACCTGGAAACCGACAACGGCACGAGGCTCGGCGGCGCGGCCGGGCCGGCGTTGGCCTCACCGGATGGGTCACGGCTGCTGCTGACCAGCTCCGATCCGGTGACCGGAGCGTCGACCACACGCATGGCGACGCTCGAGGGCGCGGCGCTCGCCGAGCTCGCGGGATATCCCGCTGCCTGGGCTCCTGATAGCGGAGCCGCCGTCATCCTCCACAGCACCGACACGGAGGCCGCGTTCGTGTTCGTCGGCCGCGACGGCGAGTCGCTCGGACGGTTCCCGCTTCCGGACCTGATGAGCGGCGGCGCGGCGGCGTGGAGGCCGGCGAGCTAGACCTGCTCCATCGGCTCCGGGGGCGGCGCCGACGGATCGAGCTGCAGCGACGCGGAGTTGATGCAGTAGCGCAGGCCCGTCGGCTGGTCGCGGGCGTCGTCGAAGACGTGGCCAAGGTGGCTGCCGCAGCGGGCGCAGTTCACCTCCGTGCGGGTCATGAAGAAGGACCGATCGGTCTCGGTCTCGACCGCATCGGCCTCCTTCGGCTGGTAGAACGACGGCCAGCCGGTCCCCGACTCGAACTTCGTGTTGGCATCGAAGAGGTCGTTGCCGCAGGCGGCGCATCGGTACACGCCGGGGCGATGCTCGTCCCAGTAGGCGCCGCTGAACGCGCGCTCGGTGCCCTTCTCGCGGAGGACGTGGTACTGCTCGGGGGTCAGCTCGGCGCGCCACTCGGCGTCGGACTTCGCGATCTTCTCAGTGGTCATGCCGCAAGCGTACGCCGTCGTATGCTGCTGCGCATGAGCGTCACCAGGATCCTCATCGCGCCGGGCGCATCGGGAAACCCGAAGCAGCTCGCGCCGCACGCCGCCGGCCTGCACCAGCGCGGGTACGAGGTCGAGATCGTCAGCCTGCCGAAGGGCACCGTCGAGCGCGCGATGCCGGTCTATCGCGACGCCATCGGTGCCGATCCCTCCGCGTTCGTCACCGGCGGCCAGTCGTTCGGCGGGCGCGTGGCCACGCTGATCGCGGCCGAGGAACCGCCGGCCGCCCTCGTCCTCTTCGCCTACCCGCTCCACGCGCCAGGCCGCCACGAGGCCTGGCGCGAGCGCTGCGCCCACTGGCCGCGGATCACGTGCCCGGTCCTGCTGCTGTCCGGGGAGTCGGACCCGTTCGCGCGGATCGACCTGCTGCGAGAGGCGGTGCAGCAGCTCTCGGCCGCCACGCTGGTGACCTACCCCGGCGTCGGCCACGGTGTGGGTCCCGTGCTCGACCAAGCGCTTGACGAGGTCGATGGGTTCCTGCGGGCGAATACCTGACCGATCCTGTCGCCAATTCGCGCGTATTCTCGGCACCGATGCGCGCGTCACGCCTCGTCCAGCTCCTCCTGCTCCTCCAGGCACGCGGCCGCACCACGGCCGCGGTGCTGGCGACCGAGCTCGAGGTCAGCGAGCGCACCATCCACCGGGACGTCGACGCGCTCAGCGCCGCGGGCGTGCCGATCTACGCCGAGCGCGGGCCGCACGGCGGCATCCAGCTCGTCGACGGGTATCGCACCCGCCTCACCGGGCTGACCGCCGACGAGGCCGAGGCGCTCTTCCTGTCGGGGATGCCCGGTCCGGCCGCTGAGCTCGGGCTGGGCACGGTCGTCGCCGCTGCGCGCCTGAAGGTCCTCGCCTCCCTGCCCGGGGAGCTGCGTGCCCGCGCCTCGCGGCTGGTGGAGCGCTTCCACCTCGACGCGACGGCCTGGTTCAGCTCGAGCGACCCGGTCCCCCACCTCGCCACCCTGGCCGATGCGGTCTGGGAGGCGCGCCGTGCGAGCGTGCGCTACCGGCGCGGTGACGAGGCCGTCGAGCGCCAGCTGGAGCCGATCGGTCTCGTGCTGAAGGCCGGCGTCTGGTACCTCGTCGCCGTGAGCGAGGAGCAGATCCGAACGTATCGCGTGTCGCGCATCACCGCGGTCACGGTCAGCGACGAGCACTTCGCCCGGCCGGCCGACTTCGACCTTCCCGCTTACTGGGAGGAGTCGACCGCCACCTACGAGCAGGGCGCGCCGCGGATCACCTTCGTCGTGCGCGTCGATCCTGCCGTGCTCGGGGTGCTCGCCGACGCGGTCGGTCTCCAGGCGGTCCGCGACGCCGAGCGGCTCACGGTCGACGACCCCGATGGCTGGCTCCACCTGCGCGTCACCGCCGACTGGCCCGAGGAGGTGCCGGGGCGGCTCATCGGCATGGGAAGCCGCGCGGAGATCCTCGAGCCGCCCGAGCTCCGCGAGCGCTCGATCACCCTCGCCCGCCGCATGCTCGAGCGCCACGGGGCGCTCTGAGGTCGCTCAGAACAGGCCGACGAACCAGCCGATGACCGCGAACACGGCCCAGATGACGAACGCGACCATCCCGACGAGGATGCCGACGATGAGGAGCAGCCCGAGCCACTCGTCCCGCGTCGAGCGGTCCGGCTGGTCGAGCCATCGCCGCGCGAGGTCGAGGTTGCGGGTGTTTGCCTTGAACACGAGGTCGAACGCGTCGCCTGCGAACGGGATCACCCCGACGACCAGGTCGATCGCCGAGTTCATGAGCATCCGGGCCACGACGATGCGCGGCAGCCCCATCCGCGACGCACGCCACACGACGAAGAGGCCGAGCCCGGCGCTGACGAGGTCGCCGAAGCCCGGGACGAGGCCGATGATCGCGTCCGCGCCGAACCGCCGACCGGGGAAGAACGGCACCGGGATGCTGTTGTCGAGCAACCAGGCGAGCGTTTCCACCTCGGCCATCGAGCTCGATCGCTCGCGGGTCCTGGGTGGCAGTCGGGTGACACGGCTCATGCAGGCGGCACCATGCACGACCGATGCCCGTGTTGCGGGCGCTTGACGAACCGTCGAAACTGGCGCGGATGACCGCCCAGACCGCCGCCCCGATGGCGGACACCACCCCCGACGCGCGCGTGCTGATGATCGGCGTGCTCCGCGCACTGCTCATCGGCGAGGCGCTCGGCGCGCTCGTGCTCACGATCTTCCTGAGCATGGCCGCCTCGACCGTCGGTGCGGACCAGGGCCCTGACGCCGAGGTCCCCCTGCGCTTCGCGGCGGGCGGTGCGTTCCTCCTCGGGATCTTCGCGCTGATCGCGTCCCGCGGCGCGCGTCGTCGCCGCGGCTGGGCATGGACGCTGGCCGCCATCCTCCAGGTGATCATCGCCGTCGCCACCGGCATCGCGGTCTTCGCCGTCGAGTGGCACCCGATGTACCTCGTCGCCTTCGTGGCCGCGGTGGTCGTGATGCTCGTGCTGTCGACGACATCGGTGCGGAAGGCGCTGGGGCAGGCGTAGCGCCCGGTCGCGCTGACGCTCCCTTGTGAGGCGTTCGCGAACCTGTCAGCAAATATATCAGTAACGATATATCCGTCCTCAGCCGCGCGCTCCCCTCGGCGAGCGTCATCGGTTCCTGACAGGAACTGGCAGGTTTCCTGCCTACCATGGACCGATGACCGACACGAGCCCCCACGACCCCGGGCCGGAAGCGGCCGGCGACCGCGGTGAGCGGCACGCGACCGCCGCCCGGCAGCCGCTCACGATCGACGGTGCGACGGTCCGGATCGGCACGGCGTCATGGACCGACCCGACGATGACGGCACCCGGCGTCTTCTACCCACCGGATGCGAAGACGGCGGAGGATCGGCTCGTCTACTACGCCGACCAGTTCCCGATCGTCGAGGTCGATGCCACGTACTACGCGCTGCCCGCGCGTCGTCAGGGCGAGCTGTGGCTGGAACGGACGCCGCCGGACTTCACGTTCGACATCAAGGCCCACGCGCTGATGACCGGGCAGCCATCGGAGCCGAAGCGGCTGCCGAAGGACCTGCGCGAGGCGCTGCCGCCCGACATCGCCGAGCAGAAGCGCGTCTACGCCCGCGATCTGCCGCGCGAGATCGAGGACGAGATCTGGGCGCGATTTCAGGACGGGATCGAGCCGCTGCGCAGCTCGGGAAAGCTCGGCGCGGTGTTCCTCCAGTACCCGCGCTGGTTCTTCCCGTCGAACGAGTCGCGTGACGAGATCGTGAAGGCAAAGGAGCGCCTCGGCGACACGCCGTTCGCGGTCGAGCTCCGCCACGCCTCGTGGCTGAACGACAAGAACCGCGAGCGGACGATGCAGTTCTTCACGAAGTACGAGATCCCGTTCGTCATGGTCGACGCGCCACCGGGGACGCGCTCCTCGCTGCCGCCGATGACCGTCGTCACCTCGCCGAAGATGGCCGTCGTCCGCTTCCACGGCCGGCGCACCGAGACCTGGGAGAAGTCCGGCATCCCCGTCGTCGAGCGCTTCCGCTACCTCTACGACGAGGGCGAGCTGGGCGAGTGGGTGCCGCGCATCCGCGAGACGGCGGCGCAGGTACCGGAGATCCACGTCCTCATGAACAACTGCTACGCCAACTACGGGACGACGAACGCCCGTGAGATCGCCGACCTGCTGGCGTCCGAGGTGCCGCGCCTCGACCGCTGAGCGGCTACCCTAGTCCGGGTGGGGAGTCCGAGCCTGGCGCCAATCCCGATCCTCGTCGTCGCCCTCCTGCTGGCCGCCTGCGTCGTCCCGCCGCTGCCCACCGCTACGCCGATCCCGACCCCCACACCGACCCCGTCTCCGACGGCCTCACCCTCCCCGACGCCGGTCCCGAGCCCCTCGCCCTCCCCCACTCCGGACTTCGGCGCCGTTCCCGAGTTCACGGCCGGCGAGCTGGTCGTGACCGCCATCGACGGCCTGCGCGTTCGCCAACATCCAGGGGTCAGCGGCAACGTTTCAACCGGCCTGCTGCCCCTGAACGCGCAGCTCGGCGTGGTGATGGGACCGATCCCGAGCGACGACCTCGGCTGGTACCTCGTGACCGACGCCGACCCATCCGAGCCGGCGTTCGACGAGGGCTGGATCGCCGCGGGCTTCGAGCCCGACGCCTGGTTGGCGTCGACCGGCGAGACATCGGGCGGGAGGCGGCTCATCGCGTCCTTCGCGCACACCGGCGATGCCGAGCACGGGCCGGTGGAGATCGGTCGCGGCGACCATGCCATCCGATGGGTGGCCACCGACCCCGAACGCGTCGGCTGCCGCTTCGCCGTCTCCCTGGCGGAAGGTGACCGTGAGCCGCGGCAGGCCATCCTCGCCACGGTCGGCAACGGCATCGATCCCGGCACGCTCCAGCCGGGCGCATTCGACGCCCTCGACGTGCGGGGCCAGGCCTTCGTCAGCGTCGTCTCCGACTGCGCCTGGACGCTCGTCATCGAGCGCGTTCCCGAGCCCGAGGCGACCGACGCACCGTAGCGTTCGCGACGGGCAAGCTGTCGCGCCGGGACGCTAGGCTGGCCGCATGAGGGGGTCGAACGTGCACCGATGCAGCTGATCGACGGCAAGCCCGTCTTCTCCGCGACCGATCTCGTCGGCTACCTGGCCTGCGAGCACCTCACCGCGCTCGAGCGGGCAGCGATGGAGAAGCTTGTCAACCGCCCGAACCGGCCGGATCCGGAGCTCGACGTCATCCGCCGCCGTGGCTTCCAGCACGAGGCGCGTTACCTCTCCGAGCTGCGCGCCGCGGGGCGGGCGGTAGTCGAGATCGTCCGGGATGACACGGCTGAGCGTGGCGACCAGATCCGGCGCCAAGCGGAAGATACTGCCGCGGCGATGCGCCATGGTGCCGATGTCATCTTCCAGGCAACCTTCTTCGACGGCCGATGGCTCGGCTACGCCGATTTCCTCCTGCGAGTCGACGGCCCATCGAACCTTGGCCCGTACCACTACGAGGTCGCCGATACGAAGCTGGCGCGCCATGTGAAGGCCGGCGCCGTCCTTCAGATCTGCTCGTACGTCGAGCAGCTGAAGGCGATCCAGGGGGTGCCGCCCGAGGAGATGCACGTCGTGCTCGGCGGGAGCGCGCGCGAGACGGCCACGCTGCGCGTCGACGACTACATGGCCTACTACCGCGCCGCCAAGCGACGCTTCGAGGCGGCCGTGCTCGGGACGGACGGCGTCGCCCGCGCGGCCGCTCAGCCTACCCACCGGCCGAGACCTACCCGGAGCCGGTGGAGCACTGCGGCGTCTGTCGCTGGGCGGAGCTGTGCTAGTGCAGCGGCGCCGCGACGGACGACCACCTCTCGCTCGTGGCGGGTATCCGCGCCCGCCAGCGCAAGGCGCTCGTCGCGCCGCGACCTGCACACCGTCGGGCGGCTCGCCGCGGCACCGATCGCCTCGACCCGCCGCTCGACGGGACGAGCGCAATCCGGCGTCGAGCGCCGTCCGCGAGCAGGCCCGGATCCAGGTCGAGGGTCGAGGGTTGCCGAAGGCCGATCCACGAGCTGCTGCTGCCGCGCCCGGTGAGCCGATCGAGCTGCGAGCGCGGGCTGGCCACGCTGCCCGAGCCCGATCACAGGCGACCTGTTCTTCGACCTCGAGGGCGACCCATACGCCTTCGACGACGGGATCGACTACCTGTTCGGCGTCATGGACGTCGAAGGTCGAATTCACCGGCTATCTGGTCGTTCGACCGCGACGGTCGGCGGAGCGTCTCACGCTGGCCGGCGAGAAGCGCGCGTTCGAGCGGCTCATCGACTTCATCGTGGAGCGCCACGCGCGCCATCCGAACATGCACGTCTACCACTACGCGCCGTACGAGCCGACCGCGCTCAAGCGGCTCATGGGCCGGCACGGGACGCGAGAGGAGGAGGTGGACCGGCTCCTGCGTGGTGGCGTGCTCGTCGATCTCTTCCGGGCGGTGCGGCAGGGCCTGCGTGCATCGGTCGAGAGCTACTCGATCAAGCGGATCGAGGCGCTGTATGACTTCCAGCGGTCGAGGGCCTGCGCGATGCGGGCTCGAGCATCGTCGAGTTCGAGGCGTGGCTCGAGCTCGGGGACGGTGAGCGACCGGCTTCGGACATCCTCGACCGCGATCGAGGCGTACAACCGCGACGACGTCGCTGAGCACGCTGCTCCTGCGCGACTGGCTCGAGCTTCAGCGGCTCGACCTCGCGGCCCAGTCGGGACAGGAGGTCCCGCGCCCGGCGCCGCGCTCGCCGGACGCTCCCGAGCAGCTGCGGGAGGCCGATGCGCGCGTCGCGCTCGTCGGCGAACAGCTGACCGGTGGCGTCCCCCAGGACCTGGCGCATCGCAGGCCGGAGCAGCACGCCCGCTGGCTCCTCGCCCAGCTGCTGTCTTGGCACCGGCGCGAGGCGAAGGTCGCGTTCTGGGGCTTCTTCAATCGGATGGGCATGGATCTGCCAGAGCTCAGCGCGGACAAGGAGGCGCTCGGCCCGCTCGAGCTCGATCGGCCCAGTCGGCGAGCCCTTCAAGCCGACGCCACGGGCGAAGTTCTTCCGCCAGCGCTGGCGCTATCGGTTCGCGGCGCAGGACCACGACATCGGCCCGCGGTCGGAGTTCTACGACCCGCGGAAGTACCGATCCGCGCCGGATGCCAAGTGGAGCACCTGGAAGGTACCCGCGGAGAACCTGGTCGTCGACGATGCGGGCTCGACCGTCGAGCTCGACCTGCCCGCCGCCGACGACACGATGCACCCCGAGGCCCTGGTGCCCGATGAACATCTATGGCGACAAGGAGCAGCGCGCCGCCCTTCTGCGGATCGGCGAGTGGGTCGTCGCGAACGGGATCGACGCGCCCGGGACGGTATCCGCGCCGCTCGCGATCTCTGCTGCTCGGACGCCCGGCTGCGATCGGCCAGGAGCGGCGGCGACGGCTCCGCGGCGCGGGTGAGTCGGAGACTCGACGCGGCGCCTCCGCATCGTCGAGCGCTCGAGCCCACGTACGCTCGCAATCCAGGGACCCCCGGCAGCCGGCAAGACCTACACCGGCGCGCGAATGGTCGTCGACGCTCGCCGCGGAGGGAAGCGCGTCGGGCATCACCGCGAAAGCCACAAGGTCATCGCCAACTTCCTCCAGGCGGTGCTGGCAAGGCCGCGGACGAGGCGGGTCGAGGTGCGTGCGCATCGGCCAAGGTCACGACCTGAGGAGCCTCGCCGATCACCGCGTCATGCGTCGCGACTGAAGAACGCTGAGGCGCAGTGCCGGGCTTGCTGCGCGCGGGAGCTCGACGTCGTGGGCGGAACGCGCTGGCTCTGGGCGCGGGAGCGAGATGGCCGATGCCGTCGACGTGCTGTTCGTCGACGAGGCCGGGCAGATGTCGCCTCGCGAACGTCCTTGCGGCATCGCCCGCCGGCGGCCAGCTCGTCGTCCTCCTCGGCGATCCGCAGCAGCTCGAGCAGCCGCTTCAGGGCTCGCACCCGCCTGGCGCGGATCGCTCGGCGCTCGCGCACCTCCTCGGCGGCGCACGACGCGATGCCAGCCGAGCAGCTCGGCCTCTTCCTCCGCACGACGTGGCGACTGCATCCGACGTGACCTGCGACTTCACGTCGAGCGCCTTCTACGAGGGCAGGCTGGTGCCCGAGCCCGAAGCTCGTGGCCAGCCCTGGCGCCCTCCACCGATGCGTGGCACGGGCGTGCGGCTGGTCGCGATCGACCACGTCGGGACCGAAGCGAGTCGACCGAGGAGGCGACCCCAGGTCGCGGCATCGTTCGCGCGCTCGTCGAGACGGCATCGACGTGGACCGACCAGGACGGTCAGCTCGAGTCCTCAGCTGGCGTACCAGACGTCCTGATCGTCGCGCCGTACAACGCCCAGGTCGGCGCGATCCTGCGGGAGCGGCTGCCCGAGGCGCAGGATCGGCACCGTCGACAAGTTCCAGGGCCAGGAGGCGCCGATCAGCATCTACTCGATGACGACCTCGTCGCCCGAGGACGCACCTCGCGGGATGGACTTCCTGTACTCCCGAAATCGGCTCAACGTGGCGACGTCGCGGGCGCAGATGCGTCGCGGTGGTGGTCGCTTCGCCAGCGCTTCTGCGGGTCCGCGCCCGCACGCCGCAGCAGATGCGGCTCGCCAACGCGCTGTGCCAGTTCGCCGAGATGGCGGACCGCGTTCCGTGAGCGCGCTGCCGCGACACGACAGAGGTCGTCAGCGAGCGGCGCCTCGCTGCGACCCGGTCAGGGGCGTGGCGTTCTCCTCGTGGAGATGGCAGATGAACTCGCGGTCGCCATCGTTCCAGCCCTCTTCGGTCGGCGTGATCGCCGAGGCCCACAGGGCCGAGTCGGCATACGGGATCCCGACGTAGCCCTCGAACGGCGGGATGCAGACTTCGCCGAACGCGGCCTGGAACTGGGCGTCGGTTGCGGGGTACGTGTCACCCCCGTAATTGGCCACCGCGAACACCTCGAAGGTGTGTGGCTCTTCGCATGGCACGCCGTCGACGTCGCTGACCTCGACCTCCGCCTCGCTGAACTCGCCGGCGTTGAAGCAGTCGCCGACGCGAAGCTCGTCGACGGTGACGTTCCCGGCGGTCGACAGCGCGCCGTCGTCCCCGCGTTGCGCCGTCGTGAACCAGCCGATGCCCAGCGCGATCGCGGCCGCCGGAATCCACCAGAAGCGAAGCAGCTGGGGCAGCAGGCCGCCACCTCGGGGTTTGGGTTCCGCGGCCTGCGGCGTCGCCGCCCACGCGGTCTGGTCGGCGTCGGTCGACTCAGAGCCGCGAGCGAGGCCGCACCGCACGCAGGCTCCGGCCGCATCCTCGTTGTCCGCGAAGCATCGCTTGCAGACCCATCGCTCGTTCACATCGACACTCTATCCGAGAGGGTGCCCCGCTCGGCAACGTGACGTTCGTAGCCCTCCACGAACGCCACCTGTCCTGCCGTCTCGACCGCGGTCGGGTGCCGCACGGCCCGCACCCGCGCGATCGCGTCCGCGGCCGCGCTGCCCGCCGCAACCAGCGCGCAGGCCGCCACCGTGCCTGTCCGGCCGACCCCGCCCATGCACGCCACCACCGCGTCACCGTCGTCGCGCGCCCGGTCCAGGCCACGGAGCATCGCGTCCATGGCGTCGACGCTCGGCGGTGCCGCTCCGTCCGGGATCGGATGGCGGTCGATGGCGAGCCCGGCCGCGCGTCCGCGTTCCACGATCTCGAGATCACCCCACCGCGCCAGCTCGTGGTCCTCCACGAGCAGGACGAGCGTACGCACGCCGGCGAGTCGCAGCGTCTCGAGGTCGCTGGCGAGATCTCGACGGTAGACCCGGCCGGGGTAGCGCATCGACGGGCCGCGCTTGCCGGGCAGGAACGTCAGGCCGAGACGGCCTGCGCGCCCATCCGCGAGCTCGTTCGCATCGAGCCAGTCGATTCGCAGCGGCGGGTCGAGATCGTCGGCGACGCCCACCTTCAGTTGAGGGTCCCGTTTCCGCCCGAGAGGCAGAAGTGGCCGGTGGGCTCGAGCGGCTGGCCGCAGAACGGGCAGGGTGGCCGTCCGCCCGCCAGCAGGACCTCGGCCCGCGCCACGAATCGGCGCGCATCGGCCACGTCGATCCGAACGCGCAGCAGGTCGGGGCCATCCTCCGCCTCGTCGGGGAGCTCGAGGTACTCGCCGTCCTCGGTCGGCGTCTGGGCCTCGATCACGACGGCCTCGGTGCCCGCGTCCCACGCCAGCGCCATCGCGCCGACCCGGAAGTGCTCGACGATCGGTTCCTCCAGCCCATGGTCTTCGCCGGGGACGGCACCATCCGGCGCCTCGACGGCGTTGAGCAGGTCGTCCATGCGCTCGGCGAGCGCGGCGACCTGGACCTTCTCGAGGCCGACACTGACCAGCGAGCTGCCCTTGCGGGCCTGGAGAAAGAAGGCGCGCTCGCCCGGCTCCCCCACCGTGCCGGCCACGAACCGATCGGGATCGTCGAAGATGAAGAGTCGTCGCGTCATCCGAGCCATGCTACCCGCTCGCCGGTCCCGTAGAGTGACGGTGCCGATGAGCACCATCGCACGGATCGCGACCTAGGCCGATGCGCGAGCGATTCACGTGGCGGCGCGCGCGCTCGATGGCGCGGCGGCCCGGTGAGGGCGGCAGCCTGGCCCTCTCCCCGCGCGCGCGGCTGATCGCCGGCTGGGTCGTGGCGCTACTGCTCGTGGTCGGCATCGCCGGCGCCGTGCGGCTGCTCGGCGAGAGCGGCGACGAGGGTGCCGTCGTGCCGACCCCGTCGAACGCCGCTGCCCCGACGATCCTGCCCATCGTCTTCGGCACCGAGCTCACCGAGGAGCGGGTGATCCCTGTCGAGGCGCGCACGACGAGCTTCGGGCCCGAGACGACCTTCGCCTACGCAGTGGACGGCAGCGAGCCGGCCGCGGCCATCTACGTCGAGGTCGAACGCACCGACGGTGGGCCGCTCGAAACCGTCCAGGAGCCGGTCGACGCGCAGCAGTTCCCGGAAGGGCCGGCCCTCATCGGCTTCACCGTGCCGACCGCCGAGCTGCTCGCGGCCTGGGGACCCGGCGCATACGTGATGCGCATCTACCTCGAGCCCGACGGTCAGCCGATCGCAGAGGGTGCGTTCGTGCTCGTGGAGGCGTCGGGAAGCCCGTAGCGAACGCCGGGCAACGAAAAGGGATCGGAAGAACGTGCCCCATTCTTCCGACCCCGGCAGGCAAGTCGGCGTGCCCATCCGACTCGTCGGCGACAGACTACGGTCCACGGACCGCACCTGTCAACACTCAATTGACCGAAAGCGCCTCGCTCGTGAGCTCGTACGCCCCGCGATGGTCACCGACCGCGGCGCGCAGGTCCGCCCATTCCCGCAGCACCTCACGCAGCCGGTTCGGCGCCCGGCTGGCCCTGGCGACGCGGGCGGCCTCGGCGAACCGTGCCTCCGCCTCCTCCCTCCGGTCTGCGCGGCGGAGGGCGCGCGCCTCGGTGAGCATCGCCATCAGGCCGCCGAACTCGTTCCCGCTGCGCTCGGCGAACTCGCGGGCGCGTTCGGCCAGCCGCAGTGCGCGATCGATGTCGCCGTCGGCAAGCGCCACCTGGGCTTCGGTGTCGACGACGGCCGCCATCCAGCGCTCGTCGCCCGTCTCCTCGATCTGGCGCCGCGCGTCGGCGGCCAGCTCACGCGCCCGGTCGACCTGGCCGGTCGCCAGGAACGCGAGGGCGAGGTCGTTCTCGATGCGGGCCGATTCGAAGATCGCTCCGGCGGCGCGGTAGAGGGCCATGCCCTGCGTCCCGGCACGGATCGCGGCCTCGTAGTCGCCGACCTCGCGGTAGTTGATGGCGAGGTTGAAGAGGAACGCCGCGCGGCGGCGGTCGTCGAGGTCGGCGGACAGCCCGCGTGCCTCCTCGAGGTACGAGAGCGCGCGAGGGGCCTGCCCGGCCCGCGACTCGACGGCCGCGAGCGACGTCAGCAGGCGCATCTCGAAATCGGGCTCGACGCGCAGCCCCGCGCGCACCTGCTCGAGCAGCGCGGAGAGGATGCTGCGGGCATCGACCTCGTTGTCGGACTGGTAGAGGCCGTAGGCGAGCCAGTAGCGCGCGAGCGCCGCGTCGGCCTCGCGCCCGGCGTCGGCGTAGATGCGCGCAGCCTCCGAGGCGGCCGCGACGGCGTCCTTGCCGCGATCCAGGCGGGCGGCGGACTCCGCCAGCCCGCGAAGCAGGTCGACCCGGGTGGCGTCATCGGTCGCATCGGCCAAAAGCGTCTCGTAGCCGTCGGCCGCGGCCTGCCAGTCCCCCGCCGCGAGGCGCATGTCGACCTCGAGCCGGGTCCACGCCGGATGGCCCTCGTCGATGAAGTGGCTGGCCGGCAGCCCGAGGCGCTCGGAGAGATAGCGGAGGGCGACCATCGAGGGTCGCGCGATACCGGTCTCGAGCGCGCTGACGTAGGCCTTCGTGTATCGGTCGCCTGCGAGCTGCTGCTGTGTCAGGCCGGCCCGGTGCCGCGCTTCACGAAGGCGCTGGCCGATGTGCTGCGCAAGGGCCCGGTCCTGGTCGGTCGTGGCGCGTGCGCCGCTCTTTGTGCGTGGCATGGGCGCAGTTTACACGCGCTGGCAAGCGTCAGTTGACCGTGGCTGCGACCGAAAGTACTCCGCCGACGATTGTCCGGCGGGACCGATGGGTCATTGTCCATTGGTCCCATCGGCGCGACGTTGTGCCCAGCGGCTCGACGCACCAGCGGTCGAGCGCCACACCAGGGAGCCAACGACCGATGCGCACCAGCCGAATCGTCCGCACGCTCGTGGTGGCCGGCACGTCCGCGGCGCTGACTCTGCTCAGCATTGCCTCGACCGTGATGGCCGCGACCGGCGGCGGCGACTTCCCCCGCCTCAAGTAAGCCGATCAGCGTAGCTACCGCGGGACCCGATGCGGGTCCCGCTTCACTTTCCCGGCCAGCTCGCCGGCGAGTCGCTGAGCGACTGTTGTCATGGACGAAGCGCGCGCCATGAACCGATGTAGTCGCTTAGCGACTAGAAGCCGGCGTCAGCCCGCGTTCCGTGACGCTCGTTCGCGTCTACAGTCGCTGGGCGACTGACCGGGCGACATGGCGCCCCAACGGGACCGCTCAGTGCCCGTGGGCGTAGTACGGGTTCGTGCCGGCTTCGTGGTCCGTGGCGTCAACGATGGCTGTCACCTGTGGCACCGCCGCGCGGATCGCGGTCTCGACGCCGTGCTTGAGCGTCACGTCGACCGCCGCGCAGCCCTGGCAGCCGCCGCCGAAGCGGAGGTAGGCCGCGCCGTCGCGTACCTCGACGAGGGTCACCATCCCGCCGTGTGAGCCGACGCCGGGGTTGATCTGGCGGTCGAGCACCTCCTGGACGGCCTTCGCCAGCGGGTCCTGCCAGCCCTCGTTCGGATTATCGATGCGCAGGCCGCCGCCGGTGATGTCGGCGTCGAGGTCGACGGTCGCGCCGGCGAGATCGGCCGCGGTGAGCGGGTCGACGGCCACCGAGAGTCCGTCGAGGTCGACGACGAGGTCGTCATCGGTCCGATCCCGGGGATCTTCGAGCGCGATCTCGTAGCGGAAGCGGGGTCCCTCCTTGGCGAGGATGCGGATGCGCAGCACGGCGTCGGGGAACTCGTTGAACGCGCGGACGCCGTCGATCTTCTCGCGGGCCGCCGGGGTCAGGGTGAGCAGCTTCTCGATCATCGCCTCCATGGTAGTCCGTCAGCCCAGGTCCGGCAGCCGCTGGTTGTCGGTGAGCACACCGGCGAACGGATCGCCGACGTCGCGAACCCGATCCATCGCCGTGCGGATGGTCCATCGGTCCGGCCGCAGGTCCGGGTCGTCGAGCTCCTCCCAGGTGATCGGCATGCTCACCGGCGCGCCCGGCGCCGGGCGCGTGCTGTACGGGGCGACGAGCGTCTTGTTGATGACGTTCTGGGTGTAGTCGAGCCGCGCCTTGCCCTTGCGCGCGCGCTTCGCCCACTCCCAGCTGACGAGGTCCGGGACCGATGCGCCGACGGCGCGCGACAGGCCCTCGACCCAGTCCCGCGTGTCCTCGAACGTCGGGCCGCGCTCGATGCCGATCCAGACCTGGATCCCGCGCTTGCCGGTCACCTTTGGGTGGCCGATGACGCCGAGGTGCCCGAGCGCGGTCCGGTACAGCCGAGCCAGGACGAGCAGCTCCTCCCAGGTCGTGTCCGGGCCGGGATCGATGTCGATGAGCGCGTACGACGGGCGGTCCGGCGCGTCGATCGGGCTCGTCCACGGATGGAGCTCGACCGCGGCCTCCTGTGCCAGCCAGGCGAGCGTGGCCGCCGAGTCGACGACCGCGTACTCCTTCGGCCCCTCCTCGCGGTGGTGGTAGGTCCAGCGCTTGATCCACGCCGGCGCGTGGCCGGGGAGGTCCTTCTGCCAGAAGCCCTTCTGCTCGTTGCCGTTCGGGTAGCGCTGGACGGTCAGCCCGTGATGGTCGAGGTACGGCACGAGCGTCGCGGCGACCTCGACGTGATACCGCAGCAGGTCGCGCTTCGTGACCGGCGCCTCGCCCTCGCGGGCGGTGAAGATCGTCTTCTCGAGATTCGTGACCCGGATCTCGTGGCCGTCGACGACCCAGGCGCCCTCCTTCTCGAGCGCCTCGAGGGCAGCGATCGTCTCGGCCACATCGCCGGAGGTCTTCGCGGATGGCATCGGTCCTGGAGTATGGGCGCGCTCGGCCTCCGCCGTCGCACGCTCGGTCGGCACCTCGCGCTCGCGCCGCACCGTTCGCGGATCGCGATCGGGATCGAAGCCCTTGAACGCGGCCTGGCGCAGGATGTCGTCGGCGGTCCACTCGGTGAACTCGACGCGAATGACGATCTCCGGCACGACCCAGCGGGCGCCGCGCAGCCGCGGGGCGGGATCGAGCACCGAGTCCGGCCGCTCGATCCCGTCGAGTCGCTGGCGCAGCGCACGGCGGGTTTTCGCGTCCAGGCCGCTGCCGACCTGGCCGGCATGGATCCACCGATCGCCGGAGCGCACGCCGAGGATCAGCGAGCCGAGGTCCGCGTGGCTCCCCTGCCCCGGCAGCCAGCCGACGACGACGACCTCCTGCTCGCGCCGGACCTTGAGCTTCAGCCACGCCTTGCTGCGCCGGTCCGGCTCGTACGTCGAGCGCCTCAGCTTGGCGACGACGCCCTCGAGCTCCTGCGCCCGCGCCGCGGCGAGGAAGGCGACCCCGTCGCGTTCGACGTGGCCGGCGAACCGCACGAGCGGGTGGGGCCGGAGCCGGCTGCGCAGCAGGCGCTTCCGTTCCTCGAGCGGGACGCCGAGCAGCGACTGCCCGTCGAGGTGGAGCAGGTCGAAGGCCTGGTACACGACGTCGGCGGGGGTCTCGCGGCGCTTGCCGCCGGGCGTGCGCCAGGTCCGGATGCCGGTGTGGTCCTGGAGCAGGCTGAACCGGGGACGCCCCTGCTCGTCGAGCGCGACGACCTCGCCGTCGACGATCGCCTCGCGCGCGTCGATCCACCCGGTCGCCGCGGCGAGGTCCGGGAAGTAGGCTGCGGCATCCTGGCGGCGGCGCGTCCAGAGCCGCACGTTGCCGTCGCGGACGACCGCCTCGACCCGGTAGCCGTCCCACTTCACCTCGAACAGCCAGTCGGGGTCGTCGAAGGCGTGCGTCGCCAGCGTCGCGCTCATCGGAGGGATGAAGTCGGGCATCGGTGCGCTGCGGGCCGCCGACAGGTCCACCTCGCCCGGCGGCCGCGGCGGTTCGGCGCTGAAGCGCGCCGGGACGCCGTCGCGGACCTCGTCGTTCGTGCGGCCGGTCTGGACGCTCGCCGGGTGGTCCTCCGCGTCCCAGCCGTCGGCCGCGGCCTCGTCCTTCTTCTTGATCAGCAGCCAGCGCTCGCGGCCATCGTCGGTATCGGTCCGGACGATCGTGTAGCGGCCATGCAGGCGCTGGCCGTGGAGGATGAACTTGATCTCGCCGCGTGCGCAGGCCGGTGCGCGGCGACGGCTCGCCCGGCTCGGGCTCGAAGATGCCCCAGTCCCAGACGATGACATCGCCGCCGCCGTACTCGTTTGCGGGGATGACGCCCTCGAACGGGAGGTATTCGATCGGGTGATCCTCGGTGCGCATCGCGAGTCGACGGGCCTTCGGATCGAGGGTCGGGCCCTTCGGGACGGCCCAGCTGACGAGGACGCCGTCGATCTCGAGGCGGAAGTCGTAGTGCAGCGCCGTCGCGCGGTGGCGCTGGACGGTGAACCGCCCGCTGCGCTCGACGACGTCGGCCGGTGCCGGCTCCGGGGTCTTCCCGAAGTCTCGCTTGCGCCGATACTCCTCCAGCGGCATCGACTACTCCGGCAGCTCGAGCTCGTCGAGGGTGGCGATGACCTCGTCCGCTCCGGCGCTTCGCAGCTCTGCCTCCCCGACGGCGGCTCCGGCCAGGACGCCGACCGCGTGCATCCCCGCTGCCAGCGCCGCGCGCATGTCCCACGTCGAGTCGCCGACATACCAGGCAGCCTCCGGACCGATGCCGAGCTGGCGCGCGGCCAGCAGGAGCAGGTCGGGAGCCGGCTTGGCGTGCTCGACCGCGCTGCCGTCCACGATCCGCGGCTCGTGATCAAGGCCGAGCGCCGCCACCGACGCGGCGACCTGCTCGGGGCGCGAGGAGGTCGCGATCGCCCACGTGATGCCGTCCGCGTCGAGTCGCGCGAGCAGCTCGCGGGCGCCTGGCAGCGGTCGCGGGTCGCGGTTGCGCTCGTCGAACAGCTCCCCCGCGCGCCGGTCGACCTCCTCGGCGTCGGCGCCGTCGCCGATGACCTCGGCGGCGAGCCGGCGTCCATCCATCCCGATCATCGGCTCGAGCCGCTCCCGGTCGACCTCGAGCCCGCGCTCGGCGAACGCTGCCTGCCACGCGTCGATCCGCGCGCGGACGGTGTCGACGAGCGTGCCATCGAGGTCGAAGACGATCGCGTCGGGAGGCTTGGAGGGGCGCATCGGTCGTACGATACCGAGCCGATGCCCTCCGAGCTCGCCGTCCACTGGACCCTCGACCCCGGCGTGACCTTCCTCAACCACGGCTCGTTCGGCGCGACGCCGCGCGTCGTGCTCGAGACGCAGGACGGGTGGCGGGCGCGGATGGAGCGCGAGCCGGTGGCGTTCTTCGCCCGCGACCTCGAGCCGGAGCTCGACTCGGCGCGTGCCGCGCTTGGGGCGATTCCTCGGCGCCGATCCCGACGACCTCGCCTTCGTCACGAACGCGACGACCGGCATCAACATCGTGGCGCGCAGCCTGCGGCTCGAGCCCGGCGACGAGATCGTGCTGCTCGACCATGCCTATCCGGCGGCCCGCAACGCCCTCCAGGCCGTGGCCGACGACGCCGGCGCGCGGCGTCGTCACCGCTCGCGTTCCGTTCCCGGGCACGACGCCCGAGATCGCCCGCGACGCCGTGCTGGCGACCGTCGGCCCGCGGACACGGCTCGTGATGCTCGACCACGTGACGAGCCCGACGGCCCTCGTCCTGCCGGTGGCCGAGATCGTCGCGGCGCTGGCGGAACGCGGTGTCGACACGCTCGTCGACGCCGCGCACGCGCCGGGCATGCTGGAGGTCGACCTCGAGGCGATCGGTGCGGCGTACACGACCGGCAACTGCCACAAGTGGATGTACGCCCCGAAGGGCAGCGCCTTCCTCCACGTCCGGCGCGACCTCCAGGATCGCGTGCGGCCCATCGTCATCAGCCACGGCGCGACCTCGCCACGGACCGATCGCAGCCGCTTCCGGCTCGAGCACGACTGGACCGGCACGCTCGACCCGACGCCGTGGCTCAGCGTCCCGGCGGCAATCGCCTTCGGCGACGGGCTCATTCCGGGTGGCTGGCAGGCGCTCCGGGCGCGTGGCCATGAGCTGGCCGTGACGGCGGCCGATCGGCTCGGCGCAACCGACACGATGATCGGCTCGATGGTCAGCGTCCCGCTGCCGCCGACGAGCGAGCCACGCCCGGAGAGCACGTACGCCGACCCGGTGCACGCCGCGCTGGTCGCCGCCGGGATCCAGGTGGCGATCTCGGCGTGGCCGCCGGACGGCCGGACGTGGCAGCGCCTCGTCCGCGTCAGCTGCGCCCCGTACGTGGCGATGGACGACATCGAGACGCTGGCCGTGGCGTTGCGGACCATCCTCGTGGCCGCCTGACCGATGCCACTCGACCCGGCGACCCTCGATCCAGACCCGCTCCGCACCCTCGACGCCTGGCTGCGCGAGGCGACCGATGCCGGCGTCCCGCTGCCGAACGCCTTCGCGCTGGCCACGGCCGACGGCGACGGCATGCCATCGGTACGGTTCGTCCTCCTCCACGGCCTCGACGCGGACGGGCTGCGCTTCTACACGAACCGCACGAGCCGCAAGGCCCGCGACCTCGCCATCAACCCGTGGGCCGCCGCTGCCTTCTGGTGGCCGGCGCTCGATCGCCAGGCCCGCGTCACCGGACCGATCCGCCTGCTGCCCGAGGAGGCGTCGCTCGCCTACTGGCGGACCCGGCCGCGGGGCGCGCAGCTGTCGGCATCGGCATCGGCCCAGAGCCAGGAGATCGGCTCGCGGACGGAGCTCGAGGCGCTCGTGCGCGCCGTCGACGAGCGCCACCCCGACGAGGTCCCGCTGCCGCCGACCTGGGGCGGCTACCTCATCGTTCCTCGGACGGTCGAGCTGTGGGAGAGCCGCGCCGGACCGGCTGCACGACCGCGTCGAGTACCGGCGCGGCGGGGACGGGTCGTGGCATCCGCGGCGGCTCCAGCCGTAGGCTCCTCGACGACGTCGGGGATCTCGACCACCACCGTCGCGTGGCGCGGAGAGCGGTTGTAGACCGCGGCCAGCAGCGCCCCGATCAGGCCGCCGATGAGCCCGGCCACGACCGCGACAACGGCCGCCGTCAGCGGGATGACGAGGAACCAGTTCCCGCTGATCCAGCGCAGCGCGCCGACCTCGTTGCCGAACGGCAGCAACGCCCGCGCCACGCCGAGCGTGAAGGCGAGGTCGCGCTGCCAGCCGAGGATCGTCCCGGCCGCCCACGCCAGCAGCGCGCCCGCGACCGAGCCGAGCACGAGGCCGAGCGTGACCCCGACCCACAGGCCGGCCACGAACGAGGCCCGGACGGAGACGGCGGCCAGCCGGCCGCGAACCAGCCTCACCGGGGCCTCCCCGTCGCGCGGCCACCGCGCCTGCGTGAGGAGCAGCACGGCGACACCGATCACCGCGGTCGACAGCCCGAGGCCGTAGGCGAGGTAGCCGGCCAGCGCCCACTCGGCGACCTCGCGCGCCGGCCGGGCACGCGGACGCTCGAGGTCGGGATCGAGCATCTGCTGCGGCCCGCGCCCCGCCGGCGCGTTGAACGACTCGCCGGCCGAGACGCCCGCCGGACGCAGCGACCCGTCGGGCCGATACAGCCCGAACTGCTCGAGGCCGATGCCACCGAGCTGGGTCGCGAAGTCGTGGAGCGTCCACCACACCGCCGCACTCACGAACCCACCGGGTCGATCCGCGCGGGAGTACTCGAGCGCCTCGTACGTCTCCTCGAAGATCACCTGCTGGCGCGCCTCGTCGAAGGCGAAGTCGGCCCAGCGGCCGAACTCGAGCGCGAGGATCGGCTTCTCCGGGTTGGCCTCGTGCGCGGCACGCAGCGCGCGACGCGTGTCCGGCCCTGGCTCGGAGCCGTAGAAGACGCCGTGGTACATCGTGAAGCCGGCCACGTCGAGCGGGACGTGGGTCGGGTCCTCGGGCTGCCAGCCGTAGGCGGCCTGCCCGGTCAGGCGCGTGCCGTCGATCGCGCGGTCGACCTCGTGGAGCTCGGTGAGCGCATCGGTCCGCTCCTCCGCTCCGGTCGACTCGTTGGCGAAGCCATGGAACAGCACCGACGGCCGGTTCATGTCGCGCAGCGCCATCTCGCGCAGCATCTGCTGCGGGATGCCCCTGGCCATCGTCTGCTCGAATACGAGCGGGGTGGCGTGGTACAGCGGGATCTCCTCCCAGACGGCGAAGCCGAGCCGGTCGGCGAGCATGAGCACGGTCGGATCGGCCGGCAGATGGGCGGTCCGAATGAGGTCGGCACCGATGGCGCGCGCGTCCTCGAGCTCAGCGAACACCTCAGCGGGGTCCTGGTGGGGCGTGCCTTCCGTCGGATTGGCGTCGGCGTCGACGGCGACCGACTCTGCGTGCAGGCCGACGCCCTGGAAGAAGGCGGCCTCGCCGTTGAGCATCACGCGCGGCTGAAGCGAGTCGACCGTCACGTGGCGGACGCCGAACGTCGTCCACAGCTCGTCGCGGACCGCCCGGGCCTCGCCGAGGAGCTGGACGCGCAGGACGTAGAGCGCGGGCCGAGCCGGGCTCCAGGCATCGGCCTCGCCGAAGAGGACCGAGATCGGCACCACCGTCGAGTCGCCGGCGGCCGGCAGCTCCAGGCGCTCGTTGATGACGGCCAGCGGGTCCTCCAAGTCGGGCACCAGCGCCCGCGGGTCGGGGTCGAGCAGGTTCTCCTCGTCCACCGAGGCCGGGAAGATCGCGATCTGGATGCGGTCGGCGTCGAGCTCGTCATCCGGTTGCGGAACGGCCGCGCGGTGGATGACCACGTTCACGTCCAACGCGTCGAGATGCGGGACGACGTCGGCGCGCGCGACATGCGCCAGGGCCGCGGCCTCGAGCCACACCGGGCCGGTCAGGCCGCCGTAGTTCCACCAGTCGATGATCCCCCACGGCACGACGTCGCTCCGCGTCCCGAGTGGGATCGTGTGCACGCGCACGGCGAGCACGTTCTCCTCGCTCGGCCGCAGCGCCTCGCCGGCGGCAAGCGCGAACGGCGTCGAGCCACCCTCGTGGTAGCCGAGCCACTGCCCGTTGAGCCAGACGTCCGCGACGTAGTTGGCCGATCCGAACCTGATCGTCACCGATTGGCCGGCCCAGCCCGTCGGGATCACGAAGTGGCGCCGGTACCAGGCGCCGCCCTCCTCGCCGTCGGGCGGCGCGTTGAGCGTGCCGGGAACGTCGAGCTCCTCCCATCCCCCATCATCGTGATCCGGGAGCTGGCGGCCGCCGGCCTCGGCCTCGATATCGTCGAGCGAGCCGTCTCGCGCCGCCATCGTCAGGTCCGTGTCGAGGTCGGTGCGCTCGACGAGCCATGGCCCGTCGAGGTCGATCCGCACGCGTGGCTGCCACTCGAAGGTCGGCACGGGCATCCCGTTCTGCATGGCGATGGCCACGCCGCTCGAGTCGTCGATCGTCAGCGTCGGCTCGAGCGTGCCGGCCGTCGAGAGCGGCACGCAACCGGCGATCGTCGCCGCGGCCAGGACGATGGCGGCGGCCCTCGCGAAGCGCATCGGTCGGATGATGGCAGCGCTCACGAGCCTGCGCACTCGCGCATACTCCTCGTGATGCCAGGGCACGTCGTCGTCATCGGTTCGGTCAACGTCGATCTCGTGGTCGCCGCCGGCCATCTGCCCGCACCCGGAGAGACGGTCCTCGGCGGCCGGTTCGCCGTCCATCACGGCGGAAAGGGTGCCAACGCGGCCGTCGCCGCGGCACGCGCGGGCGCGCAGGTGACGATGATCGCGGCGGTCGGTGCGGACGACCACGGCGAGCACGCGGTGGCGGCGCTCGAGGCCGAGGGCGTGGACGTGTCGCGGGTCCAACGCGTCGACGGCGAGCCGACCGGCGTGGCGCTCATCGTGGTCGGGCCTCGCGGCGAGAACCAGATCACCGTTGCTCCCGGCGCCAACTCGACGCTGGAACTGGACGCCGACGACCGCGCGCTCATCGGCGAGGCCGACGTCCTGCTCACCAGCCACGAGATCCCGCAGGCCACCGTCCTCGATGCGCTGCGCGCGGCCCGCGACGGCAGCACGCTCGCCATCCTCAACCCCGCCCCGGCGCACGCACTGTCGGCGGAGGTGCTCTCGCTCGGACCGATCCTGACGCCGAACGAGCACGAGCTGGTGGTCGCGATCGGCAATGACGAGACCGGTCCGGCGCTCGACGAGCTGGCGGTGCGGCACCACGGGCCGATCATCGTGACCCAGGGACCGGCCGGCGCGCTCCTCGCCGATCGGGATCGCCGCCAGCGGTTCTCCGGCTACCCCGCGGCCGGGGTGGTGGACACGACCGGCGCCGGCGACACGTTCTGCGGGGTCCTCGCCGCCTGGCTGGCCGATGGCGAAGCCCTGCCCGACGCGATCACCGCCGCCAACGCGGCCGGGTCGCTGTCCGTTGGTGCGGCCGGGGCACGGGCCGGGATGCCCGGACGCGAGGAGATCGTCTCGCTGCTCGACCCGAACTGACGGTCAGTTCCCGCGCAAGCCCAGGCCCTGGTCGCCGGCCATGAGCGTCAGCGAACCGGCATCGATGGCGTACTCGAGCTCGCCGGCGTTGAGGACGCCCATCACCGCCGCCTCGAGCTGAGCCGCCGGCCCGTCGCATCCGATGAGCGTGGTCATCAGCTCGCCCACGCGCAGCGTGCCATCGGTCACCTCGTAGGTGCCTCCGCCGCTGTTGCAGCCGTTGTCGAGCTCGAGGCGCCCGTCATCGGTGAAGACGAGGGTCGCGGTCGCGCCGTTCGGGACCGATGACACCGCGTCGCCACTGATGATCGAGTCGACCGTCCAGGTCGTCCCCGTCAGCGGCAGATCCGGCTCGGCGACCTCGCGATCCTGGAGCGTGATCACCGTCGCGCCCGACGTCAGCGTCAGCTTGTCCCCCTCCTGGGCGACCGATGGCTGCGCACCGATGAACCCGAAGAGCCACTCGTCCTGTGCATGCCGCTCCTCGTCGCAGCCCATCTCCGTCACGCCGCCGCCCTCGAAGATGAGCCGCCCCTCCTCGAACCGATACGCGCCGCTCATCGAGTTGCAGCCGGCCGATGCGCCAAGCTGGCCATCGGTGAAGCGGAGGTGGATCTGCGTGCCGTCGACGAGCGGGCGGTCCTCGCCGTCCTCGGTCACGGCGAGCGAGAGCCACTCGGTCCCGTCGAGCGCTGCGTCGCCGCCGCCGGCGTCTCCGAGGAGGTCGCAGCCGGCAAGGACGAACGCGATGAGGATCAGGCGGGCAGTCATGCGCGGTGGACGCCCGGTCGGCGGCGTCGGTTCCACGATGGAGGCGATGGTGGGCGACACTGGACTCGAACCAGTGACCTCTTGCATGTCAAGCAAGTGCTCTAACCAGCTGAGCTAGCCGCCCACGGGCAGGTCGCGATCCTATCAGACCGCACAGCCGGGCGCGAGTTCCGACCATGGTCGGCGCTAGCCGCCCAGGAAGTCGAGGACCTCGCGGTCGAAGGCGTCCGGCTTCTCCCACATCGGGTTGTGGCCGGCGCCTCGGATGATCACCAGCCGCGCGCCCGGGACGGCGGCGGCGATCTGCTCGCCGATGCGGGGCTCGCACACGTGATCGTGCTCACCCCAGACCACGAGGGTCGGCGCAGAAATGGCCGGCAGCTTGTGACGCCAGTCCTTGCGCAGGACCTCGGCGGTGGCCTTCGCCATCCGGATGGGACCCGAGCGGACGACGTCGCGTACGAGGGTCGGGACGATCGACGGCGCGGTCCACGGCAACGTCCGCATGGGACCCGTGATTCGGTGGAGCCATCCGGGGTCGAGGGACAGGAACCCGGCGTCCACCAGCACGAGCCGATCGACACGCTCGGGGTGGTCGGCCGCGAGTCCGCCGGCTACCAGGCCGCCCATCGAGTGGCCCATGACATGCGCACGCTCGATGCCCAGCTCGCCGAGGAGCCTGTCCACCTGGGCGGGCACCTCGTCGAGGATGAGCCGCGCGTCCGGATGGCTGGAGCCGAATCCGGGCAGGTCGATGGCCGTGACCCGGAACGCGGCGGACAGCGCCGGCAGGTTGCGCCTCCACCAACCGCCGGAGCCGGCGAGGCCATGGAGCAGAACGAGCGGCGGGCCTGCCATGCCGGCCTGCGCAGCCACCACCGGGCCGTGTGGGACCCGGCTCCCCGCACTGTCGCCCATGGACTCGCCCACGACTAGCCTTCGGCCGGCCTCAGGAAGACGCGTGCCCGCCCGGGGAGCGCCGGGTCGTCCACGATCGGCTCATCGGCCATCCAGCTTCGGATGACGCTCGACAGCTGCTCGGGGTGCGAGTAGTTGATCGCGTGCGCGGCGCCGTGGATCGTCAGGGCGGTGACGTGGGGCAGGCCGGATGCTCGTCGCTTGACCCACCGCTCGCTGACGAACGGGTCGCGGCTGCCCAGCACGACGAGCGTCGGCAGCGTCAGCTTGGCGATCCGCTCGGTCGTCGGGTACTGGAGCATCGAGCGGATGAGGTTGAACGTCGCGATCGGCCCGTAGGCGAGATAGTCGGTGATCACGAACTTGCCCATGCCGGGCGGCTCCCGAAGGGTGTCCACGATGAGCTGCGAGAGACCCTTTGGAAGCGGCTGGTTGTAGAGCCCACCGGCCGGCGAGACGAAGATGACCCGCTCCGCCCGATCCGGGAAGTGATCTAGGAACTCGCCGATGATCGGGCAGCCGAGCGAATTGCCGAGCAGCGTCGCGCGCTCGACGCCGACGGCGTCCATGAACCGCGCGAGGGCGTCGGCCAGCTGCGGGATGTCGAACGGGCGCGGCGGGCGTTCGCTCTTCCCGAAGCCCGGCAGGTCGGGAACGTAGGTCCGGAACTCGGGCGCCAGCCGCCAGGCGGTCGGCATGAGGTATCGGCCCGAGATGGCGAAGCCGTGGACGTGGATGAGGACGGGGGCGTCTGCCGGCGGCTGCGGATCGGCGTTCGTCCGGTACAGCAGGCGCCGACCGTCGAGGTCGAGCCAGGCGTCGCGCAGGCTGATCGGGTCACCGCTCATCGTGCGGAGCCTAGCGGATCGGCGATCGGGTCATGGGTTGAGGCGACGAAGCGAAGGTCACGCTCAACGTCGACTCGCCCGGCGGCCCCGCGGCGGGAGCCTCCGGACGAGCGTGCCGGACGTTCCGGCAGATGCGACGGCGTACCGATCCTCGTCACGCGGTCATGCCGCACCCGCCTTCGTCGCGACGACGGTCACTGCGGGCATCGGCTGGGCCGGCTCGTCCGTGGCGTCCGAGGGAGCATCCAGCGCGGCCATGGCCGATGGCCTAAATCCCTTGATGACAAGGTAGAGGCCGAGCGACAGCTCGAAGAGGAAGATCGGGAGGACGGCGATCCCCGACCAGGCGGAGACGGCCTCGTTGACGCCGAACAGCTGTCCAACGGCGGACGAGATGAGGATCGGTGCGCCGATGAGCCCCATCGCGGGGATGACGCGTGGCACGAGGCGGGATCGGTACAGGAGGGAGCCGAGCAGGAGCGCGTTGATCGCAGGCAGCAGGTGCTGTCCGATCAGGAACGTCCAGTTCTGGGTCGCGACGAGCGATTGGCCGGTGGCGACGAGAGAGGCGGCATCGGTCGCCGGCGCGCCGTTCTGCCGCAGGGTCACGACGGTGAGGAGGCTGAAGATGCCGACGGCGATGACGCCGGTCTCGAACAGGCGGGCGGTCACGAAGCCGAGCGCGACGCCTTCGTTCTGCTTCTTGAGCGCCGGAAACAGCGCGACGCCGGTCCCGACGATCGCGATCGCGACGATCAGCTCGAGCACGACGCCCACGAGCACGCCGAGTTCGCTGCCGGAGCCCAGGATGTAGTTCGGATTGTCGAGGACGGGGCCGAAGAGGGCCAGCCGCGGGATCGAGACGAAGGTGAGGAGGTAGAGGACGCCCGCGACGAGCGCGGTCATCCTCATCGAGTCCACCCGGACTCGCTTCGCTGCGGTGGTTCGAACGGTGGCTGCCATGTCGATCTCCTGTGGACTTGACGAGTGGGTTAACGAAGGTCGTTGGTTGGCGGGTCAGGCTCTCGGCACCGACCTGCGTCACCGAGATGAGGGGCAGGCCCAGGTCACGGATGCGCTGGAGCAGGCCGTGGAGCGCTGCCTGGTCGGCGATCGGGCCGCGGATGACGGAGGTGCCGTCTCCTTCATGGCTGACGGTCATCCCGTCGAACCAGGTCGCCCAGCGTGGACCGAGGTGCCCCGTGACGCGGAGCTCGTAACGTGCCGCCTCACGGAGACCGTCCGTCGACCCGCGTGTCTCGCTCATCGCGCTCCTTTCCGTGGCTTCGTTGGGCCGTCGGGTCGCCGATGAGCGACGCGATCTGGTGTGATGCCAACGTGGACGCGGACATGGGGAGGCCGCATCCCCAAGCCTGGGGAACCCGGTTGGGGAAAATCGGACCGGTTAGTTGGAGCGGGCTCGCGGCAGCAGGCCGAGCTCCTCGCCGCGGCGGACCGCTGCCCGACGGCTGTTCACGCCGAGCTTTGCGTAGATGCTCTTCGTGTGGCTTCGGATCGTGCTCACCCCGACGAAGAGCTCGCCGGCGATGCCCGGCCCATCGAGCTCCGTCGCGAGCAGGCGCAGCACGTCAAGCTCGCGCCTGCTCAACGGCTCGACGAGAGCCCCGCCGGCTCGCGTGCCGTCGGCCGTTCCGCGAGCTGCGAGGAGGCGGCGCACGTACGGGACGGCGATCCCGTTCTTCGCGGCCGCGTCGAGCAGTGCGGCCAGTGGCGCGCCGTCGTCAACGAACGTCCGAACGTACCCCTCGGGCTCGGCGATCGTGAGCGCGCGCTCGAGCGGCACCAGGGCACCCGCGACGCTCCCGCGGCGTTGGTGGCCCAGCGCCAGCAGCACGAGCACTTCGATGACGCTGCCGAGCCTCTCTCCTTCTTCCGCCGCCGCGAGGACGCGGTGCAGCAGCTCGACCGCCGATTCCAACGAGCCATCGGCACCACCGTGCTCCGCCTGCGCCATGAGCAGCCGGGCCAGCGTGATGTGCTCGAACTCCCGCAGGTAGCTGAGGTCGTCCTTGACCGATAGCCCCACGCTCCTGCGCCCAGGCGAGAGCATCACCCAACTCTCCCCGTTCCACCCAGATCCTCGCCCGCAGCGCCGCGATCGGGCGGACATCGGGGTAGTACTCGCCCACGTACGAGCGCTCCGCTGCGTTCAGGTGATCGAGCGCCCCGTCCAGGTCTCCATCGGCCTCCTGGAGTCGAGCCATCGCGATACGCCAGCGAAATGCGTTCTGCGCCAAGCCGGCATGCTCGCCGAGCTCCTCGCTCATGGCGAGGTGCCGCCTGGCGGTAGCGAGGTCGTTCCACTCGATGAACAGCTCGCTCATACCGACGTGCATGTCCGCCGCTCCACGAAGGACCGGCGCGCCCGGCTCTGTGGCGAGCTCCAATCCTCGCTCGTAGGTGGTCATCGCCTCGCGAAGGCGACCCTGCGCGATCCGGATCAGCGCCAGGGCCCTCGCGCAGCCGATGGCGTCAACGACATGCCCTGCCTGCTGGAGGCTCGCTCTGGCATCCGTCCACGAACGGTGCGCAGCGTCGAGCTCCCCGCCTCGCCACTGGGCGAGCGCCAGAAAGCCGGCCGCGGCTCCGCGCTCGAAGTCATCGTCACCGCCCACGACGTCGAGCGCGCGTTGGGCGTGAGTGACGACTCCCTCGGCGTCACCAGCGGCCAGGGCCAGTGCCGCCCGGTAGATCGCGACTTGCGATGGAAGGCGCCGAAAGCCCGCTTCGTCGCGGACGACGACCGCCGACGATCCGGCTTGGCGTCCTCCCCCGCTCCTTCGCCCGTCTCGAGCCACTGCTCGGCCTCCCGCAGCCGGGCTTCGGCGCCGCCGATGTCCCCGTTGGCCAGCAGCACGCCGGCGCGATGAACGCCGAGGACCGGGCGGACGGCGACGACCTCGTCCGGCAGCGCTTCCAGCCATGCGCGCACCGTGGACTCCTGGCGGGCCTGGCGCATCCCGGGGATCGCGAGCTCGATGAGGTCGGCCGCCCGCTCGACGTCATCGCCGGCCAGCGCGTGCCGGATTGCCTCGAGCGGCTCGCCGTTGTCCTCGTACCACTCGCTCGCCCGCCGATGGAGGTCGGCGACACGGTCGGGCTGCTCATCGAGCAGGTGCGCCCGCAGCACATCGGCAAAGAGGTGGTGGTATCGATACCAGTGGCGGCGGTCGTCGAGCGCGACCAGGAAGAGGTTGCCCCGATCCAGGGCCTCCAGTTTCCCCTTGCCGCCGCCCTGCCCGGTGACGTGATCGCACAGCTGCCCGGTCATTCGCGCCAGGATCGAGGTCTGCAGCAGGAAGTCGCGGACGGCGTCGGGTTGGCGCTCCAGGACCTCGTCGACCAGGTAGTCGACGATGTACCGATCGTCTCCGGCAAACGCCGCGATGAAGTCTCCGACATCGTCTCGCCCCTGCATCGAGAGCGCCGCGAGCTGGAGAGCGGCGATCCACCCTTCGGTCCGCTCCTCCAGCGCGGCGATGTCCCGTGCTGTCAGCGACAGGTTCATAACGTCGTTGAGATACGCGGCGGCCTCGTCAGGTGAGAAGCGCAGGTCGGCGACGCGAACCTCGACAAGTTCGCCCCCGGCGCGCAGGCGCGCCAGCGGCAGCGCGGGATCCGCACGGGTGGCGATCACCAGGTGCATCGGTGGAGGCAGGTTGTCCAGCAGATACGTCATGCCGGCCTGGATCTCCGGCGCGTCGATCACGTGGTAGTCGTCGAGCACGAGGACGACGCCCGTGGGCAGCGCGGCGAGGTCGTTGAGCAGCGTGGCGAGGACCGTCTCGATCGGCGGTGGCTGTGGCTCCTGCAGCAGCGCGAGCGCCCGGACGCCGGCATCCGGCGCCATCGTCTGAAGCGCCGCGATGACTCCGCTCCAGAAGGACGCGGCCTCGTTGTCGGTCCGGTCGAGGGAGAGCCACGCGGCGGACCGATCGCCGGTGGGGGCGGCTGCCAGCCACTCGGCCAGCAGCGTCGTCTTGCCGAACCCGGCCGGAGCGGAGACGAGCGTCAGCGTTGACTCGGCACCCGCGCTCAGACGCTCGCGCAGGCCCGGACGAGCCACCAGGCCGCGGCGCGGTGCGGGGATGTTGAGCTTGGTCTCGAGCAACGGGCTTGAAATCGCAAGTCCCCCTTCGCTGCGCTCGGGTGCAGGACGGCTGCACCCCACCCGACAGACTGCCGAGCGTCGCGAGGTCGGTACAGGGTACGCGGACACCATTCAGCGATGATCCGGAAGAAGATGACCCAGTTCACGAGCGATGCGACGAACGTTCGTCCCGTTCACGCCCAAATGGTCGAGATTCACGCGAGGTGACCGTTGCGCGCGGCGCGAGGCCATCAGAGCGTCCGGATTCACACCCCGCGTGAAATCGGTCACCTCACGTGGGGTTCGGCGCGCACAACGCGCACCTCATGTGAATTCCGACGCTTCGCTCGATGCGGCAGGTCAGCGCCGCACACGTCAACGGCTCAGCTCTCGTGCCATCAGCTCGGGCCGCGACAGGACGGCAAGCCGCGCGGCTTCCTGCGTGAACTCGACGAGATCGCCGTCCGGGATCGGGTCGCCGGGCTCGTAGGTCACGTAGCGAACCTTGCGCAGGTTGAGGTGAGCGCCGCGCAGCAGGCCGTGCGGATCGGCCATCCACACGCCGTACTCGAAGCCGAGATGGACGTGCTCGGGCTCCGGGGCGACGAAGGCGAAGTACCGCGTCCGCCGCCCGGCCGGAACGTCGAAGCCGATCAGCCGCCACCCGGGCCGAACGCGCTCGATTGCGTCGGGGACGGCCTGCGCGACGAGGTCACACAGACGCTCGGCGATCGACCGGATGGCGGGCGGGTAGCCGGACAGGAAGAGCTCGGTCGGGATCGGTTCCACTGGCCGCCATCGTAGACGCGTCAGAGGTCGAGGCCGAAGCGCACGAGATCGGTCACGCCGTCGAAGGTGACCGTCACGTCGACGATCCAGTAGCCGCCCATCTGGAACGACATGCCCTCGACGAGGTAGTCGCCGCCACCGAGGTCGGCGGTGACCTGCGGACGCGGGATCGCGCGCGGTCGAACCGCGCGTCGAACTCGTCTACCGAGAGGGTTGGGTTCCCGGCCCGGATCAGCTCCACCTGCACTCCACGCTCATCGGCCCTGATGCGTTCGGGGCGCGAAGTGTGACAGAGCCGACCCGGTCAGCCGGCAACCGAGGGCGTCAGCGCGAGGCGGGTCCCCGCCTAGACCGCATCGGCGTCGTAGGAGATGTCGACCTGCGTGGTGAGCGCCCAGATCACCATCACGCAGAGGGCGATCACGGTGAGCGACCAGAACGTCTGGTACGGCAGGAAGGCGAATGCCTCGATCGCCGAGACGATCGCGATGATCGTGCCGACGAAACGCGCCCACGTCTGGCCCGAGAGGACCGAGAACCCGGCGATCAGGACGATGACGCCCCAGATCAGGTGGATCCAGCCCCAGGTGCCGACGTCGAAGGCGAAGATGTAGTTCGGCGTGCTGACGTAGAAGTCCTGGTTGAAGACGGCGACGAGGCCCATCAGGCCCTGGAAGAAGCCGATGAGGATCATCATCATCGCCGCGAAGGCGGTGAATCCGACGGCCCATCCGCTGGTGCTGTCGCTGCTGCTCGACGTCATAGAGTCCGTGCTCCTCCGCTCCTCAGTTGCTGGCGGTCACCGATCGGTCGCCCGCCGAGCAAGAGCATAGGACAGGCGCGCGCGACGATGCCGACAATTCCACGTGTTCGTACGCTGCGGGGGCCGTCGTCGGATCAGCGCTGCCAGTCGCCCGCGTGCGGGACAGCGGAGTCCAGCACGCGCTCGATCTCGGCGCGGTACCGGAAGCCGGAGGGGTGGCGGGCCAGCCAGCGCAGGTAGTCGGGATCGGTCCCGGCCAGCTCTGCGATCGTCCGGCCGGCGTGGTGGCCGAAATCGAGGACGGACGAGTCAAAGCTCGTCGGGCCGGGGCCGACGGCCCGCCGACCGTCGGAGCCCACTTCGAACGCTTGGCGCTCGTCGGTCTGATCAGTCACGGAACGGCGTCTCCGGTTGCTTGTCCGCCGAGCATCCTAGCGCCTGCGGGGCTCGCTGCGAAGCCATTTGCCGGTCAGCCCGTCGGCACCTCGCGTCCGTCGACAAGCACGAGGTCCGCGCGCACGTCGGCGAGCCGATCGTCGGCCGCCAGGAGCGTGCCGAGCTCCACGTTCAGCACCGCCAGGTCGGCGCGAGCGCCGGGTCGCAGGTGCCCCTCGTCGGCCACGCCGAGCGCGCGCGCCGGGCCGAGCGTGTAGGCACCGAGCGCCTCGACGGCGGTCAGCGCCTGCGCCGGGCGCCAGTCGTCGCGCAGGTCGCTCGGGAGGCGGCGATGGACGGCCGCGAAGATGCCGAGCCACGGATTCGCCGATTCGACCGGCGCGTCCGATCCCGCCGCCAGGTGAACGCCGGCGGCGCGCAGCGATCTCCAGGCGTAGGCACCGTCCTGGCGCCCGTCCCAGCAGGACTCGACGAGGTCGCGATCGGCCGCGGCGTGGATCGGCTGGATGCTGGCCGTGACGCCGAGGCGCGCGAATCGGTCGACCTCGCGCGGCCGGAGCAGCTGCGCGTGCTCCAACCGATCGTGGGGCGTTCCTGCGGGCCGCGCCGGCGCGCGCTCCGCCGCGTCGAGCACGGCGGCGGCGGCCCGGTCGCCGATCGCGTGCACGGCCAGGCCGATGCCGGCCGCGCGGCCCGCGGCGAAGAGCGCGTCGAGCTCGTCGGGCGAGACGCGCAGGATGCCCGCGTCGCGCGCGCCGCACGTGCGCGCCTCGAACAGCGCGGCGGTCCCCGAGCCGAGCGCGCCGTCCGAGTACTCCTTCGCCCAGCCGAATCGGAGGGTCCGGCGGCCCTCCAGCGGCGCCCCGGTCCGCCTGCCCGATGCGGCCGCCGCGGCAAGCGCATCGGCCGGGATGCCGAGCGTCATCCGCAGCCGCCCGTCGAGGAGGTCGGCGAGGTCGGTGAGGGTCGAGTACGAGTCGCCGAAGGCGGCATCGGCGCCGATCCCGTTGGCGTCGGTGTAATCCCCCGCCTCGCTGGCCCCGGTCAGGCCCAGGCCGGCGAGGTCGCGAAGGGTGGCGTCGAGGTCCGCGCGCAGCGGCGTGCCCTGCGCGCGCGTCACGAGCGGCGCGACGAGGTCCATCGCCGTCTCGCGCAGGACGCCGGTTGGCTCGCCGTGCGCATCGCGTTCCAGACGGCCACCGGGCGGATCCTCGGTCGGCGCGCCGAGGCCCGCCAGACGTCGCGCGCGCGGCGAGGCCCACGCCGAGTGCCCGTCGTGGCTGGTCAGGAAGGCCAGCCGCTCGCCCGCCCCGGCGTCGAGGGCGGCGGGATCGACGCCGGCCAGGTGCCGCTCGCTCCAGCCTCGACCGGTGATCCAGGCGTCGGCGGCGCCGGCAAGCGCCGCGCTGGCCAGGCGTGTGGCGACCTCCATGCCGTCGGCCGCGTCGTCGAGCGCGATCGCGCTCCGCGCGCGGGCCAGGCCGACGAGATGGATGTGGAAGTCATGGAGCCCCGGGACGACGGCGGACGGCCCGGCGTCGATGACCCGGGCGCCGCGCGCGGCGCCATCGGTCACATCGTCCCGCGTCCCGGCGCTGACCACCCGGCCGTCCGCGATGCCGATCGCCTCCACGGTCTCCAGCCCGTCCGGCTCGGCGGCGATCACGACCTGGCCCGCGACGACGAGCTCGGCGGGCGGCGCGCTCATCGGTCCGGCTCGCCGGTGAATCGAGGCGTCTGCACGAACCCTGCGGGCTCCGGGCCGAACGCGATCCGCACGAGCACGACCGGCACGACGAGCAGCCAGTGCGACAGGAACAGCGCCCCACGGGCGGCACGACCGACCAGCCGCAGGCCGCGCTCACCGGTCGCCCAGAGGCCGCCGAGCGCGAGCAGGAAGATGCCGGCGCCGTAGCTGAGGAAGAGGGCGGCGGGCACGCTCCAGTCGGCCGGCCGCGGCAGCGGGATCGTGGCCAGGCTGGCGACGATCGTCGCCGCGAACAGCGGCGGCACGAGGAACTCGCCGGCGAAGGCGAGGAAGTCGGCCTTGCGGCTGATCGGCTGCGGCCCGAGCACGAGGCCGGGACCGTGCTCGAGCAGCCGCCGCAAGCTGCCCTCCGCCCAGCGCAGCCGCTGCCGCCACAGCGCGCCGATCGCCTCGACGGCCTCCTCGCCGACGGCAACCTCCGGCGCGAGCGTCACGTGCCGGCCGGCCGCCGCGAGCCGCGTCGACAGCTCGAGGTCCTCGGTCAGCGCGCGCGGCGCCCAGCCGCCGACCGCCTCGAGCGCCTCGTGCCGCACGAACATCCCGTTTCCGCGCAGCTCGGCGGTGCCGTCGGTCGACCATCGGCCGCACTGGCTCGTCAGGTCCATCAGCTGCTCCTCGGCCTGCGCCCGCGTCAGCCACGATACCGATGCGTTCCGCGGTTCCCGCGCCACCTGGATCGCATCGGCGCTCGCGTCGCGTGCCCATGCCCGCATCGCGCGCTCGAGGAAATCGGGAGCCACGAGCGTGTCTGCGTCGATCGCCGCGACGACCTCCCCCCGCAGGGACGGCTGCGCCCAGGCCAGGACCGCCCCCTTCGTGCGCGGGCCGGGCTCGCGCTCGCGCCGCCGAACGATGACGTGCGCGGCGCCGCCTGCGGCCTCCCGTGCCCGCTCGCCAGTGCCGTCGGCCGATCCGTCGTCGACGACCACGAGCTCGTAGTTCGGCGCGCCATCGGTGCCGAGGTAGCGCTGGTCGCGCAGTGAGGCCACGGCCGCGCCGATCACCGACGCCTCGTTTGATGCCGGCAGGACGACCGACACGAACGGCAGGTCGTCCGTGCGGCCGGTCAGCTCGGCGTGCGGCGCCATGGCGGCTCGGATGACGCGCGCGCCGTGCCACGCGAGCCAGCCCACGTAGCCGATCGAGACGACGATCAGCAGCTGGAGCACCCGTGCCGCCAGCGGCTGGGTGATCGTCAGCCAGGCGACGAGGATGGAGATGGCGAGGAACGAGGCGGCGGCGACCCTAGTCGCCATGCGCGACGGGCCGACGGCGTCGCCGATGCCGGTGCGGCGGCTCGCCGGGCGCCGTCGGGTCGGGGACGTCCGGGAGCCCCGGCGCCGCGGCGGGCTCGGGCGTCGGACCGGGCGGTGGCTGGATCCCGCGGTCGTGATCGTGCAGGCCCTGGCGGGCGTTGCGACGCCAGGACGCGATGCCGGCCCACAGGGTAAGGAGCCCCAGGAACGACATCACGATCGGGATGCCGGTGCCCTCGAAGCCGATGTTGATGAGGTCCGCCACCGCCGGGGCCAGGATGACCGGCAGGAACGAGGCGACCGAAAGGAGCGTGTTGAGGATGCCGAAGATCCTTCCGCGGACATCGCTCGGCAGATCTTCCTGGAGCGCGGTCTGGGCCGGGATGGCCACGAATGAGTACTCGAGGCCCGCGAAGACCGCGATGACGACGACGCCGGCGATGAGGCTCGTCAGCGGCGCGATCGACGGGATGGCGTCCTCGAGTGGGTCGAACGCCGGCCCGACCATCAGCGTGATCGGCCGGATGGCGGCGAGGAGGATCAGCGTGATCCCCATCGCGACCAGGCCGATGTCGATGACGAGGCGCTTCGGGATCCGCTTGCCATACGAGTTGAGGAAGAGGATGCCGACAACCGCGCCGAGGCCGGCCGGGCCCATGATGAAGAAGAAGTCCTCGGCCTCGAGCTGGAGGATGTCCTGCGCGAAGCCCGGACCGATCGCGCCGAGCACGCCGATCAGGCTGGCGGCGATGCCCAGGTACGTGAGGCTCCACGCTACGGCCCGATGGGTGCGCACGAAGCGCACGCCCTCCGCCAGCTGGCCGACCATCTCGCGCACTGCTCGGCCTGCCGCGTCGCTCACGTCGGACCGCGCCAGCTCCGACATGACCGATGGCAGCGGCAGGATGGCGAGGGCGGCGGCAGTGAACATGAGTGCGACGATGATGAAGACCGCCGTCGAGCCGACCAGGTTCAGGACGAGGGGTCCGAGGACACCGAAGCCGATGGCGAACGTGGCGTTGATCGTCAGGATGAAGACGGAGTTGGCGGCCATCAGGTGGCGCCGGTCCACGATGCGAGGAATCGCGGTCAGCTCCGCCGGGGCAAAGACGGCGGTGGCGGTGGCGATCACGAAGTTGATCGCGTAGACGAGCGGCACGATGGCCGTGTCCGTGGTCGGCGCGACGAAGATGAAGAGCACCGTCCCGACGGCGCGGACGACGTTCGTCGCGAGCATGATGATCTTCGCGTCGCCGCGCTCGACGAGCACGCCCCCGAGCGTGCTGAACAGCACGGCCGGGATGAGGAAGGTCAGGATCAGCAGCGCGTTCGCGGTGTTCGACTGGCCGGTGCTCTCGTACACCGTGACCATGAGCGCGGCGAGCACCATGTTGCTCGCCAGCTGGCTCAGGGTCTGCGCCGACCACAGCCAGACGAAGTTGCGGTTGTGGAAGACGGTGCCGACGCCGGCGAGGTCGTCGGCGGCGTCGTGGGGTTGCAGCTCCACGTGCGCCATCGGTCTAGGCTGGCCCTTCGGAGCCGCGGGCCAGGTACTCGGTGAAGCGACGCTCGACGTCGAGGCGGTCCATCAGGATCCGGTGCCCGCAGCCGTCGCACACGAGACCGATGTCGGCTCCCAGCCGCACGACCTCCCAGTCGCGGCTCCCGCACGGATGCTCCTTGCGCAGTCGGAGCCGATCACCGATGCGGAGCTCGAGCGGGGCGGCCATCGTCACCCGGCACCCTCCGAGACGGTCGCGCCCGTGAAGTTGAACGAGCCGAGGTGGAGCGCCGGCACCCGCGAGGCGCCAAAGAACTCGCCGGGCAGGAGCTTCGTCTCGCGGCTCGCGGCACGGAGGTCGCTGAAGGCCTCCGGGATCGACTGCGTGAACCGGAAGTTCAGGACCGGCCGCGTCAGCTTCCCGTCCTCGATGAGGAAGGTGCCGTCCTTCGTCATGCCGGTGAGGATCGCCTTCTTGGGATGGACCGGGTTGATGTAGTGGAAGCGCGTGACCCACAGCCCGCGCGTGATGCCGCCGATGAGCTCGTCGCGCGGCGTCGTGCCCGGCGCCATGAACGTGTTCAGCGCCATCGGCCCCATCAGGTTCGGCGCGGGCAGCCCGTGGCCCGTCGAGCCGGTCCCCGCCCGTGCGCCGGTCGCGGCGTCGTGGACGACGGCGTTCGCGACGCCATCGGTGATGAGGTCGACGCGCTTGCGGACGACGCCCTCGAAGTCGATCGGTGCGGGCAGGCCGGTCGGGTCCGCTCCGTCGTCCCAGATCGAGACGTTCTCCCCCATCACGCGATTGCCGAGCTCCATGAACGAGCGACCCTCCTCCAGGGCGAGGCCGCTGAAGCCGATGTACGAGAGGTACTCCATCAGCCCGGCGACCGCGTACTCCTCGAGGATCACCTCGTACTCGCCGGCGTCGAGCGCCTCGGCGCCACGCATGCGGTCGCCCTTCTCGGCGGCCTCGGCACCGATGGCCTCCGCGTCGATCTCGCCGATGTCGGCCGCGCCGGCGTGCGCGTATCCCGACGCCGCACCCGATGCGAAGCCATCCATCATCACCGTCAACAGGCTCGACCGCGTCGAGCGGTGGCTGGCGCGGATCCCCTTCGAGTTGGCGACTGCGATCGTCATCACCGACGTGGAGAACGATCCAGCCGTCTCGAGCCGCGCGCCCTGGCCGGCGGCGATCACCGCACGGGCACCCTCGGCGCGCCGCTTGGCACCTGCCTCCGCGGTCGCGGCGACGAACCCGAGCTCGGGATCATGGCTGCGTCCGTCGGGCTCCGGGATGATCGCGGCGCGCGGGTTCGGGGCGGAGCGCTGGGCGATGGCCGTGGCGCGCTCGACGACGTCACGAATGCCCTCCTCGTCGAGGCGGTTCGTCGTCGCCACGCCGATCCGCTCGTCGTCGACGACCCGGACCTGGAGCTGGGCGTCGTGCTCGCGGACGTTCTGGTGGATCCGGTTGTTCGCGAAGCGCGTGAGCGCCGCGTCCTGGCCGAGGTAGAGCGCCTCGGTGGCGCCCGCGCTCGAGTGGGACAGCGCGCGGTCGAGGAGCTCGTCGACCTCGGTGCGGGTGGCTACCATCGCCCGACCCCCACCTTCACCTTGCGGAACCGCGCGGGCGCCGCACCGTGCCCGACGTGCCCGGTCTGGACGGGCTCCCCCTTGCCGCAGTTCGGCAGCCCCCACAGCGTCCACTCGTCGGGGCCGCAGATCGCGTCGCAGCTGCCCCAGAACTGCGGGGTGATGCCGGTATACGTCGGGTTCTTGACGAGCTCGGTCAGCTTGCCGTTCTTGATGAGCCAGCCGGCCTGGTCGCCGAACTGGAAGTTCAGTCGCCGGTCGTCGATCGACCAGCTCTTGTTCACGCTCATGAAGATGCCGTCCCGCGTGTCGGCGATGAGATCCTCGAGGCTGCCGGCGTCCCCCGGCCGCAGGTTGATGTTCGTCATGCGGATGAGCGGGATGTTGCTCCACATCCAGGCGCGGGCGCTGCCCATGCTGCGGCGGCCGATCTGTGGCGCGGTCTCGCGGCTCGTCAGGTAGCCGACCAGCGTCCCGTTCTCGATGAGCGGCACCTTCTGCGCGGGCACCCCCTCGTCGTCGTAGCCGAACGTGCCGAGGCCGCCCGGCGCCGTGGCATCGGCGTCGATGCTCACGAGGTCGCTGCCGTAGCGCAGCTCGTCGAGCTTGTCGGTGGTCAGGAAGCTCGTGCCGGCGAAGCTGGCCTCGGTGCCGTACACGCGATCGAGCTCCGTGGGGTGGCCGCACGACTCGTGGATCTGGAGCGCGACCTGGGTCGAGTCGAGGATGAGGTCCATCTCGCCGGACGGGCACTGCGGCGCATCGAGCAGCGCGACCGCGAGCTCGGCCGTCTCCTGCGCGTGGTCGGCCAGGGCGAGGGCGCGCACGGCCTCGAAGCCTCCGGTGACCGACTGGCCGCCGAACGAGTTCGGGTAGCTGCGCTGCTGCATCTCCGAGTCGTTGACCGCGGTGGCCTCGATCCCACCACCGGCCTCGACGATCTCCTGCTCGATCCAGGCGCCGGCGAGCGAGGCGAACGTCTTGCGCTCGCGCCCGGCGATCATGTTTCCCTCCCGGATTGCGACGCCTGGAACTCGCGCCATGCCCGCATCGGCTTCCATGAGGATGGCGAGCTTGTCGTCGAGGCTGACGGCGAACGGATCCTCGTCGAACGCGGTGCGGTAGGTATCGGTCACCGGGTCGGTCTCGTCGAGCTGCACCGGCTCGCCGCCGGCGATGCCGGAGGCCGCCGCGATCTCGACCGCCTCACGCGCGATGCGCTCGGCCTCGGTGAGGTCGAGGTTCGCGCTCGAGCTGAAGCCCCACGCCCCGTCGACGAGGACGCGCACGCCGAATCCGGCGCTCGAGTTCGAGGTCGCCGCCTCGAGCGCCCCGTTCTTGACGGTCAGTCCCTCGGTCTCGCGCTCCACGACACGGACGTCCGCATAGGTCGCGCCGCCACGCTGCGCCGCGTCCAGCGCGCGCTCGATCAGATCTCTCATGACATCACCAAGCCCAGGCTCCCGTGGTGGTGGACCGCAACAGGCTACTCGACCGGACGGGCGGCCGCCGGCGCGAGGTCGCGCCGGGTCGGGGGCAGCATGAGCCGGTCCACCTGGCTCACGCTGAACCGCGCGTCGATCGATTGCTCGTAGAGGCTGAGGATGCCTCCGGGTCGCTCGATCGCCGCCTGGAGCCCGTCGGGCGACCCGATCGCGCGGATCTCGAAGGTCGAACCGATCGGCACCCCGTCGATCTCGATCGCACTCGTCCCGAGCTCGGCGACCGAACGGGCGGTGATGCGGATCTCGTCGATCGCGATCGCCTCCGCGCCGGCATTGCGCAGCTCGTGAATGAGGTCGTTCACCGCGATCGGGTCGAACGAGCCCTCCGCCGTGATCAGGATCCCCTGGCCCTCGACGCCGACGAGGCCGCCGATCGCCGCGATCCCGAGCAGGACCTCCTCGCTGAGGGTGATGTCCGACTGGCCACGCACGGCGGCGCTCTCGTAGTCGCGGATCTGCGCGCGCAGCTCGTCGAGCCCACTGCTGAGCTCGACGTTCGAGGCGTTCAGCGTCTCGATCAGCTCCGCGAGCTCCTGCGCCGACAGGTTCGACAGCTCGATCGGCCGAGCCTGCGAACGGAGCTGCCCGACGAGCAGCAGGCCGATGATGAGCGCGACCCCGAAGAGGCTGAGCTGGGCGATCCGGGCGGCCATCACTCGGACTCCTCCGAGAGCGCAGTCCCCCAGCGCAGCCTCGTGTTGCCGATGAACTCGGGGAGGTCGAGCTCGTCACGCGCCTCGCTCGCGAACTCGAGCCCGTAGGCCTCGATCCGCCGCGCCACGCGCGTCAGGTAGCTCGGATGGGCAAGGAACCGATCGTGGAGGCCGTCCGGCCCGATGGCCTCGACCCGGAACGGCGGCGACAGCGGGACGGCGTTGATGAGGATGGCCGAGCCCGCGCCGTAGATCGACGACGTCGCCACGAGCCGCTCGGGCTCGACGCCCTCGACGAGGCCGCCGGAGATCGCGATCGCCTCGGCGCCAGATGCCCACAGTGCGGTGACGATGTCGCGCAGGTCGTCGACGAGGACGATGTAGTTCGTCGCGCTCTCACCGACCGGCACCTGGCGCAGGCTGTCGGAGATCTCGAGCACCATGCCCGGCCCGCTCGACTTCGACGAGGCCGGTCTCCAGCCGGGCCTCGGCGAGTGCGCGGTTCAGCTCGGCGCGCGCGGCCTGCGACCCGACATCGGCCTCCTGGAAGGTCTGGACGCGAGCCTCCGCCGCAGCGAGCTCCGTCCGCAGCCGCTCCTGCTCGCGCTGCGCCTGCTCCGCCTCGGTGATGAGCACGCGCTGGGCCGAGGTGATGAACTCCTGGCGCGCGAGGGAGCTGTTCCACTGGGCGGCTGCCACGAAGCCGATGACGCCGAGCGCGGCGGCGACGCTGATCACCCACGCGCGGCGGCTGCCGCCCGACGACTCGCGGCGGGTCACGTGCGCGACCTCCGCTCGGCGCGCCTGGTCATCGCCAGCGCCCCGGCCGCGGCCGCCGCGAGGCCGATCCCGAGCGCGACGACGACCGCGACATCGGAGCCTGACGTCGACGGCTCGCCCTCACCCGGAACCGCGTCACCGGGCGGCGGCTCGGCCCCCGGGTCGACGCCACCCGGGTCGACCGTGCCGGCCGTCGGCCGGTCGACGTTGGAGGCCGCGATCGGCTCCGGCTCGATCGGCGCCGGCTCGGTGACCCCGAACTCGGCGAAGAACGCGGCGTACAGCTCGTCGGCCCCGACACCGGTCCCCGCCTCGAGCGCATCGTCGTCGGAGGATCCCTCGCGGTAGGCGGCGGCGATGCCGGCGATCGCCTCGCGGCCGTAGCCGTCGATGATCATGTCGATCATCGTCGTGCCCTGGGCGTACGAGAGCCGCCCTCCACGTTCGCCGATCGGGAACTGCTCGGTGATCGCGTCGAACGAGAAGAGCCCGGCTCCGGCGGCCTCCTGCTCGACGATCGAGCGCTCGGCGGACGCGTCCTGCGTCTCCGACCAGGTTGCGATGCCCTCGTTCAGCCAGGTGGCCGGCTCGTGGAAGGGGTTGTCGGTCGCGTCGTGGAAGACGATGTGGGTGATCTCGTGCACGATCACCGTCTCGAGGTAGGCCGGCGACCCCGCCTCGGCCGAGTTCCACATGAAGATCGTGCGCAGGTCGGAGTACGCGGCCGCGCCGGTCCACTCGCGCGCGCCGGGACCGATGGCACCGAAGAACTCCTCACGGGTGCGGTACACGAACACGTCGACCGGGCCGGCGAGCTCCGTCCCGAGCAGCTGCTCGGCCTGCTCCACCCCGACCGCCGCGAGCTCGCCGAACCGCAGCGCCTGGTCCTCTCCGTCGCCGTACCAGTGCACCGTGGACTCGCCGAGCTGGACGCTCTGCCAGTCGAGGCCGGGCCGATCGTCGACGTAGCGGAACTGCTCCTCGGTGGACACGGTGACCTCGTCGTCATCGGTGGCGCGCCACTCGTACGTGAACAGCGTGTTCGGCACGACATGGTCGACGGACGTGTCCCACACGTACTCGGCGCTCGAGCCGTCCGGCTCGACCGGGATGACGAGCGAGCCGTCGCTCCCCGGGGTACGGATGAGGATCTCGAGCCGGTCGGGCGCGTCGCCCTCGAGGGTCGTGGAGAAGCGAATCTCCTGGCCGTAGGTCGACTCGGCGGTCGACTCGCCGAAGCTGTCGAAGGCGGCGGCGGCATCGGTCCCGAGCGCGAGCAGCGCAGCGGCCAGCAGCGGCGGCGCAACCCAGCGCGTCAGCCGTCCCACGACACCCTCCCGAAGTCGACGAGGCCGATCGTCAGGTTGCCGAGCCCGCGCAGGCCGTCCGCCACCAGCCACCACGTCTCACCGTACGCCCACGGGATGACCGGGGCCTGCTCGGCGACATACGCGTCGACTGCGTCGTACGCGGCACCGACCTCGTCCTCCGGCGCCCGTGCCGCCGCCTCGAGCAGCTCCACGAACCGATCGTCGCGCCAATCGCCGTAGTTGCTCCCGGCGCCCGGCTCGAGGAGGAGGCCGTAGATCGCGTGCGGCGACGGGTAGTCGGCGATCCAGTTGACGGTGAAGATGCCCGGCGGGCGCGAGTCGAGAACCGCGAGGTAGTCGGCGAACTCCATCACCTCGACGTCGACCTCGACCCCGAGCTCGTCGCGCCAGACCTCGACCGCCGGGCCGACGCCCAGCCCGGCACCGCTCACGACGATCGTGCCGAGGTCGGACCTGTCGGCGTAACCGGCCTCGTCGAGCAGGCGGCGCGCCTCGTCCGGGTCGTGGTCCGACTCCGGAGAGAAGCCGTCCGGCCAGATGGCCGGCGGGACGAGGCTGTCTGCGGCGGTCGCCGAGGCACCCTCCGCCAGCGGCACGAGGCGCTCACGATCGATCGCGAGGGCGAACGCGCGGCGGACCCGCTCGTCGTCGAACGGTGGCCGAGCGGTATCGAAGCCGAAGTAGCTGACGGTCAGCGGCTCGGCGACGTACAGGTGGGGACCGAGATCGGCGTCGAACGCGATCCAGGTCGCGTCCCAGCCGGGCACCTGCACGAGGTCGACCTCGTCGTTCGCGAACGCCGCAGCACCGTTGCTCTCGATCGTCGCGATCCAGCGGATCTCGTCGATCGGCGGCGGCCCGGCGACGTAGTGCTCGTTGGCGCGCAGCACGAGGTCGGCGCCCTCGGCCCCGGCGACGACGTACGGGCCGCTGCCGACGAACGCATCCGGCGTCTGCCAGGTCGGGGTGGCGTCCGCGGCCGGGGGGACGACGAACGTTGCCGGCGTCGCGGTGATCTCGACGAAGTAGGACGCCGGATGGCGCAGCTGCACGACGAGCGTGGTCTCGTCGGGTGCCTCGATCCCGACCTCGTCCTCGTCGGCCTCGCCGGCGAAGCGTTCGCTCGCGCCCTCGATGACGGTGAGCACGTCCGGCGCGCTCGCGCCGGTGGCCGGGTCGAGCAGCCGCAGCCACGAGCGGCGGACATCCTCGGCGACGAGCGGCGAGCCGTCGCTGAAGACGAGGTCGTCACGCAGCGTGAAGCGGTACGTGAGCCCGTCGTCGCTCACCTGCCAGCCGGAGGCGAGGGATGGATAGGCCTCGCCGCGCTCGTCGAGACGCGTCAGCCCGGCGTAGAGCTGGAGGAGCAGCTGCACGTCTGCGGCATCGGCGATGTAGGCCGGGTCGAGCGTGCCAGCCGCGCCGGCCAGGAAGCGGAGCGGCGGTCCGGCGGCCTGAATCGGCCCACCGGCCGTCGTCGCCACGAGGGCGAGCAGGACCGAAGAGACGACCGCGAAGACCCCCCTCGCGCGCCTCATACGGCCCTCACCACGGGGGAAGGCCAGGGGCGGGGCTCGGCGCACGGCGGGTAGTATACGGTCGCCCGTGCAGCACGTTCATGAGCATCGATTTCAACCCCAGCCCGCCGGCAGCCTCACGCTGCGCCAATTCGTCGAGTCGCTCCGCCGCTGGACGCCAGAGATGCGCCAGCTGGTCCAGATCGCCTTGACCCGCACCGAGGCAGAACGCCGGCAGTACCTCCAGCAGTTCCATGCCGGCCATCACGACCGCCAGCCCGGCCCGAACGACAGCTTCCTGCGCTGGGCGTACTCGGACCCGCGGCTGGAGGAGGTCCCGCTCCTGCTCGCCGAGATCGAGCGCACCGATGCGGACTACGCCGGCGCGCTCGACCACGAGGCCGACGTGCTCGTCCGCGAGCGAGCCCGCGGCAAGGGCGCGGCGCAGCGCGTGGCCGACTACCTCGCGCTGCTCGGCATGGAGAACAGCGACCGCGTACGCGCGGCCATCGGCAGCCTCCTGCCGACCGGCACCCCGGACGCCGCCGTGGCCGCCACGATCCGACAGATGCGCCGTCGCTGGCTCGAGCTGTACGGCGACGACCCCTTCTTCGCCGAGGACTGAGGGCCGATGGGCCGCTCCACGCTCGCATGGGGGCTCGTCGCGTACGGCCTCGTCGGCCTCGCCCTCTCGATCGTCGGCTTCACGTTCGGCCTCGACGCCGCCGGGCAGCTGGAGCGGCTCGCCGCGGCGACCGACACGACCCTCGAGGCGGCGGCGCGGTCCACGGCGGCGGCCGCCGACTCGTTCGAATCGATCGACGCGTCCCTGGCGAACGCGGAGGGCTCGATCGCCCAGGCGGCCACGCTGTCCGCGGATGCCGGTGCCACCCTCGACGCGTTGTCGTCGGCGATGAACCTGTCGATCTTCGGCGCCCAGCCGCTCCAGCCGCTCGCCGACGAGTTCGCCGACGCCGCGGACCAGGCCGAGGAGCTGGCGGCGACGCTCGGAGGCACCTCGGGAACGGTCTCCGCCGTCCGCACCGACGCGGATGCCATCGGCGTCGAGCTCGAGGCGCTCGCCACCGAGCTCGAGGTGCTGCGCGACTCGGTGCCGGTCAACCCCGTCCCCATTCGCGGGCTCTTCGTACTGCTGCTGGCGTACCTCACCCTGCCGGCGGTCGCGGCGCTGGTGGCCGGGTCGCTGCTGCTTCGAGCCCAGCGCGCGGCCCAGGAGGGGCCGGCGGCCTGATCGGTCAGTCGGCGCGACGCAGGACGCGCCGCAGGCGCAGGAGCGAGCCGACATACAGCACCAGCCCGATGACCGCCAATGCGGCGACCATCCAGACGGCGGTCACCTCGCCGCGCAGCATGATGTCCTGGAGCAGCGCGATCCCGTGCGTCACCGGCAGCGAGTAGGCCAGGTACTGCGTCCATTCCGCGAAGTCGGTCACCGGCAGGACGAAGCCCGAGAAGAAGACGCTCGCGAGCAACAGGATCATCGACAGCTGCACCGCCTGGCGCTCCGAGTCCGCGACGAGCGAGATGAGGAGGCCGACGCCGAGCGACGCGAACGTCAGCAGCAGCACGATCCCGATGAGCGGCAGCCAGCCGCCGAGCAGCGGGACCCCGAGGACGCTCACGAGGAGCGCGGCGACGGCCCCACCCACCGCCAGGCTGAGCGCGGCGTACGCCACGTACTTGCCGATGAGCAGCTCGCTGGACGTCACCGGCGCCACCCGGAAGCGGTCCATCTGGCCGCTGAGACGCTCGCGGACAAGCGAGAGGGCCGTGAGCGTGATCGCGAGGTGCTGGATGACGAGCGCGAACACCGCCGGGCCGAAGTAGCTGACGACGCTCGGCTCGGACGGCGCCACGTTGTCCGTCTCCGCGGTGGTCGGCCTCGCGACGACCTCGGGTGGCACGTCCGGGACCTCCTCCCCGACCTCACCCTCGGCGAAGGCGATGCCCTCGGCCGCCGCGGCCTCGATGATCTCGGCGTTCAGGCTGCTGACGAGGATCGAGGTCGCCAGGCCGGCAAGCTGGTCGTACACCGGGTCGATCTGGTTCCACAGGACCCGGATCGTCGTCTGGCGGCCGTTGCGCAGCTCGTCGACGGCATTCTCGGGCGCGACGATCACGAGGTCGATCTCACCGTCGCGAAGGCGCTGCTCGGCCGCGGCCGCATCGGTCCCGATGTCCTCGACCACCAGCCGTCCGGGCGCGAGCTGGGCGTAGTACTCCGGATCGCTCGGAAGACCGACGCCCTCGGGGATGACGATCTCGGTCGTGAACGGCGCGCGATACCCCGAGTAGCCGAGGCCGAAGACGAGCATGACCGCGAACGGACCGATGATCGTGCTGAACAGCACGCCCGGACGCCGGATCACCTCGCGGAGCTCCTTGCCGGTGAAGGAGCCGATGCGGACGAGGCTACCCATCGGGCGCGCCCCCATTTCGCACGGCGCGACTCTGCCCGACGAGCTCGGTGAAGACCTCGTCGAAGGTCGGCTGATGCTCCTCGATCCCGACGACCCCGACGCCGGCGGTGCGCATCGCTTCGACGATACGGGGCGTCAGGGCTCCGGCATCCGAGACGGTGGCGGTCAGCGTTCGCGGTCCCCGCTGTCGAACGTTCTGGACACCCTCCACCGCCGCGAGCAGGTCCGGGTCGACCGCGCGGTCAGCGGTGATCTCGAGGACGTCGCCTCCGAACGCCATCTGCCGCAGCGCATCGGGCGTGTCGAGCGCCACGAGCTCGCCGTCGGTGATGAGCGCGACCCGGTCGCAGTACTCCGCCTCCGACACGTACTGGGTGGTGACGACCGTGGTCCGGCCCTCCGAGCGAAGCCGGCGCAGCTCGTCCCAGATCGATTGGCGCAGCATCGGGTCGATCCCGGCCGTCGGCTCGTCGATGAACAGCACCTCGGGGTCGTGGACCAGCGCGCAGGCCAGCTCGAGCCGCCGCTGCATCCCGCCGGAGAGGTCGCGCGCGAAGACGTGGCGGGCATCGAGCAGGTCGACGACCTCGAGCGCACGCTCGATGCGCCCGGTTCGCCGGAACGGACCGATGCCGTACAGCGCGGCCACGAAGCCGACGTTCTCCTGCGCCGAGAGGTCCTCGTAGAGGCTGAACAGCTGCGGCATGTACGCGAGCGCGCCGCGGACCCGGCGGCTGAACCGCATCGGGTCCTCGCCCATGACCGTGATCTCGCCTCTCGTCCGGCCCAGGGTGCCGGTGAGCATGCGAATCGTCGTCGTCTTGCCGGAGCCACTCGGACCGACGACGCCGAGGATCGTCGCGGGGCTGACGTCGAAGGTGAGGTCGTCGACGACGACGCGCCCATCGAAGGCGCGGGTCACGTCGCGCGCCGAGATGATCGGCTCGGTTGGCTGGGTCACGAACGGGCCCCAACGCAAGAGCCATGCCGTTAGTCCGAGCAAGCGCTTGCCTTGCGTGCGGGGCGGCCGTCGTCTCGATCGATCGCGGTTACTTCACCGGAAGGCCCGCGCGCGGGCATTCCCGCGGCGTACCGAGAGCCGGGACGCAGGAGCAGCGCGCCGGCGGGCAGGTCGTGCGCATCGGTCCTCGATGGATCGCGGAATCGCAACGCAGTAGCCACCTCATGCGACATTCCCGCGATAGACCGAGAGCCGCTTGCCACCCGCGGCACGCGATGTGCGAGCTCCTTGGGCAGACCACGCACCGAAGGGGAACGACATGGCCGAGCTGGACGCCGACGATCGCGACAAGCTGCGGAAGGACCAGTTCGCCTACGTCGACAGCGACGGCGGCGAGCACCTGCCGATCAACGACGAGTCGCACGTGCGCAACGCGATCGCGCGATTCAACCAGACCGATTTCCAGAGCAAGACCGCGAAGGAGGAGGCGCGCAGGAAGATCCTGCGGGCCGCGGAGCGCCACGGGATCGAGGTCGACGAGGACGCCAACGTCAAGCAGCCGGTGGGCTGACCGACCCTAGAAGTGCTCCTCCTGGTCGGCGCGCTCGTCGCCGCCGATCCGGGACTCGCGCGGCTCGTGCGCCTCGTGGGCATCCGGCGGCGCTTCTTCGTCGCCTTCGGGCTCGCTCGGCGTGACGTGCTCGTGGGCGTGTGACCCCTGCGAGCGGGTGACGTCCGCGTGGTGCGCCGGGTCGCTCGCCTCGCGCCACTCGCCGGGCTCGAAGTCGCGCTGGATGTCGTCCGGCGTGAGGTCGCCGGTCGCACCGGTCAACCCTCCGCCCGACTGGTCTCGGCGTGTCATCGTCTTGACGGGACCTCCACTTCGCCGCGCCACGCGCCGGTCTCCGCGCCGCGGCTCTCGATGAACTCCTTGAACCGCTCGAGATCGCCCTTCACGCGGCGATCCAGGAATCCGAGGGCCGTGCCCAGGTTCTCCACGAGCCCGTCGGGATCGACGTCCATCTGCAGGGTCACCCGGGTCGTGTCGTCGTCGATGCGATGGAAGGTGACCACGCCGGCGTTCCGGGCGCCCGAGGTCGCGCGCCACGCGATGCGCTCGTCGGGATGCTGCTCGGTGATCTCTGCGACCCACCCGCGCTCGATCCCGCCGACCTGGGCGACCCAGTGGAGGTGGGTGTCATCGGTCTGGGTGACCGAGGTCACGCCTTCCATGAAGCGCGGGAACTCCTCGAATTGCGTCCACTGGTTGTAGGCGACGCTCAACGGCACGTGGACATCGGTGCTCTCGACGACTGAAGCCATGATGTGCTCCTCGTATGACAGCTTGCTCGGCCGCGGGGTGCGCTGCAAGGCCTGCGCCAGATGCCTGCCTATACTCGGCCGTCATGCACCGCACCCGGGCATCCGCCCTGCTGCTCGTCGCCCTGGCCGTCACGCTCGCCGGCTGCGTCTCGGAGAATCGACCGGAGGACTGCGATGCCGATGAACGGACGATCGAGGTCACCGTCAGCGCCGGCGCGCATGGAGCCTGACGACCCGGCAGCCTGTCGCGACCAGCTCGTGACCCTCATCGTCGACCCCGAGGTCGACGGCGTGTTCCACATCCACGGGCTCGACGCGGTGGTGCCGGCCACGACGATCGCTGCCGGCGAAGAGGTCACCCTGGAGTTCGAGGCCACCACCAGCGGCCAGTTCCCGATCGAGCTGCACCTCGCCGACGACCCGCAGGGCGTGACGATCGGGATCCTCACCGTCCATGAGCGCTGAGCGCCGGCTGGCGCTGGCTGCCCTCGCGGCGGCCGCGCTCGTGGTCGCGCTCCCGCGTCCGGCATCGGCCCACGCCATCGACGGCGCCTTCCAGCTGCCGGTGCCGCTCTGGCTGTACCTGCTCGGCGCGGCCGTTGCGGTCGCCGCCTCGTTCGTCGTCACCGTCGTCGCCTCGCGCCGCGCCGCCGACCCGGACTACCGCACCGTCGCCGTCTCACGCGTGACCGTCAGCGCCGTCCTGCGAACGCTGCTGCGGGTCGTCGGCCTGGCGTGGTGGTACGGCGCGATCGTCGTCGGGTTCGTCGTCGCCGACATCTCGCCGCTGCCGGCGGTGCTGCTGTGGATCGGCATCTGGGTCGCGCTGCCGATCGTCGCGGCCGTGGTCGGCAACCCGTGGCCGTCGCTCAGCCCGTTCCGCACGACCTTCGCGGCGCTGGAGTGGGTCGCCCGCCGCCTCGGGGCCGAGCGCCTCGACGCCGGCCTCCGCTATCCCACCCGGGCCTCGCGCGATGGCCGGCCGTGGCGCTGCTCGCCGGCGGCGATCTGGTGCGAGCTCGTCCTGCCGGGCCGCACGCGTGGCGACGACCGTCGCTGCGCTCCTGGCGGGCTACACCGTGCTCAGCCTCGCCGGCATGGCGCTGTTCGGGCCGGTGGCCTGGCTGCGGCACGGCGAGCTGTTCGAGGTCCTCCTCGGCTGGTTCGGACGCATCGGTCCGGTGGCCCGACGGTCCGTCAGCCGTGAGCTCTGCGCCGGCTGCGAGGAGGCGTGCAACCCGGACCGATGCATCGACTGCCCGGAGTGCGCCACCGCGGCCGACGACCGCGAGCGGAGCGCGGAGCTGCGGACGTGGTTCGTCGGGCTCACCGAGCCGGCGCCGCCCGGCTGGTCCGATGCGGCCTTCATCGTCCTCGTCCTGGCCGGCGTCACCTACGACGGCCTGAAGCGAGACCGCGTTCGGCGGCGTGCTGCTGACCGCGTTGCAGGCAGCCGATCGTCGACGCGCTCGGTCCGACCGGCCTCGCCTTCCTCCTGACCGATACCGCCGTCCTGGCCACTCGTGGTTGCCGCCTTCCTCCTCGCCTTCGCCGCCACGCTGGCGCTCACGCGCGCGCTCGCGCCGTGGTGCGACGCTGCGACCGGCGGCCTACGCCTCGACCCTGCTGCCGATCGCCGCGGGCTACCTCGTCGCCCACTACCTGACGCTCGTCATCCGCGGCGCGATCTGGCTGCCGTCGCTGATCGTGGACCCGCTGATGAGCCTCGCGCCGAGACATCGGCTGGATCCCGGTCGGCAGCGATCTGGTACCTGAGCGTGGCGGCGATCGTGGGCGGCCATGTCGCCGGCATCGTGCTCGCGCATCGGCTCACCCTCCGCGATGCGCCTGGGCGCGCGACCGTCGCCGGCCTGCCGATGGTGGCGCTGATGATCGGCTACACCGTGCTGAGCCTCTGGATCATCGCGCAGCCGATCGTCATCGACCCCGGCGTCCAACCGGCGGCCTTCCGCTAGGCTCGGCGCCATGACCGAGGTCAGCATCGCGGTCGCCTTCGCGGCCGGGGTCCTCAGCTTCATCTCGCCGTGCGTGCTCGCGCTGCTGCCGGTCTACCTCGCCTTCCTCGGCAACGCCGCGGTCGCCGACGGTGGCGGCACGGTCGCCGCCACCCGCGCCCAGGTGCTTCCGCAGGCACTCCTGTTCGTGGCCGGCTTCAGCATCCTCTTCATCGTGCTCGGCACCGCCATCGGCCTCCTCGGCGGCCCGCTGTTCCGGATCCCCGAGGCGCGCATGGTCGTCGGCGTGCTCGTCGTCGTCATCGGCGTGTTGACGACGGGCGTCTTCGGACCGGTCTTCGATCGGCTGCAGGTCGGCGTCGGCCCGGAGTGGCTGCCGGCGGCGCGCTCGACGCGGGCGCTCGCGCTCGGCGGGCTCGTGGCGATCGGCTGGACGCCGTGCATCGGCCCCGTGCTCGGGGCGATCTTCACGATGGGCGCCTCGAGCGGCTCGGCGCCGGCGGTCGCGCTGCTGCTCACCGCCTACTCGATCGGCCTGGCGGTCCCGTTCCTCGTGGCCGCGTTCGCCTTCCCGGCCGTCCGGCCGCTCGTCGCCTTCCTGCGGCGCCACCACCGCGCGGTGCAGGTCGTGACGGGCCTGCTCATCGTGGCGATCGGCATCCTCATCTACCTGAACGCCTTCGCCACGCTGGCAGGCCTCTTCACGTTCGCCCTCTAGGCGTCAGCCCTGCGGCGTCGCGGGCGTCACCTCCGGCTCCGCGGACTCCTCCCACACGAACCGGTACACGAGCGCGATGATCGCCGCGCCGACCAACGGACCGATCCACCACACGTACCAGTCGTCATACGTGCCCGATGCGACCGCCGGACCGAACCAGCGCGCCGGGTTCATCGCGGCGCCGGTCAGCGGGCCGCCCATGAAGATGTCGGCCGCGACCGCGAGGCCGATGGCCAGGCCACCGATCTTCGGGCCCCGGGGGTCGATTGCCGTCCCGAACACGGCGACGAGCAGCACCATCGTCATGACCGCCTCGATGACGATGCCCTGCGTGACGTCGGTGCCCTCGCCCAGCGCCGGTGTGCCGAGCGCCACCGGCTCCCACGACGTCTCCGGGAATACGAACCGCAGCGCGAAGCCCGCGGCGACGGCGCCGAGCAGCTGGGCGATGACGTACATCGCCGCTCGAGCCGGCGCGATCCGTCCGGTGATCCACACGCCGAATGTCACCGCCGGGTTGAAGTGACCCCCCGATACGGCCCCGAACGCGGAGACGAGGACTGCCAGCGCGAGGCCGTGGGCCAACGCGACGCCGACGAGACCGCCGCTGGTATCCCCGGTATGTGCGCCGAGCACGACGGCACCGGCTCCCAGGAAGAAGAAGAGGAAGGTGCCGATCGCCTCGGCAACCAGCGCGGACGAGAGTCGCGGCATTGGGCGGACCTCACGCTTCGAATCAGCGCGTCAACGTTACACGCCAAGGTCCAGACCCCGGGCTGGCACACTGCCTGCGGCCCTGGACGGTGTAACCGCTCGAGAGATGTTCCGATGCAACTCGATGGACTAAAGGTCGCCGTCCTCGTCACCGACGGCTATGAGCCGAGTGAGCTGACCGAGCCCGTCTCCGCCCTCCGCGGGGCCGGTGCCGACGTCACGATCGTCTCCGACCATGACGGCACGATTCGCGGCAAGACCGATGCGGACACCGCCACGGTCGGCGTGACGCTCGACCGTGCGCGCCCCGACGAGTACGCCGCGCTGCTGCTCCCCGGCGGCGTGAAGAACCCCGACACGATGCGCCAGGACCAGCGCGGCGTGGCGTTCGTTCGCCACTTCGCCGATTCCGGCAAGCCGATCGCGGCGATCTGCCACGCCCCGTGGTTGCTCGTCGAGGCCGATGCCGTTCGCGGACGGCGCGTCACCTCGTACCCGTCGCTGAAGACCGACCTCCGCAACGCCGGCGCCGACTGGGTCGACGAGGAGGTCGTCGTCGACTCCGGCATCGTCACGTCACGCTCGCCGAAGGACCTCCCCGCCTTCAACGCCATGATGCTCGAGGAGTTCGCCGAGGGGATTCACGAGCGGGCCGGGACCGCCGCGGCGGCGTCCCGCTGATCGGATGACACGAGCGCCACGCGTCGCCGCCCTCCTGGCGGCGTCGGCGCTCGTGCTCGCCGCCTGCGGCGGCACCGGCCGCCCGTCCCCGACGGCCCCGGCCCAGCCTCCCGCCTGGAACCACGACCCGGCGGACGACGACCTCGGCCCGGAAGGCTGGGGCACGGTCGACGCGTCATTCGATGCCTGCCTCGAGGGCGACGAGCAGTCGCCGATCGACATCGCCGAGACCGAGCCGGCCGACCTGCCGCCGCTCACGTTCGACTACGCCGAGGCGCCGCTCGTCGTCGAGAACACCGGTCACGTCATCGAGGTCGCCGTCCCGGAGGACGCCGGACGCGCGCTCTCCATCGGTGACGACGTGTACACGCTCGTGCAGTACCACGTCCACGCGCCGAGCGAGCACACGCTCGCCGGCGTCGAGTACGACGTGGAGGTGCACTTCGTCCACCGCAACGAGGATGACGAGCTCGCGGTCGTGGGCGTGCTCCTCGACCAGGCGGCTCCGCCGAGCGCGCTGCTCGACGTGATCATGGCCAGCGCGCCGGCCGAATCCGGCGAGGAGGTCGAGGTCGCCGAGGACCGGTCACCGCTGGAGCTCTTGCCGGTCGGGCCCACCGGCGCCGAGATCTCGCGGTACTTCACCTATCCCGGCTCGCTGACCACGCCCGGATGCACGGAGGGCGTGCGCTGGATCGTGCTGAAGGACACGCTCGGTGCATCCGCCACGGCCGTCGATCGCCTGCACGAGCTCATCGCCGCCTTTCCGGGCTACGACGGCTACCAGCACAACGACCGGCCAACCCAGCCGCTCAACGACCGCGAGGTCCAATCCGCGGACTGATCGTTGGCGCCCGCGGAGGGATTCGAACCCCCGACGCCCGCCTTAGGACGGCGGCGCTCTATCCACTGAGCTACGCGGGCGGCGCTCGGCCGATCCTACTCTATGATCCCGGCCATGCCCCGAGCCACCCTCTACGTCCGCGAGGGCTGCCACCTCTGTGCCGACGCGAGCGTCCTGCTCGACGACATGCTCGGATCCGACGGCTGGGACGCCATCGACATCGACAACCGATGACGACCTCCTCCTGCGCTACGCGCACCGCATCCCCGTGCTCGTCGTCGACGGCACCGAGCGCGCCGAGCTCGTCATCACCCGTCCCGACCTCGACGAGATCTTCGCGGGCCGATGATCCCATCGGTCCTCCGGCGGCGCCGATACAGCCTGCTCTGGCTCATCGGGATCCTCCTCCTCGGCGGGCTGCTCGCCTGGCTCGTCAGCGTGCCGCTGCTGCGGGGCGCGCCGGATGGCCGGTCCGGGACGCTCGTCGGGCAGGCCGCTCCACCGCTGGCGGCCGCGGACCTGGACGGCCGCGACTGGTCGCTGGCCGATGCCGACGGCCGCATCACGTGGGTCAACTTCTGGGCCACCAGCTGCGAGCCGTGCCGGACCGAGATGCCGGCCATGCAGCGGATCGCGGAGGAATACGCCGACGAGCTCCTGATCCTCGGGGTGAACTGGGGCGAGGAGGACGCCGCCGTCGCCGACTTCGCCGATCGCTACGGCGTGACGTACCCGATCCTGCTCGACCCCGGTCTCGACACGTACTACGAGTGGGCCGGGACCGATGGACTGCCGCGCCACTACTTCATCGGCGAGTCGGGAACCGTCCTGCGCGAGGTCATCGGTCCGCTCGATCCCGCGCGCATGGTCGAGATCCTCGACGAGCTGCTCGAATCGTCCGCGTGAGCCCGCCGCTCAGCGACTGAGACATGAGAAACGGGGGCGCGGAATCCGCGCCCCCGTCATCGGTCTGGTGGGAAGTGACTCAGCCGCTGACGATGAGCGTCCCGTTCATCTCCGGGTGCAGGTCGCAGACGAAGAAGTACGTGCCCGGCTCGAGGGCGCTGACGTCGGTCGTGCCGGTCTGCTCCGGGTCGATGAACGGCCCTTCGGCCAGCACCTCGCCGCCCTCCTCGGTGTAGATGCTGATGTTGTGGACCGCGCTGTCGTCGTTGACGAGCGTGATCGTGAAGTCTTCGCCGGCCGGTGCCTCGATTGTCGCGACATCGAAGGCGAGGTCCGCGGCAGAGATCTCGACAGCGCCGTCCTCGACGGTGGCGGTCCCGCCCGCGCCGCCATCCGCTGGCTCGCTGGCGTCATCGCCGCCGCTGCATGCGGCCAGCGCCGAGGCGACGACGAGGATGAGGGTGATGAGCGCGCCGCGGCGCAGCGCGAACAAGGAAGTGTCCATTCGTGAAGTGCGTCCTTTCGACGGTGGGATCCGACATGGGCGTCGGAGGTGGCACGACCATGGTATCCGGCTTGCCCGCTCTGCGTCGAATGGGAGCCTCGATCCACCGAGACGACGCCGCCCGTCAGCCCTCTAGAGCGCGGAACCCGCGCTCGGTGGCCTCCAGGCGCACCGGCATCTCGCCCGGATCGTGGGTGAAGTAGCACCACCAGCCTTCGGCGGCGGCGCGGGCGACGAGCTCTCTGCGCACCTCGATCGCGTCGACGGGGTAGTCGTCGTAGGCGCTCGTCCAGCGCACCGGCACCTGCCAGCGCGTCGGGATCAGGTCGCCCCAGAAGATCGCCCGATCCGGGAGCGGGTCGCTGGAGCGCCTGCCAGGCCGATCGCCGCCGATCAGCACTGCCTGCGAGCCGCGCGTGTGGCCGCCGGTGGGGAGCACGCGGATGCCGGGCATGACCTCGACCTCGCCGTTGACCTCGGCCAGCTGCCCGGCGGCGCGCACCGCGTCGAGCTGCTCGACCTCCATGATCCCCTGGACGCGCAGCTCGTCGCCGTGCGCGGCCTCGGCCTCGTCGCGCTGCACGACGTAGCGGGCGTTCGGGAAGGCCGGGCGACCATCGGTCCCGAGCATGCCGCCGGCGTGGTCGTAATGGAGGTGCGTGACGACGACGTAGTCGATCGACGCCGGATCCTCGCCCACCGCCCGCAGCGCCTCGACCGGGTCGCCGCCCTCGACGCCCTTGATGTCGCGGTCCTTGTCGCTCATCCGCACGCCGGTGCCGGTCTCGACCAGCAGGCGATGACCATCGGCCTCGACGAGGAGCAGGTTCAGGCGGCACAGGATCCGACCGCGCTCGTCGGCGGTCACGAAGCGCGACCACAGCGGCTGCGGGACGACCCCGAAGAAGCCGCCGGCATCGGGACGGAACCAGCCGGCGCGCACGACGCGGACCGTGATCCCGCCGGCGAAGGACTTCGGTGCACCGATCTCGTGGAGCGGCGCGCTGGGCGGTGCGGTCATCGGCGAACGACCCGCCCGCGCTCGAAGTCGGCGTGGTAGCGGCTCGCGGTCGGATCGGTCTGTCCGCGGTACTTGCTGCCGATGCGCGCGTCGCCGTACCCGACCTCCACCGGCGAGCTGAGGCGCTGGAAGCTGACCTGGCCGATCTTCATCCCGTCGTACAGCTTGATCGGCAGGTTGGCGACGTTCGATAGCTCGAGGGTCAGGGTCCCCTCCCACCCCGGGTCCACGTATCCCGCCGTCGAGTGGATCAGGAGCCCGAGCCTCCCCAACGAGCTCTTGCCCTCGAGCCTGGCGACGAGGTCATCAGGGAGCGCGACGCGCTCGAAGGTGGCACCGAGGGCGAACTCGCCGGGATGGAGGATGAACGGCTCGTCGCCGGCGATCTCGACGAGCTCGGTGAGCTCCGGCTGATCGGTGCGCGGGTCGATGACCGCGGTGCGGTTGTTGCGGAAGACGCGGAAGCGGTTGCCGAGATGGAGGTCGACGCTCGATGGCTGGACCGCTTCGGGCACGAAGGGATCGATGACGATCCGGCCGGCATCGATCTCGGCGCGGATGTCCCGGTCGGACAGGATCATGCAGCGCCGATCTTACTCGCCCTACTCGGTGCGGCCGCGGATGAGCCGGTCAACCTCGCGCTGCAGGGTCTCGATGTCGTCGTAGGCGTGATAGACCGATGCGAACCGGATGTACGCCAGCTGGTCGAGGTCCCTGAGCGCCTCGGTGGCCAGGCGCCCGACCTCGGTCGAGGGGATCTCCGAGTCTCCGCGGCCACGCAGCGTGGACTCGATCTCGTCGAGGGCGGCCTCGACCCGGTCGAGGGTCACCGGCCGCTTCTGGAGCGCCTTCAGCAGCCCGGCGCGCAGCTTCTCGCGCTCGAACTCCTCGCGGCTGCCGTCGCGCTTGACGACGATCAGGCGCGCTCCCTCGGGTCGCTCGTAGGTCGTGAACCGATGGCTGCACGCCTCGCACTCGCGGCGGCGGCGGATCGTGCTGCCGTTCTCGAGGTCCCGCGAGTCGATGACGCGCGTACCGGTCGCCTCACAACGGGGGCATCGCATGCTGTCTCGGCGCTCCTATACCAGTGGTGGTACCCCTGCGAACGATACCACAACCTGTTGGGGCGTCGAGGCGCCGGCCTTGGGAGCGTTCCGCCGCTGTCGTGGAATATATCGTTAGTGATATACCTGGTGCGGGCGCGCAAGGACCTCTCGGAGCCCCACTACCCCTCGCTCTCGCCCGCTCGGCGCTTGCGCGCGCGGCGCTTGCCCTCGTGCATCGCCTGCACGCGACCTCCGGGAATCGCGGCCCCCTCCTCGACCAGCGAGGCGCTCAGCCGCTGTGGAGCCGGCATCTGCTCGGCCCACGGGTCGCGATCACCGAGGAGCCCGACCGCGGTGTGGACGGTGAAGTCCCCCGGCGACACGGCGTCGAGATCGTCCCAGCCGATCGGGAACGAGACGGGCGTGCCGGGCCGCACCCGCGGGCTGTAGGCGGCCACGACCGAGGCCCAGCCGACGCGCGTCGCGTCGACGAAGACCTTGCCGCCGCGGTCCTCCTTCATGAAGGCGGTCGTGGCGACCTGCGGGTCGAGGCGCGCCGCTCGCTCGGCGATCGCGCGAGTCGCGGCGGCCGCGTCAGCCATCGACGGCTCGCCTTCGACCGGCACGTACACATGCAGGCCCTTCGACCCGCTCGTCTTGACGGCGCCCTCGAGCTCCAGTTCGGCGAGCGCCGCTCGCACGAGGTGCGCGGCGCGTGCCGCCATGTCGAAGGCGCCGACGTCCGGTGGATCGAGATCGATGACGAGATGCGTCGGAATCTCGAAGCGTGTCGCGCGGACGAGGGTCGGGTGATACTCCACCGCCCGCTGGTTCGCGAACCAGATGAGCGTTCGGCGGTCGTCGCACAGGGCGTAGTCCACGTCGCGGCGCGAGCTCTCCGACCAGAGGCTGACCGTACGCACCCAGTCCGGCGCGTAGCGCGGCACGTTCTTCTGCATGAACGCTTCCTGGCCCCGATGCACCCGGATCACCGACAGCGGCCGATCCGCTAGCTCGGGCAGGATCCGGTCACGGACCGCATCGAGATACTCGACCAGGTCGCGCTTCGTGGCTCCCGCGCCGTCGAACAGCGGCTGGTCGAGGTTCGTGAGCGGGACGCCGTCGCGGGTCTCGTCGGAGGCCATCGCGAACAGCCTAGCCCGACATCGGTCCGGCGCGCGCGGATCAGACCAGCTTCGGGTTCTCCTTCGCCAGGAGCACCACCCAGACGAGCAGGGCCGTAACGGCCCCGGCGACCAGCGATCGGCCATCCTCCGCATGGCACCGTCCACAGCATGAACATCCCGTAGCACGTCGGTGGATCGGTGTCGACTCCGCCGCCCCATTGGAACTGAAGGACGAACACGACCAGCCCCGCAAGCAGTGCCGCCACGCCCAGCCGCCTCACCGATGTCGGACGATCCGTCGACCCCATCGCGTCAACTGTACGCGCTGCCCCCACGAGTCCCCTGGTCAGGCGCGTGCCTGGAACTCCCGTCGCAGTCGACGCTCGGCGGCGCCCCCGCGCGTCACCCCCAGCTCGTCGAGGCCGATGAGCGCCGCGCCCAGCACCGGCCGATCTCGCAGGCGGGCGATGCGTGCCTCGGGTACCGCCGCGCGGATCCCGGACTCGATGCGTTCGTAGAACATGCGGTCGGTGGCGCGGAAGACGCCGCCGGTCAGCACCACGTCGACCGGCCGGCGGGCGACACGCAGCTGGCGGGCGATGGCGACGGCCATCGCGGTGAGCTCGTCGGCGAGCCGGTCGACGATGCCACGCGCGACCGCATCTCTCTCGCCGGCGACCTCGAACACGAGCGGCGCCAGCTCCTCGAGTCGGCGGTCGTTCATCCGGCCTTCGTAGATCTGGCGCGCGACGTCGATCGGCCGGCGGACGCCGAGCCGCTGCGGGACGCGCCGGGCGAGGGCCGTTGCCGGACCGCGTCCGTCCCGCGCGCGCACGGCCGCCGCGAGCGCCTCGCGCCCGATCCCCTCTCCGCCGCCCCAGTCCCCCGACAGGTCACCGATCCCGGCCAGTCGAGCCGTTCGCCCATCGGGACCGACGCCGGCGGCGTTCACCCCGGCACCGCACACGACGACGATGCCCCAGCCCTCCGGAGCGCCCGCGCGAAGCGCCGCGAACGCATCGTTGTGGACCGACACGCGCTCCGCCACGCCGGACGCGGCGAAGGCGCCGGTCAGCGCCCGGACGTCGGCCGGGAAGTCGGCCCCCGCGACACAGAAGACGCCGAGGGTCGACGCGGGCGCGATCCCGCCCTCGCGCGCGGCGCGCGCGTTGAGGTCGGCGAGGCGGGCCATCGCCACGTCCATCGGCACCTGCTGGTGCGAGATCGTCGGCCCGGTGACGAGCGCCAGGAGCTCACCCGAGCGCGAGACGAGGGCAAGGTCGATCTTCGAGTTGCCGCCATCGACGGCGAGGACGGCCGCGCCGCGCCGGCTCACCCCATCGGTGCCGCGACCGGCGGCTGCGGGTTGCCAACCGGCGAGAGGTCGGCCGGCAGGTCGAGCTCGTCGACCCCGACGAAGCGCGCGCCGTCGGCACGCAGGCCCTCGACGATCGCCGCGAGCGCCGGGGCAACCGGGTCGGGCCACGTGTGGAGCAGGACGATCGCGCCGTCGCCGTGGCTCCGCACGCCGTCGAGCGCGCGCGACGCGATCTCGCGAGACGAGCGGCCCGGTTCCCACTCGTAGACCTCGACATCCCAGCCGACGTGGCGATAGCCGAGGTCGGCCAGGCGCGCCACGAGGTCGGCGCGGTCGGCGCCGGCGCCGAACGGAAAGCGCGCCCATGGCCGCGGATCGGTCCCGGTCGCATCGGTGATCACGCGCTCCGCCTCGCGGATGTCCTCGGCGAAGCCGTCCTCGCTGAGGAGCGGCATCCGCGCGTGATAGAACGAGTGATGCCCGACCAGATGGCCCTCCGCCGCCACGCGTCTGGCGAGATCGGGGAAGGCCTCCACCCATCGGCCCTGAAGAAAGACCGATGCGCGCACGTCCAACCGCCCAAGCTCGTCGAGCACCCAGCCGGCGTGGGCGCCGTGGTGCGGGCGGTCGGGGTGCTCGGCGTCGAAGGTGAGAGCGACCCGCGGGCCGTCGCTCACTTCTCGACCCCGGTGATGACGATGCCGCGCATGAACGCGCGCTGGGCCATGAAGAAGATCACCATCGGGATCACGATCGTCATGAGCGTCGCCGCCTGGACCAGCTCCACCTGCTGCGCATAGCGGCTGTTGAACTGCGCCAGGCCCGTGGCGATCGGCTGGAGCTCGGGCTTCGAGGACAGGTAGAGCAGCGGCTCGAAGTACAGGTTCCAGGTGTAGACGATGTGGAACACCGCGACAGCCACGATCACTGCCCAAGACTGCGGGAGGATCACCGACCACAGGATCCGGAATGGACCGGCTCCATCGATCTTGGCAGCGTCGTCCAGCTCGCGCGGCAGCGTCATGAAGTATTGCCGCAGCAGGAAGACGTCGTAAGCGTTGGCGAAGAACGCCGGCACCAGGAGCGGGAGCCAGGTGCCCACCCAGCCGAGCTGGACGAAGATCGTGTACGTGGGAATGAGCGTGACAGTCGCTGGAAGGAAGATCGTCGACAGCAGGACCAGGAAGAGGAAGTTGCGGCCGCGGAACCGAAAGCGCGAGAAGCCGTATGCGACCGTCACACACGAGAGCAGTGTCCCCAGTGTCCCGATGATGGCCAGCAGCGCGGTGTTACGAATGAGGAGCGGGAAGTCGATGATCGTCCACGCGTCGCCGAAGTTCTCCCAATGCGCGTCGAGCTGCCATGGCCGCTCGAGGACGCGCCACGAGCCCTCCCATGCGATCGGCTCGCCGCTCGGGTTCGCCGGATCGACGAACACGCTCGACTGCCGCCCGGGCTGCAGGAGCGCGAGCTCGGGCGAGGTGCCGTCCGGCATCGGGACGATGTAGACCTCGAGCACCTCGCCCTCGAACTCGAACGTGGCCGGCGTGGCGGGCCAGAACGGGGCGTTGGTGGCGCCGATCTGTTCCGGCGTCTTCAGCGCCATCATCGTCGTTCGGAGCAGCGGCGAGAGGAAGGCGGCGAGGACCACGACCGCGAAGAACGTGACACCGAACGAGCGAAGGATCCCGCGCCGGTCCACCGGCCGGGGCGCGACGCGCTCGACATCGTAGGCCTGGACGGGCGGAGCGGCCAGCAGATCGGTGTCCGTCGCCATCTACTTCGTCTCCCCGGCGTAGTAGACCCAGTGGCGCGCGCTCCAGAAGAGGAGGAGCGTGAGCGCCAGGATGATGAGGAACAGGAACCAGGCCAGCGTCGCGCCGGCGGACATGTCCTGGAACGTGAAGAATGTCTTGTAGATGTGGACATTCATGAAGTACGTCGTGCCGGCCGGCCGACCGTCTCCTCCGTTGAGGACGAGGGGCACGAGGAAGTATTGGAGCACGCCGATCGTGGTGAGCGTGACGCTGTAGAAGATGACCGGGGACATGAGCGGCAGGGTCACGTGCCGCAGCTGGCCCCACCAGCCGGCGCCGTCGACGCGGGCCGCGTCGTAGAGCTCGCTGGGCACGTTCTGAAGGCCCGCGATGTTGATGATGATCGCGCTCCCGACACCCCAGATCCCGATGAGGACGAGCGAGGGGTAGATCCAGGTGGGATCGTTGATCCAATCCTGCCCCTCGATGCCGATGAATCCCAGGAGCCCGTTGATCCAGCCGGTCTGTGGATTGAGCATCCCCGCCCACGCGAACAGCGCGGCCACGAACGGGATGACGAACGGCATGAAGAACAGCGCCTGGAAGTAGCGCGACCCGCGCAGCGAACTGCTGTTGAGCAGGAGCGCGATCGCGAACGGGAAGAGCAGACCGATCGGCAGAGCGAACGCGGCGAAGCGGAAGGTGACGAGCAGCGCATCCCAGGTGCGCGGGTCGCCGAACATCTGGCTCCAGTTCTCCAGGCCGACGAATCGCAGCGGCTCGTCACCGGCGAGCGTGATGTTGGTGAACGTAAAGACGAAGGTGGCGATCATCGGGATCGCCGTCAGGAATACGAACCCGAGGATCCAGGGTGAGATGAACAGGTATCCCCAGATCGCCTCCATGCGCGCGAGGCTGAACCGGGGAACACCGGACTTCGGCGTGCGGTTTGACTCGAGCTCCACGATCGACATCGGCTGAACTTGAACCTCGATCGAGTGCGTTGAGGTGGGCCCACCCGCCGCGGAGGCGGGCGGGCCCATTTTGACCTATGCCGGGTTCCTACTCCGCGGCATCGAAGATGGCCTGCAGCTCTTCCTGGAAGTCGTCGATGGCCGCGTCGATCTCGAGCGTGCCATCGGTACGCATCGTGTCACCCCACGTGACGATCGATGCCAGGGTCTCCTGGTAGTTCGGCACCCAGGCCTCGAAGCTCGGGTTGTCCGCGAACTCGACACCGTCCCTGGCGACCTGCCAGTTGACGCCCTGCGTCCAGCGCTCATCGAGGCCGGCGAAGAACGCATCCTGGTCGGCGGTCCGGGCGGGCATGCCGCCGTAGATGCCGAGCAGCTCCGCCGACGCGTCGCCGATCAGGTACTCCAGGACCGTGAACGCCTCCTCCGGATGCTCGGTCTCGCCCCAGATCCGGAACGTGTCGGCGTTGAAGTTCGCCGTCGTCACACCGTTGTGCGACGGCACGACCGCGACGTCCCAATCGGGATCGATCGGGTTCCCTTCTTCGTCAAGCGCGGTGGTTGACCCGGTGAACCAGGTGTGCGAGAGCGCCATCGCCGCTCGCCCCGCGTTGAACGGGTTCCCATTGCCGAACTCGGGCGCATCGCGCAGCGCTGCGTCCATCGTGACGTGCTCGGTCCAGATGTTCTCGTAGTGCCAGGTCCAGGCCTCGCGCCATGGATCCGGAATCTGGGCGGTTGTCTCGTCATCGGCGACCAGGCTGCCAGCCCCGAAATAGGAGCCGATGGCTCGGGCATCCTGGAAGATCGGGTCGTAGCCGTACTGCTCGACCTGGGTCGGGTCGAAGTCCGGGCTCGTCGCGTCGTTGCCGTTGATGTCAACGGTCAGCCGCTTGGCGAGCTCCCGGAGCGTGTCGAAGTTCCACTCGAGCTCCTCGCCATCGAGGACGTACGGCTCACCGTAGGCCTGCGGCGGGTACTCGAGGCCGGCCTCGTCGAACATCGGCCGGTGGTAGAACAGCATCGATGGGAAGGTGGCGAACGGCAGGCCGACCTGGCCCTGCCCCTCGACCTGGTAGAACTCGACCGACCCCGGCGCGTACTGCGTCAGGTCATGCCCCGACGACTCGATGACGTCGGTCAGGTCGAGCCACTCACCCTCGAACGCGGCCGCTGCGGTGCCGCCGGCGGGGCCAAGGATGTCGGGCGGATTCCCACCCGCGATCTGGACGGCGAGCGCATCGTACGCCTCGTCGTAGTCGATCATCTCGAACACGAGCTCGATGTCGTCGTGCTCCTCGTTGAAGGCCGCAACCACGGCCTCCTCGGTCGGGACCTGGGTCTCGACGTTGTCACCCGTACCGATGCAGCAGAACCAACGGATCACGACCGGCTCACCCGCATCGGGCTCGTCGGTCGCCGCCGGCTCGCTACCGTCCGGCGCATCGGTCTGGCCAGTCTGGGTGCCACACGCCGCGAGGACGAGGCCCAGGATGACCATCAATACGCCGAACCGAAGATATGTGCTCCTCATGAACCTGTACCCTCCAAACCGGTTACCTCCACATTTCCGGGGACGGAGTTCGTTCAGCCGCTTCCCTCCTCTCCCCCAACCGCGGCGCCTCCGTCACGGCGGCCGACACCGGCCACCGCCACGCGCATCCGATCGGTGCTGTCGAGCCAGTGAGCGCGAACGACGTCACGCTCGAGGTAGTAGCGGGTGCGATCGCCCCGCACGAAGCTGCGTGCCGCCTCGACCGCCGAACCGTCGGCGGCGAACGCCACGCCATCAATCTGCAGTGCCAGTGAGCGCGTCGGCATGTCGAGCAGCTCGGCCTCTCGACGCTTGAGAGCGACCGGCTCCACGGCCTCGCGGGCGCGCATGATGCGCGTCGAGTACCGCTCGGAGAGGATGTCGTAGAGGGAGCGGCGCTCGAGGTCGAAGGCGAGCAGGCCGGGAAATCGTTCGGCCGGCAGCCGCGCCTGCTCGAGCAGCAGCGGCTCGCCGCTGCCGAGGCGCACGCGCTCGAGATACACCACCGGCGCCTCCGCCGTGATGCCCAGCAGGCCGGCGACTGACTCGCCGGCGGCCTCGATGCGCGCCGTCACGACCCGGGTCGCCGGGTCGAGGCCGCGGCGCTGCATCTCCTCGGAGAAGCTCATGGCCCCGGCAATGTCGCGATCGATCCGCGGCTGGAGCACGAACGTGCCGCGCCCCCGGGTGCGCTCGATCCGCCCCTCACGCACGAGCTCGCTCAGCGCGTGACGGACCGTGATGAGGCTGCAGCCGTAGCGCTCGGCGAGATCACGTTCGGTGGGCATTCGCTCGCCCGGCCGCCATTCGTTGGCGTCAAGGGCCGCTTTCAGGTCGCGAAAGACCTGGTGGTGCAGCGGGATGGGCCCGCGCTCGAGCTGGAATCGAGCCATTCCGTCCTCGTTACGGCCTTGACCGATGTCTGCTCATAACGTTATAACCAATCTGTCAAGTCCCCTGGAGGGCCGGATGGGCCTCAAGGTCGCGGTCATCGGCGGTGGCAGCACCTATACGCCAGAGCTCGTCGACGGTCTCGCGAGCCGGCACGCGCGCCTGCCGATCGACGAGCTCGTGCTCCACGACATCAACGCCGAGCGCCGCGAGGTGGTGGGCGGGCTCGCGCAACGGATGCTGACCCGCCTCGGCTGGGGCGGCCACCTGACGCTGACCGATGACGCGCGCGCCGCCGTCGACGGCGCGGCATTCGTCCTCATCCAGCTGCGGATCGGTGGGCAGGCCGCCCGGCTGCTCGACGAGACGCTCCCCCTTCGCTTCGGCACGATCGGCCAGGAGACCACCGGCGCCGGCGGCCTGGCGAAGGCGCTGCGGACCGTGCCGGTCGTCCTCGAGCTGGCGGAGCTGGCCGAGCGCCACGCCGCGCCCGGGGCGTGGATCATCGACTTCACGAACCCGGTCGGGATCGTGTCACAGGCCCTCGTCGATCACGGGCACCGCGCGCTGGGGCTCTGCAACGTCGCGATCACCCTGCAGCGCTCGATGGCCGCGCGACTGGGCGTCGAACCCGATCGGCTCGAGCTCGAGCACATCGGCCTCAATCACCTGAGCTGGATCACGGCCGCGCGCGTGGATGGGATCGACCGGCTTCCGGAGCTGCTCGATCGGCACGGCGCCGAGGTCGCCGCCGAGCTGCAACTGCCGGAAGCCCTCGTCCGCGAGCTCGGGGTGGTCCCGTCGTACTACCTGCGCTACTACTACGCATTCGACGATGTCCTCGCCGAGCAGAACGGCGGGCACCACCGCGCCGAGGAGGTGATGGATCTCGAGCGCCGCCTGCTCGCGATGTACGCCGACCCGGCGCTCGACACGAAGCCGGCGCTGCTCGCCGATCGCGGTGGCGCGTGGTACAGCGAGGCAGCCGCGCAGCTGCTCGCGTCGCTCCACGACGGCGCCGGGGACGTCCAGGTCGTCGATGTACGCAATGGAGGAGCCGTCGCGGAGCTCGAGCCCGACGACGTCGTCGAGGTCCCGTCACGCATCGATCGCGACGGTGCCCACCCGATCGGGCAGCCGGCGATGCCACCGGCGATGCGCGACCTCGTTCGTGCCGTGAAGGCGTACGAACGCCTGGCGATCCGCGCCGCGCTCTCCGGGGAGCGTGCCGACGTGCGCGCGGCACTCGAGGCACATCCGCTGGTCGGTGGGCGGATCGACGACGTCGGTCCACTGCTCGACGCCCTGCTCGACGCGAACCGACCGTACCTCCCGCAGTTCGGCGCGGTGACGTGATCGACGCGGCCCGTTCCCAGACGCGGATGGGCCGCGAGATCGGCCAGATCCCTGCCGCCGTCCAACGCGTCCTCGACGAGCCCGATCAGCTCGCCACGGTGGCGGCGGCGATCGGTCGAGCGAACCCGCGCTGGATCATGATCGCCGGCCGTGGGACCTCGGACCACGCCGCGGTCTACGCGCAGTACCTGTTCGAGACGCACCTCGGACTCCCGACGGGACTCGTGAAGCCGTCGGTCACGACCGTGTACGGCGCGAGGCTCGACTGGCGAGACGGCCTGGTCCTCGCGATCTCGCAGTCGGGCCAGAGCCCTGACGTCGTCGCCGTGGTCGAGGCGGCGCGCCGCAGCGGTGCGCTGACGGTCGCGATCACGAACGAACCGGGCTCGCCGCTGGCTGCGGCGGCCGAGCTGGCGCTCCGCATCCATGCCGGGCGCGAGCTGGCGGTGCCGGCCACGAAGACGTACGTGACCGAGCTCGCCGTCGTCGGCGCCCTGGCCGATGCGATCCGGCCGACGCCGGCGCTCGCCGACGGCCTCGCCGCGCTGCCGGACGCACTGCGCGAAACGATTGCGCTGACGCGCGACTGGCTGGCCGGGCCCGGCGGGCTCGCGGTCGAGGCGTTCGCCGTCGCGGATCGGGCATTGCTCGTGTCGCGTGGCTTCAACCTCGCCACGGCCCTCGAGCTGGCGCTCAAGCTGAAGGAGACCTGTGGCCTCTTCGCCGAGGCGTACTCGACCGCCGACTTCATGCACGGTCCGCTCGTGCTGGCGCGGGCCGAGGTTCCGACGCTGGCCATTCGACCGGACGGGCTGATGGGCGCCGACGTCGACGCGACCCTTGCCGCGGTCGCCGCACGCGGCGGGCAGTCCACCGTCTTCGGCGGCGGTGAGACGTCGGGACGGCCCGAGGCGCTCTCGCTTCCCCAGTCGCTGCCGGAGGCGCTCACCCCGCTGCTCTTCGTCGTGCCCGGCCAGCTCCTCGTGGAGGCCGTGGCCGCCGAGCGCGGAGTCAATCCGGACGCACCGGACGGGCTCGGCAAGGTGACGCTGACGCGCTAGCGGTCGAGGGCCGGGCTCATGCCTTCTTCGTGCGCTCCATCCGCGTCGCCACCGTCGCCTCGGCCGGACGGCCGGGCTCCCACGTGAGGAGCACCTCGACGATCTCCGCCATCCGCAGTCGCGCGTGCATCACGTTGCCGGCGCCGCGCTTGTAGTACGTGTACGGCTCCTCGTCCTCGGGGGGTCGGTGCGGCAGGCGGGTGATCGCGCAGCCACGCTCGACGACGAGGATGCCGCGCAGGGTCCGCTCGAGGTTCGCCTCGTACTCCATGTGCAGCCCGTGCAGCTCCTCGGGTGCCAGCATCTCCTGGATCCCGTCGGACTCCTCCTCGAGCGCCTCCTCGTGGATCGTCAGCCGCTCGATCGCGGTGTCGGGGTCGATGTCGCGCCGCCGGAGGGCCTCGATCTCGTCCGCCACCTGCGCGAGGCGCGTGTCGATCCGCTGCGTGCGCTCGTGCAGATCGTTGCGGTACAGGCCAAGCTCCTTACCAGGCCCGAAGACGCTCCTCCGTCGACCGCCGAACAGTCCGCGCATCGGCTCGATCCTACCCTACGATCCGGCGCGCTTCCGGATCTCTTCGGTGAGCGCGGGCACGATCTGGAACAGGTCGCCGACGACGAACAGGTCGGCGAACTCGCCGATCGGGGCGTCGGGGTCCTTGTTGATCGCGATCACGTGCTCGGCGGTCTGCATCCCCACCCGGTGCTGGATCGCACCGCTGATGCCGGCGCCGATGTACAGCGACGGCTTGACGACCTTGCCGGTCTGGCCGATCTGGAGCTGATACGGGATCCAGCCGGCATCGGCCGCTGCCCGGCTGGCGCCGACCGCGCCGCCGAGGGCCGCCGCCAGCTCGCGTAGTGGCGCGAAGCCCTCCTCGCCGCCGACGCCGCGCCCGCCGGCCACGATGATCGTCGCCTCCTCGAGGTCGACGACCTTGGCCTCGGCCGGGTGGCTCTCGGCGACCGTCGCCTTCGTGAACGCCGACTCGGCGGCCGCTGGCGCTTCGCTCACGTCCGCCGTGCCGGAGCCGCCCTCGGCCGGGGTGAACGTGTTGGCGAGGACGAGCACGACGGCCGGCGCCGGCGCCCCGTCGACGGGTCGCGAGGTGGTGATCACGCTGCCCTGGAGGGTCGACTGCTCGAGCTCGATCGTCCCGTCGCTGACGCGCGCGGCGCGAACCGGGCCGAAGGCCGGCAGGTGCAGGCTGCCGACGAGCGCGGCGGCGAGGTCCCGGCCGTTCGGCGTTGCCGGGGCGAGCAGTGCCAGGCCCGCGTCGCGCGCGGCTGCGATCGCCGCGGGGGCGTAGGTGATCGCCGGCCGCTCCTCGTCGCCGAGGACGATGGCGCGTGCGGCACCGGCGGCGCCGAGGCCCGCCGCACCGGATGCGGCGCCCGGGCCATAGGCGAGGGCGACCGCCGAGCCGCCCGACTGCGATGCGAGCTCGGACGCGCCGGCCGCGAGCTCGAGGGCCGATCGGGCCGGCGAGCCGCCGGCGAACTCGGCGAGGAAGAGGATGTCTGTGCTCATCAGATCAACTTCCGTGCGGCCAGCCAGTCCGCGATCTTCGTCGCGGTCTCGGCGGCGGGGAGGTTCTCGATCCGCTCCGTCGGCCCCTTGGCCTCGGGCGGGCTGGCGGCGGTGACCTGGGTCAGGGCGCCGCCCTTGAGGTCGTCGGCCGACAGCCCCAGGTCGGCGAGCGACCAGGTTTCGAGCGGCTTGCGCTTGGCGGCCATGATCCCCTTGAGGCTGGCGTAGCGCGGCTCCCCCACCTGGTCGGTGACGGTCGCCACGACCGGCAGCGGTGCGCTGATCCAGTCGAAGCCGGTCGCGCTCAGCCGCCGAATGCGGGCCTCGCCATCGGCCAGGGCGAGCTCCGACCCGTAGGACAGGAGCGGCACGTCGCGGATCGCGGCGACCGCGCCCGGCACGAGCGAGCCGCGCGCGTCGTCGGAGGCCATCCCCATGAGCGCGACGTCCGGCGCGAGCTTGTCGAGCGCCGCGGCCAGCACCCGCGCGGTCGCCCACTCGTCGGCGCCGGCGAGGGCGTCATCGGTCACGAGCACGGCGTCGTCGCCGCCCATCGCGAGCGCCCGGCGCAACGCCTCGGCGGCGGTTGGCGGTCCCATCGACAGGTACGTGACCGCGTCGGCGGCGCCGGCATCGGCCAGGCGCAGCGCCTGCTCGATGGCGTACTCGTCGAGCGGGTTGATGATTGCCTCGACGCCGGCTCGGTCGAGGCGCAGGTCATCGGTGTAGCGCTTGTCGGCGCCGGTGGCCGGGACCTGCTTGATGGTGACGACGATCTTCATCGGTTTGGGGCTTCGCTCCTCACTCAGCCCCGCCGTCCCGCGCCGGCTCGAGCGAGGAGCTGGCGGGCGACGATGAGGCGCTGGATCTGCTGGGTCCCCTCGTAGAGCTGCGTGATCTTTGCGTCACGCATCATCCGCTCGACGGGGTACTCGGTGATATAGCCGTATCCGCCCAAGACCTGGACGGCGTCGGTGGTGACCCGCATGGCGGTGTCGCCGGCGACGAGCTTCGCGCTGCTGGTCCAGTACGGCAGATCGTGTGCCTTGGCGTCGACCTTGGCCGCGGCGGCATACGTGAGCTGCCTGGCGGCCTCGGTCTGCGAGGCCATGTCGGCCAGCATGAACTGGATGCCCTGGAAGTCGGCCACGCGCTCGCCGAACTGCCTGCGGTCAGCCGCGTACGAGACCGATGCGTCCAATGACCCCTGCGCGATCCCGACGGCCTGCGCCGCGATGCTCAGCCGGGACCGATCGAGGGTCTCCATCGCGATCCGGAAGCCCTCCCCCTCGTCGGCGATGCGGTTGGCGGCGGGCACGCGGACGTCGTCGAACGTCAGCTCGGCGGTCGGCGAGCCGCGGATCCCCATCTTGTGCTCGACCCGCGGGGCGGCGAAGCCGGGGCTGCCGGCCTCGACGATGAACGCGCTCATCCCCTTCCGGCCGCCGGCCTCCGGGTCGGTGAGCGCGAACACCGTCAGCACGTCCGCCACGCTGCCGTGGGTGATGAAGCGCTTCGAGCCGTTCAGGACGTAGTCGTCTCCGTCGCGCGTGGCGCGCATGCGGTTGGATGCCACATCGCTGCCGGCAGCGGCCTCGGTCAGTGCGAAGGCGGCCAGCCACTCGCCGGAGGCCAGGCGCGGGAGGTATCGGTCCTTCTGCTCGTCCGTCCCGGCCATCAGGATCGGCAGCGCGCCGAGCTTCTGGACGATCGGGATGAGGCTGGTGGTCGCATCGGCCCGCGCAATCTCCTCGACGAGGATGCACTGCGCGACGGTGTCCAGGTTCGTGCCGCCGTGGCGCTCCTCGAAGCACGTTCCCAGCAGGTCCTGCTGCGCCAGGAGCTCCTTGAGGTCGTGCGGGAACTCCTGCTTCTCGTCGATCTCGGCGGCCCGCGGCGCGATCCGCTCGATGGCCAGCTCGCGGACCACGGCGCGCAGCTCGTCGTGCTCGGCGGTTGGCAGGTAGGTCACGCGGACTCCTCGCAGCGAAGGACGGTGCGGCGGGCTCGGGGCGCGTGAAGTCTAGCCGCTGGCGGACGCCGTCGCAGCGTGTCCACCTGGATCCGCGAGCGCGGATCCGTCAGTCGTGCGGACCCTGGAGCTCCACCTGCCCGGCGTTGACGCGGGCGCGGTACGAGATCTGGCGTGACGACGCCGGGCCATGCAGCACCGCCCCATCGGTGATGCGGAAGGCCGAGAAATGCCACGGGCAGGTGATGCGGTCGCCGTCGAGCTCCCCCTGCGACAGCGGCCCGCCGGCATGCGAGCACGTGTCCTTCAGGGCGTGGACCACCTCACCGCGGCGGACGAGCATGACCGAGGTGGCGCCGAAGGACACCTTCGTTGGCGTGTTCTCGGGCACCTCGGCCGCGGGCACGACCGGCGTGAACTCGGCCGCCTTCTTCCCGCGGGCGAAGGCGTTGTAATTCACCATGTACCCGTACTTGAAGACGATGTGGCCGCCGATGAAGCCGCCGACGCTCACCACCAGGTACGAGACGAGGATCACCCAGAAGCCGGCGTCGTGCGCGTCGACGAGGCGCAGCCAGAGGGAGATCCCGAAGCCGACAGTGGCCACCAGGTTGATGAGGCCGTGGAGCCCGGCGATGTCACGCGCCGCACTATCCGGCGAGGTGTCCTTGTAGTCGGTCAGGCCGGTGACGACGGCACCGAGGGCCGACAGGAAGACGAGCCCGACCGTCCAGGTCGTCGCATCCTCGAGGCCCGTCACCCCGAAGAGGACCCGAAGCACGTCGAGGAGCACGGCCACGGTCGCGCCGCCGATGACGATGTCGACGAGCACGGCGTGCAGCGAGTGGCCGAGCCACGTCCCGTTCAGGAAGTCCTGGAGCAGCCTGCCGGGACCGCCGAGGACCCCGTAGAAGCCCCGCATCATGGACGCGATCGCGTTCGACAGGCCACGGAGCGGCAACGCCAGGCGCTCGATCATCAGTTACCTCCTCGCCAAACGGTACGAGCGCCGTTCCAGCATTCAGCCGGCCAGCTCGGCGGCGAACTCGCGGAAGACGGCGACGTGCCGCTCGATCTCGGCCTCGGTGTGCTGAACCGATAGCGTCCACTGGTCGTCCGGTCCGGGCGGCAGCAGGATGCCGCGGTTGGCCAGGAACAGGAAGAACGCTCCCCACAGCTCGGCGTCGAGGCCGATGAAATCGCGGTAGTTCGTGACCCGATCCGGCGTGAACATCACGCAGCCCTTCGGGCCGACGTTGATCGCGTAGCCGGGCAGCTCGAACTCGTCGAGCACGGCCTGGCAGCCGGCGGTGAGCGTGTCGGCCATCGCGTGGAGCTGCGGGTACGATATCCTTGGTGAGGATCTGCGTCAGCGTCACGAGCCCGGCCGTCATCGACAGCGGGTTGCCGTTGAACGTCCCCAGGTGCGCGACGCGCGTGGCGCCACCGGGAATCGTCGACCGATCGATCCCCGATCCGGGCGCGCCGCTGCCCTCGAGCGTCTCGATGACGCGCATCACCTCGTCGCGGCCGCCGAACGCACCGATCGGGATCCCCCCGCCGATGCTCTTGGCGAGGCAGAAGAGGTCGGGCTGCACGCCGAAGTACTCGAACGCGCCGCCCCAGGCGAGCACGACCCCGGTCTTCACCTCGTCGAAGACGAGCACCACGCCGTGCTCGGTGGCGAGCTCGCGGACGCGCTCGAGGTACCCGGGCTTCGGTGGCACGACACCGATGTTGAACTGCACCGGCTCGACGATGATCGCCGCGATCTCGTCGCGGTTGGCCTCGAGGATGTCCGCGAGGATGTCGGGCTCGTTGAACGGTGCGATCACCGTCTCCGCGATCCGCGAGCGCGGGATGCCCGCGGACGCCGGAACGGTCGTCGGCTGCTCGATCGGTCCCATGTGCTCGCGCGGCGGCTGGATGCTGACGAGGACGTCGTCGTGGTGGCCGTGGTAGCCGCCCTCGAACTTGATGATCTTCTCGCGGCCGGTGTAGCCACGGGCGACGCGGATGGCGTCCATCGTCGCCTCGGTGCCGGAGTTGCTGAAGCGCACGAGGTCGGCGCCGAAGCGCAGCTTGATCTCCTCGGCCAGCGCGATGCCGTCCTCGACCGGGAACGTGTAGCACGTCCCGTTCGCGACCCGGTGCTGGAGGGCCTCGGCGAGGATCGGGTGCGAGTGCCCGGCGGCCAGCACGCCGAAGGCCATGTCGAAGTCGACGTACTCGTTGCCGTCGGCATCGGTAATGCGGCTGCCGCGCGCATCGGTCATGAACAGTGGGTAAGGGTCGTACGCCTGGAACGAGCTGGCCACGCCGAGCGGCAGAGACTGCTTCGCGCGCGCGAACAGCTCGGCGCTGCGGCGGGTGCGGCGGCGGTACTCCTCCTCTTCGCGCGCGCCGATCTCGGCCACGCGTGCCCGATTCACTCCCCGGCCGGTGACCGTCACGTCCGTTCTCCTAGCGGGTCCCCCACTGGTAGCTCTCCTTGACGAAGCGCAGCTCGACCATCGTCTCGGTGGAGCGAATGCCGGGGATCCTGGCGAGGTCCTCGGTCAGCACCCGCATCAGGTGCTCGTTGTCGGCGCAGACCACCTCGCACATGAGGTCGAACCGCCCGGCGGTGACGACGAGGTAGGTCACCTCGTCGAGCTCGGCGATCCTGGCGGCGATCTCCTCGAGCTTGGCGGCGTCGACCTTCAGGCCGATGAGCGCCGGCTGCTGGAAGCCCATCGCCAGCGGATCCGTGACGCCGACCACCTGGACCACGCCGCGGCTGATCAGCCGCTCGGCTCGCTGGCGGACGGTCGCCTCGGGGACCTTCAGCTCGCGCCCGATCTGCGCGTACGGTCGCCGCCCGTCGAGCTGGAGGCAGCGGATGATCGCCTTGTCGAGGTCATCGAGGGCCGGGCGCTTGCCCGACTGCGCGATCGTGCTCACAGCCACGCGCGAAGTCTAGGGTGCGATGGATTGCGTGGTCAACAATTCCGCAGGTTCGCTGGCCTGATCTTGCGGATTCCGTGGCCTAGGCCGAGCCTCCCACGTCGCGGTTCCAGGCGCCGGTCGCATCGGCCAGCAGCTCGGCGACGTCGCGCACGGCGACATCGGTCCGTTGAAGGTCCGTGGTGCCGTCGCGGAGCATGATCAGGCAGAACGGGCACGACGTCGCGATCTCGTCCGGCGACTTCTCCAGCGCCTGCTCGACGCGCTTGTGGTTGATCCGCTGCCCCTCGCGCTCCTCCATCCACATCCGCGCGCCACCCGCACCGCAGCACATGCCCTTGCGGTGATGGAGGTCCATCTCGACGATCGACTGGCCGGGCACCGACTCGACCACGCGCCGGCCCTCGTCGTAGACCTGGTTGTAGCGGCCGAGATAGCAGGCGTCGTGGTAGGCGACGACCGCCTCGTGGTGCTCGGTGGGCACCAGCCGGCCCTCCGCCACCAGCCGATCCAGCAGCTGGGTGTGGTGGACGACCTGCACGCCGGAAAGGCCCATCTGCGGGTACTCGTTGCGGATCGTGTTGAAGCAGTGCGGGCAGGTCGCGACGATCGTCGAGATGCCGTGCTCGGCATGGACCGATGACAGCGTCGCCACGTTCTCCTCGGCGAGCATCTGGTAGAGGTACTCGTTGCCGGCCCGCCGGGCCGGGTCGCCGGTGCAGGTCTCGCGCGGACCGAGGACGCTGAACGGCACTTCCGCCTGCTTGAGCAGCTGGGCCATCGCCCGCACGACCTTGCGATTGCGATCGTCGAAGGCGCCCGCGCAGCCGATCCACAGCAGGACGCTGCCGGCGAGGGCATCGGTCATCGGCGTGGAGGAGAAGATCGTCCGCCATGGCACGCCGTCGGCGTCGGCGTCGGCCACCGCCAGGCGCGTATCGGTCTCACCGAGGACGGAGACGTCGAGGCCCTTCGCCCAGTCCAGGCGCGCGGAGCGCGGCTGGCCCCACGGGTTTCCCGCGTTCTCCATGTTGCGGAAGGCCGTGTTGAGCTCTTTCGGGAAGCGGCTCTCCTCGAGGACCGCGTTGCGGCGGATCTCGACGATCGTGTCGACGTGCTCGATGAGCACCGGGCAGCCCTCGACGCACCAGCCGCAGGTCGTGCACTGCCAGACCGCCTCCTCCGGGATCGCGTTGTCCATGAGCGGGAGGCTCAGCGCTTCCTCTGCGCGCGCCTTCGCCAGCCCCAGCGCATCCTCCGAGGCCGCCGCGCCGCCGGTCGCTCCCCCCTTCCACGCTCGCTGGGCCGATGCCGCCGCCGCCAGCGCCGTCTCGGCCACGAGGATCTGGTCGCGAAGGCCCTCCATCAGGTGCTTCGGCGAGAGGGTCTTGCCGGTGACCGATGCCGGGCAGAACTCCATGCATCGGCCGCATTCGGTGCACGCCAGGGGGTCGAGGAGGTGGCGCCAGGTCAGGTCCTTGAGGCCCTTGGCACCGAAGACCGGCTCGGGCTCGCCGTCGACTGGCTCCGCCTCGAGGTCCATGAGCCGCAGCGCGCCGCGCGGCTCGAGGCTCTTCGTGTAGACGTTCGGCTCGCTGCTGATGATGTGGAGGTGCTTGCTGAACGGCAGGTAGGCGAGGAACGCGAGCACGAGCAGGATGTGCGACCAGCCCATGACCCCGTAGCCGGTTTGGGCCGCCCTCTGACCGATGCCCTCCAGTGCCAGGCTCAGCGGCCCGGCCAGCACCGCCCAGGTCCGCGACGGGTGGTCGGGCTCGACGACGTAGGCGAAGGCGTCACCGATGAGCTCGGTCAGGACGATGAAGAAGATCAGGCCGAGGATCACGAACGCGTCGCGGGTCAGCGCCAGCCGCGCGGGCCTGGTGATCGTTCGCCGGACGACGTAGTAGATGACCGATGCCAGCACCAGCCCGACGAAGACGTTGGCGAAGAAGACGACGATGCTCCAGAAGAAGCCACCGAGCGGCCAGCCGACGATCGTCTCCACGAGGCCGTTGGTGATGTAGTTGCCGGTCGTCGCCAGCAGCACGACGAAGCCCCAGAACACGAACGCGTGCGCGAGCCCCGGCCCGAGGTCCTGGAGCAGGCGCCGTTGCCCGAAGACGAACACGCCGAGCGCCTTGATTCGCTCCCACGGCCGACTCGTCCGATCCAGCGGCCGCCCGCTGCGCAGGACCGCCAGGTGCCACCGCCCGCGACGCCAGAACGCCACGATCGCCGCCACGACGGGCACGACGACGAGCGGGTAGAACGGGATGACCGGTTCCATGCGTGAGGGATGGTAGCGGCGGCATCCCGAGGCGAGCGCGACTTGCCGTAATTGACCGCCGTCGTCTACGCGGGCTGGTCGCCCCGGATGCGCTTCCAGATGAGATCGAGCACCACGCTCACCGAGAGGATGAGGACGAGCGCGGCGATCGTCAGCGGCTCCTCGAGCAGGGTCGGGATGAACATCAGCAGGACGACGGCGGCGGCGAGGATGCCGAGAACGAGAACGAGCGCGCTGGCGCCGGTCTCCTTTCGGATCCGCAGGTGGCCGATCCCGACGAGCGCGAAGACCACGAGCGCCACCGCGCTCCCGATCGAGGCGATGGCGTTGAGGTCGAATCCGACGGCCAGGACGATCGCGATGATGGCCGTCACGAGCAGCCCGGCGGGCGCCCGCCCGCCTAATCGGCTCGCGAGCAACGGTGGAAACTGGCCGATTGACGCGAGGTGCTCGCTGAGGCCGGTCGCGGGGTACAGCCCCGCGTTCGTCGCGCCGGCGGTCGCGAAGAGCGCGGTCACGGTCATCAGCCAGTAGCCGGCCTGCCCGAGCACCGGCTCAGCCGCCACGGCCAGGGCCGTCCCGCCCGACTCGATGACCTCGTCAACGGTCAGCGTCCCGAAAACGCCGAGCGCGACGGCGACGTAGATGACGGTGGCGATGCCGAGGGCCAGGTACACGGCCCGCGGCAGCTGGCGCGGCGGATCGACCATGTGCACCGCGGTGAACGTGATCACGCCGAACCCGAGGAAGGCGAAGAACGTCAGCGCCACGCTGGCGACGATGTCGCCGAGCGGCGGATAGCCCGCTGGTGCCAGCAGCGCGAAGTCAGCCGTCGCGAGCGTGGTGACCGCGAACACGGAGAGGATGCCGATGACGACGACCACGACCACGGACTGGACCCTGGCGACGGCCTGCGAGCCAAAGGCGTTCAGGACCGACATCGCGACGATGAGGAGCGCGGCGAAGGCCTTCGTCGCGAACTCGGCGTCCTCGGCCCCAATCGCGGAGGCCGCGTAGCTCCCGAAGGAGACCGCGACCATCGCCGTGATGATGGCGTTCACCGCGAGCACGAGCCAGGCGATGACGCCAGTCACATGGCCGTTGCCGTAGCCGCGGACGACGTACTCGAGCAATCCGCCCGCCGAGGGATACCGCGCGCCGATCTTCGCGAACGAATAGCCCTGCAGCACGGCGACGACACCGGCGAGGACGAACGACAACCAGACGGCAGATCCGGCGACCTCGCCGGCGGCGCCGAGCAGCGAGAAGATCCCGGCCCCGACCATCGACGCCACGCCGATGAACGCCGCCTGCCGAATTGACAGGTTCCCCGACCTCGATTCCTCCGTTGCCACCGCTGCCCTCCAATGATCCGATGACGGGCGCATCTTACGCCTCGCCTGTCAAGCGATCAGTGGTCCCCGCCGGCGAGCTGGTCGAGCGCGTGACGCAGCACCGGGAGGAGCGCCTCGAGGGACTCGGTGGCGCCCTTTGGCGAGCCGGGCAGGTTCGCGATCAGCGTCGACCCGCGCGACCCGACGACGCCGCGCGACAGCGCGGCCATCGGTGTGTGTGCCACGCCCGCGGCCCGCATGAGCTCGGCAAGGCCGGGCGCCTCGCGCTCGATCACGCGCAGCGTCGCCGCCGGGGTGACGTCGCTTGGCGTCAGGCCGGTGCCGCCGGTGGTCAGGACGAGCCGATGACCGGCATCGGCCAGGCGCGCCAGCAGTGCGGCGATCTCGGCCTCGTCGTCGCGGACGACGAGCGGCTCGGGTGCCACATCGAAGCCGGCGGCCGCCAGTGCCGACACCAGCGCCGGCCCGGAGGCATCCTCGCGCTGCCCCGCCGCGGATCGGTTCGAGCAGGTGACGACGACGGCTTCGTGGGTGGCGGTCTCTACCGGCGCGTCCGCCACGAAGTCGCCGGATCGGCCGCCGGACTTCTCGAGCAGCCGGACCGACTCGATGACGATGTCGCGCTGGAGCGCCTTGGCCATGTCGTACAGCGTCAGCGCGGCGACCGACGCGGCGGTCAGCGCCTCCATCTCGACGCCGGTGCGGGCCGTAGCGGCGACCTCGACGCGGATGACGACAACGCCGTCAGCCCCCGGAGTGACCTCGACGTCGACCCGCTCGAGCGGCAGCGGATGGCAGAGCGGGATGAGGTCCGCGGTGCGTTTGGCCGCACCGATGCCGGCCAGCCGCGCGGTCACGAACGCATCGCCCTTGGGGCCGCCGGCGTCGACCAATGTCGCGAGCACGTCGGGTCGCATCCGGACCGATGCCTCCGCCACCGCGCGCCGGGCGGTCACCGGCTTCGACCCCACGTCGACCATGCGCGGCTCGCCCTCGTCGGAGAGGTGGCTCGGCTTCACGACAGCGGCTCCAGCACGATCGCCGCGTAGACGACGCCCGGCTCGGCGGCGTCGACACCCTCGGGGACGACGAGCAGTGCGTTCGCATCGGCCATCGGTCGCAGCTGGGAGGACTGCTGGCCACCCGCCGGCCGAGCGACGTGGCCGTCGGCGGATGCGCTCACGACGACGCGGAGGAAGGCCCGCCGCGCGCCGTCCTTCGGCATCCGCTCCGAGGCAAACGCGCGGACTCGCGTCCGGCCGTCACCATCGAGGCCGAGCAGGGCTCGGACGAAGGGTCGAACGAACAGCTCGAAGGTGACGAGCGCGCTGACCGGGTTGCCGGGAAGGCCGATGACGGTGGTTCCTGCCAGCGCTCCCACCGCCAGCGGCTTTCCCGGCTGGACGGCGACGCGCCAGAAGTCGAGGCTGCCGTGGCGCTCCAGCACGGAGCGGACGTGGTCGTGACTCCCGACGCTCACGCCACCGGATGCGACGACGAGATCGGCAGCCGCGGCACCGGCGCGCAGCACCCGCTCGATCGCCTCCGGGTCGTCGCCAACCCGCGGCAGCGGCAACGGCTCGCCGCCGGCATCCGCGACGGCCGCCGCCAGGGCGACGCCATTCGCGTCGTGGATCTGTCCGCGGCCCAGTCGCTCGCCCGGGGCGACGAGCTCGTCGCCGGTCGACAGGATCGCGACGACCGGGCGGCGGCGGACCTCGACCTCGCCGAGGCCGAGCGAGGCAAGCACGGCCAGCTTCGCCGGGGAAAGGGGTCCCGGCAGCTGCACCTCGTCACCGGCTCGCGTGTCGTGGGCGGCTGCCCGCACGTAGGCTCCGGACGACACCGACCCCGGAATCGAGACGGACCCGTTGGACTCGCCAACGTCCTCCAACGGCACGACCGCGTCGGCGCCGGGAGGAAGCGGAGCGCCGGTCATGATCCGCACGGCGGTGCCGGCCTCGACCGGCTGAAGCGACCCGACGCCGGCGGCGATCTCGCCGGCCACGCGCAGGATTCCTGGGGCGTCATCCGAGCGGAGCGCGAAGCCATCCATCGACGAGTTGGCGAAGGCCGGCACGTCCACGGCGGCGACGATCCGAGGGTCGGCCAGGACCCGCCCGGCGGCATCGGCCAGGACGACGCGCTCCGGGGGACGCGGAGCCGCGTGCGTCAGCAGGCGCGCGAGGGCCTCGTCGAGCGACAGCATCGGTCCCGATCAGGCCCCGAGCTTCGTGCGGGCATCGATGAGCTTGAGGATGCCGCGCCGGGTCACCATCCCGAGCGGGACCCGGCTCTCGGGCTCGACGACCGGCAGCTGGGCCACGACCCGAGCCTGGATGAGCCGCAACGCTTCCGACATCGGCGCGTCGGGCGCGATCGTCGCGAGGTCGGCGAAGCGGGTCATGACGTCGGTCACGCGGGCAATCGGCCAGTCGTCGCGCGCCAGGCCGCGCACGTCCCTGAGGGTGACGATCCCGGCCAGACCGCCGTCGTCGTGCTTGACGAGGTACGAGCGGTCCTCGCCGCGCAGCATCCGCTCGTTGACAAGGTCGGCGACCGTCTCGTTCGGCGAGATCGCCGGCGGGTTCGGGTCCATCGCGTCGCGGACACGCACGCCGCGCAGGCTGCGCTCGATGCCGGCCTGCATGAGCGTCGCCTCGGCCGCGTTCGACAGGAACCAGCCGATGACGGCGAGCCACAGGCCGCTGACGATCCCGCCCGGCTGGAGCGCGATGAAGACCCCGAGGCCGACCAGCGCATACGCGAAGAGCCGCCCGACCCAGGCGGCGTTGCGGGTCGCGACGAGCCGGTCGCCGCGCACGCGCCAGATGAACGCGCGCAGGACCCGACCGCCGTCCATCGGGAAGCCCGGGATGAGGTTGAAGATCCCGAGGGCAACGTTCACGAAGCCGAGCCAGCTCACCAGGGCGCCGAGCTGCGGCTGGCTGACGAAGATGCCGATGCCGATCATCAGCCCACCGATCAGCAGGCTCGCGGCCGGTCCGGCGATCGCGATCAGGGCCTCCTCGCGCGGCGTTCGGGAGTCGGCGTCGATCGTCGTCGCGCCGCCGAAGATGAAGAGGGTGATTCCCTCGACCTTGAGGCCAACGCGCTGGGCGACGATCGCGTGCGACAGCTCGTGGGCGAGCACCGAGACGAAGAAGAGTGCCGCCGTCGCGACGGCAACGACCCAGTACTCGCTGTCGGTCCAGCCGGGGAAGTCGCGTGGGAACTGGGAGCCCGCCAGCGAGTACGTGACCAGGAACGCGATCACCAGCCACGACGGATGGATCGAGATGTCGATGCCGGCAAGCCGGCCGACCTTCCAGCCGGAACCCATTGCCGGGAGTCTAGATCAGGCCGGGAGCGGGGTCTGCGGGGGGTCGCTCCGCCAGAGCCGATACCCCGCCAGCGCGCAGAGCAGCGCCGACAGGATGATCGTGGCGCCCGCCGCCAGCGACGCGTCGAACCAGAAGCCCTCCGGGAACAGCGTGATGAGGTTCGAGCCCGGCTCGAAGAGGAAGGTCCCCGGCGGGAAGAAGACCGCGTGGAACGCCAGGAACGCCGCCTCGAAGGCGACCGCGAAGGTCAGCGCCAGGGCGAGCGCCGCCGCACCGATGACGGCCGCCGTCCGCAGCATCACCGCACCCACGCGCCGCGGCTCGCCGCGCATCCGCCGGGCGCTCAGCACCGCCACGACGGCCGCGACGATCACCGAGATCGCGAGGATGCGGACGAGGCGGGCCACGTCCGACATGTGCGACCGCTCGCGCTCGTCGAGCAGGGGCGACTGACCGGGGAAGGCGGAGTCGAAGTCGCCATCGGTGAGCAGGTCGACGAGCAGGTCGGCCGTGACCCGGTCGACCGCCTCCTGGGGCAGGCCGAACGCGACAGCGACCTCGTGGCGCTGCTGGAGCGCGGACACGAAGGGCGGGTTGAAGAGGAGCAGCGGGCCGGCCAGAAGGATGACGGTCGCCAGCGACACGCCCAGCGCTGCGGCCACGAACCAGGGCGCGCGGTTCATGCTCCCGAGACGGGTGTCAGACGGCCTTCCGACCCGTGCCGATCACCATCGAGAGCAGGAGGCCGACGATGCTGATGACGATCGCTCCGAGGATCGCCGGCAGGAAGCCGTCGATCTCCAGGCCCAGGGCGAGCTGGTCGGAGATGACCCCGGTGAGCCACAGGAGGAACGCGTTGATCACGACCAGGAAGAGGCCGAGCGTGACCATCGTGATCGGCAGGGTCAGGAGCCGCAGCACCGGCTTCAGGAACGTGTTCACGAGGCCGAAGATCAGCGCCACGAGCAGGAACTGCCACCAGGCGTCGGGCTGGGAGAAGTCGAAGTCCAGTCCGTCGATCAGCGCCTGCGCCACGAACAGCGCCGCGGCGTTGATGAGGATCTGGATGACGTAGTCCACGCGCGCAGCCTAGCCGATTCCGTCGACGCCCGGTGGCCCGTCGAGCAACCGCCCGCGCACCCACGCGCCGCGCACCATGTTCGGGTGTGGCCGGAAGATCAGCCGGCTGATGACGTCGATGGCCTCCGCGATCCGCGGCTGGTCGCCGAGCAGTGGCGTGGTCATGCGAGGGTCGACGGCGATGAGATCGGCCTCCTTGCCGGGCTCGATCGAGCCGATCGCGTCCTCGAGGCCGAGCACCCCCGCACCGCCGAGCGTGCACAGCCGCAGCCAGTCCATCGGCGCCACCGCCAGCGACCGATCGGCTCGGTCGGTCAGCTCGAGCGCGCGCTGCGTGATCGCACCGGCGCGCATGACGGTGAACATCGAGACCTCGGGGCCAGCGGCGACATCGCTTCCCAGGCCGATCCGCACGCCGGCGCGCAGGTAGGCGCCGAGCGGCATCATCCCGCTCGACAGGAAGAGGTTCGATGCCGGGCAATGCGCCACGCCGGCACGGCTCTCGACGAGCCGGTCCACCTCACGGTCGCCGAGATGGATGGCGTGGGCGAGGATCGTCCGCTCCCCGACCCCGCCCGCCCGGTCGTACACGTCCAGGTAGTCCGCCGCCTCCGGGAAGAGCCGCTTCACCTCGTCGATCTCGCCGGCATCCTCGGAGAGGTGCGTCTGCCAGTACGCGCCGTGGCGCGTGGCGAGCGCCGCGGACTCGCGCAGCATCTCCGCGGTGCAGCTCACGGCGAACCGCGGCGTGAATGCGTACTGGAGCCGGCCCTCGTCCCGACCATGCCATCGGTTCGCGAGCTCGTCCGACTGCCGGAGGCTCGTCTCGAGGATCTCGCCCGGATCGATCCTGGAGTCGTAGGTGATCCGGTCCATCATCACCTTGCCGATGACCGCACGGATCCCGTGAGCCTCCGCGGCAGCGAAGGCCACGTCCGTAGACTCCGGCCAGATGGCCGAGTACGCCACGACCGTCGTCGTCCCGGCGGCCGCGAAGGCTCGGAACGCCGCGGGTGCCGTCCTCTTTGCGGTGAGCTCGCCGTAGGCCCGTTCGAGCGGGAAGATGTATCGGTCCAGCCAGGTCAGCAGGTCGAGACCACTGCCGAGCCCCGCATTCGGCAGCTGCGGGAGGTGGGCGTGGAGGTCGACGAGGCCGGGGAGCAAGACCATCGGCCGCAGGTCGACCACGCCGGCCGCTGCACCGTCTGCGGGCCATGGCTCGACACCGGCGATTCGACCGCTGGCATCGACCTCGACGAGGCCGTCGTACTCGTCGAGGATCCCGCCATCGGCAAGCGGGGAGAGCAGCCGCGCGCGGAGGGCGAAAGGTGGCGTGGCCGGCAGCGCCGTCATCGGCGCCGATGCTACAGGCCGCAACAAGGTACCCTTGGGCTTCTACCGACCGTTTAGGAGGCCACTCATGGCCAATGGTTCCATCAAGAAGGTCGTCGCCGATCGCGGCTTCGGCTTTATCACCGGCGAGGATGGCAAGGATTACTTCTTCCACCGCGACGGACTGAGCGACTCGATCGACTTTGACCGCCTCGTCGGCGGCGAGAGTGTGACCTTCGACGTCGAATCCAACCCGCGCGGCCCCCGCGCAACGAACGTGAAGGCGGCCGAGTAAGCACTCGGCTTCCCTTTGTCGCATGAGGCGGCTGTCGGCGTCCAACCGGGCGTTCGCCAGCCGCTTCGTCGTGTCCGGCGTCGTGCTGCTCCTGGTCCTCGGCGCCGTAGCACTCGTGCTCCTCGTGCTCCGTCCGTTCGACCCGGTCCGCGCCGAGGTCGTCCAGGAAGGGCTCGAGCATCCGTGGGACATCGGCTTTGCGCCCGACGGGCGCATGCTCGTCACCGAGCGCTCCGGGCTGGTGCTCGTCTTCGCGTCGGGCGACCCGGGAGCGGCCCTCCTCCACACCGCCTCCGTCCCCGACGTGCGCGCCGAGCTCGAGTCAGGGCTGATGGGCATCGCCGTGGACCGCTCGACCGTCTTCGTGTGCGCCTCACGCGATCCGCGCCGATGGGCCGTGGAGTGTCGACCTCCTGCGCTCGACGCTGGCGTCCGACGGGTCGCTGGCGCCGTTCGAGGTCGTGCCGATCGGTGAGGCCGTGGGCGCTCCTCGCCACCAGGGCTGCGCCGTGGAGGCCGCCGGTGGCCACCTGTGGGTCACGATCGGCGATGCGAACCTGCCGGCCGGCGAGAACCGCGCCCAGGATCCGGAGTCACTCAACGGCAAGATCCTGCGGCTGGCGCTGGACGGCGGGATTCCGTCCGACAATCCGTTCGGCACGGCGATCTTCAGCCTCGGCCACCGCAATCCGCAGGGGATCGCCGTCTCGCCCGCCGGGCTCGTCGTCGCAGCGGAGCACGGGACCGATGTCAACGACGAGGTCAACGTCATCGTTCCGGGCGGCAACTACGGCTATCCGTGCTTCACCGGCGTCTCGGACGTCGGACCGATCCCCGACGGCTGTGGGCCGGCCTCCGACTACCTGGCACCCGCCTGGGCCTCGGGTTCGCCGACGCTCGCGACCTCGGGGGCGGCGTTCCCGTCGGGTTCGGGGTGGGACGGCGAGCTCGTGGTGAGCACGCTCAAGGAAGAGGACCTGCGGGTCTTCTCGGTCTCGGCCGCCGGGTGAGCTGACGCTCGAGGAGACCCTGCTCGATAGCCGGTTCGGCCGGCTGCGCGCGGTCGTCATCGGTCCCGACGGCGCGCTGTACGTCTCGACCGCGAACGGCACGGGTGACCGGATCATCCGCGTGACCCGCTAGCGTTCGAACCGATGCAGGTGCAGCTCACGACGACCGGTCGCCACTCCGGCGAGCCGCGCACGGTCACCCTGTACGCCTTCGAGACGCCCCACGGGGCGCTCGTCATCACCGGGTCCTGGGGCGGCAAGGCCCGGGACCCTGCGTGGGCGCACAACCTTCGGGCCGACCCGAGCGCGACGATCAAGGTCGGGCGCGAAGCGCGATCGGTCCGGGCGCGTGAGGTCTCGGGCACGGAGCGCGACGCGCTCTGGGCCGTCGTGACGGACGCGTTCCCGCTGTACGGAACCTACCAGCAGCGGACCAAACGGGTGATTCCGCTGTTCGTGCTCGAGGACTGTTGATTCCACCGGGACGGGAAGCGGCGTGCAGTAGTGGTCGGGGCGAGAGGATTCGAACCTCCGACCCCTTGGCCCCCAGCCAAGTGCGCTGCCAGACTGCGCCACGCCCCGACCGAGCGAGGATCGGCGCCAGTATACGGGCGCCCGAACGGCACGTCACCGAGGGTGTCGATTTCGCGGTCTCCGAAGCGTCGTGCTGATGAATGGCCGATGACGGCATCGGTCCCGACAGCAGACTCAGAGACTCAGAAGGAGACCGATTCCATGGGAGCCAAGATCATTCACGTCGAGGTCGCCGGCAAGGACGGCCCGAAGCTCCAGCGCTTCTACAGCGACGTGTTCGGCTGGGAGCTGGACACGAACAACCCCGGCGGCTACGGCCTGCTGCGCCAGGGTGAGATGACCGCCGGCATCGGCCCCGCGCAGAACGGTGGCGACGGGCACGTCACGTTCTACGTCAGCGCCGAGGACCCCGAGGCGACCCTGCGCAAGGTCGAGGAGGCGGGTGGCCGCGTGGTCATGCCGCTGACGGAGGTCGCGCCCGAGACCACGATCGCGCTCTTCACCGATCCGGAAGGGCACCTCGTCGGGCTGATGTAGCCCTCAGCGCCCCACACGCTCGCGGACGGCGGGCGCCACCTCGGCGGCGAAGCGCCGCACCTGGTCGGCGTCGCCGTCCTGCGCGTACAGGATGAACGAGTCGATCCCGAGCTCGGTCGCCCAGTGCGCGATCGTCGTCACCCAGTGCTCGACTGGACCGGTCAGCGGAACCTCCCCGGGATCGCCGTCGCCGATGACGCCGTTGAAGTTGACGAGCCGCGTGATGTCGTCGGGGTCGCGACCGGCGGCCGTGGCCTCCGCGTCGATCACGGCGGAGCTCTGCCTGAGATCATCGAGGCTGGAGTAGCCCAGCGACGGGATCCAGCCATCGGCCGAGCGGCCGACCAGCCGCAGCCCGCGTGACCGATACACCCCGAGCCAGATCCCGACCCGATGCGCCGGCGGCGGCCCGGCCGGGTAGCCCGGGACCGGGTAGTGCGGCCCCGGACCGCGGACGACCCTCCGTTCGGGACCGACGTCGAGCGCGGCGCGGATGATCGGGATCGCCTCCTCGAGAGCGGCGAACGCCTCGCGGTTCGTGCGCTTCGGCCGACCCATGCCGGCCACTGCGTCCCAGAAGTTGCCCGCACCCAGGCCGAGCTCGAATCGGCCGCCGCTCATGACGTCCAGCGAGGCCGCCGCCTTGGCGATCATCGGCGGGTCGCGCATGGCCAGGCTCGTGACGTCGGGGAAGAAGCGCAGGCGATCGGTTCGCGCCAGCAGGTCGGCGATCAGCGAGAACGTGTCGAGGAAGCGGCGCTGGTACGGATGGTCCTGGACGCCGACGAGATCGAGGCCGCCCTCCTCAGCCGCGTCGACCTGCGCGAGGATTGCGTCGTAGTCGGCCGCGTTCGGGACGACGTTGATGCCGAAGCGCAGCGGACGCGCCATCAGTCGTCCAGCTCGTCCTTCGTGCTGCGGGACATGAGCTCGGCGACGGCCGCCATCGGTGGCTTGTGGTCGAAGACGATGGCGCGCACCTGCTCGGCGATCGGCAGCTCGACGCCGTGCTCGGCCGCGAGCTCGAGCGCGCCGGTGACGGTGGCAATTCCCTCGGCGACGCCGGCGAGACGATCCCCCGCCTCCGGCCACGGGACGCCGGACGCGATCAGCTCGCCCGCCCGCCGGTTTCGCGACAGCGGCGACATGCAGGTCGCGATGAGGTCGCCCACGCCCGCCAGGCCCGCGAAGGTCAGCGGCTGCGCCCCGGCCGCCACACCGAGGCGCGTCATCTCCGCGAGGCCGCGCGTGATGATCCCGGCCTTGGCCGAGTCGCCGAAGCCGAGCCCGTCGACCGTCCCCGCCGCCACCGCGACGACGTTCTTCAGCGCTCCCGCCAGCTCCACGCCGATGAGGTCGGGGTTCGTGTACACCCGAAACCGATCGGACGACAGGACCGATGCGAGCTCCGCCGCCAGCTCGCCGTCCTCCGACGCAACGACCGAGCCTGCCGGCTTGCCCGCGGCGATCTCACGCGCGAGGTTTGGCCCCGACAATGCGGCGATCCGCCGTCCGGGAAGCTCCTGGACGGCAACCTCGCTCATGCGCAGGTGCGTGCCCTCCTCGATGCCCTTCACAACGCTCAGCAGCGGCGCATCGGCGAAGAGCAGCGGCGCCAGGCGCCGCAGCGTGCGGCGCAGGTGCGCCGACGGCGTGGCGACCACGAAGAAGCGGTGTGGCTCGGCGAGGTAGGCGTCATCGGTGACGACGCGGAGGTTGGGCGGGAAGGTAACGCCGGGGAGGTATCGGCTGTTGGAGCGCTCGTGCTCAAGCTTCTCCGCCGTCTCGCTCGAGTGCGTCCAGAGGCTGACCGGCCGCTGAGCGTCGGCGAGCAGCACGGCGAGGGTCGTTCCCCATGCCCCGGCGCCGATGACGCCGATCTGATCGGTCACGTCGCGAGGATATCAGCGGTCATCGGTTGATCAGGAGATTCTCACCTTCCGCTCACATCTCGCTCACGCAACGATGCTCGAATGGCGAGCGTCAAGGACCAAGATCATGCATCCACAGCCGAGCGACTACGACCTCTTCGACACCCTCTGCATCCTGCGCGACAACTACGCGCTGCAGGGGGCGCTGGACCGTGACGCCAGCCTGAGCGTCGACGCTGCCGTCGTGTACGGCGAGGGCCTCATGCGCATCGCTCGCCGTCGCGAGGAACACGCGGCTCGCCGCAACTCCGCGACCGATGAATAGGCGTTCCGCCGTCCGACGGCGATCGTCGCGGCCTGGCACTCGGTTAGAGCTGAGGCGCGCCGCTCAGCGGCGCTACGCGCGAACGGCCGTGCGTGCCCGCCAGCCCGCCGCGCTAGTGGCCGGTCAGTTCGGGTAGCACCCGCTCAGCGACTGATACCGCGCACAAGCGCCGCGAATCCCGGCGTCGTTCGGGATACGAGCCGCTCAGCGACTCAAACCGGGCGCAAGCCCCGACCATCAGACTCTCGTTCACGATAAGAGTCGCTCAGCGACTGGCGCGAATCAATCTCCGCCAGCAGTCACGCACGCCGCCGGCTGGTGCGTTTCCGCGGCTTCATTGACCGGCGGGCGGACTCCTCCGACTCGCGCTGGCGCAGGATCAGGCGGATCGGCGTGCCGAGGAAGCCGTACGCGTCGCGGATCCGGTTCTCGAGGTAGCGCTTGTAGCTGAAGTGCACGATCGCCGGGTCGTTGACGAAGATGACGAACGTCGGCGGCGCGACGCTGACCTGGGCGGCGTAGTAGAACTTCGGCAGGCGGTTGCGGACGTGTGACGGCGGGTGCTCGCGCACCGCGTCCATGACGAGCCGGTTGAGCTCGCCGGTCGGCACGCGCCGGTAGCGCTCCTCCGCGACGCGCAGCGCCTCCGCGAGGATCCGCTCGGCCCGCTGGCCGGTGAGGGCCGAGGCGAACACGATGTCGGCCCAGGCCAGGTACGGCGCCTCGCGCCGCAGGCGCTTGAGCCACTGGTCGGCGGTGTGCTCGTCCTTCTCGACGGCGTCCCACTTGTTCATGACGAGCACGACGCCCTTCCCCGCCTCGAGCACGTAGCCCACGACGTGCGCGTCCTGCGCCGTGTAGCCCTCGATCGCATCGGTCATGACGACCGCGACGTCGGCGGAGTCGATCGCCTTCATCGAGCGCAGCACCGAATAGCGCTCGATGCCTCGGTCAATGGACCCACGACGACGGATCCCCGCCGTGTCGACGAGCACGAGCGGCTGCCCGTCGAGCTCGACGGCGGTGTCGATCGGATCGCGGGTCGTGCCCGGCACCTCCGACACGATCATCCGATCCGACCCGAACACCTTGTTCACGAACGTCGACTTGCCGGTGTTCGGCCGCCCCACGATCGCGACGCGCGGCACCCCCATGTCGGTCTCGGCAAGCTCGGCCAGCTCCTCCTCGGTGAGGTCCTCCGGATGGACCGATGCCGCCGCCTCGGCCTCGCTCGGCGGCGGGAGGTGATCGACGATGAGGTCGGCGAGGTCGCCGGTGTTGCGACCGTGCTGCGCGGACACCGTGATCGAGGGGTCGAAGCCGAGGGCGAAGAACTCGACCGCATCGGCCTCGCGTGCGGGGTTGTCGCCCTTGTTGACGACGAGGATGACCGGCGCGTCGGCGCGCCGGAGTCGATCGGCCACCTCGTAGTCGAGCGGCGCCAGGCCGGCATGGGCGTCGACGACGAAGAGGACGAGATCGGCCTCCTCGATGGCCACGCGCGCCTGGTCCTGCACCCGCTCCTCGATGCTCGTGCCCGGGTCGAGCTCGAGGCCGCCGGTGTCGACGACGGTGAAGGTGCGCCCGTTCCACTCCGACGTGCCGTACACGCGGTCGCGGGTCGTGCCGGCGACGTCGGAAATGATCGCCGTGCGCTTCCCGATGAGCCGGTTGAAGAGCGTGCTCTTCCCGACGTTCGGGCGCCCGACGATGGCGACGACCGGCAGCGAGGACATCCGACGAGTCTAGCCACCGCGGCATGGCACGGCGGATGCTGGCTTCGGCGGCATCGGCCTAACCCGAGCGAGGCCGCCACCGAGGATGGGAGGGAGACCCGAATGCGGACGAGCGACCGACTCAGCGCCTGGCGCCCGGTGGGCGTCATCGCTGCCCTGGCACTGGTCATCAGTGCGTGCACCGGAACGGACGAGGCGAGCAACGGCGGCGCGACCTCTGGTGACCTCGTCATGATCTCGAGCCAACTCGTTCCGACCGAGGAGCAGGAGACGATGCGGAACGAGATCCTGGCGAGCTTCGACGGTACCGTCGAGTTCATCGGCGCGGAGCCAGGACCGTTCAACGACCAGATCCGAGCGCAGGAGGAAGCCGGCGAGGGCGAGATCAGCGTGATCGGCGGGCTCGACGGCGAGTTCAGCGCATTCGCAGCCGACGGCCTGCTGACCGACCTGACCGACGTTGCCGATGAGCTTGCCGATCTGGGCATCAACGAGGACTTCCTCGAGCTGGGCAAGCTCGGGACCGATCAGCAGCTCTACATCCCGTGGATGCAGGCCACGTACATCATGGTCGCGCGCAGCGAGGCGCTCGAGTACCTGCCCGACGGCGCCGACGTCAACGACCTGACGTGGGACCAGCTGACCGAGTGGGGGGCGAACATCGAGGCGGAGACGGGCGAGCGCAAGCTCGGCTTCCCGGCCGGCGAGGACGGCCTCTGGCACCGATGGTTCCAGGGCTATGGCTATCCCTCGTTCACCGGCGGCGTGAACACGACGTTCACGAGCGACGCGGGCGTCGAGATGTGGAACTGGCTGACCGAGACGTGGCAGTACGTGAACCCGCAGTCGACGACGTACGGCTTCATGCAGGAGCCGCTGCAATCCGGCGAGGTATGGGTCGCGTGGGACCACGTCGTTCGCCTGGTCGACGCGGTCGAGTCGGACCCGGAGGCCTTCGTCGCGTTCCCGGCGCCGTCGGGTCCCGAGGGCAAGGCCTTCATGCCGGTCCTAGCAGGGCTCGCGATCCCGACATCGGCTCCCGATCCGGAAGGCGCGAAGGAGCTGATCCGGTACCTGCTCCAGCCGGAAACGCAGGCAACGACGCTCACTGGGGTCTCGTTCTTCCCGGTCATCGACGCCGACCTCCCCGGCGACCTGAGCCCCGGCCTCCAGGCCGAGGTCGACGCCGTCGCCGCGATGCAGGAGGCCGACGACGCTCTCCCGGCGCTGCTGCCGGTCGGGCTCGGCGAGGAAGGTGCGGCGTACAGCCAGGTGTTCCGTGACGCGTTCCAGCAGATCGTGATCGACGGGCAGGATCCGGCAGGCGTCCTCGAGGCGCTCCTGCCGAACCTCCAGGCCGTGTTCGACACGACCGGCGCGCCATGTTGGGCACCGGATCCGCCGAGCGACGGCCCCTGCCAGGCCCAGTGAGCCTGGCCATGCGACATCCCGGGGCGGCTTCGGCCGCTCCGGGAGACCTTCGCGCGTGACCGCACGGCTCGGATGGGCGCCGTACGCGCTCCTCCTGCCCAGCCTCCTCTACCTGGCGCTCTTCTTCGCCACGCCGATGGTCCAGGCCTTCACGCTCGCCTTTCAGGGCCCGGACGGCAGCTTCAGCCTGGTCAGCATCCAGCGCATGGTCGGCGACGCCAGCTTCCGGAACGCGCTGCTGACGACGATCGTGCTCGTCGTGCTCGTCATCCCGATCCAGTTCGCCCTGGCGATGTCGATGGCACTCGTCATCAACGCCAATCTCCGCGGGCAGGGTCTGTGGCTCTACATCTACGCACTGCCCCTCGGCATCAGCGAGCTCGCGGCCGGCATCGTGTGGGTCAGCATCTTCACCCAGTCCGGGTGGCTCAACTCGATCCTGATGGGGATCGGCATCATCGACCGGCCGATCATCTGGCAGAGCGCGGAGACGCCGTGGCTCCTGATCGGCTGCGTCCTGATCGGCGAAGCGTGGCGGGCAACCTCGATCATCATGATCATCCTCGTCGCCGGCCTGCAGTCGATCCCGCGCGAGTTCCTCGAGGCGGCCGACGTGTACGGTGCCACGACCTGGCAGAAGATCCGTCGCGTCATCCTGCCGATGCTCCGGCCCAGCCTCCAGGTGGCGCTCATCCTACGCACGATCCTGGCGTTCCAGGTCTTCGCGACGGTCATCGCGCTCGCCGGAACCGGCCTCGACGTGCTCGCCGGCGAGGCGCAGCGCTGGGCGACGGACATCGACAACGACAACGTGGCTGCCGCCTACGCCGGCCTGATCCTCGTGCTGTCGCTCGCCAGCACGCTCCTCTTCCTGGTGCTGCTGCCGACTCGAGAGGAGCACCAGGCATGACCGCCGCCAGGCGGGACATCCCCATGGCGACGCGCCGGTCGCGTCGCGCGTGGCTCATCGGTCGTGGCCTCACCTACCTCGCCGCGCTGCTGCTCGCGCTCTTCATCCTCGTCCCGATCTACCTGATCGCCGTCTCGGCCTTCACCCCGCGCGAGAACGCCTTCGACTTCCCGCGGAGCGTCATTCCGACGGCGGTGAGCACCGACACGATCCTCTTCTTCCTCAACGCGTCGGGCGTGATCGATGCGTTCTGGCGCAGCGTCACGGTCGCGATCATCACGCTCGTGCTCTCGCTCCTGATCGGGGCACCGGCGGGCTACGCCGTCGCGCGCTACGTCTTCCGCGGGCGTGGCACGTATCGGCTCTCGGTGCTTGCCACGCGCGCATTCCCGATCGTCATCCTCGCCATCCCGCTGGCCGTGACATACCGCGTGTGGGGCATCGACGACTCGGTCATCGGCGTGGCGCTCATGCACACCGCCCTGGCGTTGCCGTTCACCGTGCTGATCACCTCGAGCGTCTTCATCTCCGTCCCGCATGAGCTCGAGGAGGCGGCACAGACGCTCGGCTGCAACCCGCTCCAGGCCTTCCTGCGCGTGTCGCTGCCGCTCGCGTTGCCGGGCCTCGCCGCGGCCGCGATCTTCATCTGGGTCCTTTCCTGGAACGACGTCTTCGCGGCCGTGATCCTGACGCTGCGCAACCCGACCCTGCCCGCGAAGATCCTGACCGCGTTGACCCAGTCGCCGATCTACTACCAGTTCGCCGCGGGCTTCGTGATGCTCGTGCCCAGCCTCGTCGTCATCTTCTTCATCCGCCGCTACCTGCTCGGCCTGTGGGGCCGGGTGGTGAAGTGAGTCGCCGTGGCTGAGATCCGGGTCGAGCGCGTCACGAAGCTGTTCAAGCAGACACGCGCCGTCGACGACGTCTCGCTGACCGTCGACGACGGCGAGTTCATGGTCCTGCTCGGCCCGTCCGGCTGCGGCAAGACGACGCTGCTGCGCTCGATCGCCGGCCTCGAGCAGATCGACGGTGGGCGCATCGTCATCGGTGGTCGCGACGTCACCGACCTCCCGCCGCGAAAGCGCAACATCGCGATGGTCTTCCAGAGCTACGCCGTCTTCCCGCACATGACGGTCTTCGACAACATCGCCTTCGGGCTCCGCATGCATCGCGCGAGCTCCGCAGACATCACGAAGCAGGTCCACGAGGCGGCCGAGCTCCTCCACATCGACAATCTCCTGGACCGATACCCCTCCCAGACCTCCGGCGGGCAGCGTCAGCGCATCGCGGTGGCCCGAGCCCTGGCCATGCAGCCGCAGGTCCTGCTCATGGACGAGCCGCTCTCCAATCTCGACGCGCTGCTGAGGCTCGAGGCCCGCGCCGAGCTGAAGCGCCTCCTGGCCGAGATCGGCTCCACCACGATCTACGTCACGCACGACCAGGTCGAGGCGATGAGCATGGGAGATCGCGTCGCCGTCATGCGGACGGGTCGGCTCGTCCAGGTGGCCGATCCGCTGACGATCTACGACGGCCCGGTCGACCGCTTCGTGGGCGGCTTCATCGGCAACCCGCCGATGAACTTCCTGTCCGCGGTCATCGAGCGGCGCGACGGCGCCGTCGTGGCGGTCCTCCCCGACATCGGCGAGCTTGCGCTCGAGGCCGATGGCGACCTCCGCGACCACGTCGGCCCGGTCCTCCTCGGCATCCGCGCCGAGAACATCGAGCTCCGACCCGACCGATCGAATGCGGCGCTGCGGGCGCGCGTGCTGGTCGTCGAGCCGCTCGGCTCGCACAACCTCGTCACGCTCCAGATCGGCGACGAGCAGCTGAAGGCCGCGACGCGCCCCGATGAGCGGCTCGAGCGCGACCAGGAGGTGGCGGTCGTCATCGATGCGGCGCGCATCCGCTGGCTCGACGCGGAGCGCGGGGTGGCGCTGGCCGAACGGGAAGCGGCCGCGGCGGACGTCGACCACGGCCCGCCGACGGCCGAGGAGCGCGACGCCGGGTCCACGGCCTGAGCGACGTTGCGGTCCCCGGCGGCGAAGCCGCTCGACCTGGGCAGTGGGCGCGTCTGCGCCTCGTTCGACGCATCGAGCGCGGCCTGGCTGTCGATCGGCGTGCCGCACCCCGACCACGGGTTCGTCGAGCTATCGGGCCTGCCGCCCTTCGATGAGTCGGGACGTGGCGATCCAGCGGCCACGCGGCGACACCGCCAGGCGATGACCCTCGGCGACCATGCCTTCCTCGCGCTGTCCGTCGACGGCGTCCTCCCCCGCCTCGAGCCCGACGACTCCGATCCGATGGCCCCGCGCTGGTCGGTGACGGGCATCGAGTCCCGCGCGACGACGGCGCCGGGTGACGTGGTCATCCGCCAGTCGTGGTCATTCGAACCGGCGGAGGGCCGCCGGCCGGCGGTCGCCATCAGGGTGCGCGGCCGCATCGACCGCCCCGCGCTCGCGGAGATCACCGAGCTCGACCCGCCGCATCCGACCGGAGCCACGACCGCCTGGGATGTCGACGGGCAGATCCTCCGGGTCCGCTCGCCTGAGCTTCCGGCATCGTTCGCCATCGCGGTGGAAGGTGCGGCGGCCATCGTCTGGCAGCCGACCGCCGACGAGGTCGTCGGCACGATCGCCTGGCGCGAGGGCGAGGGCAGCCTCGCGTTCACGATCGCGGTCGGGCTCGGAACTTCGGGCCGGATCGATCCGCAGCCGGCCGAGGACGGCCCACCCGAGCCGGAGCGCCTGATTCGACGAGCCATCGCGTACGTTCGCGGCTGCACGGCGCTCGAGATCACGCCCGGCGAGCGGACCATCCTCACCGATCACCGAATCCTGCCGCTGAGCTGGACGCGCGACGCGTACTGGCAGGCGCTGGCGCTGCTCGCCGCCGACGGCCCCGGCGACCACCAGCGCGTCGCCGATCACCTTCGTTGGCTCTGGCGCCGCTGCGAACGGCCGGACGACCGCTGGATGCGGAGCCACCATGCCAACGGCCGGCGCAAGGACCTCGCCTTCCAGGCCGATCAGCAGCTCTACCCGCTCGTCGAGCTCGCGGACTACTGGCGCCTCACCGGCACGCTCCCCGGCGGGGTGGCGTGGGCCGAGGAGGTGCCGCGCGCGTGGGCCGCGGCTTTGGATGCGCGAGACGCAGGGTCGGGGCTCATCGCGAGCGACGAGAACGCGGCCGACGATCCCGCCGCGGCACCGTTCATCACCGCGTCGCAGATCCTGCTCTGGTACGCGGGCAGGCGCATGGCCGAGATCGTCGACGCCGGGGCGCTCGAGCTCGACGCCGCCCGATTCCGGGCGGTCGCCGACGAGGTGCGCGCCTCGTTCGACCGGTGGATCGCGGCCGACGGGCAGCCGTGGCCGTACGCCATCGACGGAGCCGAGCACCGCGTCGCGTACCACGACGCCAACGACCTGCCGACCGCGCTCGCACCGATCTGGGGGTTCTGTCGGGCCGAAGATCCCGGCTGGAACGCGACGATGGCCTTCGCGCTCTCGCCGGCCAACCCCGGCTGGGTCGAGGGCGCCCGTCCCGGCCTCGGTTCGGCCCACACCGCCGGTGCCTGGACGCTCGGGGTCATCCAGGCCTGGATCCGGGCGCGGACGATCGGCGACGACGACGCGGCACGCGCCGCGCTTCGGCGGCTCGACGAGGTCGCCTTCGCCGACGGCATGCTGCCCGAGGCGTACGACCCCGACGGTGATGCCCGCGTTCGCCACTGGTTCGCGTGGCCGGGCGCTGCACTCGCCGCGCTCCGACTCCTCGACCGGTCCGGCCGTCTCAGCGAGCGGTTGGGGGTGCGTGCCATTCGGTAGGATCCGCCTGTGAAGATCGGGATCGCCGCCACGCGCCTCGCCGGCGTCGACGGCGTGACCTTCGAGACCGCCAAGTGGGAGACGGTGCTCGAGCAGATGGGCCACGACCTGCGCCTCTGCGCCGGCGAGGTCGACGCCCTCCGCTACCAGGCCCGCCTCGTGCCGCCGATGCACTTCACCTGGCCACCCGCGGCGCGCGCCACCGCCGCCGCCTTCGATCCGGAGAGCGACCCCGATGCGGTCCGCGCCGAGATCAACCGCCTCGCCGACCTCCTCGTGCCGGTGCTCCACGACTGGGTTCGCGTCAGCTCGCTCGACGCGCTGATCGTCGAAAACGCCTGGGCCATCCCGATGCACCTGCCGCTCGGCCTCGCCCTGCGTCGGGTCGTCGAGGAGGTGCAGCTGCCGACGATCGGCCACCACCACGACTACTGGTGGGAGCGCGAGCGCTTCGCGACCTGCGTCGTACCGGAGCTGCTCGACGAGGCGTTCCCGCCCGACCTGCCGTGGATCCGCCACGTCAGCATCAACAGCCTGGCCGCGACCGAGCTGAAGAAGCGGCGTGGCATCGCCTCGAAGGTCATTCCGAACGTCTTCGACTTCGACCAGACGCGACCGCGGCGGCATCCGAGCGTCCGTCGCCGACTCCGGCACGAGCTCGGGATGAACGAGCGCGGACTGCTCGTCGTGCAGCCGACGCGCGTCGTGCCGCGCAAGGGCATCGAGCTGGCGATCGAGCTCGTCGGGCGATTGGAGGATCCCGAAGCCGTCCTGCTCATCACCTCGCCCGCCGGCGACGAGGGCCTCGACTACCTCGTCGAGCTCGAGCGGCTGGCGGAGCGCCACAAGGTCCGGCTGGCCTATGCCGCCGACCGCTTTGCCCCCGATCACGAGGGCAAGCCACTGCGCCCGGCGCACTCCCTCCACGACGCCTACCTCGCCGCCGACCTCATCACATACCCGAGCCTGTACGAAGGCTTCGGCAACGCGCTGCTCGAGGCGCTGTTCTACGGCGTGCCGGTGCTCGTGAACCGATACTCCGTATACGTCGCCGACATCGCGCCCCTGGGGCTGAAGCTCATCGAGATCGACGGCGAGATCACCGATGCGACCGTGGCCAGGGTGAAGTCACTGCTCGCGAGCCCGGATCGCATCCGCGCCAACGCGCGCCACAACTTCGAGATCGCGCGGCAGCACTTGTCGTATCGGGTCCTCCGCCGCCGTCTCCGACGGCTCCTCGACGACCTCGTGCCCGCCTAGGCGGCGGTAAGGGCGTAGACCCGGTCGCGGACCTCCTCGAGGTCGACCTCGGGGGTGGACGTGCCTCCGGTGATGCCGATGCGCGCCTTGCCGGCCAGCCAGCCGGCGTGCTCGGCCGCGAGCTCGTCGGCATCGGCCACGTGGACGGTCTCCGGCTGGATGCCGCGGCACTTCACCGCCAGCTCCTTCGTGTTCGAGCTGTTCTTGCCGCCGACGACGATCATCGCGTCGACCTCGGCCGCCAGCGCGACCGAGTCGTCCTGGCGGGTCAGCGTCACCGGGCAGACCGTGTTGACGACACGCATGTCGTGGCATCGGCGCAGGCAGAAGGCGGCGAACTCCTCGAGCTTGTTGGGCAGAATCGTCGACTGGCTGAGCACCCCGAGCTTCTTCGTGCGCGGCACGCGTTCCCAGGTGGATCGGTCCATGTCGTCAACGACGACGTGGTTCTCGCCGGCATACGAGCGCACGCCCTTGACCTCGGGATGGTCCTCGTGACCGATGATGCATACGGTGTAGCCGGCCTCCGCCAGCTCCCTGGCGGCCTTCTGCGACTGGAGCACCCAGGTGCAGGTCGCGTCGATGACCTCGAGGCTCTCCTTGCCCTTCACGGCGTCGAACTCGGACTTCGGGACGCCGTGAGCGCGGATGACGAGCGTGCCGCCCTCGACCTGGTCGGCCAGGTCGGCGGTGCGGATGCCGCGATCGGACAGATCGGCCTTGATGCCGGGGTTGTGGACGAGCTGGCCGAGGGTGGTGACCTCCTTGCCCTCGGTGCGCGCGTGCTTGGCCTTGTCGATCGCCAGGCGCACGCCATAGCAGAAGCCGGCGCGCTCGGCGATGCGGACGTCGGGTCGCGTTGCGGTGGTCATCGGCTTCATTCTAGGGTGAAACGGCCGTATATACGTATATATGGCTGAGCGGCTGCACGGGCCCGGCGCCTGGGGGCGTTATATCACTACTGATATGTCGCCGGACACTGCGCGCCGCTGGTCGGCGGGGAGGAGCGCCTCGATCTCGCCCATGATCCGCTCTGTCCCCGCGACAAGGGCCGCACGGTCGAGCCGGCCATCGGGCACGTGCGGGAGGGTGAACGGCTCGCCGATGCGGATGACGATCCGGGTCGGATGCGGGAAGCGCGATCGGCCCGGGAAGATCCGATGCGTGCCCGCGATGCCGGCCGGCAGCAGCGGTGCGCCCGAGCGCATCGCCAGCAGCGCCGCGCCGGACCGGCCGGCCTTTAGGCGGCCGTCGCGCGAACGCGTGCCCTCCGGGTGCAGGGCGATCGGGCGGCCGGCGGCCAGGGCCTCCAGCGCGAAGCGCTGCGCGGCGCGGTCGCTCTCGCCCCGGCGCACGAAGAAGACGCCGGACTGCGTCGCGAGCCAGCCGAGGACCGGCCAGCGGAGCATCTCTGCCTTGGCCATGAAGTGGATCAGCCGGTTCGTGCGATTGCCGACCGCCCAGCCGAGAATCAGCGGGTCGACGTTCGAGCTGTGGTTGGCGACGAGGATGAACGGGCCGGTGCGCGGAATGTGCTCGTTGCCGCTCTCGACGCGAGCTCCCCACAGCAGGCGCGCCACGAAGCCGATGATCGTCGTGCCGGGCCAGTAGAACCACCTACGCACCGATCTGCTCCAGCCGCCGCGCGATCGCCTCGACACACTCCTCGACGCTCAGCTCGCCCGTGTCGAGCACGAGCGCCCCGCCGGCCTGGCGCAGCGGCGCCACCTCGCGGCCCGAGTCGGCGGCGTCGCGGCGCTCGATCTCGGCGAGGTAGTCGAGGTACCGATCCGGACGCCCCATCTCGGTTGCGCGTCGGGCGGCCCGCACGTCGGCGCGGGCGGTGAGGTAGACCTTGAGCGTCGCGTCGGGCACGACGACGGTGCCGATGTCGCGGCCGACCATCACCGTGTCGCCGCGCTCCGCGGCCGCGCGCTGCACCCCGAGCATCGCGTCGCGGACCTCGACGTGGCGGCTCACCGCGCTGACGGACCGGTCGATCGGCGGCGTGCGGACCTCCAGCGTCACATCGCGGCCGTCGAGCCGCACCGTCTCGAGCCGATCGGTCTGGTCCGCACGCGGGCGCTCGACCTCGATCCGGCACTCCGTCGCCAGCGCACCGAGCGCCGGGCCGTCGTCGACGTCGATCCCCCGCTCGAGCGCCGCGAGCGTGAGGGCGCGGTACATCAGCCCGGTGTCGACGAAGGTCGCGTCGATGCGCGTCGCGAGGGCGTGGCCGATCGTGCTCTTCCCCGCGCCCGACGGGCCGTCGATGGCGACTGTCCGGGTCACCGCGGCCGCGATCCCGACAGGGCGTTGACCTCGCTCCGACGCAGGCGGCGCCACTCGCCCTCGCGCAGGCCGGCGAGCGTGAGCGAACCGATGCGGACGCGGACGAGCCGCTCGACCTCGCTGCCGACCACCTCGAACAGGCGTCGCACCTCGCGCTTGCGTCCCTCGCCGATCCGGACCCGCAGCCACTCGCCCCGCTCGATCCGGCTTCTCGCGACCTCGCGCGGCGGCGGTTCGTGGCGCGCGGAGAGCAGCCGCGCGGGGCCGTCCTCGAGCGTGACGCCGGCACGCAGCCGCGCGAGGGCCGGGGCAGACGGCGGCGGACTCACCAGTGCGGCGTACTCGCGGTCATTGCCGTAGCGCGGGTGGAGCATGCGGTTTGCCCACTCGCCGTCGTTGGTGAGGATCATCAGGCCCTCCGACTCGACGTCGAGGCGGCCGGCGGGCCAGAGCCGCTGGCCTCCCGCATCGACGAGCGTCACGACCGACCGCCGGCCGCGCTCGTCGCGGGCCGAGCTGAGGAAACCGCGCGGCTTGTGGACTGCGAGGTGGATCGGCGGTGGCGCGGCCGCCAGCGGGCGACCATCGACCTCGATCGCGTCGTGCGCGGGATCGGCCGAGTCACCGAGCCCCGCGAGCCGGCCGTTGACCCGCACGCGGCCGTCGGCGATGAGCTGCTCCGCCCCACGTCGCGACGCGAGCCCGGCCCGCGCGATGAGCTTCTGGAGCCGCTCACCGGCCATCGGCGGCATCGGCAAGGGCGGCGAGCTGCGCGGCGTCGCTCGACAGCGGCGGCAGGTCCTCGATGGACGTCAGCCCGAAGCGCTCGAGGAACGTGAAGGTCGTCCCGAACAGGACCGGGCGCCCCGGCGTGTCGCGCCGGCCGAGCTCGACGACGAGGCGCCGATGCAGCAGCGAGCGGATGACGTAGTCGGAGTCGACGCCGCGCACGCGCTCGACGTCGCCGCGCGTGCAGGGCTGGCGATACGCGATCACGGCCAATGCCTCGAGCGCGGCCGCCGACAGCCGGGCCTCCTCGCGAGCGGCGTAGGCGGCGAGGCGTGCCCCGACCTCGGGTGCGGTGACGAGCTGCCACGCGCCGTCGTGCTGCTGGACGCGCAGGCCGCGGCCTTCCACCTCGAGCCGCTCGGCCAGTGCCGTCAGCGCGCCTTCGGCCTGGCCGCGCGGGACCTCGGCGAGCTTGGCGAGCTCATCGGTCTCGAGCGGTCGCTCCGCGATGAACAGCAGCGCCTCGTAGAACGTATCGAGATCGTCGGTCACGAGTTGGCCTCCACGACGATCGGCCCGAACAGCTCCTCCTGCTCCGCGCGCACCTCGCGACGGCGGACGAGCTCGAGCGTGGCGAGGAACGTGACCGCCGCCTCGGTCCGGGTGTGGCAGCGGGCCAGGATCGTCTGGAGCAGGACGCGGCCGCCGCCGGCGAGCGCGGAGCGCAGGACCGCGATCTGCTGGCCGATCGTGATCTCGCGGGCGACGACCTCCGGCGGTGGCGGAACGGGCTCCGGGATCGCCGCCAGCGTCTCGAGCGCCGCGGCCAGCACCGCCGGTGGCAGCGGAGCGGTCGGCGCGGCGGGAAGGTCCGACTCGCGCGGTTCGCGGCGCATGACCGGCGCGACGCCATCGCGGCTTCCCAGCGCGGCCGCAGCGTCCCGCATGGCGCGGTACTCGAGCAGTCGGCGGCGCAGCTCGTCCTCGTCGGGCTCATCGGTCCCGTCCGGCAGCGGCGGGAGCGGCTCGGCCGGCAGCATCCGCTTCGACTTCAGGAAGATGAGCTGGGCGGCGACCGCGACGAACTCGCTCAGCGCGGCCGCGTCGACCGGGTGCTGCGTGAGATGCTCGACGTAGGCGTCGGCCACATCCGCCAATGGCACGGTGAGGATGTCGAGCTGGCGCGACTCGATGAGGTGGAGGAGGAGCCCCAGCGGTCCCGAGAACACCGGCAGCGCGACCGAGAACGACGCGTCACCGATCGGCAGTGCCACGCCCGCATCGGTCTGGACCGGGATCGGCTGCATGCGATCAGGATGCGTCATCGGCGGCCTTCAGCGCCGCCTGGAGCGGCGCATCGGTCTCGGCTGGCTGGCCGCGGATGAAAGCGCCGGTGCGGGGCGCGCAGCCGGCGCTCACCGCCAACTCGGCCGAGATCGCGTCGTGGTGGAGGTAGAGGTGGAACGGATGGCGCCACGAGCGCGGGTCGGAGCTGGCCAGGCGCCGCAGCCCGCCCGGCGCGACCGCCTCGAGCAGGACGCCCGAGACGCGGTGCCAGAGCCGGAGGCGGTGCCCCTTGCCGGCGTCGTGGAGCAGCGCGGCGGCAAGCAGGTCGGGATCGTCGTGGCCGGAGGCGAGCAGGCGCTGCGCGACGTCGAGTCCGTGACGACGGTCGGCGACCGGCATCGCCGCGAACAGCTCCTGCCCCCGCGGCGGCAGGACGCGTTCGACGAGCGCCACCTCGGAAGGGTCGACGCGCGCCCGAACGTGCGAGACGAACTGCCCGACCCTATGCACCGATCAGGACCTCGGTGATCGGCCGGGCCATGCCCAGCAGCAGCCCAAGCGGGCTGTTCGGGATGAAGACCAGCAGCAGGAGCGCGATGGCGCCGTACGGCGCGTAGCGTTGGAAGGCAATCGCCTGGCGCGGCGGCAGGAAGGCGAGGACCACGTTCGAGCCATCGAGCGGTGGGATCGGAATGAGGTTGAAGAGCGCGAGCAGGATGTTGAGCCGCACGATGAGCTCGACGAGCCGCAGGACGAATCCATCGTCGACGGCGGCGAGGTCGAGCACGCGGTACACGATCGCGAAGCCGATGGCGACGACGACATTCGCGATCGGTCCGGCAATCGCGACGATCGCCAGCCCGCGCCGGCCGCCGCGCAGGGCGGCCGGGTTGACCATCACCGGCTTGGCCCAGCCGAAGCCGGCGACGAGGAGCAGGATCCCGCCGATCGGATCGATGTGCGGCAGCGGATTGAGGGTGAGGCGCCCCATCGCCCGCGGCCGCTGATCGCCGAGCTGATCGGCGAGGAGCGCATGGCTGAACTCGTGGAAGGTCAGGCCCACCAGCAGCGCAATCGCGCCCGCGATCAGCTGCTCGATCGACATGCTTCCGAAGAGCATTAGCCGAGGCGCGGCAGCAGGTCACCAAGCAGCGTCACCAGTCGCGCGGCACCGATGCGGCCCACCTCGACGACCTCCTCGTGCGTCGCGCCATCCTCGACGTCCTCGGTGGCCTTGTTGGTGATGAGGCTGAGACCGAGCACGCGCCTGCCGGCATGCCGGGCGACGATGGTCTCGTGCACGGTGCTCATGCCGACCGCATCGGCCCCGAGGCCGCGGAGCATCCGCATCTCCGCGCGCGTCTCGTACGACGGTCCGGGGAGCATGACGAAGACCCCCTCGCGCAGCGCGATGCCGGTCCTGGCGGCCGACTCCCGTGCCGCGGCGCACAGCTCCGGGTCGTACGCATCGGTCATGGCCGGGAAGCGCTCGCCGAAGCGGTCGAGGTTCGGGCCACGCAGCGGGTTGTCGCCCGACAGGTTGATGTGGTCGGTGATGAGCATCACGTCACCGGGCTCGAAGTCCAGGTTCAGGCCGCCGGCGGCATTGGTGAGGACGAACGTTCGAGGACCGAGGGCGAGGACCGCGCGCAGGAGCAGGGTCGACTCGCGCGGCGAGTGGCCCTCGTACGGGTGGGCACGCCCGGACAGCAGCACGACGGGAATCCCGCGCACCATGCCGGCGAGCAGCTCTCCCGCGTGGCCCGGGACCGACGAGGTCGGCACGTGCGGCAGCTCGCCGTAGCCGATGCGCACGAGCGGGGATGGGTCGAGGATCTCGGAGACGCCGCCGAGGCCCGAGCCGAGCACCATCGCCAGCTCCGGGTTCGCGAGGCTCGGCTCGTCCGCCAGGCGCGCGCGGATCGCGTCGGTGGCCTCCGAAATGCGTTGATCAAGCTCCGCTCCGTACACCCCGTCGCGGAGGTCCGCCAGGGCGGCCTCGGCCACTACATGCGCTCCAGGAGGTCGCGCTTCTTGGCCTCGTACTCCTCGGGCGTGATGAGCCCCTTGTCACGGAGCCCCGCAAGCCGCTCGAGCGTGGCGCCGAGGTCATCGGCCGGGCTCGCGGCGGCCGGTGCGGCGGGCGCCGGCGGCGGTGCCGATGGCGCGGTGGGCTCCATCTGCGCCGGTGCGGCGGCGCCCTCCTCGTCGGACACCGCGACGCGATCGGAGCCGGCCCGCGGCGGCATCGGCTCTGTGCGCTGCATCTCCGGCGCCGGCTGCGCGCGCTGGTAGCGTGGTGGCGCGAGGTCCGGGTTCTCCATCTGGTGCTTCTGGTCGAACATCGCCTTCTTGAAGTCGACCGGGTCGGCGATCATCGGGAAGTCGGCGACGGTGTTGCCTCCCAGCTCCTCGGCGGCGGTGAGGATGTCGAGGGTCCCGAAGCCGAAGATCCGGCCGAACAGGCTCTGGTCGAGGCGGGCGTCGTTGATCTTCTCGAGGCTCGTATCGGTCACGCTCTTGTTCAGGACGCCCTCGGCGCGCATGACGCGGCGCGTCGTGATCAGCCACTCCTGGTTGCGCCAGTCCCACAGCACGAAGCCGATGTACGCCAGGCCGCCGAGGAGGCCGACGACCGCGACGACGCTGACGATCCCGTCGACCGTCTCGTTGTCGAGAACCTGGGCCGGCGACGATGCGACCCAGATGAGGATGGCCAGCGCCACGATCAGGACGAGGAACCAGATCCCGACCCGCGCAACGACGGCGAACCAGTGCTGGCGGGTTTCGTAGACGACTTCCTCGCCGCGACTGAGGAGGTTGCGCGCGTAGCTCATCGGCTCAATTGGCTCCGCTTCCGGTTCACGCTCTCGGGTGCGCCCGCGCGTAGACCTCGCGGACGCGTTCGCCGGTCAGGTGGGTATAGAGCTGGGTGGTGCTGATGCTAGCATGGCCCAGCAGCGCCTGGACCACGCGCAGGTCGGCGCCTCCCTCGAGCAGATGGGTGGCGAAGCTGTGCCTGAACGTGTGCGGCGTGACTCGCTCGGTCACGCCTGAGGCCTCGGTCCAGCGCTTTACCAGGCTCCACACCGCCTCGCGGCTCATCCGCTTCCCCCTCCGGCCGACGAACACCGCCTCGGTCGGATGCTTGGCGGTCCACTCCGCCCGTGGACCGATGCGGTACCGATGGAGGCGCTCGCGCGCCTCGTCCCCCATCGGCACCCGGCGCTCCTTGTTGCCCTTGCCGATGACGCGTACCTGCTGGTTCGGCAGGTCGACGCGATCGACGTCGAGCCCGACGAGCTCGCTGACGCGCAGGCCGCAGCCGTACAGCAGCTCGAGGATCGCGCGGTCGCGGATCCCGATCGGGTGCTCCGGCGGCGGCGCGTCGAGGATCCGCTCCACGTCGTCGGCGGCAAGGACGTCGGGGAGGTACGAGCCTGGTCGCGGCGCGTCCACGAGCGCGGGGATGTCCTTCGTGGCGACTCCCTCGCGCAGCGCGAAGACGTAGAAGCTGCGCACCGCCGCCGACTTGCGGGCCTGGGTGCTGCCTTTCGCGCCGGCCTTCTGCAGACCGATCACGAACTCCAGGAGCGGCTGCGGGTCGTCGCGCCATCTCGTTCCCGCCACCTCCGCGAACTGCGCCAGGTCGCGGCGATACGCGGCGATCGTGTGCGGGGAGAAGCCGCGCTCGACGCGCAGCTCGACGAGGAACGCGTCAATGGTCTGGCTGAGCAGGGGATCATCCATCGGTCGGTCGATGTGAAACGGCCACTACGGGGCTGCCGCCCGCAGCAGCGCCTCGGCTGCCGAGCGAGCCTCGTCCCCGGCTCCCTCGCCGGCGAGCATCGCCGCGAGTTCGGCGGCCCGCTCATCGGCCGCGAGGACACGTGCCTCGGTGACGGTGCGGCCGTCGGTCAGTCGCTTCCCAACCACGACATGCGCATCCGCATGGGCAGCGACCTGCGCGAGGTGGGTCACGCACAGCACCTGGTGATGTGCGCTGAGCGCCTTCAGCCGTTCCCCGACCGCCGCGGCGTTTCGCCCACCGACGCCGGCGTCGACCTCGTCGAACACGAGCAGCGGCGTTTCGTCGGCCGCGGCAAGCACGACCTTCAAGGCGAGTGAGAGCCGGCTGGCCTCGCCGCCCGACGCGATCCGTCCGAGCGGCCGCGGCGGCTCTCCGGGGTTCGGCGCGAACGTGAAGGTGGCGCGGTCCGCTCCGGACGGGCCGGCATCGACCGGCTCCAAGGACACGTCGAAGGCTCCGGCGGGCAGTCCCAGCGGCGGCAGCTCGGCGTTGACGGCCTTCGCCAGCCGTTTCGCGGCGGCATCGCGCGCGGCAGTCAGGCGCGCGGCTGCGGCGGCGAGGGCCGCCCGCAGCTCCAGCTCGGCGGCCCGCAGGCGCTCGCGCTCGCCCTCCTGGTTCTCGAGCCCCTCGAGCTCTTCGGTGGCCGTCGCACCGAACGCGATCACCGCCTCGATCGTGTCCCCGTACTTCCGCCGCAGGTCGTAGAGCGATGCCAGGCGCTCCTCCGCGGCGGCGCGCGCGGCCGGGTCGAGCTCGACCCCATCGGCTGCGGCGGCGGCATCGCGGGCGAGCTCGGCGGCCTCGGCGGCAAGCGCGGCCGCCCGGTCGGCGAGCGGCACGAACCGATCGTCGTGCTGGGCCGCGGCGGCCAGCTCCCGCTCGGCCACCGAGAGCCGCTCGGTGGCCGCCTCCTCGTCACGCAGCGCGGCAACCGCTGCCGACGCGGAGCGCGCGATGGCTTCCGCATGAGACGCGGCCCGCAGCTGGGCTTCGAGCTCGGCGTCCTCGCCCGGGCGCGGAGCAACGGAGCCGATCTCATCGGCCTGGTGGCGAAGCAGCTCGACCCGGCGCGCCAGCTCGTGGACATCGGTCAGGAGCTCGGCTGACGCCGCGACGCAGGCGCGCCAGGCTCGGTGCGCCTCGGCGGCCTCCAGCAGCAACCCGGCATGGCCGCCGAACCCGTCGAGGAGGCTCAGCTGGCGCGTGGGCTCGAGCAGCCGCTGCTGGTCGTGCTGCCCGTGGATCTCGGCCAGCCGTCGCGCCGAGCACGGCCAGGCCGCCGACAGTCACGGCTCGGTCGTTGACCCGGACGAGCGAACGCCCGTCTGCCCCGACCTCGCGGCGCACGATCACCGACCCCTCGCCGGCGGCCACCACCTCGGCCAGCGGGTCGTCTTCGAGCGGAGCAGGAGCATCGAAGATCGCCTCGACGCGGGCGGCATCGGTCCCGGCTCGGACCTGGTCGGCCGAGGCGCGGGCGCCGAGCGCAAGCGCAAGCGCGTCGACGACCAGCGACTTGCCGGCGCCCGTCTCGCCGGTCAGCACCGTGAAGCCGGGAGCGAGCGTCAGGCGGACCGACTCGACCACGGCGAGGTTCTCGACGGTCAGCTCGCGGAGGGCCATGGCGTCAGTATCGGTCTCAGTAGGGCAGCAGCGAGGCCTTCGTGCGCAGCAGGTCGTAGAACGGGGTGCTGCCGGTCGGCTGGATGAGGCGCATCGGCTCGGGCAGGGCGCGGACCTCGACGCGGTCGCCGATGCGCATCGGCAGGTCGGCCTGGCCGTCGAGGCTGACGACGGCGCCGTCGTGCGCCTCGCGCAGGGTCAGGTGCACGACGTGGTCCTCGCCGGCGACCACGCTGTGCAGCGGCGAGAGGTAGGCGGCGACCGGCGTGATCACCATGTTGCGCAGGCGTGGGTCGAGGATGGAGCCGCCGGCGCTGAACGAGTACGCGGTGCTGCCGGTGGGCGTCGCGACCACGACGCCATCCGCCACGTACGTGGCCAGATGCGAGCCGCTGACCTCCACCTCGAGCTGGATCATCCGCACCCGGCTGCCGCGGGCGACGACCACCTCGTTCAGGCAGGCGTGGTCCTCGTTGCTGCCGTCCTGGCGCACGAGGCGGGCGGCGATCCGAAACCGATCCTCGATCGTGTAGTCGCCGGCCCGCACCTGGTCGAGGGCCTTCTCGAGGTCCTCCGACTCGACCTTGGCCAGGAACCCGACTCGCCCGAGGTTGACACCGAGCGCGGGCACGCCCGAGCCGCCGATCGCGCGCGCGGTGCGCAGAAAGGTACCGTCGCCGCCCAGGACGCAGACGAAGTCGGTCCGTGGCAGCTCGGCGGCGATCGTGTCGAAGGCGTCGCCCTGCGCATCCCAGGCCGCGACGTCGTTCGCGGCGCACCAGGCACGGCCACGCTCGAGAAAGGCCGGCGCGCGATCGCTGTACGGGTTGAACGCGAACCCGATCCGCTTCATTCGGCCTCGTGGTCGCTCGGCTGGAGGGTCGCCGCGAGCCGATCGACCGCTCGCCGAATGTCGGCCAGCTCGGCGGCCATGTCGCTGGGCTCGCGGACGGCGGCGTAGGACCGATCCAGTCCGGCGGCGATGAACGCGCGCATGAGGCTGGACGGCGACACCCCGCGGGCTGCAGCGGCCTGCTCGACACGTGCCAGGAGGGCGTCCGGCATGCGCAGGCTCACGATCTGGCGCATCGTGTCGGGCGCGAGCTCCTGCGCCGCGGGCGCGACGACCTCGATCCCCTCGAAGCCGATGTCGAGCTGCTCGGCGGCCGGCGCCGCGGCCCTGCTGCGTCTCATCGCGGTGATCGTAATACGCCGTGTGCTACGGATTGTGTGCTTCGGGCGCGAGTATATACGTATATATGCCAATGGGCTCGCTCGATCAGGGAGCCTCACCGAGCTGGACCAGGTCCACGACGATCGTGCCGGTGAGCGCGGCGGTCGTCCCGTCCGGGGCCGCCACCTCGGCGCAGTCGATCGTCAGGCGCGCGACCGTCGTCTCCGGATTGAGCCGGCCCATGTTCTCGGCGACCAACGGGCATGGCCGGGCGAGCTCGGCCAGAGCGCCGTCGAGCTGGATGCTGCTGAGCGCGTAGGACCCGTCCTGGGGGTCGTACAGGATGCCAAGCGAGGTGAGGCCATCGACCGGCGCCAGGATCGGCACGCGCTCGTCGTCCATCGGCGCGGTGCCGCCGACCAGGCCGACGCCCATCACGATCTCGAGCGGCGTCCCGCCGAAGTCGACGCTGCCGCCGGTCGGCGGCATCGGACCGCGGTCACCCAGCGCGTCGGCGGGCACCGCGATCACGCCCTCCAGGCCGACGACCCCGGCACCGCGCAGGTCCACGACGCTGGGGCAGTCGATCCGGACATGGAGCAGGCCGAGGTCGTCGTTGCGGCCGCCGGGGGTGGCCACGCAGTCACCCGAGTCGAGGTAGAACGACATCCCGTCGTACTCGACCCGCGTGACCTCCCCGGTCTGCGGGCTGAACACGACGTCACCCTCAGGCCCCGCCACGACGACGTCGCCTCGCACGTAGGCAAGCCCGCCGGCGACCTCGGAGCTCGGCTCGTACCCGGGATTCGATCTGGCCGTCGCGAACGTCATCGCGCCCTCCCGGTCGCCGGTCACGGTCAGCTGGCCGCCGATCTCGGTCGGCGTCGCACCCAGCTCGAGCTCGACCGCCGGCGTGGGCAGGTCCGCGACCGGGTCGGTGGGGCGGGGCACGAGGACGCGGCCGAGGGCGAACGTCGTCAGCGCCACGAGCGACATGGCGAGCGCGAGGATCGCCACCGATCGCGCGGCGTTGCGCAGGCGTGGCGGAGGCAGCGAGGGTGGCAGCGGCCGAATGGCACTCGCGAGCATCGCGCTAGTCGCTACCCGCGGCGTCGCTCATCGGTTCATTGAGCGCTTCGTCCACGCTCGCCGCTTCGCTCGGCGGATCCCGCCGGAGGTCGGCGAGGAACTCGACGTTGCCGTCGGTGCCGGTGATCGGCGAGCGGATGAACCGATGGGCGTGCAGACGGGCCTCGGTGGCATCCGCCGCCACCTGGCGGAGCACGCGCTCCCAGATCGCCGGATCGGTCACGACGCCGCCGCGCGGGACATCGTCCTTGCCCGCCTCGAACTGGGGCTTGACGAGGGCAACGGTGCGGCCCTTATCGGCTAACAGCGAGCGCACGGCGGGCAGGACGAGGCCGAGGCTGATGAAGCTCAGATCGAGCGTGGCGAGGTCGATCGGCTCCGGCAGCCCGCGCAGCTCGCGCAGGTTCGTGCGCTCCATGCTCACCACGCGCGGGTCGTCAAGAAGGCGCTGGATCAGCTGCGCACGGCCCACGTCCACCGCGTAGACCACGCGTGCGCCCCGCGCCAGCAGCACGTCGGTGAAACCACCGGTCGAGGCTCCGGCGTCGAGTGCCGCCATCCCGGTCGGGTCGATCCCGAACGCATCCAGTGCGTGCTCGAGCTTCACCCCGGCCCGGCTCGCCCATCTCGGCTTCTCCACCAGCGAGACCGATGCGTCCTGGTCCACCTGCTGGCCGGGCTTCAGTCGCCGATTGCCCTCGAGCTCGACGGCTCCGGCGTGGATGAGCGCTTGTGCTTCCGCGCGGGAGCGTGCGAGGCCGCGCTCGGTCAGCAGCTGGTCGAGCCGGATCCGAGACTGCGGCATCGGCCGATGCTACGCGGTGCGGCCTCCGTCAGATTCAGATGAGGTGCGCGTTATCGGCTCATCTCCCGCCGGAATGGAGCGTCCTGCAGGGTGAGGGCCGCAGGTGGCTGACCGGCGCGATCGACGCGCGGTTAGTGCGGCTGCCACCTGAATCTGGTTGAGCGGTGGCGCTTCAGGCTGCGGTGACCTTCGTGCGGCGGCTCGCGCGCCGGCACGCCGAGCGCCTCCCGAACCTGGGCGAGGATCCCCGGACCGTCGATCCGCTGCTGCGCCCGCAGGTCGTCGACGGCGCCGTGATGCACGAAGCCCTCGGCCAGCGCGACCTTGTGCAGCGGCACGTGGATGCCCGCCCGGTTGAGCGCGTCCAACACCCCGTCGCCGAAGCCGCCCATCGCGGCCGACTCCTCGGCGGTGACCACGAGGCGCTTGCCGGCGGCGTGCTCGGCGATCAACGCCTCGTCCATCGGCTTCGCCCACCGCGCGTTGATGATGGTGGCGGCGACGCCGTCGGCGTCCAGCTCGTCGGCGACCGACAGCAACCGCTGGACGATCGGCCCGAAGCCGACCATCAGGATGTCGCCACCCTCCCGAAGCACCTCTCCACGACCGATCTCGAGCGCGACGCCCTCCCGATCCGCGAGGTCCTCGCCGGCGTCACGGGGATAGAGCAGCGACATCGGTCCGGGATGGGCCAACCCGGTGACGACGAGGTCACGCAGCTCCTGCTCGTCCTTCGGCGAGCCGATGACCAGGTTCGGCAGGGCCCGCATGGCGGGGAGCATGAACATGCCCTGATGCGAGGTGCCGTCCTCGCCCACCAACCCGGATCGGTCCAGCGCAAGCAGCACGGGGACGTCGTTCTGACAGACGTCGTGGACGATCTGGTCGAATGCGCGCTGCGTGAACGTGGAGTACAGCGCGACCACCGGACGGAGGCCGGCCAGTGCCAGGCCGGTGGCCAGCGCCACGGAGTGCTGCTCGGCGATGCCGACGTCGTGGAAGCGCTCGGGGAAGTGGTCGCAGAAGCGCTGGAGGCCGGTGCCGGTCGGCATGCCGGCCGTGATCGCGCAGATGCGCGCATCGGTCTCTGCCAGGCGGACGAGCTCCTCGACGAAGGTCTGGGTGTACGTCTTCGGCTTGCGTTTCGGCTCCGCCTCGGCGGGGAGCGGCTCCTCGGTCGGGTCGATCAGGCAGAGGTCGATCGGCGGCAGCGAGGCGCCGTGGAAGGACATCGAGTCCAGCTCGGCGGGGGCGTAGCCGCGCCCCTTGATCGTCTTGACGTGGACGAGCACCGGCGCCTCGATCTGGAAGGCGGCCTCGAACGCGCTCTCGAGCTCGTCGAGGTCGTGGCCGTCGAGGACGCCGATGTACGTGACCCCCATGTCCTCGAAGAAGCCGACCTTGGCCCAAGAACGTTTGAAGCCCTCCTTGGCCCAGGCAAGCGCCTCGAACGCCGGCTTGCCGACGACCGGCACCCGCGGCAGGGCACGCACCGTCGCCGACTTCGTCTCCTGGTAGGCCCGGGACAGCCGCATCTTGTTCAGCCGCGTCGACAGCCCGCCGACAGACGGGCTGATGCTCATCTCGTTGTCGTTCAGGATGATCAGCAGCGGGTGCCTGGCGTTGCCGAGGTGGTTGAGGGCCTCCATCGTCAGCCCCGCACCGATCGCCGCGTCACCGACGCAGACCGCGATCCGCTGCCGCCGCGCGGGATCGGTCTTCGGCCGCAGGTCGCGCGCGGCCGCCAGGCCGACACCGATGCTGACGCCCGTGCCGGCGTGTCCGCCGTCGAAGACGTCGTGCTCACTCTCTCCTCGGCGCGGGAAGCCGCCGATGCCACCGACCTGGCGCAGGGTATCGAATCGGTCCCAGCGCCCGGTCAGGAGCTTGTGCGCGTAGGCCTGGTGCCCGGTGTCCCACACGATCCGGTCGCGCGGCGAGTCCATGACCCGATGCAGGGCGAGCGTGATCTCGACCGCGCCGAGGGAGCTCGCGAGGTGGCCGCCCGTGCTCTTGACGGTGCGGATCATCTTCTCGCGCAGCTCGCCGGCGAGCCCTTCCAGCTGCTCCGCCGTCAGCTCGCGCAGCTGCGTCGGTTCGTGAATCGTCTCGAGCAGAGCCAAGCGTGGGTGCCTCCTGAGGTCGCCTGCGAGTATATGACCGATGCGGTCCGTGGGCCTGTTGAGCTCTAGACGAGCCGCTTCTCGAAGACGTGACTCGTCTTGACGAGGTCATAGCCTTCGCGCTCGTAGAACCGATGCGCCCGCTCCCGAGCAACCCGCGTTCGCACGAGCATCGCCGCGGCGCCATGGTCGCGTGCCCACGCCTCCGCGGCCTCCAGGAGCGCGGCGCCGATGCCGCCGGACCGATGGTTCTCATCGACGACCAGCCCCCCGACGTCGGCCTTCAGGCCCGACACGAGCGACGTGACCAACGCGACGTGCACCCATCCGATGGCTCGACCGTCCTCGTCGGCCACGAGGGCTGTCTGCCGACCGTCGAGAGCGGACAGCCGATGGGCGGCTTCCTCGGCGCTCGTCGGGTAGCCGAGCTGGGTCGCGAGATCGGCGACGAGGGGTGCATCGGCCGCCGTCATCGGCCGGATGCGCATCGGGCTACTCGTCCTCGGTCGGTTCGGTGACCGGCGTGGCGCCGCGACGGCCGAGCTCGGTGATCGTCAGCTCCGCCTCGCGCAGCCGCGTCTCGCACGCAGCGTGGAGCCGCAGGCCCTGTCGGTAGAGCTCGATGCTCTCCTCGAGGCCGATGGTGCCCGCCTCCAGCTGCTGGACGGTGCGCTGAAGCGCGGCGACGAGCTCGTCGAACGGCTTGCGTGCGAGCTCCTCGTCGGTGAGGACGGCGAGCTTGGCGTCGTCGATCATGGGACGAGCTCCTCGCTGCCGGTCCGCTCGACGCGGGTGTCCGCGCTGCCGCGCGCGACGATGACCTGCAATGAGTCGCCCGCGTTGAGCGTCGCCGCGTCGTGGACGATCCGTCCGTCCGGGGTCCGCGCGACGGCGTAGCCACGCTCGAGCGTGGCGGCCGGCGAGAGGGTGCGCAGCGCATCGTGAGCCGCGTCGAGAGCCAGGCGCCGGCGCTCGACCCGGTCGGCGACGGTCCGCCAGCCGCGGTCGATGAGGTCGGCCGAGCGCTGCCGGGCGGCATCGATGTCCGGGAACAGCCGGGTCAGCGCACGCGCCTCGGCGTCGAGGAAGCTGCGGCGCGAGGCGGCCTGAGCGAGGAGCGCGGCGCCGGCCCGGTCGCGCAGGCGATCGATGATTGTTGACAGCTGCGAGGCGTCGGGGGTGGCGAGCTCGGCCGCGGCGGTCGGTGTGGCGGCGCGCAGGTCCGCGGCGAAGTCGGCGAGCGTCGTGTCCGACTCGTGCCCGACGCCGACGATGATCGGCACCGGCGCGCTCACGACAGCGCGCACCACGCGCTCGTCGTTGAAGCTCCACAGGTCCTCGAGCGACCCCCCGCCGCGCGCGAGGATCACGACGTCGAGCCCGGGATGCTCGTAGAGGCGCTGAAGGGCGCGGACGATGGACGGCGCCGCACCGTCGCCCTGGACGCTCGCGGCACTGAGGACGAGCTCGGCGAGCGGGTATCGACGGCGCAGGACGTTGGCGACGTCGCGCCACACCACGCCGACCGGCGAGGTGACGACGCCGATCCGGCGCGGCCAGCGCGGGATCGGCCGCTTGCGACGCTCGTCGAACAGCCCCTCCGCGGCGAGCTTGGCGCGCAGCGCCTCGTACTGGGCGTGGAGATCGCCGGCGCCGGCGACCGTGATCGACTCGACGTACAGCTGGTAGACGCCCTGCGGCTCGTAGGCACGGACGCGGCCATGGACGATGACCTGCATCCCGTGCGCGGGACGCACCGGGGCCCGGGCAAGCTGGTCGCGGAACAGCGCCGTCTTGACCTGGCTGCTCGAATCCTTGAGCGTGAAGAAGCAGTGTCCCGATGCCGGGAACGAGGGCTGGCTGACCTCGCCCTCGACCCAGACGTCGGCGAGGACCGCATCGGTGTCGAGCAGGCTGCGGACGCGCCGATTCAGGTCGGTGACGCGCAGGATGCGCGGGGTGGCTCGAACGGGGGCCGCCTCAGGCTCCGGAGCCGCGTCGTCCCAGAGCGAGCGCTGGCTCATTGGACCCGGGTGACGTACTCGCCGTTGCGGGTGTCGATCCGCAGGACGTCGCCCTCGGAGATGAACAGCGGCACCTGCACGACGTGCCCGGTCTCGAGCGTGGCGGCCTTCTTGGCGCCGGTGGCGGTGTCGCCGGCGAAGCCGGGATCGGTCTGGGTCACCTTCAGGTCGACGGTCACCGGCAGCTCGACCCCGAGCACCTCGCCCTCGTGGCTGCTGAGCATGACCTCGGTGTTCTCGAGCAGGAACTTCGCGTCGTCACCGATCAGCGCCGATCCGACCGCGGACTGCTCGTACGTCTCGGTGTCCATGAAGTGGTACGTACCGCCGTCGCTGTAGAGGTACTGCGCCCTGCGCTGCTCGACACGCGCGCGCGGCCAGCGGGTGCCGGCCTGGAACGTTCGCTCCACGATGTCGCCGCGCCGCACGTTCTGGAGCTTCATGCGGACCTGCGCCGACCCTCGCGCCATCTTGATATGGCTCCAGTCGAGAACCTTCATGAGCTGCCCGTCGAGCTCGATGATGACGCCCTTCTTGACGTCGCCGGTGCTGATCAATCGCTGCTCCCTGCTGATGGACCGATGCGTGCTTGTGAAGTCTACCGGTACCCCGCTTGGTCGCGGCGAAGACGCCGCTGTCAGCGAATATATCAGTAGCGATATATCGGTCCCGCGGCGGAGGATCTGCCGCGCCGTCGCACGTTCAGCCGATGACGAGCGGCTCCCTCGGGGCATTCGTCAGCAATCGCGGCCCGGACTCCTCGAGCACGACGATGTCCTCGATCCGCACGCCGGTGATGCCGGGCTGGTAGATCCCCGGCTCGACGCTGAAGACCATCCCGGCCTCGAGCGTGTACGGCCGCGTGCGGCGGAGGCTCGGCGGCTCGTGGACCTCGAGGCCGATCCCGTGGCCGAGCCCGTGCCCGTACGGCTCGAACCCGGCATCGGTGATCACCCGGCGCGCCACCGCGTCGACGTCCTGGCCATTCACGCCGACGGCGAGCGCCTCGAGGGCCGCGGACTGCGCCGCCAGCACCGCGGCGTGCACGCGGCGCACGTCGTCGGGGACGTCACCGACGAAGGCAGTGCGGGTCGTGTCGGACCGATAGCCGTCCACGGTGCAGCCGAAGTCGATCAGCAGGACGTTGCCGCGCTCGACGGTCGCCGTGGACGGCTGGCCGTGTGGCATCGCGGCGCGCGGGCCGGCGAGGACGATCGTCGGGAAGGCGAGGCCGTCGGCGCCGTTGGCGCGGAAGAACGCCTCGAGCTCCCACGCGACCTCGAGCTCCGTCATCCCCGGCTGCACGAACTCCATGAGGTGGGCGAAGCCGGCATCGGCCAGGGCGCAGGCGCGGCCGATGGCCGCCAGCTCGTCATCGGTCTTGACGAGGCGCATCGGCACGATCTCGTCGTCCATGGCGTGGAGCTCGACGCCGGGGGCGGCCGCGGCCAGCGACGTCCAGTCGGCGTGGGTCATCACCTCGGCCTCCATGCCGAGCGAGACGACCTCGTGTCGCTCGAGGACCGGCGGCAGGTCCTGGCCGATCCCGCCGGTCGTCAGGATGACCTCCCAGCCGGGAGCCTCGCGCTCCGCCTGCTCGGTGTAGCGCGAGTCGGCGAGGAGGATCGTCGCCGAACGGGTGACGAGCAGCGTCCCCGGCCAGGTCGCCTCCTCCTCTTCCATGAGGCGGAGGCCGCTGAAGTAGCGCTTGTTCGCGATGCGGCTGATGAGCATCCCGTCGAGCCCGTGCTCGTCGAGCAGGAGGCGGAGCCGCGCGACGCGCGCATCGGTCCCGAGAACCGCCGTGCTCATAGCCCCGCGCACTCCTCGTTCGCGCGCGCCGTGTTCGCCTCGTGCTCCTGGCGCGTGGCGGCGAAGTAGTGAGAGCCGTCGCGCACGCCATTCGGGCAGCCGGCGACGAAGTAGAGATAGCCCTCGTCGAGGGGCGCGCTGGCGACCGCCGCGAGCGAGCCGGTCCGCGGCGCGGCGATCGGCATCGGTGGCAGGCCGGGCTGGGTGTACGTCTGGAAGCCGAGGAGCGTCTCCTCGAGCGCGACGTCCCCGCCGGTCACCTCGAGCATCGGCCACCACTCCACGCTGCCCCACTCGGCGACTGCGAGGAAGTTGCCCTCCGTCCCGGCCAGCAGCGGATGGCCTTCCGGTCGGTGGTCGCCCGTCGAGAGCCCGTACTGGAGCGTCGGGTCGGCGTTGAGCAGGCCCACCGTCTCGAGGTCCGGGTTCAGGTAGCGGTTGATGTACACCGCCGCGATTCGCGGACGCTCTTCGTCGATGACCGCCTCGCGCTCGACGATGCTGGCGATGACCACCGCGTCGTCGAGCGTGAGCCCTCGACGCTCGATGCCGGTCAGGATCTCGTCGGTCAGGGCCAGCTCGAACTCGCCCAACAGCCGGCGAATGACCGCACGCGGCGTGGCGTCAGGACCGGCGATCTGGAACTCGTACGTGTCCGGGCGGATGTATCCCTCCAGCGATCGACCGGCGGGAACGTCGGCAAGGAATGCGTAGTCATTGAGGATGCCTGCTGGCGGGCTCTGGAGCAGGGCGGCGAACTCCTCGATGTTCATCGTCATCTCGCTCGCGGCGAACGTCGCGACCACCTCCTCGAGGCGCAGTCCCTCACCGATCTGGACGCTCGTCGTCGGCCCGAACTCCTGCCCTTGGAGCGCTGCCACGATCTCCGACGGCCGCAGGGTCGGCGACAGGTCGAACGTGCCGGCGGCAATCGTCCCCTCGCGTCCGGCGTTGATGACGGCGTAGTGGAAGGCGATCCGACTGTTGATGACCCCCGCGGCGAAGAGGGTGTCGCCGATCGTCGTCTCGGTCGCGCCCTGCTCGATCGTGACCGACACCCTGCGCTGCTCCTCCGAGGCCGGCTCGTCGGCGAGGACCTCCGGGCGGTACCACTCGACGAAGTCCTCGACGATGCCATGCTCGATGGCGCCGGGGTTGGCCTCGACCCATGCCATCACGCGCGGCGCGAAGATCGCGTTGAAGCCGAGGATGAGGAGGACGCCGACGAGCGCGATCGTGCCTGCGATCCACATGAGCAGGAGGAGGGGCTGAACCCGTCGCCGGCGGCGCATCGGCCCCTCGCGCTCCTCGCGCAGCCGACGGATGCGGGCGTTGCGGCGCTCCTCGTACTCGTAGGCACTCGAGCGTCGGCTCATTCGGTCTCCTCTTGCCAATCGGGGCCGGAACGGTGCCCGGCGGGTGGCCGCCGGGCATCGAGGTATTGTTGCAGGATCACGCGCGCGGCGGCGGAATCCAGCTCGCCGCTCCCCCGCTCGGCCCGGCGTCGGTCGGCCGCCAGGTCCTCGGCGGCCTGCCACGAGCTGAGGCGCTCGTCCTCGAAGGCCACCGCCAGACCGATGCCGGCCAGCCCCTCCCCGAAGGCTCGCGCGGCCGCCGCCTGGCTCCCCTCGCTGCCGTCCATGTTCAGCGGCAACCCGATCACGACCAGCCCCGCCCCCTCGGTGGTGCACAGCTCACCGACCAGGGCCAGGTCGTGATCGAGGTTGCTTCGCCGAAGCGCCGCACGAGCAAACGCCATGCCCGTTTCGGTGTCCCCGACCGCGACCCCGATCCTCCGTCGATCCATGGTCGAGGCCGATGATCCTCACGGCTCGGCCACCCGCACCTCGATCCGCCACGCCATGCCCGGGACCGATGCGACCCAGTCCGGCCACAGCTCGACGGTCGCGTCGCCGACATCTTCCAGCGCCGCCTCCGCCTCGTCCGGGGTGAGGCCTTCGATGCGCTGGGCGACCACGGCGGGGTCGATCTCGGCGGCACTGCGCCCGGTGGCGGTGACGTCGACGCGCATGGCGAAGCCCTCGAGGGTCGCCTCCCCGACGCTCACCTCGATGCTGTCGGGCAGCAATGCGTGGCCGCTCGGCACCTGAGCGGCATCGTCCGCGAACCGCGCGCGGGCCGCCTCGATGACCGCGTCGCTGTCCGCGGTCCACGCCTCCCACGGCAGGGTGCCCTCGATCGTCGCCTCGGCCTGGTCACGCGTGCCGACGAGGCCGTCGAGGCCCGTGATCGTTGGCTCGGCCAGCTCGGACCGGACGACGATCTCGTCGGCCTGCTCGGCGATCTCGTCGCGGACCTGGCGCCGGAGGTCGCGGGTGAGCGCCTCGACCGCGGCATCGACATCGGCCTGGCTGAACTCGACGCCCGTCTCGTCGACGCCGTCGCTCGTCGCCTCCGGATTGGTCACGCGTGGCTCGTTGTTTCCCTGGAAGCCCTGAAGCCGAGCGTCGGCGTCCTGGCTGAGGACGGTGTCGATCGCCCCCGGACCGACGTTGCCCGCCGGGCCGGGTGCCGCGGCGACGACCCCGACGACGGCCTCACCCGCCTGGATCGTGCCCTGCGGGGTGAGCGAGCCAGGCGGAACGTCCACATCGTTCTGCGTCGCATATGCCTGTTCGCCGGCCGCGACCAGGGTGCCGGCCGCGATGACCTGGGCGAAGGGACTCCAGTTGAAGAGGACGACCGCGCCGGTCGCCGGGTCGAGGATCTCGTACGGCTCCGTGGCGGTGACGGTGGCCGTCGCCTCGGCCGTGCCGCTCAGCTGCTCGGGCTGCGCAACCTCGATGACGTACGACGCCGGACCGACCGCCTCGGTGACCGGGTCGATCGTGACCGTCGCACCGGGCAGCACCGTGGCGCCTGCGAGGCCGACGAACAGGATGACCGCCAGGACTGCAGCGACGGCCACGACGATCGGGCGCCGCCGCCGCGCCGCCGGCGGCCGCCGCGCAATGGGAACCGGCCGCGTGCCATCGTCGGGCTGGATCGCCGGCGTCGCGACCGTCTCGTCGGTGCCGCGCACGACGTGGATGGCGGCCTGGTGCACCTCGGTCGGCTCACTCGTGACCGCGGGCTCCGCGCGGCGCGCGTCGTCGAGCGTGGCGTATGCAGCGAGCCCGGCCTCGGCCGCCAGCGAGCGGGTCAGGGCGTCGCCGACGACAGCGACCTCGCGGCCCTCCTCCTCGCCGGCGCGGGCAAGCAGGCGCAGGGCGACCGCGCTCGAGGTCGCCCGTGATCGGCCCGGCACGACGACGATGGCGCGGTCCGCATCGGCTCCGCGGACGCGTCGTACGACAGACGTGATCTCGTCATCGGCCTCAAGGTAGAGGACCGTCTCGCTCACAGCCGCATCTCCCGCACGGTGCTGCGCATGGCCCGGTCGACCGCCGTCGCGCCCGCGTCGAGGATGAGGGCCTGGTGGGCGAGGGCCATCGGCGTCACATCCTGGCGCGTGCCGAGGCCGCCGGTCACGTCGCGTAGGCCCATCACCTCGTCCGGCGCCAGTGCCCGGACCTTCGGCCGCCGCGCGAACGGCAGGCGTTGCCACCAGCCGTCCTCGTCGAGGACCGATGCCACCTGCGGCAGGTCGGCGCCGCCCCCGCACAGCAGGACACGCCCCGGCAGGAGGTCGCCACCGGCGAGGTCGCCGATCATGAGCTCGATCCCGTCCCGCCAGATCCGCGCATCCTCGAGGAGTGCCTCGGCAACGCCGGGCGCGCCGTCGGCCGCGGTCAGCTTCGCGCGTTCGGCATCGGCGAAGGAGAGGCCGAGGCGTTCGGCGAGGCCCTTCGTGAAGGCGCGCCCGCCGAGGGCGAGCATCTTCGTGCCGCTGATCCCGCCGCCGCGAACGAGCGCGACGTCGGTCGTGCCGCCACCGATGTCGACGAAGACCGCCCCGGCGTCACCGAGCTCGCCGGGGTCGAGGCAGGTGGCCACGGCATACGGCTCGGCGATGACGCCGAGCAGCTGGAGCCCCAGCGCGTCGGCGACGGACTGGAGCGCACCGAGGTGGACCATGGGCGCGAAGGCATTGAAGACATGGAGCTCGACCTGCGCGCCGCTGAAGCCGATCGGATTGCTGACCGGGTAGCCGTCGATCGTCATCTCCACGATCGCCGCGTGCACGAGCCGCACGTCGAGCCGATCCACGCCGGACTCCCAGCGAATGACGGTCTCGGCCTCCCGCAGGGCGCTGTCCTGCGCGCGACGCACGAGCCGCTCGAGCTCGGGCTCGTCGATTGGCCGTGGCGGGTCGTCGCGACGGGTGGTCAGCGTCGAGGTGGCGCCCTTCACGAGCTCGCCGGCAATCCCGATGACCGCCGCGATCGGCGTGCGCCCCGCCTCGGCGCGGGCCGCGTCCATCGCCGCACGGCTGTTGGCCACCACCGCGTCGATGTCGCTGACGGTCCCCGACTGCATGTGCGCCAGGCCCTGTCGCTGGCGCCCGCTGCCGCGCACGACGCCGGTCAGGCGGCCCTCGGGATCACGCTCGACGCTCAGCACGAGCGCCTTCGCGAACTCGGTCCCGATGTCGAGCGCGGCGATGGCCGGGGCATTGCCGCGTCGGGCAGCGCTGCGCACCCGGCCGGCGACCCGGCTCCAGAGCTGTCCGACCGCGGTCACGACGGCTGCGTGCCGGTCAGGCCGTCTCGATGCGCTCGAGCGCCTCGAGCGCGAGGCGCCCCGCTTCTCGCAGCGCATCGTCCAGGCGGGCGGCATCGCGCCCGCCGGCCTGGGCAAGGTCGGGTCGCCCGCCACCGCCACCGCCGATGATCGGCGCCGCCTCGCGCACGATCGCGCCGGAGTCGAAGCCCTCGGCGGCGAGGTCGCGGCTGGCGGCGACGAGGATCGACGGCTTGCCATCGGTTGCGCCACCCACGACGGCGACGAATCGGCCGGTCATCCCGCGCAGGTCGTCGGCGAGGCCGCGCAGCGTGGCTGCGTCGGTATCGGCGAAGGACTCGATCACCACCTTCGTCTTGCCGGCCTGCTGGGCGTTGTGGAGCGCCGCCGCGGCGTCGAGCCGCGCGGCCGCGGCACGCGGCGCCTTCGCCGCCTTCTCGGCCTCGCGCACGCGCGCCAACAGGCTCTCGACGCGCTGCGGGACGGCCTCCTCGCGCTCGCCGAGCAGCTGGGCCGTGGCGCGCAGCGCCTCGAGACGCTCCGCGACGAGCTCCGTGGCGGCCTCGCCGGTGACCGCCTCGATCCGCCGGAGCCCGGCGCCCACGCTCGCCTCGCCGGTGATCAGCAGCAGGCCGATCTGCCCGGTCGACGCAACGTGCGTCCCGCCGCACAGCTCCTTGCTGTAGCCGTCGACCTGGACGACCCGCACCGACTCGGGCACGTACTTCTCGCCGAAGAACATGTCGGCGCCGAGCGCCTGGGCATCGGCGATCGGCATGAACTCCGGGTTCACCGGGGCGTCGCGCCGGATCTGGGCGTTGACGATGCGCTCGACCTCGCGCAGCGCTTCTCGCGGGGTGGCCGAGTCGGCCGGGAAGTCGAAGCGCAGCCCTTCCGGGCCGACCCACGACCCGGCCTGCTTGGCGCTCTCGCCGAGGACGTCGCGCAGCGCGCGGTGCAGCAGGTGCGTGCCGGTGTGGTTGCGGGCGGCCGCCCAGCGACGGGCCTCGTCGACCTCGGCGCGCACGGCCTCGCCGACGGCCAGCTCGCCCGTAACCGTGCCGAGGTGGACGATCGCCTCGCCCGCGCGCTGGGTATCGGTCACCGAGAGCCGTCCGGATGGCCCGATGAGCTCGCCGCGGTCGCCGACCTGGCCGCCGCCCTCCGCGTAGAACGGGGTGCGGTCGAGGACGACCGCCGTCGTCTCTCCGGCGACGACGGCCAGCACGCGCAGGTCGTCGGCCGCCGTCTCGTTGGGGTAGCCGATGAACTCGCTGCGCAGCGCGGCGACGTCCGCAGGGAGCTCCAGGGCCCCGCGCTTCTCTCCGCGCGAGCGCTCGCGCTGCTCTGCCATCGCCGCGTCGAAGCCGGCGCGGTCGACCGACACTCCCCGCTCCGCGGCCATCTCGACGGTCAGGTCGATCGGGAAGCCGAACGTGTCGTGCAGTCGGAAGGCGTCCGCGCCGGAGATGACACCGCCGGCCGCGACGAGCTCGGCCAGCCGCGCGGAGCCTGCCTCGAGGGTGCGGGCGAACTTCTCCTCCTCGGCGTTGACGGCGGACAGAATCTCCGCCCTGTTCTCGCGGATCGATGGATATACGTCGCCCATCAGGTCGATGACCACGCCGCACGTCTCGCCCAGGAACGGGCCGTCGATGCCGAGCAGGCGCCCGTGGCGGACCGCGCGACGCATGATCCGGCGCAGGACGTAGCCGGGGCCATCGTTCGATGGAGTCACGCCCTCGCCGAGCAGGAACGTCATCGCCCGCGAGTGATCGGCGACGACCTGGTAGCTGAAGCGCTCCGACTCCACCGTCTCGGGGTCGTGGCCGATGAACGCCGCCAGGCGCTCGATGATCGGCACGAACAGGTCGGTCCGGTAGTTCGAGTCGACACCCTGGACCACCGAGGCCAGCCGCTCGAGTCCCGTACCGGTGTCGACGCTCTTGAACGGCAGGGGCGTCAGCGTGCCGTCCGCGGCGCGGTCGAACTCCATGAAGACGAGGTTCCCGACCTCGAGCCAGCGCGGGCAGTGCTCCGAGTGGTCGGGAAGGCATTCGGGGCCCTCCGACAGATGCGCGCCGCGGTCGTAGTGGAGCTCGCTGCACGGGCCGCACGGGCCTGTGTCACCCATGCGCCAGAAGTTCTTCTCGTCGCCGGCCGCGATGTTGCCCCAGCGCACGATCCGGTCTGCGGGCAGCCCGATCTCATCGGCCCAGACCGCGTGGGCCTCGTCGTCATCGGTATAGACGGTGGCAGCCAGGCGGTCCGGCGCGATCCCGAGCTCCTTCGTGAGCAGCTCCCAGTGCCAGCGGATCGCCTCGCGCTTGAAGTAGTCGCCGAACGACCAGTTGCCGAGCATCTCGAACAGGGTCTGATGGCGCGGGGTCCGGCCGACCTCCTCGAAGTCGTTGTGCTTGCCGGCGACGCGCAGGCAGACCTGCGAGTCCACGGCACGCACGTAGTCGCGCTTCTCCTCGCCGGTGAGGACGCGCTTGAACGGCGCCATGCCCGAGTTCACGAACAGCAGCGTCGGGTCGTCCTTCGCCAGCAGTGGCGCCGATGGCACGCGCGTATGACCGCGCTCCTCGAAGAAGCGCTGGAAGCGCTCGCGGATCTCGGACGAGCTCAGGGGCTCCATCGGTCTACCTGCCATTCACGACGGAGAGCCGGCGACCACCGGCTCTCGCGCTGCCTGCTCGGGGTCTGATGTCGGGGCTTACAGGGCCTGCCCCTCGGCGGCATCGAACTCGCCGACCATGCCGGCGCGGGCCTGCTCCGCTGCGGCGCGACCCTCGTTGACCGCCTCGTCCCACTCTGCCCGCTTCTCGCCGACGAAGTCGTCGAGCTGCTCGCGGAACTCCTCGCCGGTCTGCGGCGCCAGGAGGAGGCCGAGCGCGGCACCGATCAGGCCGCCGATGACGACCCCTGCCAGGAAGCTGCCGAATCCGGAGTCCTTCATGAGTCCGATGCCTCGTCTCGCGTTTCCCACGATTCTACCGGCACGCGCTCGGGGTGTCCGCGAGCGACGGCGATCTGACCGCGCTCGAGACCCTGCTGGAGCGTGCTCAGGAGCTCACTCAGGCGGTCGAGCTTGACCGCGACGTCCTCGCTGAGCACCTCGACATTGCTCGTCAGCTCCCTCGTGCTGGCGAGGATCGGGCGCAGCTCGGCATCGGCGGCGCGGGTCAGCCGTCGCAGGTCGGTGGCCAGCGCCCGCGACTCCCTGATGAGCGGCGTCGCCTTCCAGGCGAGGTAGACCAACGCTCCGCCCGCGGCCAGCACGCCCAGCCCGACACCGATGTTGAAGATCGCCAGCGCGATGTCCATGCGCGCGACTCTACACCGCGCCTTGCGTGCCTCGTCACGCCCGCGATGGAGCCGGTTGCGCCAGCGGCTCTCGCAACGCCGCCGTGTCGTCTCGGTCGGGGACGATCGTCGAGAGCAGCGTGCGCCACGTGGCGGCCACGATGGCGATGAACGGGATCACGATGAACATGCCGAGGATGCCGGCGATCTCATAGCCCGCCGGAATCGCGAGCAGGATGATCGCCGGGTGGAGGTGGAAGGTCCGGCCGTAGACCAGGGGCGTGACGAAGTTGCCCTGGATGATGTTGAAGATGACGGTGAAGATCAGCATCACGATCACGTCGCTCGTCGTGCCGACTGCGATCGCGATGAGCGTCGCCATGGCGGTGGCCAGGAATGACCCCAGGTACGGGATGAACCCGCCGAAGAACGTGAAGATCCCGACCGGCAGCGCCAACGGCAGGCCGAGCACGACCATGATCAGCGCGCTCGTGACCGCGCCGAAGAGCGAGATGATCGCGGTACCGGTCACGTAGCCGCCAAGGACCTCGACCGCATGGACACCGGCGGCGTCGACCCGATCGCGCTGTGCGGCGTGCAGCCGGTCGAGGGTGCGACGCCACCATGCGGGACCGTCGCGCAGGAAGAAGTACGCCAGCATCAGGGCCAGCACGAGGTTCAGGGCGACGACGGCGACCCCACGGACCGCGCCGCGCAGGTCGATGACCAGCTCGGAGCCGATGTCGTCCACGACCTCGGCCAACCATGGGAGGCTCAGCTCGTCCGCGCCATCCACGGCGGCTCGGACGATGTCCGCCAGCGGACCGGCGGTCCACACGATCGAGGCGACGAACGCGGCCGCGATGACGATCGTCGTCGCCGCGGTCACCACCATCGCCGCCCGGCCCGAGGACCAGCCCGCGGCACGCAACCGCGCCACCGGCCCGGCCAGGGTCGCCGCCAGCACGGCCGCGAGCACCGCGGGGATGACGACGATCGGCACGCGCACGATCCCGGCGATGACCACCGCCACCACACCGATGACGATCAGACCTCGCCAGCTCCACTGCGCCAGCCGATCGAGCCAGATCGGGACCCCCGGCGGCGCAGCGACATCGGCCTGTGAGCCCATCGACAATGCCAGAACGACCGAGCGCCAGACGACGAGCAGGAAGACCGTCACCGGCAGCAGCGCGACGATCCCGAGCACCCCGAACAGCGCGGCTCCGGCCGGGATAGCGGCCAAGACGATGACCGGGTGGACATCCACGCGTGAGCCGATCGACGTTCCTTCGAGCACGCGCTGCGCGACGACCCCGACCGTCACGAAGGCGACGAGCGCGATGACCGCCGCGGCCGCGCCCGCCGACGCCAGCACCACGAGCCCGAGGGCGAGGGCAGCGACGAGGCCGCCGACGTACGGAATGAAGCCGAGGATGAAGGTCGCCGCCACGAGCGGCCCTGCCAGCGGGACGCCGAGGACGAGGAGCACGAGGCCGACGGTCACCGCATCCACGACCGCCAGCAGCGCGGTGCGGCGCAGGAATCCACCGACGCGGTCGCGCCGACGGCGACGCTGACGGTGAGCAGACGCGCCCGGCGTCGGTCGACCCCGCGCATCAGCGACGCCCAGCCTCGCTGGGCATCGGCGAGCAGGAAGATCGTCAGGAAGCCGCCGAGGATGAGGACGGTCGCCATGGACGCCACCGAGCCGACCAGCGACGCGATGTCGACCGCGACGATCGACTCGACCAGCTGATCGAACGAGGCGCTGACGAATGGCGGCACGCCGAGGGCGGCCAGCTGCGCGCGAACGTCGTCGACGCCCTCGCGGACGGCGCTGACGATCTCACCGATGCTCGGCACGAGGGCCAGCGCGAGGAACGCGATGATGAGGACGAGCGCTCCGAGCCCGATGGCGCAGGCAACCGCCGAGGCGATGCCGGGCGAGAGGCCCCGCGCTCGAAGGCGCCGGGCCATCGGCTCGAGCATGCTTGCCGCGATCGAGCCGACGATGACGGCGGCGGTGACGGTCGACAGCTCGACCGCGACGAAGCCGAGGGCGAATGCGAGCGCGACGACCACCAGCAGCCGCCAGCCGATGGCGGCAAGACGAGCGAGCCAGGGTGGGACGCTCTCGCGCGAGGCCGGCTGCGGAGCGACGGTCACGGGTGAAGTGCCGCGGGCCGGGATCGGTCAGGCGTCGAACGCGACGCGATCACGGTCCCGGCCCGACGGCGCGGGCGTCAGCCCATGGCCTTCTGCTTCAGGCTGTTGAACTCCTCCTCGGTGATCGCACCAGCGGCTCGCAGCTCGGCGAGCTTGGCGATCTGGTCCGCCGGCGAGACGGCCGCGGCGGCCCTCGAGGCGGCGTCCATCCGGGTCAGGTCCTCGACGTCCTGGGCCGTGACCTTGGGCCGCGCGATCATGTAGATCAGCGCCCCGAGGAACGGCAGGATCACGAGCAGGAAGATCCATCCGGCCTTGGCGCCGCCCGACAGGTCGTTCCGTCGGAAGATGTCGCCGAAGAGCGAGATGAAGATCCAGATGAACATGAACCAGAAGAAGAACGCGATCATCGCGAAGACGACGTCCCAGAAGGTCACGGCCGGGCCGCCGACCTGGCTGCAGGCGGCGAGCACCACCGGGAGCGCTGCGAGGACCGCCACCGCGGGCCGGGCCATCCGGGGACGCGTGGTTGCGGGTCGGGTCATCGATTCCTCCGTGAGGTAGTGGACCGTCGCAGCATAGCGCCGCCGTCGAGCCAGTCACCGTGCCCTTGACCGCTCAGAACGGCCAGAACACCGGGACGAGAAGCACAGCAACGACGAAGAAGACGCCCATGACGAGGATGCCGAGCTTCCAGTAGTCACCGAACCGATACCCTGCGGCGCCCATCGCAATCAGGTTGACCGGCGTGGCGACCGGCGTGAGCAGGGCAGCCGCCGGCGGTCACCGAGATCGTCATCAGCACCGGGCGGATGTCCACACCGAGCTCGTTCGCGGCCGCGACGCCGATGGGGATCACGATCAGCGCCGTCGCCGTATTGCTGATCAGCTGCCCGAACACCGCGGTCACCACGAAGAGACCGATGAGCAGCCCGTAGGGGCCGAAGCCGCCGACGACGTCGATCAGCAGGTTGCCGACGAGCTCCGCGGCACCGGTCTCGAACATCGCGGTCGACAGCGGCAGGAGCGCCGCGACGAGCACGACCGTCGTCCAGTTGATGGCCCGATACGTCTGCTCGATCGACAGGATCCCGAGCACGATCACCGCCCCGGCGGCCAGGAGGCCCGCGACCGCCGGCGGCACGACGCCGGTCACCAGCAGCACGACCATCCCGGCCAGGATCAGGACGGCCTCAAGGGCGCGCAGGCCGAGCGGGATGGCCTGGCGTCGCACGAGCTCCGGCTCGTCGACGGCGATCACGCCGGGGTCCGTCGCCTTGGCCTCGAGTGCCGCCCACGACCCCTGGAGCAGCAGGACGTCGCCGACCGCCAGCTCCACCTCGCGCTCGCCGAGGTCCTCGCCACGACGCTGGACGGCGGCCACCACGAGATCGCCGCGCTCGGTGAGCATGCCATTGAAGACGCGTTCGCCGACGAACGGCGAGCGCGGCGGAATGACGACCTCCGCGAGGCCGATCTCTCGGTTGAACGCGAACCCCTCGGCGACCGCTCCCGTGCCGAGCCCGTACTGGCCGACGAGGGTTCGAGCGTGCTGGCTGAGGTCGGCGGAGATCTTCCGCGGGGTGCGGACCGGCAGCAGCCGATCGCCGAGCAGCGACGACGATCGCGATCGTCCCGACCAGGAGCGGAACGCCGACCAGCGCGAACTCGAAGAAGGCGAACGGCGTACCGCCGTAGTCCTCGGCGGCGCCTGAAACGAGGAGATTGACGTTCGACCCGGTCAGGGCGAGCTGCGACCCGGCGTGTGCGCCGAAGACGAGCGGGATCAGCAGCTTCGATGGCGTCTTGCCGAGCCGATTCGCCGCGACCACGACGACCGGCAGCAGGGCGGCCACCGCCGCGTTGACGGTGATGATCGCCGTCAGCGCCGCGACGACGAGCCATCGTCAGCACGACGAGGCGGGTGTGGCTCGTCCCAGCCCGATCGACGAGCTGCTGGCCGGCCCAGGCGGTCACGCCGGTCGCCTCGAGGCTCTCGCTGACGACGAACAGCGAGGCGATGAAGATCACCGTCGCGTCGCCGAACCCGGCGAGGCTCTGGTCGAGGGTCAGGACGCCGGTCGCCCACAGGGTGACGGCCGCACCGATGGCGACGACCTCGACCGGGAGCCGGCCCCAGATGAACAGCAGCACGATGCCCGCGATGACCGCGAAGGTGATGGCGATCTCGCTCATCGGTCGCATCCGTCGCTCGCTGGGAGCGGTCCGTCAGATCGTGACCGGGTATCCGGGGCCGAGCGGCAGGCCGAGCAGGAACCAGAGGACGAACAGGATGATCCACACCACGCGCGACCACGAGGACGTACGGGCAGCATCAGGGCGATGACCGTGCCGATGCCCGCCTTCGGGTCGTACCGCTGCGCGATCGTGACGATGAAGGGCAGGTACACCATCAACGGCGTCACGATGTTGAGCGGCGAGTCGCCCACGCGGTAGGCCGCGAGCACCGTCTGAGCCGGCACGCCCAGCTGCACGAAGAGCGGGACGAGGATCGGCGCGAAGATCGCCCACTTCGGGATGAGCCCGGGCATGATGAAGTCGAGCAGGAGGATGACGACGATCATCCCGATCAGCAGCGGCAGGGCGCCGATGCCCGGCCGTCTCGAGGAACTCCGCGAGCGCGATCGCCGAGGACGTCGGGCATGTTGCGTGAAATTGAAGAAGGCGATGAACTGGGCGATCATCAGCAGCATGAAGATGAGGCCGGCCAGGCCGGCGAACGTCTTCGTGACCGCCGCGATGACGTCGTTCGGCGCTCTTGAACGTCCCGGCGCCGAAGCCGTAGCCGATGCCCGAGACCAGGAAGATCATGGCGATGATGAACAGCAGGCTGTCCATGAACGGCGTGTTGCCGATGATGTCGCCGGTGACCGGGTCGCGGAGCGGCGAGCCCTCGGCGGCAGCGTGAGGAGCAGGATCAGCGCGAGCACAGCCAAGGAGCGCGATCAGCGCCCAGCGCAGGCCGCGCGTCTCGGCCGCCTGGTCGATCTCGGCTCGGTCGACGGCGCCGCTCCTCGGTCGCCGTCGCCGGTCGTAGGCGCCGAGGCGCGGCTCGATGATGCGCTCGGTGACGAACGTACGCGACGAGCGGCCAGGACGAGCGACGAGACGACGCGAGAACCAGTAGTTGGCGACGATCGTGATCGGCTCCGCCGCCGGCGATGCAGGCCGAGCGCCTCGTTGGTGACCTCGGTGATCATCGCGTCGATCGGTCCGGGGATCGGGTTGACGCCGAAGATGGCGGCCGACGCCCGCGAAGCAGGCGGCCATGCCCGGCCAGCGGGTGCCGTCCGACGCTGAGGAACGCGGCTGCGCCCGAGCGGGATGAGGATGAGGTAGCCGGCGTCGGAGGCGACGCTCGACAGCACGCCGACGAAGATGAGGATGAACGCGAGCAGCGCGTCGCGGCGAGGCCGAGACGAGCTGGCGGATGAGCGCGCCCATCAGGCCGCCGGCCTCCGCGACGCCGGCGCCCATGAGCGCGATGAACGTGATGCGCGACGACGCCGAAGCCGGCGAAGTTCGGCACGAAGGAGGTGAAGATGAAGCGGATGCCCTCGATCGTCAGGAGGCTCTGGATCGGGATCGTGACCTCCTCGATGTGCGAAGTCGTCCTCGTACAGCGAGGTCGTCGGCGCCGGGCTCGAGGATCGGCTGCGTCGTGTCCTCGTAGTAGTCCGGCACGACCTCGACGGCGTCCGGGACGGCGATCTGATCGGTGACGCTGACGCCGAGCAGGTAGAGGACGTGCGAGAGGACGATCACGATGATGATCAGGTAGAGGAACATCAGCGACCGGGTGCGGCACCTTGTTGCCGACGTGCCTCGATCGCCGTCGAGCAGGCGCTCGGTGAAGCTTCCCCTCGGGCACGGCGGTCGCCGTCGCGCGTCATCGCGTCTCCTCCTCGGCCCGCCGGCGTTCCGGAAGTCGAGCGCGAGCTCGAGCGAGGAGCCGCGTTCCGAACCCGGTGCATCCGGCGAGTCGCCACGAGCTCGTCGCGGTCGGCCATCATCGGCCCCGCAGATGTCGAGGTGCGCCGAACGGCACGCTCGCCGACGAACTCGTCGAGGAAGAGCGCCGCGGTGATCGCGCCGCGCGTTGCTCGCCGCCGATGTTCTTGATGTCGGCGATCGCCGGAGTCGAGCTGGCTGCGATAGCGCCGTTCGCAGCGGCAGCTGCCAGACGCGCTCGTCGGTCGCGCGCGCGCGGCCGCTCGACCTGGTCGAGGAGGCCGGCGTTGTTGCCGAGCAGGGCGGCCATGCCGCGTGCCGAAGGCGCGCATGCGCGGCGCCGGTGAGCGTCGCGATGTCGACGATCGCGTCGGCGCTCGTCCTCGGCGGCGAGGACGATGCCATCGGCCATGACGAGGCGTCCCTCGGCGTCGGCGTTGAGCGACCTCGACGGTCGTGCCGCCGCGGATCGTGATGCACGTCGCCGAGGCGCATCGCCGTGCCCGACGGCATGTTGTCGGTGCACATCAGGTAGCCGGTCACCGCCGTCGGCACCCGAGGCTCGGCGAGCGCGCGACATCGCGGCGAGGATCGCCGCCGGCGCCGGACATGTCGAGCTTCATGGCCGCGTGCATCGCGTCGCGCCGGCTTGAGGCTGATGCCGCCCGCGTCGTACATGATGCCCTTGCCGATGAGCGCCAGGCGGCCGGTCGACTGCTCGCGGCTCGTAGCGCAGGACGATCATGCGGGGCGGCTCGGCGCTGCCGGCGTTGACGCCGAGCAGCCCGCCGCATCCCCATCGGGACGAGCGCCTTCTCGTCGAAGACCTCGACCCCGAAGCCACGCTCCCGGCCGAGCTCGACGGCGATCTCCGCCATCCGCGACGCGCTCATGTAGTTGTGCGGCGCGTTGGCGAGGTCGCGCGCGAGCATCGTGGCCGTCGCGAAGGCCCGCCCGCGCCTGGCGCCGGCCCGGGCGCTCGCGACGTCATCGGCGCCGACGACCAGGGTCAGGCGCCGCACGCGCTTCCCGCCGGGGCTGCTGCGCAGGGCGTCATACCGATAGCGAGCCAGGAGGATCCCCTCGACCGCTGCCTGCGCCGCGACGTCGGTCGGCACCGCGCTCACGTCGTCGAGATGGACGGCGAGCTGGTCGTGTCCCGCAGCGGCCCGGGCGAACGCGGCTGCCGCGTGGCGAATGGCCGCGGCGTCGAGCGTGCTCGGGTCACCACACCGCCGGCGACGTGCAGGCGTCCGTCGGCGGCCGGCACCACGAACGTCGACCCGACGGACCCGTCGAACCCCCACGCCTTCAGGCGCCTGCGATCCACCCCGACCGCTGCCGGAACCCTGCCGGCTGCGGCCACGGGGACGCCGACGGCGGTGGCCGCAGCCGGCACCTCCGACGTCACGCTGATCGTGGCTTGGGCCGCGCGGTCCATCGACGGCGCAGGCTGCAGCACGGGGTTGGCGGTCCGGGGTGCCATCGGCGATGCCCTCCTCTCGGCACTTCGATGCTAAGCGTCCGACCGCTCGACTGTCCAGATTTCCTGCGACCTGCTGGCTACTCCTCGACGCGGATCGGCCCCAGCGCGGCCAGCAGCGTCGCGGCGACCATCAGCAGCTGCGCGCCGACCGACGCGGCGATCACGTGCATGTCGCCGATGCGCAGCAGCTCCAGGCCCAGGCGCTCCCCGACCCAGTCACCGATGACGACGCCGGCGACCGACGCGAGCCCCAGCACGAGCACGATCCGGCCCCATCGACCGCGGATGGCGACGAACACGAGCAGGTTGATGAGCGCGAGCAGCGGCACCCAGATGAGCCACGGTCCGAGGGTCACGCCCCATCAGGCCGGCACGGGCGATGCGCCCTCCGCCGAGGCACTCGTCGCCGTCGTACAGCACCGCCGCCTGGCCCGGCGCCGGGGCCCAGACCGGCTCGGCGGTCTCGACGACGAAGCGGTCGCGGCCGACCATCGTGACCTCGGCCGGGACATCGGGAGCCCGGTGACGGATGCGGACCGATGCGGCGAACCGCTCCGACGGCGGCTCCCCGGCGGTGAAGCGCGCGCCGTCGACGCTGAACGTGCGCTGCGCGACCTCGTCGCGGCGACCGATGACGACGGTGTTGGTCCGCGGCTGCACCTCGCGCACGTAGACCGCCTCGCCGAGGGCGACGCCGAGGCCATGGCGCTGGCCGACGGTGTAGTGCGCGTAGCCGGTGTGCGTGCCGACCTGGGTGCCATCGGCGTCGACGATCGGTCCGGGGTCGCCGGCGTAGCCGCGCCGCTCCTCGAGCAGCGCGCGGTAGTCGCCGAGCGGCACGAAGCAGATCTCCTGCGACTCCGGCTTCTGCGCCGTCGGCAGCGTCAGCTCCGCGGCCATCGCGCGGACCTCGGGCTTCGTGAGCGCGCCAAGCGGGAACCGCGTCCGGCTCAGCTGGTCCTGGTCGAGCACCCACAGGAAGTAGGTCTGGTCCTTGTCCGCATCGGCCGCGCGGAGGAGGCGCCAGCGGCCGTCGCGGTGCTCGAGGCGAGCGTAGTGGCCGGTGGCGACCGCATCGGCTCCGTACGCGGCCAGGCCGCGACGGAGGAGCTCGTCGAACTTGATGTACTGGTTGCAGGCCTGGCACGGGTTCGGCGTGGCGCCGTCGAGGTAGCTGTCCACGAAGGCGTCGATGACCCGCGCGCCGAACTCACGCTCGACGTTGAGCACGAAGAACGGGATGTCGAGGATCTGCGCGACGCGGCGGGCATCGTCGGCGGCGTCGGGCGAGCAGCACGAGCGGCTGAGCTCGTAGCCCTCCGGCAGGTCGGCGTGGGTGCGCATCCAGACGCCGATGACCTCGTCCTCGGTCTGCTCGCGAGCGAGGAGCGCGGCGGCCACCGACGAGTCCACCCCGCCGCTCATGGCGGCCACGATCCGGCTCATGCGCTGGCGACCATCTCCCGCGACGCGCGCAGCCGCGGCAGCACGGCGGTGAAGACCTCGAGCGCGCGGTCCACGTCGGCGGCGGTCGTCTCCGGGCCGGTCGTGATGCGAATCGAGCCGTGGGCGAGCTCCGGGTCGATGCCCATCGCCAGCAGGACGTGGCTCGGCTCGGTGCTGCCCGAGGTGCAGGCGCTGCCGGTCGAGACCTCGACGCCCTCGAGGTCGAGCGCCGCTACCAGGTCGCCGCCCTCGATGCCGTCGAGCACGACGCTGACGTTGTTCGCCAGCCGCTCGTCGGGGTGGCCGGTGAGCGCGACGCCGTCCATCCGCAGCAGGCCGTGGCGCAGGCGTGCGCTCAGCTCGCGGAGCCGATCGGTATCGGTCGCGAGGGCGAACGCCGCGCCGAAGCCGACGATGCCGGCCACGTTCTCGGTCCCCGCCCGACGCTGGCGCTCCTGCGAGCCGCCGTGGAGCTGCGGCAGCATGTGGGTGCCACGCCGCACGAACAGCGCGCCGACGCCCTGCGGGCCGCCGAGCTTGTGCGCCGACAGGCTGACGAGGTCGGCCTGCCAGGCGTCCACGTCGATCGGCTCATGGGCGGCGTACTGCACGGCATCGACGTGGAGCTTTGCCGCGTGCCCGCGCACGATCTCCCCGATCTCGGCGATCGGCTGGATCGTGCCGACCTCGTTGTTCGCCGCCATCACGCTGACCAGCGTCGTGCGCTCGGTGAGCGCGTCGGCGACGGCGAGCGGGTCGACGCGTCCGGATCGGTCAACCGGCAGGACGGTGACGTCGAAGTTGCTGCGCTCCATGACGGCCAGCGTGTTGAGCACGGCCTTGTGCTCGACCGCGGTCGTGACGATGTGGCGCCCGCGCGCCGTCGCCGCCCAGCCGACGCCGCGGAGCGCGAGGTTGTCGGCCTCGGTGCCGCTGCCGGTGAAGACGATCTCGCGCGGCTGGGCGTTGATCTTGTCGGCGATGACCTCGCGGGCTTCGTCCACGCCCTGCCGTGCCCGTCGGCCGCTGCCGTGCAGGCTCGACGGGTTGCCGCCGTGCTCGCGCAGGTACGGCAGCATCTTGTCCAGCACGTCGGCGCGCAGCGGGCTCGTCGCCGCGTGGTCGAGGTAGATCGCCATGGTGGACCGATGATAGGGCGCGGCGTGGCGACTTCGGTGTCGAGGGTCGTGACCCATGTTCAATCGAGTGCGTGTCGAACATACCCCGTACACCTCTGTTGTCCATGCATCCTTGGCCGATACACTCGCGGCTGGAAGAGCCGTAGCGAGGATGGCGCGATGCTGGTCCGATCCCTCGACGAGATCACCGATACGGATCTCGACGTCCGCGGCGACGGCTGGCGCGCGAGGCGGCTGTTCGTCCGCGACGACGGCCTCGGGTTCTCCCTGTCCGAGACGACGGTCGCCGACGGCGCCCACATGAACCTCTGGTACAAGCATCACCAGGAGGCGTGCTTCGTCATCGACGGCGCCGCCGAGATCACCGAGCGCGACACCGGCGCCGTGCATCGCATCGGTCCGGGCGATGCCTACGCGCCACAGCACGACCGGCATGCCATCCGCGTCCTCGAGCCGCTGCGGCTAGTCTGCGTCTTCAGCCCGGCGCTCTCCGGCCAGGAAACACACGACCCCGACGGCAGCTACCTGCCAGCCGATTGAGAGCGGTCGTACGAAAGCCCGACGGCTAGCCCGAGAACCGGGCCAACCGCCGGGTCACGAAGGGCTTCGACCGATCCGGCTCGGGTCGTCCCCCTGCGTCACCGCCCCTGGCGGGTGGCGTAGTCGTCGTTCGGGCCGAGATTGATCGCCGGCGCGCCGTGACGCGTGCCGAAGTCGTCGGCGGTGGTGAGCTCGGCCTTCGCCGCCTGGTTGCGGGTGCCGAAGTCGTCGGCGGTGGTGAGCTCGGCCTTCGCCGCCTGGTTGCGGGTGCCGAAGTCGTCGGCGGTGGTGAGCTCGGCCTTCGCCGCCTGGTTGCGGGTGCCGAAGTCGTCGGCAGTGGCGATCGCGGCGTCGACTGCATGGCGGGTGGCGTAATCGTCGACGATCCCGAGCGTCGGGACGTCCGCGGACGCCGCGCCGCGGATTGAGAGTCCCGCAACCGCGAGGCTCAGGATCGCTGCGAAGGCAAAGGCTGACTTGACTGGGGAGATGTTGCTGACCGGGGACATGTCGGACCTCCTGCTCGAGTTCGCCGCCCTGTGACGACGTCAGTGCCGAGCATCGGCCAGCCGACCTCCTTGGTCATCGGGTACATCCCCTAATTCCGACGCGGAGGTACCTTATTTTGTCGACGGGTTGGCTTAGGGCTGCGAGCCAGCAGTCCGACTGAGCTCACTCCTGATCGGGCCGGTCGTGCACGATCCGCATGTGCAGCTCCTCGAGCTGCTCGGCCGCCACCGGCGAAGGCGCGCCCAACATCAGGTCAGCGCCGGACTGGGTCTTCGGGAAGGCCATGACCTCGCGGATGTTGTCGACCTCGGCGTAGAGCGCGGCCCATCGGTCCAGGCCGAAGGCGATCCCGCCGTGTGGTGGCGCCCCGTACTCGAGGGCGTCGAGGAGCGCGCCGAACTGGTCGCGCATGCCCTCGATCGTGTGGCCCATCAGCCCGAATGCCTTCTCGAGCAGCGGCCGCTGGTGGATCCGCACCGATCCGCCGCCCATCTCCCAGCCATTGAGCGCCAGGTCGTACTGCTGGGCGCGGACGGCGCCGGGGTCGGTGTCGAGCAGCGGGACGTCGTCGGGGACCGGGGCGCTGAACGGGTTGTGGGTCGCGTCCCAGCGCCCTTCGTCGGGCACCCAGGTGAACATCGGGAAGCGGTGGACCCAGACGTAGGCCAGCACGTTCGGGTCGCGCAGGCCGAGCCGATCCCCCATCTCGACGCGGACGTGGCCGAGCGCCTCGGCCGCGGCAATGCGGTCCGCATCGGCGACGACCAGCACGAGGTCGCCAGGCCCGGCCCCCGTTGCGGCGAGCACGCCGACCTCATTCCCCTCCAGGAACTTCGCGGCCGGCCCGTGGAAGGAGCCATCGGCCTGGACGGCCAGGTGGACGAGCCCCTTCGCCCCGTGGCGCTTGGCGAGATCGATCAGCTCGTCGAGCTGCTTGCGCGAGTAGTCGGCGCAGCCGGGCGCGGTGATGGCGAAGACGGCGCCGCCCGCGGCGATCGGCTCGGAGAAGACGCGGAAGTCCACGCCGGAGACGGCGTCGTTGAGCTCGACCAGCTCCATGCCGAAGCGCACGTCGGGCTTGTCGGATCCGTATCGGTCCATGGCTTCCGCGAAGGTGAGGCGCAGGAACGGCTCGTGAAGGAGCGGCTTGTCGGGCAGCACCTCCTTCGAGACGCGCGCGACGACCCGCTCGATCGTCGAGACCACGTCCTCCTCGGTCACGAAGCTCATCTCGATGTCGACCTGCGTGAACTCCGGGCCGCGGTCCTTGCGCGTGTCCTCGTCGCGCATGCAGTGCGCCATCTGGTAGTAGCGGTCGTAGCCGGCGACCATCAGCAGCTGCTTGAGCTGCTGCGGCGACTGCGGCAGCGCGTAGAAGCGCCCGGGCTGCACGCGCGACGGCACGACGAAGTCGCGCGCGCCCTCCGGCGTGCTGCGGATCAGGAGGGGCGTCTCGATCTCGACGAAGTCCTCGTCCTCGAGCGCGCGCCGGATGCTGCTGGCCAGGCGCGCCCGCATGAGCATCCGCTGCTGCATCGGTGGCCGGCGCAGATCCAGGTACCGATGCTTCAGCCGCAGGCTCTCGTCGAGCCCGGGCTGCTCCTCGTTGATGTAGAACGGCGGCACCTTCGAGGGGTTGAGCACCTCGAACCGCTCGACCGCGACCTCGACCTCGCCCGTCGCCAGCTCGGCGTTCGTCGTGCCCTCGGGCCGATGCCGCACAGTGCCCTCGGCCTGCACGACCCACTCGTTCCGTGCTTCTTCGGCCGCTTCGTGCGCCGGCGGCCCCTCCTCGGCGCTGGTCACGACCTGGGTGATGCCGTGGCGGTCACGCAAGTCGAAGAACGCGAGGTGCCCGTGATCCCTTCGCCGATGCACCCACCCCGCAAGCGTCACGCGCTGGCCGACGTGCTCAGCGCGCAGCTCGCCACAGGTATGGCTCCTGAAGGTGGTGCTCATGGGGCGAGCATCGTAGCCGATGAGTTCCGCGCACAAGATCGGTCTGTGATGTGCAGGCATCACCTGTATTGCACGAAGGAGCACGATCAATGACTCGACCGAAGGTCTTCCCCTGCCTCTGGTTCGACGGCAAGGCGGAGGAAGCTGCCAACTTCTACGTCGGGCTGATTCCCGACAGCCGGATCGACAAGGTGTGGAGGTCGCCCGCGGACACGCCGAGCGGACCGGAGGGGACGGTGCTCACCGTGGACTTCACGGTCGGCGGCCAGCAGCTCCAGGGGCTCGACGGCGGGCCGGACTTCCACTTCAACGAGGCCATCTCGCTCGTGATCGAGTGCGACGACCAGGCCGAAGTGGATCGGCTGTGGGACACGCTGACCGCCGACGGCGGCGAGCCCGGTCCCTGCGGCTGGCTGAAGGACCGATACGGCCTCTCCTGGCAGATCGTTCCCAAGGCGCTCAACGAGATGGTCGAGTCCGACGACAAGGACGCCGCGCGCCGGGCGATGGAGGCCATGCTCCAGATGGGCAAGATCGACGTCGAAGAGCTCCGCCGCGCCTACGAGGGCGTGCCCGCCTAGGGCGCTCCCCCGACGCGGCCGGGCACCTCGTCCAGCGGGACGACCTCCTGCTCGCTGTCGCCAAGGTTCCGGAGCGGGACGCGGCCGTCGGCCAGCTCCTCGCCGACGATGACCGCCCAACCAGCTCCGGCCTTGACGGCCGCCTCGAGCTGCTTGCCGAGCTTGCGGTCGCTCGTGTCGGCGCGAACGCTGAGGCCCGCCGTCCGAAGCTCCCCCGCCACCCGCAGCCGGTCGGCGTGGTCGTCCCCGCTGCCGAGCACCGCCACGAGGGGCGGCGAAGCGGGGGTGACGACTCCCTGCGCCTCGAGCGCGAGCACGGTCCGGTCGAGGCCGATCCCGAACCCGATCCCCGGTGTGGCGCGGCCCCCCAGCAGCTCCGCGAGGCCGTCGTAGCGGCCGCCGCCCCCGACGGCGTCCTGCTGGCCCTCGCGCCCGGCGACGAAGAACTCGAACGTCGTGCGCGTGTAGTAATCGAGGCCGCGCACGAGGCGGTGGTCGATCACGTGGCGCACGCCCATCGCGTCGAGCAGGTCGAGCACCGTGCGGAAATGGGCACGGCACGCGTCACACAGGTGGTCGGCGCTCTTCGGGGCGCCATCGGCCAGGTCGGGGGCCAGCGCCTTGTCGTCGAGGACGCGCAGCGGATTGATCTCCAGGCGCCGGCGTGAGTCATCGGTCAGGCGTTCGAGGTTGGCGCTGAAGTACTCGACCAGCGCCTGGCGGTAGCCCGGGCGGCAGGCCGCGTCACCGATGGAGTTCACGTGGGCGACGACATCGGTCAGGCCGACCTCGCCGTAGAACCGCGTGGCGAGCTCGATCAGCTCCGCGTCGACGGCCGGACCGGCATCACCGATGACCTCGACGTCCCACTGGCTGAACTGCCGATAGCGCCCGGCCTGCGGCCGGTCGTAGCGGAACATCGGACCGATGAGCCACAGCCGCAGCGGCCCCGGCCGCACGTGGAGCCCATGCTCGATGAACGCGCGCACGATCCCGGCGGTCGGCTCCGGGCGCAGGGCCCACTCGGAGCGCTCCTCCTCGCTGCCCGATGCGCCGCCGACGCGAAACATCTCCTTCTCGACGGCGTCGCTGGACTCACCGAGGCCGCGCGCGAAGAGCTCGACGCGCTCGAACAGCGGGATGTCGACGCGCTCGAAGGCGTATCGGCGGCTCAGGTCTCGGGCGACGGCCTCGACGTGCTCCCAGGCGCGCGTGTCGGGCGGCAGCAGGTCGCGCGTGCCGCGCGGCGCGGCGATCTTCTTGGCCATCGGTTGCGAGTCTATCGGCCCGGTGCGGCGATCGTGTGGTACGCGTTGCCGATGAGCTCCTCGAGCCGCTCCCAGTCGACGTCCACGTCGAGGTAGACGCCGATCCAGCCGCGGTGCCCGACGTACGGCGGCACGAAGTAGCGTTCGGGCTCGGCGTCGACCAGCGGGTCGCGGGCGCCGGGTGGCGTGGCCAGCCAGAGGGCGACGCGGTCGTCGTGGTGATGATCGGCGCCGGTGGCGAAGCTGCGCTTGTCGCGATGGAACCAGGTCGGCTCGCCGTGGCTGAGCCGCTCGGTGACGTCCGGCCAGGAGAGGCAGAGGCTGCGGACGCGCTCGATAGGGTCTACCGGTCCGATCCAGCGCCCATTCGGCGCCGCGTGGAGACGTCGACAGGCCGCTCGCTCGACTCCTCGTGGGCGGGGTGCTCGACCAGGGCGACGAGCCGGCTCTGCATGAAGCGTCCGGTGCGCACCGGCGTGCCGGACCGCGTGACCTCGGAGACCTCGACGATGCCGCGGGCCGTGGTCACCTCGATGCGCCGACCTGCGCGGGTGGCGGTGATCTCGAAGGTCTGGGTGCCGCCCTGGCCGGTGTCGACGACGGCCTCGACCCGATCGCCCTTCATCGGTCAGCGAGCCTCGCGCGTGACCGAGGTGATGTCGCGCAGCCGCTCGATCTTGGCCAGCACCTTGGCCAGCTGCTGCAGTGACGTGACCTTGAAGGTCGCGGTGATCTCGGCGGTGCCGTCGGGATGGGTCGCCACCGCGGCGGCCACGATGTTCACCTTGTACTCGGCCACGACGTTCGTGATCTCGTTCAGCAGCCCGGGCCGGTCCAGCGCCGAGATCCGAACCGTGATCGGATACGTCTGCTGCCCGACCAGCTCCCACTCGACGTCGATCAGCCGTTCGATGTCCCGCTCCGACAGCACCGACGGGCACGACGCGCGATGCACGGTCACGCCCTTCCCACGTGTGACGTAGCCGGTGATGTCGTCGCCGGGGATCGGCGAGCAGCACTTCGCGAACCGCACGAGCAGGTCGCCAACGCCCTTGACCTTGACGCCGGTCGTGGATGGCGCCGCTGGTGGCGCCATCTCGGGCAGGGTGATCGCCGCATCGTCGTGGATCTCGAGCTTGCTGACGACTGACGCGCTGCTGATGGCTCCATAGCCGATGGCGGCGTAGAAGTCGTCCATCTCACGCAGCTTGTACTGCTGGGCGATCTCGGTGAGCTTGGCCGCATCGATCCCCGCGAGGGTCTCGTGCGCGAGCCGCCGCAGCTCGCGGTCGAGCAGCTCCTTGCCCTGCGAGATGTTCTCCTCGCGCTGCTGGCGCTTGAACCAGGCGCGGATCTTCTCGCGAGCGTGCGAGGTACGGACGATGTTCAGCCAGTCCCGGCTCGGCCCATGGGCGGCCTTCGTCGTCACGATCTCGACGATGTCCCCGTTGCGCAGCCGGTAGTCGAGCGGCACCAATCGGTTGTTGACCTTGGCCCCGATCGTTCGGTGGCCGACATCGGTATGGATGCGATAGGCGAAGTCGAGCGGCGTCGCGTCGCGCGGGAGGTCCTTGACGTCGCCCTTGGGGGTGAAGACGAAGACCTGGTCCTGGAAGACGTCGAGCTTGAGGCCCTCGACGAACTCGGTCGGGTCGGTGACCTCGCGCTGCCAGTCCATCAGGTTGCGGACCCAGGCCAGCTTCTCGTCGTACTTTCGGTCGCTGCGAGAGCCCTCCTTGTAGCGCCAGTGCGCAGCGATGCCCGCCTCGGCGACCTCGTGCATCCGATAGGTCCGGATCTGCACCTCGAGCGGCTTGGCCTCAGGACCGATGACCGCGGTGTGCAGCGACTGGTACATGTTCGCCTTGGGCATGGCGATGTAGTCGTCGAACTGGCCCGGCACCGGGCGCCACAGCGAATGAACGATGCCGAGGGCCGCGTAGCAGTCCTTGACATCGTCCACCAGGACGCGGATGGCGTTCAGGTCGTAGATCTCGGTGAACTCGGCACCCTTGCGCTCCATCTTCCTGGAGATCGAGTAGAGGTGCTTCGGTCGCCCGCTGATCTCGGCCTTGATCTCGACCTTCTCGAGCTCCTTGCGCAGGATGCCGATGCTCTTGTTGACGAAGCCTTCTCTCGCTCGGCGCTGATCGGCCAGGATCTCGACCAGCTGGCGGTACTTCTCCGGCTCGGTGTACTTGAAGGCGAGGTCCTCGAGCTCCCACTTGATCTGCCACATGCCGAGCCGATGCGCCAGCGGGGCGTAGATCTCCATCGTCTGGCGCGCGATGCGCTGCTGCTTCTCCGGCGGCAGGTGCTCGAGCGTGCGCATGTTGTGCAGCCGATCGGCGAGCTTGATGATGACGACCCGCACGTCCTCGGCCATGGCCATGAACATCTTCCGGATGTTCTCGGCCTGCTGCTCCTCCATCGTCCGGGCGCTTCCGAACTTCGAGAGCTTCGTGACTCCGTCCACGAGCTTCGCGACCTCGCGGCCGAATGCCTTCTCGAGGTCCGCGATCGTGTAGTCGGTGTCCTCGGGGACGTCGTGGAGGAGCGCGGCCGCCAACGTCTCGGCGTCCATCTGGAGCGTGGCGAGGTAGTACGTCACCGCCACCGGATGCGTGACGTACGGCTCACCGCTGCTGCGGAGCTGTCCCTCGTGCGCCGCGACCGCGGTCTCGTACGCGCGACGGATCAGCTGGGTGTTGAGATTCGGCCGGTGCTTCGTGGCCTCTTCGACGATCTCGTCGATCGTGTGCACGGGCTCGCCCAGCGCGTCGCCGCCGCGCGTGATCCGCTGCACGACGGCGGCAGGCGAGAATCGAGCGAGCTGCGCCATGGGAGCGTGATGCTAGCACGCGCCACTCTTGATTCCGAAGCGCAGCCGGGCCTGCGTCGTCAACCGCCCAGCGACTGTTATCGCGAACGAGCGGCCGCTGCGGCATCGTTCCCCGCGCATCCTTCATGGTTTCAGCCGCTCACCGACTCAATCCCCGATCTAGAGGCCGGGTGCGGCAGGGTCGTTCGCGTTAACAACCGCTCAACGACTGGGGTCGTACGGCGGGCGCACGAAGGCCAGGCCCTCGACGACGCGGAGCGATGCAACCTGACCAAGCGCTTCCGGCGCCACGCGCAGCTTCGAGGACCGATTCCCGCCGCCAAGCACGATCCAGTCGGGCTCCATCACGCGCGCATCCACCAGCACCGGCAGCGACGCCGGCAGGCCGAACGGCGTGACACCGCCGATCTCCATCCCGGTGAGCTCCCGCACCGGCTCGGCCGCGGCGAAGGACGCCTTGCGGACGCCCATCTCGCGTCGCACGACGTTGTTCACGTCGAGGGCGGTCGTCGCCAGCACGACGCAGGCAACGTACGTCGGCTCGGCGCCCTTCGAGGCAACGACGATCGTGTTCGCGCTGCGGTCGAGCGGAACGCCGTAGGCGGCGACGAAGGCGGCGGTGTCGGCCAGGGCGGGGTCGCACTCCATGACCTCGAAGTCCACATCGAGCGACGCCAATGCCTCGCGGACGGCTGGATGCAGCAGCGCCGGGTCGGTCATGCGTTCTCGGCCGCTTCGCCGGCTCCGCGACCGACGACCCGCAACCGAGCCCGCTGGGCAAGGCCGTAGGCCGGGATGGCGACGCGCAGGGCGGCATCGATCGGTGCGCGCAGGGCGAGGTCACGCGCGCCGACGTACTCGACCTCGCGGCCGCCGAACCCCTCCTTGAACTGGCGGATGCCGCCGGTGGCGAGGCCCCAGAAGTCGTAGATCGGCGTAGCCCTCGCGCGCGAAGTCGGCGATCGCCGCCCATTTCAGGAGGTAGTTGGCGCGGGCGTCGGCGCCCGCATCGGTCATTCCGCCGTAGGCCTCGACCGCCCGGTCGCCACAGGTGAAGTGATAGATCGTCGCCACCCGCTCGCCGTCGAGGAGCGCGAACGAGAGCCGCACGCGGCGGGCCGGAGCGAACAGGGACCACACACGCTCGTAGTAGAACGGCTGGCGCGCGACGAAGCCTGCGCGCTCCGCGGTGGACCGATAGATCCGGTTGAAGTCCGCCAGCGCCGGACCGATGACGTTGGCGGGCGTCGAGCCGTCGAACCGCTCGATCGTGACCCCGCCGCGCTCGGCCTTGCTGACGTACTGCCGATGCTTGCGCTTCAGGTCGGCACGAAGCGCCTCCTCGCCGACGGTGAGGTCGAGCAGGCGAGTTGTCGGCGGCTGCACCTTCGGGGCGGAGCGCCACGGCGGTTCCAGCAGGGCGCGCCCGTACGGAGTCGAGAGCTCGGCCTCCGGGTCGGCGCGCACCGTGGCGATCCGCTCCTCGCGCCCGAGCGCGCGCAGGGCCGCCAGCAGGCCGTCTCGGATGGCCGGATCGTCCAGCCGCCCGAACGGGCCGCGCGGCACATAGGCGAGGTGCCAGCCGAGGAGCGGGATCGCTCGCAGGAGCAGCTGGGCGCCTGCGACCGGCTCGTCGTGCGACGGACCGATCGCCAGGCGCAGCGGCCGCCAGCCGCCCATCGCCCGCACTTCGCCCCACTCCCACAGCTGCGTGAAGGCGTGGTACGGCGCGGTCTCGACGAAGGCGTTCCACGCCTCGGCATCGGTCACGCGCCAGGCGCGAAGCTCAGCCACTCGGCCTCCCCCACCCCGCCGCGGCGAGCGCCTCGCGGGCGACCTCGCGGTCGTCCCACGGCATCTTCTCCGTGCCGTAGAAGATGCTCGTCTCGTGGCCCTTGCCGGCGAGCAGGACGACGTCGCCCTCGCGGGCCAGGCCGATGGCATGCGCGATCGCCTCGCGCCGGTCGTCGATGACCCACAGGCTCTCGCCATCGGTGGCCCCGGCCTCGCGTGCGCCGGCGGCGATCGCCTCGTTGATGAGGCGCGGGTCCTCGAGGCGCGGGTCCTCGTCGGTGACGACGATGAGGTCGGCATCGGTCGCGGCGACGCGGCCCATCGGTGCCGCGCTTGGTCGGGTCGCGCTCGCCGGCCGAGCCGAAGACGACGATGAGCCGGCCGCGGGTCAGCGGCCGCAGGGTGGCGAGCATCTTGTGCAGCGCAGTCGGCCGTATGGGCGTAGTCGACGATGACGGTGAACGGCTGGCCGCCATCGATCCGCTCCATCCGACCGGGGACCCCGGCCGTGATGTCCAGCGCCGACGCGGCGTGATGCACGTCGAGACCGAGAGCCTCCGCCGCACCCAGCGCCGCAAGGGCATTCGGCAACGTTGAAGCGCCCCGGCATGGCCACGCGCACCTCGCCATGCCATCGCGGCGACTCGAGGTGGAAGCTCGTCCCGGACGGATCGGCCCGCAGGTTGCCGGCGCGCAGATCGGCATCGCTGTCGATGGCGTAGGTGATGACGCGGTCCGCCGCGCGCTCGCGGAAGTAGCCGAAGCTCGCGTCATCGGCATTGAGGACGGCGATCGGCGCCTGCTCGACCAGGCGCGCCTTGGCGGCGCGGTAGTCCTCGACGGTGCCGTGGAACTCGAGGTGCTCGCTGGTCACGCTCGTCACGACCGCGACGTCGAAGCGGCAGTTCCGCGTCCGGCCCAGCGCCAGGGCATGCGACGTGGCCTCCATCACCACGCTGTCGTTGCCTGCCTCGACCATCCGCGCCAATAGCTCCTGCAGCTCGAGCGCCTCGGGCGTCGTGGTGCGCTCCTCGTTCGGCACGATGTCGTCGCCGATCCCGACCTGCACGGTCCCGATCTGCCCCGGATGGCGCCGGCAGGCCCACAGCATCTCGGCGGCGATGGCGGTGACCGTCGACTTGCCGTCCGTGCCGGTCACACCGATGACGGTCAGCTGCTCGGACGGCCGCCCGAACCAGGCGTCGGCGGCGTCAGCCAGGGCATGCCGGCTGTTCGCCACCACCACCTGCGGGACCGATGCGTCGGCGACCTCGCGCTCGACGACGACCCCGACCGCGCCGGCGGCGATCGCCTCGGCAACGAACGCGTGCCCGTCGACGTGCACGCCCGGGACGGCGAAGAACAGCGTTCCCGGCGTGACGCGGCGCGAGTCGTAGGCGAGCGCGGTGACCTCGCCGACGGGGATGCCGATCACGCGCTCCGGCGCGATGACGTCGGTGAGGGCGCCGAGTCCCATGCTCATCGGCGCAATGGTCGCAGCCAGCCACGGGCGATGCGCGTTGCGGCGCGCAGTCGGTACAGCGTCGGGTCGACGACGAGGTCCCACGATCCCGCCCAGTGCACCTCGCGGCCGCCGAAGCCCTTCTTGAAGAGGCCGACCCCGTGCCAGGCGTGCTCGGGGCCCGCGTCGGGCGGTGCGACGCCCCACAGGTCGTGATGGCGGGAGCCTCGGGACCGCGCGAGCCGCATCATCGCCCACTGCAGCGCGTAGCTCGCGTAGCGCTTCGGCTCCCCGCGCTCCTCGCGGCGAGAGCCGCTGAACAGGTAGAAGGACCGATCGCCCTCGATCACGACCATCCCCGACGCCAGCAGCTCGCCCTCGCGACGTGCCTCGAGGATCGCCGCGCGGTTGGCACCGGCCAGCGCGCGCCACGCGATCCGGTAGCGCTCGAGCGCCGGCAGCGGGAAGCCGGCCCGCGCCTGGGTCTCGGCCACCAGCGTGTGGAGGTCGTCGATCGGCCGCTGGTCGGATGCGTCGTCGACGACGGTCACCTCGACGCCCTCGCGCTCGGCGCGGCGCACCGAGTAGCGCGTGTCCTTGTCGAAGCCCGCGATCAGCGCCTCGTCATCGTCGGGAAGCTCGACGATCCGCGTGTGCGGCACCTGGAGCGACTCGTCCATGCGCCGAAGTCCGCGACCGCCGAACAACGAGAGCGACGGGTCGTCGCGCTCAAGGCGCGGCTCGAGCTTGACAGCGACCGCGCGATGTCGTCGGGCCACCTCGCGCAGGCCGATGACGATCGCCCGCACCCGCTCCTCCGCCCGCGGGTCGGCGTAGTCGAGCACCGGGCCGTGCGGCACGTACCAGAACTCGCGGCCGCCGAGGATCGGTCGTGCCTGGGCGGCGACGATCGCCACGATCGCGTCGTCGTCGGTGAGCACGAAGCGGCGCTGCGGCTGGCCGTCGAAGGCGGCGACATCGGCCCAGGCCCAGTCGTGCAGGAAGTCGCCGGAGGCGGTGCCGGCCAGGAAGGCGGACCAGGCGGAGGCGTCCGCATCGGTCGCGGGGCGAAGCTGCATCAGGCCGGCTTCCTCCGTCGGCGCACGACGTCGCGCAGCTGCCGCAGCTCCGGCGAGCGCAGCACCGCGGCGACGAGCACGAAGGCGACCGCACCGATCGCGGACAGCACGAGCAGCGCGACGAGGCGGCCGAGCGGATCGTCCATGACCTCGGGGATGACGGCATCGAACAGTGCCAGCCCACCGGCCATGACGAGCCCCGCGACGGCGGCCGCCAGCAGTGCGCGGACGAGCGACCAGAGGATCGATCGGCCCTCGATCCCCTCGAGCCGCGTGCGCAGGCTCCACAGCAGCCCGATCACCTCGATCACGGCGCTGATCGAGAGGGCGAGGGCCAGGCCCTCGACGCCCATCGGCCCGACCAACAGGATCATCAGCGGCACGTTGACGCCGACCGCCACGATCGCCCACGTCACCGGTGTGCGCGTGTCCTGCATCGCGTAGAAGGCCCGTGCCAGGACGTGCACGACGATGTGCCCGATGAGCCCGACGGCAAACCACGCAAGCGCGCTCGCGGTGCGCTCGGCGTCCGCCCGGCTGAAGTCGCCGTACTGGTAGAAGACCGATGTCACCGGCTCGCGCAGCACGATCATCACCGCCATCAGTGGGGCGGCGACGAAGATCAGCACGCGCACGGCCCCGGCGACCTGGCGACGGATCTCGCCGATGCGGCCCATGGCGGCGTCCTGGCTCATCGTCGGGAAGAGGGCAATCGCGACACTGACGCCGATGATCCCGACCGGCAGCTGGCTGAGCTGGAAGGCGTAGTTGTAGACGCTCAGGCTTCCCGCCACGAGGCCTGATGCCAGGATCGTGCTGACCAGGAAGTTCAGCTGGCCGGCGGCGAGGCCAAAGAATCGCGGGCCCATCAGGCGCGCCACCTTGCGCACGCCCGGATGGTCGAGGTTGATGCTGAGCTCGTAGCGATGCCCGACCCGTGCCAGGCTCGGCAGCTGGATGGCCAGGTGCGCCGCGGAGCCGATGACGACGCCGATCGCCACGCCTTCGATGCCCATGATCGGCGCGAGGAAGACCGCCGCCCCGATGATCACGATGTTGTAGGCCAGCGGCGCCAGCGACGGGATCGTGAACTGCTGGTAGCTGTTGAGGATGCCGCTGACCACCGCACCCATGCCGATGAGCACCGGGCTGATGAGCATGATCTGCGTCAGGCGGATCGTCAGCTCGGTGGTCGGTCCATTGAAGCCTGGCGCGATGAGCGGCACGAAGATCGGCGCGAAGAGCGCCATCAGCCCGCTCAGCACGACGAGCGCGATGAGCACGAGGTTGATCACGCTGCTCGCCAGCTTCCAGGCCTCCGTCTCGTCGCTTCGCGCGCGGTAGCTGCTGAAGACCGGGATGAGCGCCGCGCTCAGCGCGCCGGCCACGACGAGCTGGAAGATCGCGTCGGGGATGCGGAACGCGGCGAAGTAGGCGTCGAGCTCCTGGCTGGTGCCGAACTGCGAGCCGATGACCAGCAGCCGAAACCAGCCCAGGATGCGGCTCGCCAGCGCCGCCGCGGTGAGGATGAGGCTGGCGGTGACGAGCACCCGACCAACCGAGATGTTGTCGCGCGACTCGCCAGCGTTCGGTGGCGGCCCGGCGGGCGCGTCTCCCCGCGTCACCGTCCCGCCCGCCCGCTGCCGGACCGCCCGGCGCGCGGATGCGCCCCGCGATAGGCGCTGCGCAGGGCGGCATCGGAGAGGTGGGTGTAGACCTGGGTCGTCTGGAGGTTGGCGTGGCCGAGCAGCTCCTGCACGACGCGCAGGTCGGCGCCGCCCTCGAGCAGGTGCGTGGCGAACGAGTGGCGCAGGGTGTGCGGGCTCGTCCGCTTCGGCGCGCCGGCGGCCCGGACCCAGCGCTCGAGGATCATCCGCGCCCCGCGAGCGCTCAGCGGCCCACCGGTGGCGTTCAGGAAGACCGCGCCGTCCCTGCCCTCGCGACGCGCCGCGAGAACCGGGCGCCCCTCGGCCAGGTAGCCGCGCATGGCTGCCGCCGCCGGCGCCCCGAACAGCAGCTGGCGTTCCTTGTTGCCCTTGCCGATCACGCGCAGCCGGCGGCGATTGAGATCCATCCGATCGAGGGTCAGCCCGGCGAGCTCGCTGATGCGCATGCCGGTCGCGTACAGCAGCTCGAGCATCGCCGCGTCCCGTCGAGCGAGGGCCTCGTCGCGGGCGCGAAGGCGCCGCGGCGCGGTGACGAGCGAGGCGGCCTCGTCGACCGACAGCACCCGCGGCAGCCGCGACGGCCGGCGCGGGGCGCGGACGCCGGCGAGCGGATCGGTCTCGATGCGCCCGTTGCGCAGGGCATGGCGGTACAGCGAGCGGACCGCGGCGAGGCGGCCCGCAACCGAGCTCGCAGCGAGGTCACGGTCGGCAAGGGCCGAGAGGTAGGCACGGATCGTGGACCGGTCCGGATCGGTCCAGGCGACCCCGCGCGCGTCGAGGAAGGCGAGGAACTCGGTCGTGTTGCGGCGGTACTCGGTGATCGTGCCCGGCGACGCGTTGCGTCCGGCGAGTGACTCGAGGAATGCCTCGACCGCTCGCCTCGCATCGGGCGGCAGTTCGGTTCGCGTGGCCTCAGTCACCGCGCTCGCCGGCGGCCGTGCGCTTCGTGCCTCGTCGTCGCGTCCCGCTGCGCCCGCTCGTGGTCCGGCGCGCGCGCCCGCGCGGCTTGGCGCCCTCGCGGGCCTTCAGCAGCTCGACCGCGCCGTCCAGCGTCAGCGCATCGGCGGCCAGATCCTTCGGGAGGGACGCGTTCGTCGTGCCATCGGTCACGTAGGGACCGTATCGGCCCTCGAGCAGGCGGATGGGCTGGCCGGACTCGGGGTGCGCCCCCAGCTCGCGGAGGACCTGGCGGCTCCCGCCGCGGCGTGATGGCTTCTCCTGACGGAACAGCTCCACGGCCTCGTCGAGCGTGACGGTGAACACCTCGGCATCGCCGGGCAGCGAGCGGAAGTCGTCGCCGCGCTTCACGTACGGGCCGTAGCGACCGAAGTTCGACACGATGTCCTCGCCCGACTCGGGATCGCGGCCGACGAGCCGCGGCAGCGCCAGCAGCTGAAGGGCTCGCTCCTCGGTGATGGATTCCGGGTCGTCATCCTTGGTGAGCGAGGCGCGGCGCGGCTTTTCGGTGCTGCCACGCTCCGGCGTCGCGCCGAGCTGGACGTACGGGCCGAAGCGGCCGGTCATGACGTAGATCGGCAGGCCGGTCGCCGGATCGGTCCCGAGCTGGTCCGGCCCCTTGGCGCGCGCCTCGACGAGCGCCACGGCGCGCTCGAGCGTGAAGTCGGCCGGCGGCGTGTCGTCGGGAATCGAGGCGGTCTTCGCCTCGTCACCCTCGCCGAGCTGCACGTACGGGCCGAAGCGGCCGATGCGGATGACGACCGGGGTCTCGGTGTCGGGCTGCTCGCCGAGCGCGATGACCGGGTAGTCGATCTGCTCCTGGTTCTCCACGAGGTGCTTGAGGCCCGGCCACGAACGCGCGCCGCCACCGTCGTAGAACTCGGAGAGGAACTCGTCGCGGTCGCGCTCTCCCTTGCTGATCTCGTCGAGGCCCTCCTCGATGAGCCCGGTGAAGCCGAGCTCGACGAGCGCGGCGAAGTGCTCCTTGAGGAGGCGCGTGACGGCGTAGGCGGTGAAGCTCGGCACGAGCGCCTTGCCCTGGCGCCACACGTAGCCTCGCCGCTCGATCGTCGAGATGATCGAGGCGTATGTCGACGGGCGGCCGATGCCGTCGTCCTCCAGCCGCTTCACGAGGGACGCATCGGTGTAGCGAGCCGGTGGCACCGTCTCATGGCCGAGTGGTTCGACCGACTCGAACGCGAGCGGCCCGTCCCGGGTCACGAGGTCGCCGACGCTCAGGTTCGGCAGCACCGTCTCCTGGTCGCCGAGCTCCGCGGCCGGGTCGTCGGAGCCCTCGACGTAGGCGCGCAGGAAGCCGGCGAACTGGATCGCCTTGCCCGACGCGCTGAAGGTGGCCGGCCCGTCCGGGCCGTCGGCGGTGATCTCGAGGCTCGTGCGGAGGACGCGGGCATCGGCCATCTGCGACGCCACGGCGCGCTTCCAGACGAGGTCGTAGAGGCGCTGCTCGTCGGCACCGAAGCGCTGGACCGCGGACGGCGGTTGGCCGAAGTTCGTCGGCCGGATCGCCTCGTGGGCCTCCTGCGCATTCTTCACCGTCGTGCGGTACCGTCGCGCACCGCCGTAGAACTCGTCCCCGTAGAGGTCCCGAATGGCTGCCGCCGCTTCGCCGAGGGCGCGCTCGCTCAGCGTCACCGAATCGGTGCGGTGGTAGCTGATGAGACCCTCGGTGAAGAGGCGCTGTGCCGCGCTCATCGTGCGATCGGCACTGAAACCGAGCTTGCGGTTCGCCTCCTGCTGGAGCGTGGAAGTCGTGAACGGCGGCGACGGCCGCTGCGTCCCCGGGCGCTCGTCGACGGCGGTGACGCGCCACGGGAGCGACTCCGGCAGTGCCTCGGCGAGCCGACGGGCGGAGGCCTCGCTCAGGCGGCGGACCTCCTCGGACTTCAGCCGGCCGGCCGCGTCGAAGTCGCGGCCACTGGCGACGCGCGCGTCACCGATGCGCTCGAGCCGAGCGGCGAAGCCGATGCCCCCGCTGCGCAGCCGCGCCTCGAGGTCCCAGTAGGCGCTGCTGCGGAAGGCGCCGCGCTCCTCCTCGCGCTCGACGACGAGGCGCACGGCCACGCTCTGCACCCGTCCGGCGCTGAGCCCGGTCTGGACCTTCTTCCAGAGCACCGGCGACAGCATGTAGCCGTACAGCCGATCGACGATCCGGCGGCTCTCCTGGGCGTCGACCAGCTTGAGGTCGATCTCGCGCGAGTCGGCGATCGCCTGGCGGATCGCCTCCTCGGTGATCTCGTGGAAGACGATGCGCCGGATCGGGACCTGTGGCTTGAGCACCTCGCGGAGGTGCCAGCTGATCGACTCGCCCTCGCGGTCGGGGTCGGTGGCCAGCAGGACTTCGGGTGCGTCCTTCACCGCCGAGCGCAGCTCGCGGATCCGCCCGACCTTGTCACGGGCGATGACGTAGTACGGGCGGAAGCCGTTGTCGACGTCGATCGCCATCGAGCCCCACGGCTTGTCCTTGATCTCGGCAGGGACCTCGCTCGCGTTCTCGGGGAGGTCGCGGACATGGCCGATGCTGGCCTCGACGCGATACTCGTCGCCCAACAGTCGCGCGAGCGTCCGGGCCTTGGCCGGCGACTCGACAATGACGAGCGGCTTCGCCATCAGTCCGCCTCCATGGTCCGCGTCATTCGGTCAGGGAGTGTAGCACCGGCCCCCGGCCGGACCGCCGTTGCGGCGATCACGGCTCGAGGGCCGATCCGAGCGAGATGGACCGATGGCCACGCCGCCGCCGGCAGCGCGGCTCGCCGACTCAGTCGGTGAAGTCCCAGACGATGACGATCTTGCCGCCGACCTGGGCGATGCCGACACCCATGCGCCGCGCGTTCGGGTTCAGGATGTTGGCGATGTGGTTGAAGTGGCCTGGATACGGCTCGGCCATGAACTGCGCGTGGCACCAGTTGAGCGTCGCCTGCTGGCTCATGCCGACGTGGTAGCACTGGTTCTCGCCCGACCAGCCGAAGCTGACGCCACCGGCACGGAGCCGCGACTCACGCGTGCTGCCGTTCAGGCCGTAGTGGCTGAAGTAGCCGTTCACGGCCTGGTCCATGGCGTGTGACGCCGCGACCGCCGAGATGCTCGCGTCGAGCACGACCGGGGCGAACCCGTACGCCGCGCGCGCGGCGTTGACCTGGTTCAGCGCGTAGCCGGCCAGGCTCGTCGCCGGAGCGGCCGGCGGGACCACCGGCGCCGAGCGGGTCGTCACGGTCGTCTGGGTCGGTGCGGCCGCCACTGCGACGGCCGTTGCCTTCGTGGTGAACGACCACCGGGCCTTCACGACGTTGCCATCGGCATCGCGGCCGCCCTTGGCGAGCGCGACCTCGTACGTGCGACCGGGCGCGAACGCCCCATCGGGCGTGAAGGTCAACTGCGTCGTCTTCTTGTTCCACGTCAGCTCGCCGGCGACCTGCAGGCCGTCAGTCGTATCGGTCACCTGCACCGCGCGGTTCGTGGCCCTGCGATCCATCGGCTGGCTGAACCACATGACCAGCGTGCCCGCCTCGACATCCGTGGCGTCGGCTGCCGGCCCGGTCTTCGTCAGCTGCGCGCTGGACTGCACGACGAAGGAGAAGTTGCCTTCCCCACCCAGCGCGTTGCCGTTCCTGTCGTGCGAGCCGATCACGCTGATCGTGTACCGAGCTCCCGGCTGCAACCGCTCGCGCGGGTTGAAGACGAGGCTGCCGCGGTTCCAGCTCAGCGAACCCTTGACCTTCGGGTTGATGGCGAAGCGCGCCTCGACGTCGGCTCGGTCCATGGGGACGCTGAAGTCAACCGAGATCGCGGTGGCCGCGCTGACCTTCTCGGCCGTTTGCGTCGGCGGCTGGCTCTTTGCGCCGGCGCCGATCGGCTGGCCACTCGTGTCGCCGTCGGCGCGTGCGCCCGTGTCGGCGGCCAGGACCGAGCTGCGCACGGTGACGTCCTTCGCCGAGGCGGCCATCGCCGCCGCCAGGTCCGGCCCGGCGAGGTGGACCTGGAAGTCGGTCACCGCCGGAGCAGTCAGGGTCGTGAAGGCGAAGCGCTGCGCGGTGCGCAGGCTCGTGCCATCGACCTCCGCCGATTCGGAGCCGACGACGACGAGGTATCGCTCATCGGTGCGCCACTGGCTCTCGGGGGAGACGACCAGCGCGGTGCGCGCCGCATTCCATGACAGGTCCACCGGCTGGGCGGGGATGAGTTGGAATGCAGCCTGGACCGACGTGGTGTCCATCGGGGCTTCGAAACCGATCGTGATCGGCGCCTTGGTGTCGACGGCGATGCCGACGCTCTTGGGGAGGAGCGACTCCGGCGTGAGCGGGGTCGCCTCCGGGCCCGCCTGGGCTGCGGGCTGTTGGCTGAAGGCGGCGATGATGGTGAAGGAGAGGGTTGCCAGCGAGACCCGGGTGATGGCTCGATGGCGGCTCAGCAGTGTGCTAAGCGACGCGAACGGGGTGGCGGGCACAGCCGCGCGCTCGGTTCGTATCGGACGCAATAGACAGACTCCGTGGGGCTTCCATACCGCCGTTGAGGGCACGCGGGCGGTGTCAGGTACTCGCGGGAGCATAGCCCATGCGTACCAGACGTGTCATACGAGTCCGGCGAGGCGCCGCGCGCCCAGTGTCGGGTGAAAGGTCGCTCCGCCGAACGTGTTCACGAGGCCACGGGCCTCCAGAAGGGTCAACGCGCTGGCGACAGAGGCCGCCGGCTGGTGCGTGCGGTCAACCAATTCCTCGATCGATCCGCTCCGTTCGAGGAGGCGGCGCAGGACCTGGCCCTCCACTTCCGACAGTGCATTGACCGCGGGCGGCCGCTCGCCGCGCGCGAGGCCGATGTGTAGCAGGAGTGATGCCACCGAGGTCACGATGGTCGCCTCCTGGTCTGCGATGAGCCGGTTGCACCCGCGCGCCGCCTGGGCATCGATCTGTCCCGGCACGGCATAGAGCTCGCGGCCGGTGCTGATCGCGGCCGCCGCCGTCAGCAACGCGCCCGAGCGATCCGGCGCCTCGACCACGACCACCGCTTCGGCCAGGCCGGCGATGATCCGGTTGCGCCGCGCGAAGTCCGGGCGGCCGACGGGTGCACCGATCGCGACCTCGGTGATCAATGCGCCGCCACGGCGCACGATCTCGCGTGCCAGCCCGCGGTGCCTCGGCGGGTAGATGCGGTTCAGCGGTGATGGGAGGACCGCGACGGTGCGGCCGCCGGCGTTGACCGCGGCACGGTGCGCGGCGCCGTCGATGCCCAACGCCAGCCCGGACACGACGACCGTCCCGGCCCGTGCCAGGGCGTCGCCGAGATCGGTCGCGGTGGCGAGGCCGTACCCCGAAGCGCTGCGCGTGCCGACGATCGCGACGGCGCGCTCGGCGAAGGCGGCGCCGTCACCGGCCACGAACAACGTCGCCGGCCGCGGGTCGAGATTCAGCAGAGCGCCGGGATAGTCTTCGTCGAGCCCGGTCACGATCCGTCCGCCGGCGTCGCCCGTGAGCTTCGCCAACCGGCGGACGATCGTCCGCGCGTCATCGCGTCGCAGCGCCGCCAGCCCGTCCTTGGCGGCAGGCCCGAGACGACCGATGCCGTCCAGCCCGGCGGGACCCGCCGCCCACGCGGCCGCGGCCGACCCGTGATGCCTGATGAGCTGTGCGAACCCGGCCGAGCCGAGGCCGGGCACCAGCGAACAGGCGATCCAACACTCGCGCTCGCTCGCGCGAAGAGTGCGGCCCGAGGCCGACTGCCCAGTGCCGACCCCGATCATGCCGCGAGCTCCTTCGGCCGGTGCTGCAGCGCCTCGTCGAGATGGTCGCGCTCGACGTGGCTGCTGCCGTCCAGGTCGGCGATCGTGCGAGCGACGCGAGCCGCGCGGTGAAGGCGACGCAACGAAAGGCCCATCTGCCGCCCGCGGAGCTGGAGCAGGTCGAGGACCGGGCCTCCAAAGCCGTGCCGCGCGTCGAGGTCGGTCGTCGCGAGCTCGGCATTCGGCCTCGCCTGCCTGTCGCGTTGAGCGTCGGCCGCGCGCGCCACGCGGGCTGCCACGGTGGCGGTCGTCTCCGCCGTTCCCCGCGAGAACTGGCGGATCGTCGGCTCGAGGGCGACGATGAGGTCGAGCCGGTCGCGCATCGGTCCTGACAGGCGGGCCTGGTAGCGACGGCGCGCTCCGTCCTCGCATCGGCACTCGCCGCCGGCGACGCCGAACCACCCGCACGGGCACGGGTTGAACGCGGCCAGCAGCATGAACCGCGCGGGGAGCGTGAGAGCGCCGTCGACCCGCGCGATGAGCACCGTGCCGGCGTCGATCGGGCCGCGGAGCGCGTCGATTGCATCCGTTCGGAACTGGAGCGTCTCGTCGAGGAAGAGCACCCCGCGATGCGCGAGGCTGGCCTCGCCCGGTCGCACGCGCGGTCCGCCGCCGACGAGCGCCTGCATCGAGATCGTGTGGTGCGGCGCGCGGAACGGCGGCCACGGGGAGACCGGGACGCGGGGGTCGACGACGCCCGCGACCGAGTGGATCCGGCTGACTTCCGCCGCCTCTTCCTCGGCCAGGGGCGGCAGCAGTCCGGCTCCGCTCCGCGCCAGCAGCGTCTTCCCGACGCCGGGCGGCCCGGTGAAGGCGAGGTTGTGGCGCCCCGCCACTGCGATCTCCAGCGCGCGACGGCCCACCACCTGGCCGATGACCGATCCGAGGTCCGGCGCGTCCTCCCGGCTGGCTGCACGTGACGGGAGCGGGGCGGGCGACAACGGCTCGATCGGCTCCAATCCGGCGAGGTGGCGCACGACCTGGCCGAAGCATGCCGCCGGCCGCACGGTCATGCCGCCGACCGCGACGCTCTCCGGGCCGTTCTCGTTCGGCACGATCGCCTCGCCCACGCCTGCTCCGCGGGCAGCGGCGACGAGCGCCATCACGCCCGGGATCGGCCGCAGCGACCCGTCGAGCGCCAGCTCACCGATGAGCGCGATGCGGCCCAGGTCGGCCTCGAGCTGGCCGGACGCGACGAGGATCGCGGCGGCCATCGCCAGGTCGTGGCCGGTTCCCTCCTTCGGCAGATCGGCCGGCGCCAGGTTGACCGTGATCCGTCGGGCCGGGACCTCGAAGCCGGAGTTGCGGAGGGCGGCGCGCACGCGCTCGCGGGCCTCGAGCACCGCGCTGCCGGCGAGGCCAACGATGGTCAACCCCGGCAAGCCGAACGAGACGTCGACCTCGACGCGCACCGGGACGCCGTCGACCCCGACGATCGAGGCGCTCAGCGCGGTCGCGAGCATCGGCATCAGCCCTTCGCGGGAGGCGACGTCGAGATGAATCTTGGCGTTCAGTGCCGGCCGCCTGCCTGCTCGCCTCCCTACTAACCAGCGGCGACCGGCTGTCGCAGCGTAGGGAATGAGCGCTTACTGACCGGTTACGGTGCGCTTACTGGAACGGCACGCCCGTGCCGTGGACCGCCGTCAGGCGCGGGCGGGAACCGCCTCCTCGGCGAAGATTGCGTCGAGCTCGCGGGCGAACTTGCTGACGCTCTGGCCCAGGGGGCCATCGGGCCGGGAGGCCATGAACGGCTCGCCGCTGTTGAGCGCGCTGATCGCGCCGCGGTACTCGTTGATGATCTGGTAGTCGATCTTGCGCCCGAGCGCGGACTCGGCGTTGTCGACGTTGATGCCGGTGTACGCGTTCGATCGGTTCAGCACGAGCTGGATCTTCGAACGCTCGTAGCCCAGGGACTCCATGACCTCGAGCACGAGGCGCACGTTCTTCAGGCACGAGAGGTCCGCGGTCATGACCACGAAGATGACATCGGCCTCGTCAAAGAGCTGGAGGTTGAAGTCGTCGATCGCCTTGGCCATGTCGACGATCGTGTAGTCGTGCGCCCTCCGCATCAGGGCCAGGATGTTCGTCAGCGAGGCCGGATCGGTCCGCTGGCGCTCGGCCACGATGTCGGCCGACTCCGGGTTCGGTGGCGCCAGCAGCAGCTCCAGGCCACCGTGGTGCGTGACGAGCAGCTTCTTGAGCAGCTCGTCGTCGAGCGCCGGCTCGGTGATCGCGTTGACGATCGACGAGGAGTTCAGGCTCAGGTCCATGAACACCCGCATGTCGCCGAACTGGAGGTTGGCATCGAAGAGCGCCGTCTTGCGCCGCAGCCGCGACGCGAGCGCGATGGCGGTGTTGATGGCGATCGTCGTGTTCCCCACCCCGCCCTTGGCCGGGTAGAAGCAGGCCAGCCGCCCCATCGTCGCCTTCTCGGAGGTCTTCTTCTGCTGCCCGCCGCCGGACCGTGCGAGCAGTGCCTTGATCCGCGCGATGAGCTCGAGCGGATGGAACGGCTTGACGATGTCGTCGTCCGCGCCGGCGCGGAGGCCCCGGACGCGCTGTTCCACGTCGGCCTCGGACGTGAGCATGATGATCGGGATCCGCGCGCCGCTCTCCGAGGCACGGATCTGCTGGGTGGCGGCGTAGCCGTCGAGCATCGGCATCGCCACGTCCATGAGGATGAGGTCAGGGACGATGCTGGCCGCCATCTCGACACCGGCCTGCCCGTCGGACGCGACGTGCACCTCGTACCCCTCCTGCTTGAGGGTGAACACGAGGACGCGCTGGATGTTCAGGTCGTCGTCGACGACCAGGACCTTGGTGGCCATGCACATACCGATGCGGGGAGGGTCGGCACCGAGTATATCCGCGCGAGGAGCGGTGACTCCATGCACCGATGGTCCCGGTCGCCGGGCCGCTAGCCCAGGTGGCGCTCGAGGAAATCGAGCACGCGGCGCCGATACGTCTCGGGCTCGACCGCGTACGCCTCGGCATGCCCCGCCCCGTCGACGACCAGCAGCTCCTTCGGCTCGCCGGCCGCCTCGTACAGCCGCAGCCCCTGGCGCCAGCTGATGAGCTGGTCCTCCTTCGGCGCGATGACCAGGAGCGCCCGCGGCGCCAACCGCGCCACGTACCGAATCGCACCGGGCAGGCGTGAGCGCGTCCGCACCGCGGCGGCCGCGACGATGGCCCGCGAGCCGAGCCCGGGCAGCGGGTAGCCGACCTCGCGCATGCGGTTGCCGATCGGGTGGTGCAGCTCGGCGAAGGCCGAGTCCGCGACGACCGCCGCGACCGGCAGGTCAGGCGCGGCGACGATGGCGATGGCGGCGCCCATGCTCACCCCGAACAGCGCGATCGGTCCGAGCCCGCGCGAGCGGAGGAAGTCGACCGCGGCGGCCACGTCGCGTCGCTCGTGCGATCCAAGCGTCACCCAGCCGGGCCCGCTCTCTCCGTGCCCCCGGAAGTCGAACTGGAGGACGTGGTGGCGCTCGTGGAGCCACGGCACGAAGGCAGCCAGCTCGGCGAGTCGGTTGCCGGTGAAGCCGTGGAGGACGACGACCGCGGTGCGCGTCTCGCGTGCGGCCGGCACCAGCCACCCCGACAGGGTGACGCCGTCATCGGTCGTGAAGCGAACCGGCTCGTACTCGAGACCGATGTCGGCGGGCGTGGCGGGCGATCCGTCCGGCTCGGGCGCGAACGGGCGCACCTCGGGGCTGACGAGCAGCCGCGAGCCGCGGACGGCCACGTAGGCCAGGTACGCCCCGGCGACCAGGCCGACGGCGCGGCCGAGGACTCGCAGGACGCGCCCGATCACCGTGTTCCGATCAGGTCCCGTCGCTGGGGGCGGACATCTCGCGCATCGCCTGGCTGATCGGCCGCGTCAGCTCCGAGAGCTCCATCGGCACGATCCACTTCGTGCTGTCGCCGGCGGCGAGCGCCTTGATCGCCTCGAGGTACTGGAGCGACATCGTGTTGGCGTCGACCCCCCGCGCCGCGCCGAAGATCGTCTGGAGCGCGTTGGCGTAGCCCTCGGCGCGCAGGATCTGCGACTGCCGCTCGCCCTCGGCGCGGAGGATGTTCGACTGCTTGTCGCCCTCGGCCACGTTGATCGTCGCCTGCCGCGTGCCCTCCGACTCGGTGATCACCGCGCGGCGGTTGCGCTCGGCGGACATCTGGCGGTTCATCGCGTCCTGGATGTCGCGCGGCGGCACGATCTCGCGGATCTCGACCGACGTGATCTTCACGCCCCAGCGCTCGGTGACCTCGTCGAGCTTGGCGCGCAGGATGTGGTTGATCTCCTCGCGCTTGGCGAGCACGTCGTCGAGCGGGATGTCACCGATGACGGCGCGCAGGGTCGTCGCCGCCAGCGCCTGGGACGCCCCGGTGAAGTCCGTGATCGCGGTGACGGTGGTCTGCGGGTCGAAGACCTTCGAGTAGACGAGGAAGTCGATGTTGATCGGCGCGTTGTCCTTCGTGATGCACGTCTGCTGCGGCACCTCGAGGAAGCGCTCGCGCAGGTCCACCTTCACCGCCTGCTGGACGAACGGGATGAGCAGCACGATGCCCGGCCCGCGGGCGCCCTGGAGCCGGCCGAAGAGGAACACGACCAGCCGCTCGTACTCGCGGACGATGTGGACGATGCTGAACAGCAGCCACAGGCCGATCGCGACCCCGATCGCGAGGATGATCGGTCCGACGAAGTCTTCCATGGCGCGCTAACCCTCCGATGCTCCCCCGTCGCCGGCGGGTGCCGGCTCGACGATCAGCTCCAGCCCGTCCACTCCCACCACCCTGAGCGGGGTGCCCGGGCCGATCTCGGCATCGCGGCTGCGAGCCGACCAGCTCTCCCCGCCAGCATAGGCGATCCCCGTCGGCGCGATGAGCGTCTGGGCCATCGCCGTCCCGCCGACGAGCGCGGCGACCGGCTCGTTGGCCACGCCGCTCCTGCGCATCTGCATGAGCGCGCGGACCAGGACCCAGGCGTACACGATCCCGACGACCACGATGACCGCGATGACCCACGGGCTCACGCTCACGTCGAAGGCAAACTCGCCCGGCTGCACGCCGGTCCACAGCGCGAACCCGCCGAGCACGATCGCCACGATCCCGCCGACCGTGAGCAGGCCGTAGCTGGCCACCACGGCCTCGAGCGCCAGCAGACCGATCCCGCCCAGCACCAGCAGGAGGCCGCCCACGTTCAACGGCAGGGCATTGGAGCCGATGAGCGCGACGAGGATCGCGATCGCGCCGAGGATTCCGGAGAAGAAGTTCGGATGGAACAGCTCGGCGACGATCCCGTAGAAGCCGATCGTGAACAGCAGGAAGGCGATGTTCGGATCGCTGAGCAGGTGGAGGAACTCCTGGCCGGGGTTCATCTCGAGGTCGGTGATCGTCAGCCCCGAGAGCTGCGGCAGCGGCGCACCTTCGAACTCGTAGGGGTGACCGTCCGCGCGCTCGCCCGTGTCGATGGCCGCGAACAGCTCGTCGGTCGTCGAGGCGAGGATGTCGACGACCGGCGGCTCCATGCTCACCGCCTCGTTCGCGTCGATGCTCGCGGCGTCGCGGACCGCGGACTCGGCCCAGTCCGCATTGCGGTCCTGCGCGTTGGCGAGCGACCGGATGCGCGCGACCGAGTCGTTCGTGATCTTCGCCGCGAGCGTCTCCGGGAGCTCCTCGCCGCCTCCGCCGACGATCGATGCCGCGCCGATGTTCGTGTTCGGCGCCATCGCGTTGACGTGAGCGGCCAGGGTGATGAACGTCGCCGCCGAGCCAGCGCGCGCGCCCTCGGGCGCGACCCAGGCGATGACCGGCACGTCGCTGCCCAGGATCGCCTTGATGATGCGGTCCATGCTCGTCAGCTCGCCGCCCGGCGAGTCGACGACGATGAGCGCGGCGGCCATCTCGTCCGCGGCCGCGACGCGCAGCGCCTCCTCGACGTACGCGGCGTTGACCTGGTCGATCACGCCGGACAGCTCGATGCGCGCGATCTCGTCCGCGTCGGCCGCGACCGGGGCGGCGAGGCCGACGATTCCCAACGCCAGGCTCAGGGCGGCAAGCCCCCGTCTCACCATGGATCGAGTATATCGGCGCCGCGCCGGAACGCTCGCTCAGCGACCAGGCGGTGGGCCGAGACCGATCGCGGCGGCCACCAGCTGCGACCACGTCTCGAGCCGGTCCCACGCCGCGCTGACGGCCTCGGGTGCCACGAAGGCGCCGGTGAGCTTCTCGCGCTCGCGGACCTCGACCGCGCGGCCATCGGCCTCGACCGTGAAGACGACGCCGAGGTGGACGGCGCCGACCGGGTTGCTGTCGTCGTTCAGAAGGCCGACGAGCCGGAACTCCGGCGTCCATCCGGCCGCGAGCTCCTCGTCCCACTCGCGCCGCAGTCCGGCCATGAGCGCGTCGTCGCCCTCGTCGACCGGGTTCAGGTGTCCGCCGACCCCGATGCTGGCCTTGCCGTGCAGCCGCCGATCGCCGCCGGCATCGGTGCGCTCCATGAGGAAGACGCGCTCGCCGTCGCGGACGACGACGTACGGGATCAGCTGCTTGTGGGCCGGGTCGTCCTCGGCGAGCGGTCGCTCGAGGTAGGGGCCGCGAGCCGCGACCGCGCCGCGAAGCGCCTCCAGCGTCGCTGCGTCGGCCGCGCGGATTCCGTGGAAGTCGCAGCCGCCCGGCACGGCGTCGCGGGGCAGGACCAGCACGCGCTCCGTCATCGGCCTCTGAGTCTACCGATGGCGCTGTCAGGTCGGTGGCAAGGTCGGAGGGCTAGATTGCGCTTCCACCCAACTCCGCACCGCACCCGCCACGACCGCCCAGCACCCCCCGAAGGTCCGGTGCGGCCGGTCACCAAACGAGATCCCAGACCGTAGTCACGGGAGGCGCCTGGTACTAAGGTACCGGCCCAAGCAGGGGAGAACCGAGCACTTTTGGGGGCCACGACGCCCGCCCGAGCCACGGCCGGCGTGACCACCGACAGCGTGCCCACCGCCATGTCGGATCCAGTCGACAACAACCACTCCGCGGATTCCGGGTCCTCACGACGAGGACAATCCATGGTGGAGTTCGCGCTAGTCCTGCCCCTGCTGCTCGTGCTTCTGCTCGGGATCGCCGACTTCGCTCGGGTCTTCCAGGCCGGGATCGTTCTCGAGGCGTCGGCTCGGAACGCGGCGGAGGCGGCCGCACAGGAGTATCTCCAGTTTCGAAGGAGCGGGGAGCTCGACGCCGCGGACTACACGGCCCTTCACGACCTCGCGCTCGAAGAGTTGTGCCGCGAGGCGGAGCGGCTGCCCAATCGCGTCGCCACCGGCACGACCTGCACGATGCCGTTCGCAGCGGTCTGTGTGAACGACGGAGGAGACACCTGCGGCGCAGAGGTCGCACCGCCCGACTGCGATCAGATGCCAGTCTTGGACACGACGAATGCGGCCCCTGCGGCTCCGCCGGAGTTCACTCCGGACACGAACGAGGACGCCACCGCATATGTCACGGTCTTTGTCTGCTACCGGTTCACCACGCTCATCAACCTCACCGACATCGACCTTCCCTTCGGGGCCGGGCTGAGTCTTGGTGAGATATGGCTTCAGCGCGAGCGGTCCTTCGCGGCGGCGGACTACTGATCGTGGCGCGCCTCATGTGCCACGCGGGCCGCGATGCCAGCCCGCGCGGACAGACGCTCATCGAGATGGCGCTGATTGCGCCGCTGTTCTTCATGGTGTTGATCGGGATCATCGTCATGGGGATCGGCGTCTTCTATCAGCAACAGTTGACCAATGCTGCGCGCGAAGCCGCGCGGTTTGCCTCGACCAACTCCGCGACGGCTCAGTGCCCCACCGTCTCAAAACTCGACCCGATCGCCTCGATGCTGCCCCCATCGGGCTCGTATGTCCGATGTGATCCGCCCGACACGGGCTGGCCGCGAATGACCGCGGCTGGTCGCCACGCGATCTTCGGGATGAATGCGGGCTCGGTCCGAATCACGGCCTGCTGGTCAGGCTATCGGCTCGACGACGGGAGCGCGCCACCGCAGGGAGCCTACGATGCGCCGCCACCGGGCACATACGACGATATCGGCACCATCGACTCCGGATGGGCGCAGTGCACCATCGACGGGGTCGACCCGACGGCCAACGCCTCCGCACTCGCCTGCGACGGCACGCTCGCCGGATCGACGGTGGACCAGGCCAGCGCCATCAGCGAATCCTCGTCGAACAAGGTTGCCAACCAGGTCACGGCGTACGCCTGCTATGTCTGGCATCCGCCGCTGGCGGGTTTTCTACTGATTCCATCTGAGGTGACGCTGCGTGCCGTCATCACCGAGCCCATCCAGCGCCAGCAATGAGGTCTTCCATGAACGGTCACCATCGTGGTCAAGTGTTGATCATCACGGCGGCGGCCATGTTCGTCATCCTCGGCATTGCCGCGCTCGTCGTCGACCTAGGCTTCTCGTGGATGCTCCATCGCCAAGAGCAGAATGCCGCCGATCCTGCTGCGATCGCGGCCGCGCGATACCTGAAGGACGAGCTCGGCAACGCGGCGTGGGACCAGGGCCTGGCCGAGGCGGACGCCTGCTTCTACGCGCAAGAGAACGGGTTCTTCGAGGGCGACGTCGGCTGCGCCGCGGCGCTTGCAGCGGATGAACTCCAGGTCCACACGCCACCGATCAGCGGCCCCTACTCCGGCCGGCCGGGATTCGTCCAGGTGATCATTTCAGAAACGCATCCGACAATGTTCGCGCGGCTGTTCGGGCTCGATGAGAGCGTCGTTACTACGGGAGCCGTCGCGGCGAACACCGCGGGCAATTCGAACTCGAGCTCGCTCGTCGCCCTGCAACCGACCTGTACCGCAGGGTCAGCAGGTGACGCCGACGGAGGCGGGACGATCAACATCTTTCCAGTCAGTCCCAGCATCGAAGGCGGGTACGTCCACGTGAACTCGCCCTGCGGCGGCGGGGAGAATGGCGACGACCAGTGCCTGGGCACCGGGTCGGGCGCACTCTCGATTAGCGGGACGCTGCGCGCGCCGTATACGTACACCGTGGGAAGTTGCACCGAGAAGGGAAGTGGAGTCGGACACGACTGCTCCGGCGCCGTCACGCCCTGCCTCGACGAGGACGCCGTACCGCTCGGCGATCCGCTGGCCGGGCTGCCGGAGCCTCAACTCAGCGGATTCCCGAACGGCGAATGTCCCGACGGCGACCCGTCGACACCCAGCTCGACGAAACCGTGTGAGCTCAGCGATAAGGATTGTCCGCCGGATCCTGCCGACCCGTCGATTGCAATTTGCACGCTTTCGCCCGGCGCGTTCTATGGCGGGTGGGATGTGAAGAAGAAGGTCAACTTGGAGCTCGAGCCGGGCATGTACATCATCGCGGGGGGCGGGATCAAGCTCACGGGAACAGAGGCGTCGATCGAAGCAGTCACGAGCCCGACCGGCGTTGACGCTCGAGTGACGATCTTCTCGACGGACGGACCTGGTTGCCCATCGATCGCGGCACAGTGCCAGAGCTCCATCACGTTCACTGCGCAACAGGCCTTCCGTGCCAAGGCGACGAACGCAGCGACCTGCGGCCTGGTCTCCCCCCAAGCGTGTCCGTGGAAGGGAATCCTGCTCTGGCAGGACGGGACAGCCAGCAATCCGGACGCTCCGGTCAGCCTCGGTGGGCAGAGCAGCAGCATTCTGGCCGGCACGATCTACGCACCCGCCGCGCAAGTGGACGTGTCGGGCGGCAGCGCGAGTACCGGCTGCGGAACCGGCCCGACGGCCGGCTGCTTGTCCATCCAGATCATCAGCTGGCGGTGGAAGGTGACCGGCGGCGGAACGATCGACATGCCCTACGACCCGTCCGAGCTTTACCAGCTCGACCAGCGGGGGCTCGTCCATTAAGTCGCTACCGGGCCATCCTTCGCGAGGCGCAGCGCGAGTGCGGCAGCTTCGCGCGGATCCTTCGCACGATGGGCGGCGGGGCCGCCGATCCGCTGATCGGACTCGAGGCGCCACGAGCTGAGCGTCACGACGTGCCTCCCCATCCGGAGGGCCAGGCCGATCTCGGAGAGCGTGCCGTGCCGGCCGCCGAGCGCCACGACGGCATCGGCGGAGGTGACCACGACGAGGTTGCGGACGACGCCGAGACCGGTCGCGATCGGAATCCGGACGAACTCGTTCGCCTCGGTCGGGTCCGTCCCCGGGAGGATGCCGATGGTCTCGCCACCGGCCCCGAGCGCTCCCTGCGACGCGGCCCGCATCACCCCGCCGAGACCGCCGGTGACGACGGTCGCCCCACCGCGCGCCAAATGCTGCCCCACCTCCTCGGCCCACTCGAGGATGCGGTGGGCGTCGGGCCCGCGCGGGTCCCCATCGCCGATGACCGCGACATACCGCGGACGAACGAGCTCTGGCCGATTGGTCACGGTCCTCCTCCCAACGGAAGCGTCGCCAGCGTCTCATACCGGGCGGGTCCGGCGCCGAGCAGGCTCCGCACCAGCATGATGGACTCGACGGTCAGGCGACTGTCCGGCGCCGATGCGGACGCATGTTCGATCCAACCACGAAGGTCGATCGGACGTCCTCGAGCCCGCGCCAGGGTGACGTGCGCACGATACGGCTCGTCCTGGGACAGTCGGAGCGCGGCCACCAGAGCGCCGGCGAGGGACGCGAGTGCATCGTCAGGATCGGCGACGCCGTACCACAGCACCCGCGCGCTGCTCGGCCGTGGGAATGCGCCCAGGCGAGCGGTCGCGACCTCCGTCCGCCGATGGACCGCCGCCACCTCGCGAACCGCGTCGGTGATCGCGACAACGTCCGATGGATCGACGTTGCCGAGGAACGCAAGGGTGAGGTGCCAAGCATCGGGATCCGCCCAGCGCAATGCGTCGACGGGGGTCTCACGGCGCCAACCGGCGACTGCCACGGACAGCGCCGCACGGATGGCGTCGTCGAGTGGGCACGGCCACGAAGCAGCGCCATGCCTCGGTCATCGGCCGTCGAGTCGGGCGTCGACGATCGGCAGCAGCTCGTCGAGCGACGTGATGACCGGCACGCCGTCGGGCACCTCCGCTCGGTCGTGGCGGTTGAATCGGTCAATCAGCACTCCGTCGATCCCGACACCGCGGGCGCCCTCGATGTCGGCCACAAGGTGGTCGCCGACGTGGATGACCTGGTTCGCATCGGTCCCGGCCTGCTCGAGGGCCCACTCGAAGATGCGCGGGTTGGGCTTCTCGAAGCCGATGCGGGAGCTGGCGGCGATGAAGTCGAAGTGCCGGACGAGGTCGAGCGCGTGCAGCAGCTCGGGCAGATTCCAGACCCAGTTGCTCACCGCTCCCAGCGTCAGTCCCCGCTCGCGGAGCGCGCTCAACGTCGGGTAGGCGTCGGGAAAGATGTGCCAGTGGCTCGTCACCATGAACAGCTCGCTGAGCCGGCGGTAGAAGGCCTCGGGCATCGGATCCAGGCCGAGCTCGGCGATCGCGGCGGCATCGATCGCGACGGTGCGCTGGAAGCTCGACTCTTCCGTCGGCTCGAAGCCGACGTCGTCGATGCCCCATCCACCGTGGTGGTATGCCTTCCGGAGCGCGGCGTACAGCTCACCGATCTCGACCTCGACGCCGAACTCGCGGAACGCGATCGCGTACACCGCCTCCCACGAGGGATTCGGCCGCATGACGGTGTCGCCGATGTCCAGGAAGACCGCGCGCAGCGGCAGGGGCTCATCGGTCATGACTGCCGAGAGCGTAGCGCGTCAGGCGGCGGAGACGCCCATCGTGCGCAGGATGCCGTAGATCTCGGTGCGATAGCGGATGCCCGAGGAGTGGCGCGAGAGCCACAGCAGGTAGTCGGGATCGCGGCGGGCGAGGTCGCGCAGGCTCCAGCCGGAGTAGCGCCCGAAGGTCAGCACGCTTCCGGGGCTGGCGGCCGTGGGCGGAGGCACGGCGCCGTTCCGCGACGGGTGGGCCACGCTGATGCCCGCGACGGTCGCCCGGCGGGAACGGTCGTGCGCCGACGCGCGACCGCTCGTCGCGGAGGATGGCGTAGGCGCGATTGAGCTCGGCCATCTTCTCGGCGGCGCGTCTGGTCGCGTCGTGGTCCGGGTGGTACTTCAGGGCGAGCGCCTTGAAGGCGGCATTCACCACCTCCTGCTCCGCGTTGGGCAGGACCTGGAGCACGCCATACGGGTCGAAGGTTTCGGGGGCGGTCGCCATCGGTCAGGGACCCTCAGTCGTTGTAGAGGCGTTCCTCGATGAGCTTCTCGGCCGTGATCCGCCCGGTCGGGTCGAAGCAGCTGTACTCGAAGAGCTTCTCGTACTCGAGGTCGACGTTGTCCTGTCCGCCGCGGTTCTTCTCGATCGTCGCAATCACCCAGTCGCGGTAGCGCTGGGCCTGGTACGGGTTGAACTCGATGTTGACCTTGGCGACGATGTTGTACTTGTCGTTCAGGATCAGGATGATGTCGGACTCGTAGTTGATGGCCGATGAGCCGCGCAGGTGATGGTTGCGCAGGCGCTTGGCCTTCAGACCCTCGCGGTCGGCAGCCACGATCGCGACGACCGGCACCATCTCGCCGAGGGCAATGTCCTTGAGCCCCGAGACGATCCGCGTGACCTTCTCCTCCTCGGTGTTCGGCTCGGGGATGACCGGCACCTTCTGGAGGTAGTCGACGAACAGCACGAGGCGGCGCTCGTCGTCCGAGCCGCGATGATCCTTCACGAGGTTGCGCAGGTTGTCGATCGTCGAGTGCGTGGCCGTGCCGCGCATGAGGTACAGGTTCGAGCCGTAGCGCGCGATCCGCTCGAGGCTGGGCCGGAGGCGCGGGTTCGCGCCGAGCTTCGCCTTCGTGCCCGTCTCGGCCGAGGCCGTGTACGAGCTGACGACCTCCTTCTTGACGTCCTGGATCTTCACCGCGCCGGACTTCTGGGGCAGGTGGCTGAGCGCCGACTCCATCGCGACCATGCGCTGGATGAGGTACTCCTCGTCGTGCTCGAAGCAGACGTACAGCACCGTCGCCTGGCCCGATGCCGCCATGTTGCGCGCCATCTGCAGCGCCATCGTCGTCTTGCCCTGGCCCTGCGCCCCGCCGATGAGCATCAGCTCACCGGGTCGCAGGCCGCCACCGATCGTCTTGTCCATCGGCACGAAGCCGGTCGCGATCGGAACGAGGTCGTCGATGCTCCCCGACGCGACCCGCTCGTTCAGGCGGGTGAGGACGTCGAGCGCGGAGCGCGGTGCGAGGGTGCCCGAGGCCGCGTCGAGCTTCCAGTCCGCGTCAGCCTTCGGCTCGGCTTTGGTCTGGGTCTGGGTCGGGGCGGGGGTCTGTGCAACCGGCTCGTCGATCATCTGTGTGGCGGCTCCGTGTGCTCATGCTCGGGTGCTCGGTGCGGGCTGCGGCAGGGGTGCCTGTACGCAACACGCTGGCGAGTATACGGCCCACCTCCTAGAAGCCAATGACCCGATCGGACTACCGTTCGAGCTCGGCAGCTGGGGCCACTGACGTTAGGCTATGCACCGCCGGACCGATGAATTGGGCCCTCCCTCGGTCGTCTGGCCAATCCGGTGAGCCTGGAGACCGAGGAGCATGGACGCATCGGTCCGTAGGCCAATCAGGCTGGCTTACCGGACGTCGCGAAACCCCGGTGCGCGCTACGCTTGCGCAACACAAGCATCAGACCGATACGGAGGCCGCCGCGTGCACTGTCCCAGGGACCAGGCCGAGCTCCTGGTTGAGCATCATCAGGGCATCGAGGTCGATCGCTGTCCCCAATGCAAGGGAGGCTGGCTGGACGAGGGCGAGCTCTCGCAGGTGGAGGCGACGGTCGAGTCGACCGAGGAGCAGCGTCGGGCGATGATCGAGTACGCGATCCGCGAATCGACGCTGTCGTGCCCGAAGTGCGGCGCCAAGATGTCGGCCTTCAACTACCGCGCCTACAACCTCGAGCTCGACGTGTGCGTTGAGCGCCACGGCTTCTGGCTCGACGAGGGCGAGGCGATCCGCGTCCGCGAGATCATCGAGGAGCGCGTCGAGGGACTCGAGCGCGCGGCGAAGGCCGAGGCCGGCTGGGACAAGTTCCTCGATGACCTGCGCGACGGCCCCTCGTTCTGGGACCGCCTCACCGGCCGCTGACCCGAATCCCGTGAACGACTGAGGCCCGCCTTGCGGCGGGCCTCATGTGTGTCGGTCTGAAGACGGCTAGGCCGGCTGCGGTGCCGGTCCACGGCGACGGCGCTTCGGCGCGCCGCCCTCGGCCTCCGGTTCGGCCGGAGCCTCGACGCCGTCGGTCGCCGGCTCGGCGCCGATCTTCTTCGGAGTCGGTCCGCCGGAGCGCGGCGGGAGGACGCCGTCGAAGAGCGCCTCGAACTCGTCGTGCTCGATCGTCTCCTTCTCGACGAGCAGGGTCGCCAGGCGGTCGAGCACGTCGCGGTGCGTCTCGAGCGCCACCTTCGCGCGGGAGTAGGCGCGGTCGATGATCTCGCGCACCTCGGAGTCGATCTTCGCGGCAACCTCGTCGGAGTAGTTGCGCTGCTCGCTGATCTCGCGGCCGAGGAAGACCATCTCCTCCTTCTTGCCGAAGGCCAGCGGGCCGAGCTTCTCGCTCATCCCGTACTGGGTGACCATCGCGCGGGCGAGGTTCGTCGCCTTCTCGATGTCGTTCGAGCTGCCCGTCGTCGTGTCGCCGAAGACGATCGTCTCGGACACGTTGCCGCCGAGCATCCCGGCGATCTTGTCCTCGAACTCCGACTTGCTGTGGAGGTATCGGTCCTCCGCCGGCAGGCTCATCGTGTAGCCGAGGGCCATCCCGCGGCTCACGATCGTCACCTTCGTCACCGGGTCGTTCTTCGGCAGGACGCGCTGCACGACGGCGTGACCGCCCTCGTGGTAGGCGATGATGACCTTCTCCTCCTCGGAGATGATCCGGCTGCGGCGCTCGGGACCGGCGATGACGCGGTCGATCGCCTCGTTGAACTCGTCGGCGCCAATGCTCTTCTTGTTGCGCCGCGCCGCGAGGATGGCGGCCTCGTTGACGAGATTCGCCAGATCGGCGCCGGAGAAGCCCGGCGAGCGGCGCGCGAGCGCCTCGATGTTGACGGTCTTGTCGAGCGGCTTGCCCTTGATGTGGACGTTGAGGATTTCCTTGCGGCCCTTGATGTCGGGCCGATCGAGGACGACCTGGCGGTCGAAGCGGCCCGGGCGCAGGAGCGCCGGGTCGAGGACGTCCGGTCGGTTCGTGGCAGCGACGACGATCACGTTCGTGTTCGTGTCGAAGCCGTCCATCTCGACCAGGATCTGGTTCAGCGTCTGCTCGCGCTCGTCGTGGGAGCCGCCGAGGCCCGCGCCGCGCTGGCGGCCGACCGCGTCGATCTCGTCGACGAACACGATGCACGGCGAGTTGCGCTTGGCCTGCTCGAACAGGTCGCGGACGCGCGAGGCGCCCACGCCGACGAACATCTCCACGAACTCCGAGCCGGAGATGCTGAAGAAGGGCACGCCCGCCTCGCCGGCGACGGCGCGCGCGAGGAGCGTCTTGCCGGTGCCGGGCGGGCCGACGAGCAGGACGCCGCGCGGGATGCGGGCGCCGAGCGAGTTGAACTTCTCGGGGTACTTCAGGAACTCGACCACCTCGGTCAGCTCCTGCTTCGCCTCGTCCACGCCGGCGACGTCGTTGAAGGTCACGACCGTCTTGTTGCCGAGGAACATCCGGGCCCGGCTCTTGCCGAAGCTCATGGCCTGGTTATTCGTGCCCTGCGCCTGGCGCATCATGAAGAAGATGAAGCCACCGATGAGCAGGACCGGCAGCAGCGCGGTGATCAGCAGCGTGATGATGCCGCCGGCGGCGCTGGGCTGGACGTAGTTGTATTCGATGCCGCCGCATGTCGCCGGGTCGCCGGTGGCGGCGCACACCTCGGCGCGATAGTTGACGGCCGAGTCGGCAACGCTGGTTGTCTTCTCCTGCGCCTGGCTCTCGAGCGCGACGGTGAGGGTCGTGCCCTCCTGGGTGATCGACTCGACGTTCCCGGCGACGACGTCGTCGAGGAGCTGGCTGTACGTGTAGGTCTCGTTACTCGTGCCCGGGCTCATGAACGTCCACAGCACGGCCAGTCCGAAGACGGCCAGGACGACGAGCACGACGCTGTTGCGAACGATGCGACTGGTCAAGTTGGGTCTGCTTTCGCCTCCGTGCGAACGACGCGGCTCGAAAGCCACGCCGGCCAATGGCGATGCCTGCCAAGGGCCGGGTCAGTATATGTGCGCGCCGACAGCCGAACAAACAGCCGATCAGACCCGCATGTACCTTCTATACGTACTGTGTTCCCGCTTGGCTCAGATCAGGTCAAGATCCGGATACGCCGCTGCCTGACCGATGCGACCCGGCCGCCGCCGAGCTCGATCGTCACCCCTCCCCGATCCCCGACCGCCGCCTCCAGCAGCGCCTCGATCCGCTCCGCGCTCGGCGGCGGCTCGCCGATCGCCAGCCGCAGCACGCGACGGCCGAGCGCCGGAACCGGCGGGTCGTGCCAGTCGATCCCGTCCTCGGTGGTCCGTCTCTCCAGCTCGGCCCGCGCCAGGTCGTCGAGCAGCGCCTCGTCGTCGGCCGCCAGCCGGCTGAACTGACCGATGCGCTCGGCGGCGCCGGGCCGCACCTCCTCCAGGAGCGGGATCACCTCGTGGCGCACCCGGTTGCGCAGGAAGGCCGGGTCATCGTTCGACGGGTCGAGCCGGTACGCGATCCCGGCGGCGTCCAGCAGGTCGCGCAGCGTCGCCCGTCGGACGTCGAGGAGCGGCCGCACGATCCGGCCTCGCCGCGCGGGGATCCCCCGAGCGCCGGCCAGGCCGCTGCCGCGGAGCAGGTTGAGGATGACGGTCTCCGCCGCATCGTCGGCCGTATGCGCGGTCGCGATCAGCGCACCATCGGGCGCCACGTCCTCGAGGAATCGATAGCGCGCCTCGCGCGCGGCGTCCTCGACGGATCGACCCTCGTCGCGCGCCAGCGCGGCGACATCGGTCCTGCGGCCCTCGAAGCGCAGCGCGAGCGTCTCCGCGGCCTCGGCGACGAAGCGAGCGTCGTCCACGCTGTCCGGACGCAGCGTGTGATCGAGATGCGCGATGGTCAGGTGCCAGGCGCGCGCATCGGTCTCGACCAGGCGGGCGGCGCCATGCAGGAGCGCCATCGAGTCGGGGCCGCCGGAGACGGCGAGCACGAGCGTGACGTCGTCCGGAATCGCGAGGCGACTGGCGCCCGCGTCGACAGCGAGCGCGAGAGAGTCATGAGGGGTGGTAGCGGAGGGCGGATTCGAACCACCGGCCAAGGGCTTATGAGTCCCCTGCTCTACCACTGAGCTACTCCGCCACGGTCGCCGATTCTAGCGCGACGGCCTCGATCGCTCCACTGTGCGGCGCTCGCAATCCGCCAATCGTCGTAGTCCGCGCTCCCTCGTTCAGCCATCGGCATGAGCCGGCGCGGCCGGTATGGTCTCGCCATGTCTCGCCGGGCTCTCCCCCTCGCCCTCGCCGTGCTCATCGCGGCGGGCGGATCGGTGCTCGCCGGTCCGCCATCTACCGCGCTGGGCGCGGCTCAGCGGTCGTCGGGCGAGTCGGGGGCCACGACCCCGGCGATCAGGAACGTCGTCACCTACTCGCCGCCGATCACCATCGGCTTCATCGGTCCAGCGCGCTACGAGGGCGTGACGTTCGATGAGACCGGATCGGTGGTGACGGTGCAGAAGCGGTTCGCCACGATCGTCCGCGTGGAAGCGACGGTCGACACGACGCAGGCGGTCGACGGGAAGGGGTACGGACATATCCTCACCGGACCGCTGTCGGGCCTCTGGGTGCGAGTCGATCGGCCCGCAACGCGGGCCATCGGCAAGTCGCCCACGCCTCCCCCGTGCCGCTACGACGACGTTCTGACCAGTCGTACGTCGCCAAAGAAGCACGCGACCACGCTGCTCGACACGACCTACAAGGTCGGCCCAAAGTACGCGCCGACCGATCTGCGAGACACGGGCAGCTACGCGCTCAACGCCGGCTTCCGGGTGCGCTCGATCATCGGTGCCGATCTCAAGGCGCTGGCGCTGGCCGCCCGCGCCGCCGGCGCCCCGATCCAGCTCGTCAGCGCCTACCGCAGCTACACGCAGCAGGCGGCGACCTTCCAGCACTGGGTGAGTGTCGGCGGCTACAACCATGCCCTGCTCACGAGCGCCCGGGCCGGACACTCCGAGCACCAGCTCGGCACGACCGTCGACGTCACCTCCCTCGGCGGCGCCGCCCCATGGACGTATGCCGACTGGGCGGCAACCAGGGCGGGTGCGTGGATGAGCAAGCAGGCATGGAAGTACGGGTTCGTCATGAGTTACCCGAAGGACAAGACCGCGGTGTCCTGCTACTCCTACGAGCCCTGGCACTACCGATACGTCGGCAGGCCGATCGCGGCCGCGATCCGCGCCTCGGGGCTGACCCTGCGCCAGGCGATCTGGGCGGCATACGGCCCGTAGCTACGCCACCTCGACGAGCCGGCGGGCGATGGCCGCCGTCCACGGGCCGGTGGACGGTGGGTCGGCCCGCTGGAGCTCCTCCCAGCTGGTCGCCAGGAGACTCGCGAGCTCATCTGGGGTGACGGCGCGGCCGAGGAGGGCGCCGATGCCGTGCTCGACGGCGTACCCGGCATACCAGCGCGGCCAGTCCTGGTCGTAGACGCCGTTGAGCTCGGTCGTCTCGTACACGCCGTGAGCCGACTCGGCCTCGGTCAGGAGAGCCTCGATCGCCGCGATGCGGTCGCCAGCCATCAGAACGGCTTCACCACCATGAGCCACACGATGACAAGCAGGCCGATGCCTCCCACCAGCGCGAGGACCCATGGGCGGCTCGATGTGGCGAGCATCGCGAGATCGGCCTCGGTGGCCGGCGGCTTGAGAGCTGCCGCACGCTCGGCCGTTTCCGGGAGCCCTGCGGCCGCCCGCATGCGGCCATAGAAGGGCGTCGCGACGGCATACATCACGACGATCACAACCACCAGCGTTCCGAGGGCAGCCCAGATCCAGCCGCTCCCCCAGTGATTGCCGGCGAAGCCGGCCCAGATCCCGCCCACCAGTAGCAGCAGCAGGCCGATGTACATGACGCCCACGCCGATCTGGGACCCCTGCAGCAGCGCCGCCTGACGCGACCGATCGCGCTCGCCGCGGAGCTGGAAGGCGGCGACCATCGAGACCCCGTGGGCGGCCACGAACGCGAAGGCGCCGAGCACGTGAAGGAGGACGATCCACTGGTACATGGCCACATCGTAGGAGGGCTGTCGAGGGCTCGGCCGCCGATCATCGGGTAGAATGACTCGCACCTTCGTCGCCGGCACGGCGACTGCACAGCGGATCAGCAGTGACCGCGGAAGCCGACTCACGGGTCCAAGGGACCCGTTGACGCGCGGCCGGTCGACTCACATCGGCGACCCAACAGCCCGGGCCGGGCGCCGGGTCGCACGCAAGGAGGAGACCGTGGCGACGACCCAGGTTCGCAGCTCGACCTCGACGATCGAAGCGACGTACCGCAACCTCTCGACCGCCGAGCTGTACGAGCGCGCCATTCGCAACGGCGAGGGGACGATCAGCGCCCACGGCTCGCTCGTAGTCCGCACCGGCAAGCACACCGGACGCTCGCCGCAGGACAAGTTCGTCGTCAAGGAGCGGTCGAGCGCGGCGAAGATCTGGTGGGGATCGGTCAACCAGCCGATCAGCGAGGAGCACTACGACCGCCTTCGCGCCCGCTTGATGACGTACATCGCCGATCGGCCGATCTACAGCCAGGACCTCTACATCGGTGCCCATCCCGACCACCGGCGCTCGCTCCGCGTCACGACCGAGACGGCCTGGGCCAGCATCTTCGCGCGAAACCTCTTCCGGCTGCCGCCACTCGAGGATCTTCGCGACTTCGCGCCGAACTTCCGGATCATCGACATCCCGTCGTTCAAGGCCGATCCGGCCTCGGAAGGGACGCGTTCCGAGACCGCGATCCTGCTCCACCTGAAGCGGATGGAGATCATCATCGTCGGCACCGAGTACGCCGGCGAGATCAAGAAGTCGGCCTTCACGGTCATGAACTACCTCCTGCCCGATGAGGGCGCGCTGCCGATGCACTCATCGGTCAACGTCGGTCGCGACGACGACCCCGCACTCTTCTTCGGGTTGAGCGGGACGGGCAAGACGACCCTCTCCGCCGACCCGGAGCGCAGCCTCATCGGCGACGACGAGCATGGCTGGGGTCCCGACGGCCTCTTCAACTTCGAGGGCGGCTGCTACGCGAAGACGATCCGCCTCTCCCCGATGTACGAGCCCGACATCTTCGCCACCACCCGCCGCTTCGGCACGATCCTCGAGAACGTCGACCTCGACGCGGTCACCCGCGAGCTCGACCTCGACTAGCGAGCGCTTCACCGAGAACACGCGCGGCGCGTATCCGCTGGAGTTCATCGGCAACGCCGATCCGACCGGGATGACCACCCATCCACGCAACGTCGTCTTCCTGACGGCCGATGCGTTCGGCATCCTGCCGCCGATCTCACGCCTCACGCGCGAGCAGGCGCAGTACCACTTCATCAGCGGCTACACCGCCAAGCTGGCCGGCACCGAGATCGGCGTCACCGAGCCGCGCGCCACCTTCTCCGCCGGCTTCGGGGCGCCGTTCCTCCCCCGCCATCCGGGCGAGTACGCCTCGATGCTCGCCGAGCGGCTCGAGGAGCACGACGTCCCGGTGTGGCTGGTGAACACCGGATGGACCGGCGGGCCATACGGCGTCGGCGAGCGGATGCGGATCGACCACACCCGCACAATGGTCCGCGCGGCGCTCTCCGGTGCCCTGGACGACGGTCGACTACGAGACCGATCCGATCTTCGGCGTCTCCGTCCCGGTGTCCGTGCCCGACGTGCCGTCGGCCGTGCTGCGGCCGCGCTCGACCTGGGCCGATCCCGCGGCCTACGACGAGAAGGCGCGCGAGCTGGCCGAGATGTTCGCCGAGAACTTCGAGGACTATGCCGACGGGGTCACCGACGCGGTCCGCGCCGCCGGCCCGCGCGTCGAGGCGGCCGCGCCTGATCGGCCGAAGCGCCTCAAGCGAGACGAGGCGCCGACCGACTGAGGCCAGGCGGGTTGCCAACCCGGTTGGCCTGACCGACGGATCGCCGGAATTGGCCCTCCCTCGGTCGCTGGGCCAATCCAGCTGGCGAGGCGACGGAGGAGCGCCGGTTCGCGGTCCGTAGGCCAATCCCATTGGTCGGCGACGAGACGCGAACGCCGGGAGCTAGCTCCCGGGCCCGAAGAAGAGCTCCACCCACTGCTCGAGGAGCGGCTTCGGGCGCTGGAGCGCGGCGAGCTCCTCGGGGAGCGGCGCCTCGGCGCCGGGCGGGATGATCATCAGCTGCTCCCCGGGGCGACCGAGGTTCGCCAGGCGTCGTGCCTCGGCGCTGACGAAGGCATCGCTGCGCAGGTAGTCGAGCTCGAGCTGGAGCAGCGCGTTCTCGGCCTCCACCTGGGCGATCTCGGCCTCGATCTCGGCGGCGCGCTGGCCGATCTCCCAGTTGGCGTAGATCTGCCGCCCGAACTGGACCGCGAGCAGCGTCCCGACGATCAGCAGGACGGCCAGCCACGCCAGTCCGCCGCGCGAGGCGGGCAGGCGCAGACGCGAGCGCCCGGGCGAGCGCGACGGAGACGGGGCAGGAACGTCGATTCCGGTCATCGCGGAGCGAGTCTAGCCCACACCGTCACGCTTGCGACAGTCGAGCTGTCGCATCGGCCACCGAGATTTCGAACACGCGTGCTATCGTTCGCGATCGAACAGATGTTCGGTTTGGATGGAGGAGCCGATGATCACCGCGCCCCCGAGCAACGCCGACCAGGCGATCGCCATGCTGCTTGCGGATCCCCTGTTCGCTCCGCTGATCGCCGCCCATCGCGAGCTCGAGCCGCGGCCGCCACGACACGCACCCTGGCCGACGGGCGTGGACGGACGGATCGTCAACGCGCTCCGCGGACGCGGAGTCGAGGCGCTGTACACGCACCAGGCGGCGGCGTACGAAGCGGTGTCGGCACGCCGGAACGTCGTGGTCGTCACGCCGACCGCCTCGGGCAAGACGCTCTGCTACAACCTGCCCGTCCTCGACGCGGTCGCGCGGGACCCCGCGGCCCGCGCGCTGTACCTCTTCCCCACCAAGGCGCTGGCAGCGGACCAGCTCGTGGAGCTGCGAGCGCTGGCGGGCGCGGCCGACATCGGCCTGAAGACGCACACCTACGACGGCGACACGCCGGCGAACATCCGCAGCGTCGTGCGGGCCGCCGGGCAGGTGGTGATCACCAACCCGGACATGCTCCACTCCGCGATCCTTCCGCACCACACGAAGTGGTTCAAGCTCTTCGAGAATCTCCAGTTCGTCGTCATCGACGAGCTGCACACGTACCGCGGCCTCTTCGGCAGCCACGTCGCCAACCTCATCCGCCGGCTGCGGCGCATCTGTGCCCACTACGGCGCGGATCCGATCTTCATCTGCGCCAGCGCCACGATCGCCAACCCGCGCGAGCTGGCCGAGCGGGTGCTCGAGGCGCCGGTCGAGCTGATCGACGACAACGGCGCGCCGGCGGGCCGCAAGCACATCCTCGTCGTCAATCCCCCGGTCGCCAACGAGGAGCTCGGGATCCGCGGATCCGCGCTGCTCACCGGCCAGCGGCTGGCGGAGCGGCTCATCGGCGGCGGCGTGCAGACGATCGCGTTCGCCCGCTCGCGCACGTCGGTCGAGGTGCTCACGAGCTACCTGCGCGAGACGTTCGAGCCGCCGCCGGGCCACCCGCACACGATCCGCGGCTATCGCGGCGGCTACCTGCCGAACGAGCGCCACGAGATCGAGGCGGGGCTGCGCGACGGACGGGTGCGGGGCGTGGTGGCGACGAACGCGCTGGAGCTCGGCATCGACATCGGTTCGCTCGATGCGGCGATCAGCGTCGGCTACCCCGGCACGATCGCCAGCACCTGGCAGCAGATGGGCCGATCCGGGCGCCGCACCGGGACGAGCCTCGCCGCGCTGATCTGCTCGTCTGCGCCGATCGACCAGTTCCTCGCGGCGCACCCGGACTACCTCTTCGACAGCTCGCCCGAGCACGGGCTCGTCAACCCGGACAACCTGCACGTCCTCCTCAACCACCTGCGCGCCTCGACGTTCGAGCTGCCGGTCCCGGCCGCCGAGCGGTTCGGGATCGACGAGACGCCGCTGCTGCTCGACGTCCTCCAGGAGGACGGCTGGATTCGGCGCGCGGACGACGACCGCTACTACTGGAGCCACGAGAACTTCCCCGCGTCGGACTTCAGCCTGCGGACGGGCGCGCCGGAGAACGTCGTCATCATCGACACCACCGGCGATCGCAACCGCGTCCTCGGCGAGATCGACCTCTTCGCCGCCCCGCTGCTCGTCCACGAGAAGGCGATCTACATCCACCAGGGCATCCAGCACCACGTCGACCGGCTGGACTGGGAGGAGCGCAAGGCCTACGTCACCCGCACCGACGTCGACTACTACACCGATGCCGACCTCGGCATCACGCTGAAGGTGCTCGAGGTCTTCGAGGAGGCCGATCCCCCACCGGCCGGGCTTCGCCAGCGCGGAGAGGTGATGGTCGCGTGGAAGGTGACGATGTTCAAGAAGCTCAAGTACCACACGCACGAGAACGTGGGCTGGGGCTCGATCAGCATCCCCGAGCAGGAGATGCACACGACCTCGACGTGGCTCGTGCCCCCGGCGGAGCTCGTGAACCGATACGACCGCGACACGCTCGACGGCGCCCTCATCGGCCTCGCGCGCGTGGCGCGCACGACGGCATCGCTGCTCCTGATGTGCGATCCGCGCGACCTCGGCGTGCTGGCCCAGGTGCAGTCACCGTTCACCGGCCGTCCGACGCTGTACCTCTACGACGCCGTCCCCGGTGGGGTCGGGCTGACCGAGCGGCTCTTCACGCTCGTCGACGATCTCGTCCGCGCCTGCCGCGAGGCAGTCGAGTCGTGCCCGTGCGCCGACGGCTGCCCGGCCTGCGTCGGACCGGCCATCGAGGTCGGCACCCGGGGCAAGGCGGTCGTCGAGGAGCTGCTGGTGGGCATGAGCTGACCGATGCTCGCCCCGCGCACGCTCGCCGACCGACTCGAGACGGTCCGCACCAGGCCGGCACCCGGTGCCACGCGACCACCGACCGATGACCGGGTCGCGACGCTCGCCCGCTGGTTCGAAGCCCGGACCGAGGTCACCGCGAGTGGCACGGCGCTCGTCATCGAGCGCAGCGTGAACGTGGCCCCCGCCATCGCCGAGGCGCTGCGGGGATTGCCTCCCGCCGCCTACTTCGACACGGAGACGACCGGGCTGTCGACCGGCGCCGGCACGGTGATCTTCATGGCGGCCATCGCGCGCATCGACGGGTCGCGCGTGACCGTGCGCCAGTACCTGCTCCCCGACTTCCCGTACGAGCCGCCGCTGCTGCGGGCCATCGCGGCCGACCTCGCGACGTTCGCGCGCCTCGTGACCTACAACGGCCGGACGTTCGACATGCCGATGCTCGCCGCCCGCCTCACCGTCCACGGCCTCTTCCGCGAGCAGGCCACCCTGCCCGCCGAGCACGACGACCTGCTGCCCGATGCTCGACGCCTCTTCCGGCGGCCACTCGGCGGTGCGCGGCTGGCGGACGTGGAGGCCGGGGTGCTGGGCGTGCGGCGCGCGTCGGACTGCCCCGGCTCCGAGGTCCCCGCCCGCTACTTCGGCTACCTGCGCGGCGGCTCGCCCGACATCCTCGCCGAGGTGCTCGACCACAACTTCCAGGACGTCGTCAGCCTCGTGCTGCTGGAGGCCGAGCTGTCGCGGCTGCGGGACGGTGGGTGGCGCGACGCGCGCGTCCTCGACCCGCGCGGCATGGCGCTCGAGCTCCTGCGCGCAGGCGCGGTGGACGACGCGCTCGAGCTCGTCGAGAAAGCCCAGGCCGTTGCGGTCGACGCATCCGAGGCCAATGCCCTGCGTCGCGTGGCGTCGCGCCTGTTGCTCGCGCTCGGCCACGTGGAGCGCGCCGAGGAGCTGTGGACGGTCGGCACGCGACGCGCGTCCGTCGACGCGGCCGCGGCCTGGATCGAGGTCGCCCGCATCCGCGAGCGCCACCGCGGCGACCTGCGCGGGGCGATGGACGCGGCGGCCGCCGCGTCCCGGGTCCTCGACATCGCCTTTGCCCTCGGTCGCGGCGGCACGATCGCGGAGGTCGGCCGGACCCGGCTCACCGTCGAGCGCCGGCTCCGACGCCTGCGCCGCTGGGTCGCCGCCGCCGAACGCCGTGCCGGCGCTGAGCGTCGGCGTGCCGTCGCCTAGGGGCGCCGGCTCTCGAGCATCCGGATGACCCGATCGGTCGCGGCGGTGGCCGCGACCGCGGCCTCGGCACCCTGGGCAAGCCGCGTCGCAAGGGCCACGCCGAACGTGTCGCCGGCACCGACCGTCGACACGCCCTCGACGACGCGACCCGGGGCGCTCCGAACCACGCCATCGGCCGAGGGGTCGTCCAGGAGGTAGCCGCCCTCGCCGAGGGTCAGCACGATGACCGGGCGCGACCCGAGGCGCTCGCGAAGCCGAGCCATCGAGTCGGACGGGTCGCCTGGCGCGTCCGGCAGGTCCTCGGTCGAGACGACGACCGCATCGGCGGCACCGAATGCCTCCCAGGTGACGGCCGGAATCTCGTCGAGCCCCATCGGCCGGACCGGCTTACCAATCCGCAGGCTGCGCAGCCAGCCCTGCAGCAGGAGGACGGTCACCCGCGGCCGCGCGGCATCCCGTACCGCGACGATCGCGGAGGCCGGAAGCTCGTCCGCGATCGGGGCCAGGAGCGCGACGTCGGGCGGGTCGGCAAGTGTCGGTGGCGCGATCGGGGCGGCGCCACGGAGGAATGTCAGCTGGCGGCGCCCATCGACCTCCGCATGGCCGTACGTGATCGTCGACGGGGCACGTTGGTGGATCAGGTCGCCAAGCTCGGCCAGCTGCGCGAGGCCGTCGGCGGCCTCCGGCTCGTCGCCGGCCACGGTCAGGATCGTGAGCGGCACGCGGTCGTCGGCCGCCGCTCGTCCGGCATGGATCACCGCGCCACCGGGCCCCGAAGTGCCATCGGCGAAGCGGTCGATGGTCAGGCCACCGACGATCAGCAGGCGGGTCATCGGTCTATCATCGGTCCATGCCGCTCTTCTTTTACGAGCTCCACGAAGGCGCCACCGACCTGATGACCGATGCGCTCCTCGTGTCCGAGCGCGACCATACTCCTGCCCAGTTCGAGTCGATCGTGCGGACCGCGCGGGCCGCAGTCCTCGACACGTTCGAGGAGGACACGCTCGCCGAGGCGATCGCTCGCGAGCTCGACCGCTCGCACGGGTTCAGCTACATCGGCGACGAGAAGCTGCGCGCGTCGATGAGCGTGGGAATGGAGGACGAGGACAACTACCTCGTCGAGCAGAGCGAGGAGTTCCGCTCGATCGTCGCCGAGATGGAGACCTCGTAGGCTGTCGCGGCGCCGCGTATATATGTATATACGCTAGACCAGCTGTCTGATCACCCTCGCCGGGTTGCCGACGGCCAGCACGCCCGGCGGGAGGTCGCGGGTCACGACCGCGCCGGCGCCGACCACCGTGTCGCGCCCGATCGTCACACCGGGACAGACGATCACGCCCCCGCCGAGCCAGACGTTGTCGCCGATCGTGATCGGCTCCGCCGCCTCGGCGCCGCTCCGCCGCAGCTCCGGCTCGAGCGGATGGGTCGGCGTGAGGAGCTGCACGTTCGGACCGACCTGGACGTCGGCACCGATGACCACGCGGCCCACGTCGAGGATGACGGCACCGCTGTTGATGAAGGTGCCCGCGCCGATCACCGTCTGGTAGCCGTAGTCCATGAACAGCGGGGGCTTGACGACGACGCCCTCGCCGACCGATCCGAGCAGCTCGCGCAGGATCGCGGCGCGCTCGTGCGGATCCTCGGACGAGTTGAAGCGCCGCAGCTGGCGCTCGCAGCGCTCGGCATCGGCCCGGAGCTCGGGGTCGTCGGCGTGGTAGAGCTCGCCGGCAAGCATCCGATCCTTCTGCTCGCTCACCGGCCCACGTTGAACAGGACTTCGATGACCTCGTTTTCCTTCATCTCGTAGTTGCGCCCTTCCTGGCGCAGGATGCCGCGCGTGCGGGCCTCGGCCATCGAGCCGGCCTCGATGAGCTCGTCGACGCCGATGACCTGCGCCCGGATGAACCCGCGCGCGAGGTCGGAGTGGATGGCACCGGCCGCGTCGACGGCCGTGGCACCTCGACGAAGGGTCCAGGCGCGGCACTCGTCGTCGCCGGCGGTGAAGAAGCTGAAGAGACCGAGCAGCTCGTACGTGAGGCGAATGATCCGGCCGCGCGACGGCTCGGCGATGCCGAGGTCGTCCATGAACAGCCGCGCGTCGTCGTCACCCAGCTCCGACAGCTCCGCCTCGATCTTGCCGGCGAGCGCCGCGACGTCGGTCGAAGGCTGGGCGTGGCGGGCGCGGCCATCGGCCTCGAGCGCGGCGGCCTCCGGGAGGCGCCCCTCGTCGATGTTCAGCACGACGAGCACCGGCTTCTGAGTCAGGAACCGGTAGCCGCGCAGGAGCAGCTCCTCGTCGTCGGTCAGGCCGAACGAGCGGAGCGGGCGTCCCTCGGACAGGTGCGGCTCCAGCCGGCGCAGCAGCTCCTCCTCGCGCTGGGCCTGATCGCGCTCGGCCTGCGAGCCGTGGCGGCCCTGGGTGGTGAGCTTCTCGAGGCGCTTCTCGATGACCGACAGATCGGCGACGGTGAACTCGAGGTCCAGATCATCGACGTCGCGCCAGGGGTCGGCGGGCGCCGCCGCCGCAGGGTCGTCGAAGGCACGGGCGACGTGGAGGAGCGCATCGGCATTGCGGACCAGCGCGAGCACGTCGGGGTTGATCGTGCCCTCGCGGGCCGCGCCGGCCGGGATGGCGACATCGACGTACGTGACGTCGGCGTAGGTCGTCTTCTTCGGCTTGAAGAGGGCGGCCAAACGGTCGACGCGCTCGTCGGGGACCTTGACGACGTTCAGGTTCGGCGCGGCGCGCGAGCCGGAGAAGCCGCCCGTCTCGGCGTGGCCGCCGGTGAGCGCGTTGAACACGGTGGTCTTGCCGCTCCCGGGCAGCCCGACGATCGTGACCTGCACCGGTGCTAGTACCCGGCCTCGAGGTCGACGATGTTGCGCAACGGCTCCCCGGAACGGTCGCGGCGCAGGTTGTCGATGAAGAGGTCGACCGAGCGCTCGATGACCCGGTCGGACGCCCACGAGGTGTGCGGCGTGATGACGACGTTCGGGGTTCGGTACAGCGGCGAGTCGGGGCTCAACGGCTCCTCGCTGAAGACGTCGAGCACCGCCCCGCCGATCCAGCCCGACTCGAGCGCCCGCCGCAGCGCCAGCTCGTCGATGAGCCTGCCGCGGGCGATGTTGATGAGCCAGGCGTCCTCCCGCATCTCGGCCAGCTGCTCCGCACCGATGAGCCCGGCCGTCTCGTCGGTCAGCGGTGCCGCGACGACGACGATGTGGCTGTCGCGCAGCACCTCGCGCAGGTCCTCGAGGCCGTACAGCTCCACGCCCTCGGCACCGCGCTCGGGGTGTCGGCGGGTGGCGACGATGCGACACCCGAACGGCTGGAGCAGGCGCGCGACCTCGGCGCCGATGCTCCCGTAGCCGACGATCCCGATGGTCAGCTCGCTCAGCTCGCGCCCGCGGAGCGGCTGCCAGGTCCGCTCACGCTGGAGCTCGAGGAGCTGCGGCAGCCGCCGGGCCACGGCCAGCGACATCATCACCACGTACTCGGCGATCGGCTTGCTGAACACGCCGCGGGCATTCGTCACCGTCAGCCCGCGTTCGCGGACCGATGGGATCGAGATGCGGTCGACGCCCGCCGACGCCGAGTGGATCCAGCGCAGCTTCGGTGCGCGCGCCACGACGTGGTCGAGGACCGATGCCGGCACAGCGCCGAGCAGCAGGATGTCGGCCTCGTCGAAGACCGACTCGTCGGCATCGCCGTGGATACGGCCGTCGGCCGCGATCCGCTCGCAGCGCACGCCCTCGGCCTCGATGCGCGCGATGAGCTCCCGCGACAGAGGCGCGCCGAGGATCGGCGTGGCGAGGACCGTCGACGGCTCGCTCAGGAGGCGGCCTCCGGCAGGAGCGGCGTGGCCGACTCGACGCGCGCGATCCAGCGCTCCGGGTTCCGGATCTCGTCAAGCGTGGGCAGCATCTCCGGACCGGTCCACACGCGGTTGAGGAAGGCGCGGTCGCGGTCGCGGATGACCGCATCTGCGAAGCGTTCGCCGGCGGCGTACTGCTCCATCTTCAGGTCGAGCCCGGTGAGGCGCATGACCGCCTTCTCGAGCGCGCCACGGCGCTCGCCGCGACGCTCGAACTTGTCGTGGATGTCGGAGAAGTTCGGCAGGATCCGGGCGCCGGCCGCGTTCATCACGTGGTTCGAGTAGCCCTCGAGCAGCGACATCAGCGCCTGCGTCTTGTTGAATGTCTCGCGCTGGGCGGGGGTCATGATCCGCTCGAGCCAGTGGCCCCCGCCGGCGGCCATCGCCTCGCGCATCCGCTCCATCATGCCGCCCGACTCGGCGGCCAGCGACTCGACGGTGCGCCCGACGAGGTCGGCGAAGTACGGCCGCAGCCATGGGTGCGCCTCGAACTCGAAGGCGTGGGTTGCCTCGTGGAGGGCAATGAAGGTGCGGAACTCGTCGCGCGGGATCCGCATCGTTGTCGCCGTGCCGACGATGTTCGGCTCGACGAAGTGCAGCCGTCCGCGCGCCGGTCCGGCCGCCAGCAGCGACACGTCGTACTGCCCGAGCACCTTGCGCCCGAGGAACGCGAGCATGAAGCCGAGCTGCTGGTTGCCCACGGTGCGGTTCAGCCAGCGCGACATCGCGCGCCCCGCCGTGTCCGGCCCCTCCTGCTGCTCGAGCACCGTGCGCTCGATGCGCTCGAAGAGGACGCGGAAGGTGGCCAGGTTGAGGTCGACCCACTGGGCGCGATCGACGACCGCGGGGATCTCGAGCGCCTCCGGCAGCTGCGAGCCGATCTCCTCGGCCACGATCGGCTCGATCGTGAGGAGCGTGGACCGATAGAACGACTCGGCCTCGGCGCGCTGGCGGGCCGAGATCGGCGCCGCCGCCGAGCCGAGCCGGCGATGGGCGATGTCGCGGACCGCCTCCCAGTCGATGAGCGTCGTCCCGGCGCGGCGCATGATCTCGCGCGACGCGACGCTGGCGCCGAACGCCAGCAGCCCACCGACGAGGATCCCCGCGCCCAGGCGCGTCGTGTGGCTTGCCATGGATCTCAGTCTACGGGAAGCGCGGCGGCCGGCTCGATCTCGACCGATTCGACCGCCGGCAGGCGTTCTCCGAAGAGCGGCCGAGCGACGCCGACGAAGGCCTCGACCGATCCGGTCGTCGCCACCCGATGCGACGGCGTCGAGCCCGCCGGTGCACGCGCGCCGAGCGCGTCGAGCAGGTCCTCGGTGGCAAGCGCGGTCGTGAAGGCGGAGTCGACCACCGCGACGCCGTCGCCCACGATCCGCTCGATCGGCGCGCGCAGCAGTGGGTAGTGCGTGCACCCGAGCAGGAGCGTGTCCAGCCCCGGCTCGTTCGCCAGCAGCGGCTCGAGGTAGGCGCGCAGGACCGATTCGGCGCGACGGCCGTCGACGATGCCGGCCTCGACCATCGGCACCAGCTCGGGGCAGGCCTGCTGAACGACGTGCGTGGCCGAATCGGCCTCGACGATCGCCGCCGGGTAGGCACCCGATTCGACGGTGCCGGCGGTGGCGATGACGCCGACGCGACGGCTCCGTGTGGCTGCCGCGGCCGCGACTGCCCCCGGCCGGACGACGCCGAGCACCGGGACGGCGGACCGCTCGCGGACGAGCGGCAGCGCCTGGGCGGTGGCGGTGTTGCAGGCCAGCACGAGCAGCTTCACATCCTGGCGCAGCAGCCAGTCGACCGCCTCGACCGTGAAGCGCCGGACCTCGTCGGCGGGGCGCGGCCCGTACGGGGCGCGCGCGTTGTCACCGAGATAGACAGTGGGCTCTCCGGGCAGCCGCCGGTTCAGCTCGGCGAGGACGGTGAGACCACCGACGCCGGAGTCGAAGACGCCGATCGGGCGCGGGTCCCCGGCGGCGGGCACGGAGTGGCTCAGCGTGATCTCAGCGGTGGGCGAGCGCCGGCGACCGCTCGCGGAGGTGGGCGGAGAGGGACTCGGCGATGCGCTTCACGCCCTGCGAGATCGGCGCGTCCGGGCTGGCAGTCACGAAGGCCGTCCCGTCGTTGTTCGAGGAGAGCACGAGGTGTCCGTCGGAGACGATCTCGAAGTCGATCCGGCTGCCGAGTGCCTGCTCGACATCGGCCTTGTCGAACCCGCCGGAGGCATCGGCCCGGTTCAGCACGGTCGCCAGCTTCGAGGGTGGATAGCCGATGGCGGCGAAGGTCTCTGCCGACATCGCGAGCGAGCGGATGGCCATGCTGTCGTAGGTGAGGACCTGGAGGATCAGGTCGGCCGAGTCGAGGAAGACGAGCACGTCCTCGCTCAGCGCGGCGCGCGTGTCGATGATCACGAACTCGTAGAGCTGGCGCAGGAGGGAGAGGACCTTCTCGACGTCGCGGGTGGTGACCATCTCGGCCATCTCGATCCGCGGCGGCGCCAGCAGGATGTCGATGCCCGACGGGTCGCGCCACGTCACCTCGGCGAGGTCCTGGTCGCGGATGCGGTCGGTCGGCAGGTTGACGATGCTCGGCGCCACCGCCGGGACGCGCAGGAGGCCGCGCAGGTCGCTGAACTGGAGCGAGCCATCGATCAGGCAGACGCGGTGCTGCTGCCCGAGCGAGACGGCGAGGTTGTAGGCGAGCGTTGTTCGGCCGACGCCGCCCTTCGGGCTGAAGAGGGTCACGACGAGGGAGCCGGAGCGCGCCGACTCCATGGCGCGGGTCTCCCCGACCTTGCGCACCATCGTGGTGAGATCGAAACCGGTGAACGGCATCTTCAGGACCGCATCGATCCCGCGCTCGGCGTTCTCGCCGATCGGGTTCTGCGGGACGGTCAGCATGATGACGCCGACCGATGGCTCCGCCTCGCGGATCTGCTGGGCCACCTGCTGGCCGCTGACCCGGCCCTGGAGCAGGGCATCGACGATCACGACGTCCGGGCGCATCTCGGCGACGCTCGCGACCGCGCGATCGCCGGCGGTGACGACATCGAGCATCTTGATCTGCGACTGCGCAGCCAGCAGCGATCGGATGTGCGAGGCGACCTGCGGGACGTCCTCCACGATCAGGAGCCTGATCTGTTCGCCTGGCATCAATTCTCCCCTGGCTCGGAACCGGATCCCCGGTGCGATGCTGTTGGTCGCAACACGATGATGCACCGCTCGCTCCGGTTGTCGAGGGGATCCAGGTCATGGGACCCGAATGCCGCCTCCACCTCCAGCTCCGCCTCGTTCGCCAGACCGATGAGCGCAGTCGGTGATGGATACCAGAGCCGGAAGCCGGCCGGAAGCCGGGCAATCGTACCATCGGCCTCGACCACGTCCGTGAGCGTGACGTAGTCGACGCGCAGCCCTTCGGGCGCCTCCGTTCGCACGAGCCGGCTGCGCCTGACCACCTGCCGATCCCCCATCGGGCGCTCCCAGTCGACCGAGAGCGGCAGATCGTGCGGCGGGAGGCCTCCGGGCCCGATCGTGTCAACGATCAGCACGCCCTGCGGCTGGAGCAGGCGCCGTGCGGCGGCGAACGCCCGAACCGCGTCTTCCGGCCCGCCCAGGTGCGCGACCACGCCGGCCATGATGGCCAGCCTGAACCGATGCGGATGCCGAACCGTCCGGACGTCGCCGACGGCCAGCTCGATCCGGCCATCGTCTCGCGCCGCCTTCAGCCGCTCGTCGATGTCGATGCGCGCGAGCGCGCGGTCCAGCAACGCGGCGGATCCATCGATACCGACGATCTTCCGCGCGCCGCCGCGCAACAGCTCGGCGAAGAGGCGACCCGAGCCGCAGCCGAGGTCGATGGTCGCGTGGTGTGTCCGCCTGGCCCACTCGCGGTAGAAGGCGAGGTCCTCGGTGACCGCGTCGTGCTCGAGGTCGTACAGCTCGGCCAGCAGCGCGGTGTCGCTGCCGTGGCCGGCGAGGATGTCGCTCAGCCGTGGGCCTCGCGCAGCTCGCGCCGGGCCGCTTCGACCTTGTCGGGATTGCGGACCAGTTCCAGGCCGGTCGCCGCCAGGATCCCGATCGCGTGCTCGAGAACGCGGTCTCCGTCCTCCCCGCCGGCATGCGCGGCGAACTCGCGCGAGTGCCCCGGCGTTCCGCGCGGCGCGATCTGGAGGTACGGATGGATCGTCGGCACCTCGTGGCTGACGTTCGCCATGTCTGTGCTGCCGGCGTTGGGGTCGATCGGGTCGTCGTCGATGCCCGCGTCGGCCAGGTGGCGTCGCCAGATCTCGAGGAGGGTCGGATTGTTGACCATCGTCCTGCATCGGTTCGCCGGGTCGATCGCCAGCTCGACCGTGCAGCCGGTGGCCAGCGCAGCGGCATCGGCCATGGCGCTGAAGCGGTCGACCATCGCGTCGAGGTCCTCGTCGACCGGGGTGCGCAGGTACCAGCGCCCCTTCGTCAGGTCGGGAACGATGTTCGGCGCCGCGCCGCCGTGGGTGATGATCCCGTGCACCCGCTCGCCGTGCTTCAGGTGCTGCCGCCACTGGGCGACCATCGTGTACAGCAGCACGATCGCGTCGAGCGCGTTCTTCCCGAGCCACGGGTCGCCGCTGGCATGGGCCGTCTTGCCGTGGAACGTGACGCCGACCTCGGTGATCGCCAGCGCCAGCACCTCCGCGCTGTTCGAGTCCGACGGGTGGATCTGGAGGCAGACGTCGACATCGGCGAAGAGCCCGGCATCGATGAGGTGGACCTTGCCGTTGCCGGCCTCCTCGGCCGGCGTGCCGATGAACCGGATCTCCCCGCCGAAGTCCCGACCGATCACGCTGGCCACCGCGATCGCCGCCCCGGCGCTCGACGAGCACATCAGGTTGTGGCCGCAGCCGTGGCCGATCTCGGGCAGCGCGTCGTACTCGCCGGCATATGCGATCACCGGCCCCGGTCGGTCCCCGCGCCACCGCGCCACGAACGCGGTGTCGAGCCCGCCGGCCGGCGCGGTCACCTCGAACCCGTGACGCTCGCAGGACGTCGGCGGTCCATCGAGCGGCCTGGACCTCCTGGAAGGCGATCTCCGGGTTGGCGTGGACCCGGTGCGAGAGGTCGAGCGCGTCGGGCAGGACGGCAGCGGTCGCGTCGGCGAGGGCTGGATCGGTCATCGGTCCTCCGGTCACATGTCGGTGTCGAGGCGGGCCGCAAACCACTCGGCCACGCCGCCCAGGATGAGCACGAACAGCGCGGTCGGGACACCGAGCGCGCCACCCAGGCGAAGGCCGGCCAGCGTGGCGATCACGAGCGAGATCAGCAGCCCGCGGCGCGCGGCCCGTGCCCACGCGCCACGATAGACGATGCGGCCGCGCGCCACGAACTCGCCGAGGAAGGCGAACGGCGTCACCAGCAACCCCACGGCGGCGGCCGCCAGCCCGATGCCGAGGACGAGGTTACGCGTCGCATCAGGGCAGGGCTGCTGCTCGGTCTCGACCGGGCAGGCGCTGCCGGCGAAGGCGACGAGCAGCACGAGCGCCAGGACACCGAGCAGGAAGAGGGCGGCGACGATCGTGCGGTGGCGGCCGCTCATCGAGTGGCGTCGGGGCAGATCTCGCGGAAGGGGCAGTAGCCGCAGCGCATCGGTCCAGGGGTCGCCTCGAAGCGGCCGGCACGAATGCCGTCGGCGACGGTCGTGAGCGACTCCTGGGCCTTGGCCAGGCGCTTCTCCGTCGGCTCGGCCCGGCCGACGATTCCGGACTCGATGAAGTGGAGCGCGAGCTCGTCCGGCAACGACCCGTGCTCGGCCTCGTGCGCGAGGGCGTAGATCGACAGCTGGAGCGACTCTCGCGCGCGTCTGTTGGCGGTGGTCAGGTCGCGGACGTCGCTCGACTTGTAGTCGGTGATGACCGTCCGGCCGTCGTCGTCGCGGTCAACGCGGTCATAGCGACCCCGCAGCCGATCCGACCCGATGCCGACCGTGAACTCCTGCTCCACCGCAACCGGGTCGAGCCGGGTCGCGCTGCTGGTCGGCCCAGAAGCGGGCGATCGCCTCGTGGGCGGCCTGTTTGCGCGCCTCCTCGTGGGCGCGCGTCAGGAAGCCGACCGACTCCCAGTTCGCGTCGAGCGCGGCGTGGAGCTCGTCGAGCTCCATCGGCCGCCCGGCCATCTGCCGCCGGTGGAGGGCCTGCGCCGCGGCATGCAGGGCGCGGCCGTAGACCATCTGGTGCGAGGCCGGCGTCGGGATCCTGACGATGTGCCCGTACCGATATCGCGCCGGGCACTCGAGGTAGTCGTGGATCTGGCCGAAGCTCAGCGACAGCGGCTTGTCGGCCAGGCTGCGCCGCGGTCCGGGCGCCACCGCCTCGCGCGGTGACCCGGCGTGCCGCGCCAGCTGCTCGGTCAGCGAGGGCTGGACCACCTCGGCCGGCGTCGCCGGCGGCAGGTCGAGCGCCTCGGTCACGAACTGGCTGACCGATCGCGAGCGTCGGCCGCCGTAGTCCTGCGCCCAGGACAGGTGCAGCTCGTCGCGGGCGCGGGTCATCCCGACGTAGAACAGCCGCCGCTCCTCGGACACGTGCGAGTCCGCCGCCAGGGTCAGGGCGTCGCGCACGAGCTCGTCGGGCATCTCGAGCGCGTCGCGCCGGTCGCGGCCCGGGAATCGGTCCGCCACGAGGCCGACGAGGAAGACGACGTCGAACTCGAGGCCCTTGGCCTTGTGGTAGGTCAGGACATGGACCGCGTCGCCGTCGTCCGGGCCGGCGTCGACGTCGGCGGTCGAGGGATCGTCGCCGGTCTCGATGAGCGTGTCGAGCTGCTCGACGAGGAACGGCAGCCGGTCGTCGCGCAGCAGGCTCCCCTGCCGCCGCACGATCTCGAAGAAGCGCCCGACGTTCGCCAGCCGCTCCTCGCCGGTCTCCCGCGCCTCGTGCGCGAGGCGCCCGAGCCAGCCGGTCGAGGTGATGAAGTGGTACAGCAGCTCGCCGCAGGAGCGCTCGGTGCTCATGGACCGATGCGCGTCGAGGCTCCCGAGCAGCCGCTGCACGACCTCGAGCGCTCGCAGTGTGAACGGCGAGTCCTCGGGGTGCTCGGCCGCATCCCGCAGGGCGACCGCCAGTGGGCTTCGCCTTCGCCGCGCCCGATTCAGGGCGAGCGTCACGTCGCCGGGGGCCAGGCCGAAGATCTCGGACGTCGCAAGGTCGTAGAGGCTGATCGAGTCGTCCGGATCGTTGACCGCGCGCAGGAACGAGATGAGGACCCGCACCTCGGGCTGGCGGTAGAGCCCCGCCGTCCCGCTGAAGCGCCACGGGATGCGCGCCATGTTCAGCGCGCGGATGTACGCATCGGCGTCGCGGTTGCCGCGCACGAGGACCGCGTGCTGCCCCGCGCTCCGCCCCGAACGGATGGAGGCACCGATCCGGTCGGCGATCGCATCGGCCTCGTCCGAGCCGGTGGTGTAGCCGGTCAGACCGATCGCGCCCTCCGCCGGCTCCGCCCTCGCGAACTTCGTCCGCGCGCGCAGTCGCTTGTCGAGCCCCTCGCGCGCCTCGAGCCGGTCCGGATCGTTGTGGCCGATGAGCCGATGTGCCGCATCCAGGATCGGCTGCCGGCTGCGGTAGTTGTCGACCAGCACGACGCTCGCAGCGCCGGGGTACGTGGCCCGGAAGCCGAGGATGTTGCCGAGCGCCGCGCCCCGGAAGCGGTAGATCGACTGATCGTCGTCCCCGACGACGGTGACGTTGCCGTGGTCGGCCGCCAGCAGCCGCACGAGCTCCCACTGCGCGTGGTTCGTGTCCTGGAACTCGTCCACCAGGATGTACCGATACCGCCCACGCTCCTCATCCAGCACCGCGGGATGCTCCCGCAGGAGCCGGAGCGCGAGGCTCACCTGGTCGCCGAAGTCGAGCCGATCGGAGGTTCGCATCAGGCGCTCGTAGGCGGCATAGGTCGCTGCCAGCTCGGCCTGGTTGGCGGCACGCTCGGCCAGCGCCGCGTCGAGCGGAGCGGCGGCGGCCGCATCGGTCAGGCGGTCGGCGACCTGCGCGTATTGCGCCGGGTCGACGTCCTCGTCGCGCAGGCGGCTGAAGAGCGTGACGAGCGCCGAGAGGAAGCGCGTGGGGTCGCCGAGCGGGCGGTATCGGTCCAGCGGCAGCTCGAACAGGTGCTCGCGCAGGAAGATCACCTGCTCGGCCCTACCGAGCACGGTCGTCCGGTCGGAGAGGCCGGCATCGAAGGCGTGCTCACGCAGCAGCCGGTCGCCGAACGCGTGGAAGGTGGAGATGCCGGCGTCGTTGTGCCCGTACGGCACGAGCCGGTCGACACGCTCGATCATCTCGTCCGCGGCGCGCTCGGTGAACGTGAGCGCCAGGACTTCGCTGGGTTTGGCCCGCTTCTCGGCGATCAGCCACGCGATCCTTCTTGTGATCACCGTGGTCTTGCCGGTGCCGGCGCCGGCCACGATCAGCAGCGGGCCCTCGCCGTGCGTGACCGCCTTCCGTTGGCGTGCGGTCAGGTCCGCGAGGAGCGGCGGCTGGATGCGCAGGTGCGGCCGTCTCGTGCGGGTGGCCGTCGAGGTCGCCAGCTCCTCGAAGAACGGGAGCTGATTCGGCGACGGGACGACCGGTGACATTTCCTCGATGGTACCGGTTGACCGATTCACCCCGTGGTTATCACCCGCTTACCGGACAGGTTGCATGTCGCACGCACCATCTGGCGGAGGGTTGGCAAACCATGGCATCGATATATCACTACCGATATAACGCCCCCATGCGGCGGGCCGAGCGACAGAACTGCTCACCCCACGTACCGATGCTTGATCCGCTCCCCGGAGCCCTCGAACGGACCGGTCTCGGCCGCGAACAGCCGCACGACCGGCACCATCAGCTCCGGGTACTCCCCGACCGCCTCGCGGTAGTCGGTGTTCGTCGCCAGCAGGTGCGCCTCGATCGCTCCGCCAGCGCCGCCGTCAGCTCCGGAGTTGGCTCCCCGCGCTCGAGCTCGATCGACACCAGCGGCCGCGTCTCGCCCGGCCGCTCCTCCAGCAGCGACAGCCGGAATGAGCGGACGTGAGCGGCCAGGGAGGGATCGGCGTAGATGCCGCCCTCGACGTCGCCGGGGTAGATGTTGGCGCCCATCACCGACACCGTCGAGTCGGCGCGGCCGAAGACGAACAGGTACGGCATCCGGACCAGGCGGCCGAAGCCGGCCGGCGCGAGCGCCTCGGGTGTGAGACCGAACGCCGCCAGCCGGCGACGAAGCTCGTCGTCGCGGAGCACCCCACCCTCGTCGTGGACGTTGTAGCGGACCTTGGGCGACAGCGTCCCGGAGCGGCAGACGGTGAACAGCAGCTCGCCGCGGGCGTTCGTCTCGACGTGGTGGAGCATCGGGTTGTACTGGAAGACCATCGGGACGCGATCGGTCTCGCCGAAGAGGGCCTCCGCGATCTCCCTCCGCTCCAGCGCCAGCCGCCGCAGGGCGACGGTCACCGGCGTCTCGGCCGCCAGACCGATCTCGACATCGGTCGCGCCGTACCCGGAGACCACGCTGCGAAATCGGCGCAGGAGGTAATCGCGGAGGCCCTCTGAGTTGCCCTCGCCGCCGAGGAGGGCGTGCATCGTGTACGCGCTCCAGTCGAAGCCGCGGGCGTCGCCCTCGTCGAGGAGCAGCTTCAGGAACGGCGGGTAGCCGACGATCAGGTACCGATAGCCAGGCCCCAGCTCGCGCATCGTGCCGATGATCTTGTCGACGTGCGGGCCGGTCGCCTTGACGAGGCCGTTCCGCTCCAGGGCAATCGCGGTCGTCAGGCCGGTCGCCCAGGCGCCCATCGAGAACGCGTTGAGCACGACGAGTGGCTCCTCGCCGAAGGAGTAGCGCGCGAAGAAGCCGATCATCCGCCGCACGTGGTCGCGCTCCTTCGCCGATCGGACCCAGTTGTACGGGGTCCCCGTCGAGCCGGACGACTCGTCGATCGTCGTGCCGACCAGCGGCAGGCGGCCGTCCAGGCAGCGCGTCGGTAGCGGGTTGGGGTCGATGTACGACGCCTTGTCGGTCTCCGGCAGCTCGTCAAGGCTGCGGATGCGCGCGGGGTCGACGCCGTGGTTCTCGAGATGGTCGCGGTACGCGGGCACGCGGCGGGCGGCCTCGCGGGCGGTCCGCAGCGCACGCGCCTCCGACAGCGCCGATGACCACGCGGGCGGCGTCCGCTCCAGCGTCCAGCGCATGGTCCCGAACCGCTGGGCAACGACTCGCAACAGCACATCCACGATGGCGAGCAGCATGGCGCCGGGACGCAAGTGGCGCGGGGTGACGGTGGTCGCTGCCGGGGCGTCGGTGGCGGTGATCATCGGTCGACTCCTGTTCGCCGCCCGCCGCTCGGTGGGCGCTGCGTGAGCAGACATTCGCATCGGTCCCCTGCGGTGGGACTGCGGAACCTTGCCGGGCAAGCGATCGGCGAGTACGGTGGGCCGATGGGCATGCCCGAGCTGCTCGAAGTGATCGCGCACGGCGCGACCGCGATGCTCGCCACGTGGCTCGGCCTGACCGTCGGGCTGCGGGCACAACGCACCGGCGGCTCGCGAGCCTTCGGCGTGCTGGCCGCGCTGCTCGTGATCTGGTCGCTGTCGATCATCGTGCGGCGCCTGACCACCGACCCCGCCGTGGACGAAGTCGCCCGCTGGTTCGAGGTCGCCGGCGCCTCGCTCCTGCCGCCGGCGGTCCTGACCGTCGCCACCGCGCTGACCGTCGAGCGGCAGACACCGCGCTGGCTGGCGATCGCCCTCGGCGCCCTCTGGGTCGTCTCGATCGCTGTCGTCGTGCTGACGGTCGTGGCCCCCGAGCTCGAGCCGCGCGTCACGCCGCCGCACCTGTCCCTCCCCGGCATCCCGGGCGAGCTGGTCGGCTGGGCGTGGATCGCGTTCCGCGTCGCGATCTTCGGTGCGGCGATTGCCTGGGTCGCCCTCGCCATCCGCGACGCCGGATCGGATCGGGCGCGCCGCCGACAGCTCCAGGTCACGCTGCTGGCCCTCGTCGTCGGGACGCTCGGCGGCATCCTTCGGATCGCCCCGCCGTTCTCGGACAGCGAGCCGTGGATCGGCGTCTCGCTCGTCACGCTTTCGGTGGTGCTCGCGTCGTACGCCGTCTTCGCGCAGGGCATCTTCTTCGCGCCCGAGATCGCGGGGCGCGCGTTCCGGCTCTCGGCGCTGGCGGGCATCGGCATCACTGCGTACGTCGGTGTTCTCCTCGGACTCGACAGCGCCGTGCGCCGGACACTGTCGATCGACCTGCCCGTCGTCATCGGCCTGGCGCTGGTGGCAACTGTTGCCGCCTTCGAACCGATCGCGGCGCCGGTGCGCCGCTGGCTCTCCTCCGGGGACGGCGACCCGGTGTATGACCGGCTGCTGCGCGCGCTCGGCGAGGGCGTCCTGACGGCGCGACGGCCGGAGGACTCGATCGAGCCGGCGCTCGGCCAGCTCGGTCGGACGATGGGGCTGCGCGGCGCCGAGGTCCGCGACCCGTCAGGCGCGGTGGTCGCCGCGAGCGGGACCGTCGGCGGCCCGACATTGGAGCTGCCGCTCGAGCGCGAGGGCACGGCGTACGGCTCGGTCGTCATCGGTCCGAAGGAGTCCGGCCTGCCGTTCACCTCCGGTGAGCGCGAGGTGCTCGCGATGGCGGCCGGCTACCTCGCCGCGAGCCTCGAGCTGGGCGCCCGCCAGGCCGAGCAGGCCCGCGACCTCGAGCGGCTGTCGCGCGAACGCGCCGCGGTCTCGACCAGCGGACGTCGCCTGCACGGCGCCCTCGAGGCGTCACTCGAGGCCGCCGCCGGACTGCACGTCTTCGCCCTTGGTCCGCTTCGCGCCGAGCGCGACGGCGAGCTCATCCGCCAATGGGGCGGCGAGAAGGCCGGCACCCGCCAGGCGGAGGCGCTCTTCGCCTTCCTCTTCGACCGGGGCGAGCGCGGCGTGACGAAGGACGAGGCAGTCGAGCTCATCTGGCCGGACGTCGACCTCGACCGCGCCGACCTCGCCTTCCATCGCACCCTCGGCGGGCTGCGTCGCACCCTCGAGCCCGGCCGCGGTCAGCGCCAGGGCTCGAAGGCCATCGGCTTCTCGAATGACCGATACCGACTCGACCCCTCGGTCGTCGCCTGGTCCGACGTCGCCACCTTCGAGCAGCGCCTGACCGATGCCTCCGCCGCGACGGATCCCACTGCCGCCCTGTCGGCGCTGAACGACGCGCGCAGCCTCTACCGCGGCGAGTACCTCGACGACTGCCCGTTCTACGGCGACGGCGCGCACGTCGAGGACCGCCGCGAGCTGCTCCGAGCCCGATACGTCGACCTGCTGCTGGCGATCGGCGGGTTCCACGAGCAGCGCGGGGATCGCGGCGCGGCGGCCGCCGCCTTCAGGGAGGCCCGCCAGGCCGCCCTCGACGAGTGCCCGCCGGCCGATGCCGCCCTGGAGCGCCTCGGCTTCGCGTGACCGCCTCGAGGATCGCCTCGGCGTGGCGGCGGCTGGTGTGGAGGTCGTCGCGGAGGCGGGCAACGCTCATCGGTCCGCGCATCCCCTCGACACGTGCCTGGAGACTCGACCACACGTCGGCCGGATAGTCGATCCCCGGCGCGAGATGCCGCAGCTGCCCGCCGGCCCGCAGCTGGTCGAGCACCGACGGCGGAATCCCGAGCCGAGCGGCCAGCCCGTCCACCCGCGGCGGTTCCGCGCCGGCCGACCGCAGCCCCTCCATCAGGCGGTCGACCCGCTCCGCCATCTCCGGTTCCAACGACGGCGCGACGTCCGGCAGGCCGACCCGTCGGCCGTTGCGGGTCAGCCGGCCGTCATCGGCCATCCCGTCGATCACCCGCCGTAGCTCGGAATCCTCCAGCGTCAAGGGCGCGGAACCGCGGTGTCGAGGGGGTGGCTTGCGACCGGCGGCCGCCCGCACGCGCGAAACCAGCGAATCCACGCGCAGATCCACCGACAACGGCTGCTCCTTGTGGAACTTCCGCAACGCCGCGAGCACCAGCCGCTCGGCGACGCGCCGCTGCTCCGGGTCGATCGCGCCGATCGTCACCCTGTCGCGGAGCCCTCGAGGGCGATCCGGATCGCCTGGGTCTCCTCGTCCGACAGGGCGTGCTGCGACTCCCCGCTCGTCACCGGCTTGGCGAAGACGCGCGTGTTCGACCGCCCGTGGAGCGAGGAGATGACGATGCCGTCGCGCGCATCGTCGAGCATCGCGATCACGAAGCTCTGGTCCGAGCCGGTGTCGTCGAACGGGTTGAACCGAACGAGGCCGATGTGCTGGAGGCTGCGCTGCGTCCGCGCTTCGATCACGCCGTGCATCGCCTCGATCTGGCCCATCCGCTCGGACGCCTTCACCGCCTGCTCGGCGCTGCCGACGAGCCGGTCGTGGAGCGTGGCGCCATCGGTCCCACGCACGAGCTCACGGTAGTCGCGCACCGCTCGGCCGAGCCGGGCGCTCTGGACGAGGAAGCCGATGAGGAGGAGGAGCACGAGCGCGGCGAGCACGCCGAAGGCGAGCGCCAGGTTATCGAGCAGCCACTGGTTGAGATCGGCCATGAAATCGGCGGTATCATAGCCGCCCCGCGGTCGCCCACCCGGCCGCGGCCTGCCATTCCGACTCGCATCCACTGAGGTACCGATGGCCCGACGCCCCGGAGGCAAGGCCGCCTCCCGTCGCTCCCGCCAGCGCCGCGCCGCCCAGCGGTCCACGCCGCCGCCGTCCGTCGCGGGCGCGCCTCGACCCGTCGAGGAGGTCGGCCTCGAGGAGCTCGCCGAGGAGTCTCGCGAGGAGCCGCGCAAGGCATCGGCTCCGGCCGTGTCAGCGCCGTCGGCCGCCCGCGCCTATTCCGGCGGCGGAGGCTCCACCCTGACCGATCGCGAGCGCGCGGAGTACCACTACGTCGAGCGCGACCTCCGCAACATCGGCATCCTCACCGTGGTCATGCTCGTCCTGCTGGGCGTGGCGTGGTTCGCCTTCAACGCTCTGGGCATCATCGGCTAGAGCCGTTCCTCGGCGCTTGCGCCCGGCGTACCGACTCAGACCGAATACGGGCTCGCACGCCTCCTGTTGCGGCCGATGCAACCAATTCCGAACGACGCCGAGCTCCCACGCCACCTGTCTCACCGGATGCAACCCGGGACGGCGGAGCGGGTGCTCCTTCTGACTTGGTGGCACCATGCAACAAGGCCGGCGAGCACCCGGGCGGTATGGTGCGCGCCAGATCATCAGTAGGAGCCCCCCGATGTCCATCGAGCGCTCGACCGCCGCGACCGGACCCGGCGCTGAACCCGCGCCGGCCCCCGGGCCGTCCGACCCTTCCGACCCGACCGAAGCCGGCACGCCGCTGGCGCTCCAGCTCCAGGTGCTGAGCACTGAGCACTGGAGCCTGCTCGCGTCGAGGAGCCTGGCCTGGAACGAGTCATTCAGCCGCGCCGGGATGTTCCTCTCGGCGTTGTCCGGCGCGATCGTCGCGCTGGCACTGGTTGCCCAGGCGTCGGACTTCGGCGAGGGATTCCGGATCTTCGCGCTCGTCATCCTGCCGGTCGTGCTGTTCATCGGTCTGACGACGCTCCTTCGGCTGGGAATCGCGAACTACCACGATGGGCTGACGGTGACCGGCATGAACAGGATCCGAGCGGCGTACTTCGAGCGCGTGCCGGAGGTCCGGCGCTACTTCGTCATGCCCGGGACCGATGACGGCCCCGCCGTGTGGCGCGCGATGGGCATGGACCCGTCCTTCCCGCTACCGCTGACGCTGCTCGCGTCTGCCCCGACGCTCGTCGGCGTGCTCAACGGGGTCGTCGCGGCGGCAATCGGGGCGATCGCCGCCATCCAGTTCGGGGCTGACACCGCAATCGCCGTGGCCACCGGCGTCGTCGCCTTCCTCGTGATCTTCGCGCTCCAGGGATGGTTCGGTGCGCGGGAGGCAACCCGCGAGCGCCCGGACTTCGCGCCGATGTTCCCGTCGGAGCCCGACTGATTCAGGCCGGCGCGTACGAGACCGCGATCACGCCTGAGGCGAACGTCCGCGTCTCGACCAGCTTCAGCCGCAACGGATCGTCGAGCTGCGGCCAGAGTGGGGTGCCGGCCCCCAGCACGACCGGATGGACGACGAGGCGATACTCGTCGACCAGCCCACGCCTGGCGAACTGGTTGGCGAGGTTCGGCCCACCGACTCCGATGTCGCCGTCGAACTCGCGACGCACCTCCTCCAGCGCCTCGCCCACGTCGCCGTTCACGAGGCGAGCGTTGTGGTCGACCGAGTCGAGCGTCGACGAGAAGACGACCTTGGGCATCGGCTTCCAGATGCGCGAGAACTCGCGCGTCGTATCGGTCCCCTCTGGATCGTCCTCGCCGTACGGCCAGTAGGCGGCCATCGTTTCGTACATCTTGCGGCCGTAAAGCGTGGCGTCGAGCGTCCGGATCTGGTCGTTGAACCAGCCGTGAATCTCGTCGTCGACGTTCGCAAAGTCCGGCGAGTGGTCTTGTGTCTCGAAGAACCCATCGAGCGACACGTTGAGGAGGTAGATCAGCTTGCCCACGGGGTGTTGCTCCTCGGTTTGCCCGAAGGGTAGCCCAGGGACCGATGACGTCTCAGGCGGTGGCCTCCTGGGCAGCCTTCTTCGGCTGGAGGATCCGGATGGCGTTGCCGAACGGGTCGCGGATGCCCATATCGGTGCCGTAGAAGTGGTCGGTGGGCTCCTGCGTGAAATCGGAGACGCCGCGCTCCTTGAGGGTCTCGAACAGCGCCCGGGTGTCATCGGTCTGGAAGACGAGGCCGTTCATGGCGCCCTTGGTGATGAGCTCGCGGATCTGCGCGCCGGTGGCCTCGTCGTGCAGCGGCGGGCCGGGCTCCTCCAGGGAGACCACGATGTCCTCGATGCCGGGAACGCGAACCGTCAGCCAGCGGTAGGAGCCCTGCTTGAAGTCGTCGCCGACCTCGAGCCCGAGCTTGTTCACGTAGAAGTCGAGCGCCTCGTCCTTGTCGAGGACGTAGATGGTGGTGACGTGCAGCTTCGTGATCATCTCGTGGTCCCCTTTCAGCCCACCGCGCGCTTCACGAGGGCGGCGATCTTCGCCTCGTCGGCGGCGGTCAGCTTCTTCAGCGCGAACGAGGTCGGCCAGAAGTTGCCGTCGTCGAGCTGGGCGGCCTCCTCGAAGCCGAACGTCGCGTAGCGCGCCTTGAACTTCGCCGAGGCCTGGAAGAAGCAGATGAGCTTGCCGTCCTCTCGAGCATAGGCGGGCATCCCGTACCAGGTTCTCGGCGTGAGGTGCGGCGCGGTCTCCTTGACGATCGCGTGGAATCGCAGGGCCATCGACTTGTCCGGCTCGGGCATCTCCGCGATCTTGGCCTGGATGTCGGCCTCGCCATCGGGCTTGCCCTTGGCGCCGCGCTTGGCCTTCATCTCCCGCGCGTGCTCCTGCATCGCGGCCTTCTCTTCGTCGGTCCAGGTCTCGGACGTCGTGTTCCGCCCGGTGGCGGCCTTGGTGGATTTCTTCGTGCCGGTCATGGCGAGCTTCCTCGTTGCGGTTCGATCGGATGACGTTCAGCCTACGGAGCCGACGCGACGGGCGCTTCTCCGAAACTGCTCGATTGCGGCGCCACCCCGGCCGCAACCCGCGGCCGCGTGGTGGCCATCTGGACGCAGTTGGGCGCGATGATCGGCCCGTTCCCGGCTCGATACGCCGACGGCGTCTCGCCGACGATCTCCCGGAACATGCGGCTGAAGGTTCCCAGGCTCGTGAAGCCGACGTCGAGGCAGATGTCGGTGACGCTGCGGTCGGTCTCGCGCAGCAGGAACATCGAGCGCTCCACTCGCCGACGCTGGAGGTGACGGTGCGGCGTCTCCCCGAAGGCGGCCCGGAAGCTGCGGATGAAGTGCGCCTCGGACAGATGCGCCACCGCGGCCACGGCGCGGACGTCGAGCGGCTCGGCGTAGGCGCGGTCCATCGCGTCGCGGGCGCGCAGGAGGCGCCGGTTCAGATCCTCGACGTCCCGGCTCACGCCTCAACGGTACGCTCAACCCACCCAGGCTGCCCACTCCTCGCCGGCGTCGCGTTCCAGCGCCTTCAGGTACACGCTCAGCTTGCCGTAGAAGATGTAGACCGCCTCACGGTAGATCTCGTGCTGCACGAACGGCGACGCGATGAAGCCGTGCCCCCGGTCGATCCGGTCGACACGCAGCTCTTCTTCGCTGAAGCGGCTCAGCGCGGCATTCATCGCGTCGTCCTGCGCTTCGAACCAGGCCTGCAGGCTGGCAGTCGTGATGGGCGCCGGGGGCGGAAGCTGGCGGTGCGCCCAATCGAGCGTGAGCGTCTCGAAGGAATGCGTGTAGATGCCCTGGATGTCGCCCAATTCGACCAGCACCTCGCCCAGCGTTGGGTTCTGGCCCGGCAGCTTGTAGGCGAGATCCGCATCGGACACCACGGTCAACAGGTGGTCCCGCATGCTGTGGTGACCGCGGATTTCCTCTTCGAACAGGCTGTTCATCTCTTGCTGCCACCGCCGCGCTGGCGCCTCGACTCGAGCCGGTTCCGGCGCAGGCGCTGCAGCCGCTCCCCGATCTTCTGCTCCAGCCCCTCCTCGGACGGCTCGTAGAAGACGCGGCCGGCGAGTGAGTCGGGCAGGTACTGCTGGTCGACATCGGCGTCGTCGTAGTCGTGCGGGTAGAGGTAGCCGCGGCCGTAGCCGTGCTCGCGGGCCAACCGCCGATGCGCCGAGGGTCGCAGTGGCAGCGGAACCGGCAAGCGCCCATGCTCCTCGACCTCCGCCAGCGCCGCGAAGTAGGCGGCCCCGGCCCGGTTCGACTTCGGCGCCGATGCCACGTACGCCGCCGCCTGCGCGAGCGCGTACTGCGCCTCCGGGAGGCCGATCATCTCGGTGGCCTGCATCGCAGCGACCGCCAGCGACAGCGCCCGCGGGTCGGCATTGCCAACGTCCTCCGAGGCGGCGATCACGATCCTCCGCGCGACGAACGTCGGGTCCTCGCCCGCCGCGATCATCGACGCCATCCAGTACAGGGCCGCGTCGGGGTCGTTGCCGCGCATCGACTTGATGAAGGCCGAGGCCGCCTCGTAGTGCTGGTCGCCGACGCGGTCGTACTCGAGCAGCCGCCGCTGGGCCGCCTCCGCCACCTCCTCCGGGCCGATGACTCCGCCCTCCCCCACCGTGACCGATGCCGACTCGAGGGCGTTGAGCGCCTGGCGCGCATCGCCGCCGGAAAGGTCGAGCAGCGCGGCGCGGCCTTCGGCCGAGAGGGTGGCGCGGCCGGCGAGGCCGCGACCCGCATCGGTCAATGCGCGGTCGACGATGGCTCCCAGTGCAGCCTCGTCCAGCGGCTCCAATCGGTACACGCGCATGCGCGACAGGAGCGGCGAGTTGATCTCGTAGTACGGGTTCTCGGTGGTGGCACCGATGAGGGCGATCGTCCCGTCCTCGACGTGCGGCAGCAGCGCGTCCTGCTGGCTCTTGTTGAACCGATGCAGCTCGTCGATGAACGCCACCGTCCGCCCGCCCGCCGACCGCAGGGCCTTCGCCTCCGCCACGAGCGCGCGGACATCGGCAACGCCCGAGGTCACCGCCGAGAGCTGGCGCCACGAGCCGCCGGAGCGATCCGCCAGCAGGCGCGCGAGCGTCGTCTTGCCACTCCCCGGCGGTCCCCACAGCACCATCGACGGCAGGTGGCCGGGCTGGACGACCCGCGTCAGTGCGCCCTCGTCGCCCACAAGGTGCGGCTGGCCGAGGAACTCGTCGAGCTTTCGGGGCCGCATCCGCGCCGCCAGCGGCGCGTCGGCCGCGGCTCCCTCGTCGAAGAGCGGCTCGGTGGCGTCGGGGACCTTCGGGCGGCGCGGCATGGGCCGATTATGATGCGGCGCATGGAACAGAACCTCCGCACGCCGGGCCCGACGCCGATCCCGCGCGAGGTCCGCGACGCGCAGGCCCAGCCGATGATCGACCATCGCGGCACCGAGTTCGCCGAGCTCCTGCGCGAGACGTCGACCGGCCTGGCGGAGCTCATCGGCACCTCCGGCGACGTCGTGCTGCTGACCGGTTCGGGCTCGGGCGCGATGGAGGCCGCGGTCGTCAACACGCTTTCACCCGGCGACCGCGTGCTGGTCGTGACGATCGGCGGCTTCGGCGACCGGTTCGCGAAGATCGCGGGCGCATTCGGCGCCGATGTCGAGCGCTTCGAGGTCGAATGGGGTCAGTCAGCCGCTCCCGACGCCCTCCGCGCGCACCTGGACGGGACCGATGCCTACCGCGCCGTCCTCGTCACCCACAACGAGACCTCGACCGGCGTGGCGAACCCGATGCAGGCGCTGGCCGAAGTCGTGCGCGGCGCCCCGGGCGAGCCGCTGCTGATCGTCGACGGCATCAGCGGCCTCGGCGCGATGCCGTTCGAGATGGACGCGTGGGGCGTCGACCTCGTCATCAGCGCCAGCCAGAAGGCGTGGATGGCCTCGCCGGGCATCGCGATCGCCGCGCTCGGGCCGCGTGCCGTCGCCGCCGGCAAGACGGCAACGATGCCGCGCGTGTACTGGGACTTCGCCGAGGCGATCGAGTGGTCCGGCAAGGGCCAGACGCCGTGGACGCCAGCCGTTGCCGTCCTCTACGGCCTGCGCATCGGCGTCGGCCGCCTGCGCGCCGAGGGCCGCGAGCGGACGTGGGCCCGCCATGCCGCCATCGCCGCCGCCGTCGCCGCCGGGTTCGAGTCGCTCGGGCTGACCCTCGTCGCCGCGCCGCCGGACCGGTCCGCGACCGTCACGGCCGCCTGGCTGCCCGACGGGATCGAGTGGGCGCCGTTCAACGCCGACATGCGTGCGCGCGGCCTCGTGATCGCCGGTGGCCAGGGCAAGTGGACCGGACGGATCTTCCGCTTCGGACACATGGGCGACGTCGGGATCGACGAGATGGCCGATGCCATCCGGATCATGGGCGAGACGCTGCCCGGCCACGGCTTCCCGGCCGATGCGGCCGCCGCGGCGGCAACCGCTCGCGAGGTCTTCGAGGCCGCGACCGTCCCGACCGGGTGATGGTCGAGGATCAATACGTAGATGTGCGGCGCCTGGTACTGATACGGCACGGCGTCACCGACTGGAACCGCGAGGGCCGATGGCAGGGTCGCCTCGACCCGCCGCTCTCTGACTCGGGCCACCACGAGGCGTCGCTGGTCGCGGCGCGGATCGTCGCCGACCCTGACCTCAGGCCAGCCCGGGTCCTCGCCTCGACCCTGTCCCGCGCGACCGAGACGGCGGCCGCGATCGGGGCTGCGATCGGCATCACCGTCGAGCCCGAGCCGCGGCTGGTGGAGATCGGTGCCGGCGAGTGGGAGGGGCGGACGCACGCCGAGCTCGAAGAGACCGATGGCGATCGCTACCGAGCCTGGCGCACGACACCCGGCTACGGCCCGCCCGGCGGGGAGCCGCTGACCGACGCCGCCGAACGCGTCCGAACGCTGCTGGCCGAGGTCGACACCAGCTCCGCCTGGCCGGTGCTGCTCGTCAGCCACGGCGGGATCCTCCGCTTCCTCGCGCGCGAGCTGCTGGACCTGGACGCCGAGCGGGCGGAGGCGCTCGACATCGACAACGCGTCGATTTCCTCGGCCCTGCGCCAGGACTCCGGGACATGGCGGCTCGAGCGCTGGAACGACACGCTGCACCTGCTCGGGCGCGAGCGCACCCACGTCGACGAGGGCGCCGAGGGACGGCCGCTGGCCCTCTAGGGCTGGGCGGTCCCGTCGCGGCTGGTGAGGCGGCGAAGGCCCCGGCGCACCGCCAGCCAGATGAGCGGCCAGCGCAGCTGCCGCAGGGCGCTGTCGAGCTTGCCGGCGCCGGCCAGGGTGAGGCGGCGACCGGAGTACGACTGCCAGACCTTGCCGTCGGCGACGGTCCGAATCGGCTCCATCTGGTCCGGCATCTGGTCCTCCAGCCAGCCCGCGTACTCGTAGATCGTCTCGGAGGGCCGTGGTCCCACCCCGGCGCGCGCGGCGGCGGCGGTGAGCTGGCGCCACGCCCGATCGCCGGCGGGAAGCAGCCGCCACCTGCGCTGGAGGTAGTTCAATCGCAGCCACAGCGCGACGAGGCCGCCGAGGACGAGGGCGGCGATGAGGAGGGCGTTGGCTCCACGCGCCTCATCGTCGGGGGCCGGAGCGGACTCGGGCTGGTTCGGGTCGATTGCACCCTCGACGAGGTCGGGCGAGGGCAGCGCGATCTCGCCCTCGGCGCCGCGCAGCGACTCGACCAGATCGGGGTCCTCGAGGAAGGGATCAATGCCCGGGAGCGGCGGCGCCCCTGCATTGGTCTCGTCGCCGCTGGCCCGGCCGAAGCCCGATCTGATCGACTGCGTGGCCTCGAAGATCTCCCAGCCGTAGCCGGGGAAGTAGACCTCGGCCCAGGCGTGCGCATTCGACTCGCGAACGAGGAACGTCTCGTCCGCCTGCCGCTCGCCGGGCGCGAATCCGGCCGCCATTCGCGTCGGCAGGCCCAGGGAGCGGGCCATCATCACCATCGCGCTGGCGAAATGCTGGCAGAAACCCGTGCGGTCAGCGGCGGGGTCGAACAGGAAGAAGTCGACGGCGTCCTGCCCATCCGGCGGGAGGGCGGCCTTCGTGTCGTAGGTGAATGACGGGTCGCGAGCGAGATAGTTCGCGAGCATCTTCGCCCGCTCGTAGTTGTTCTCCGCGCCCGAGGTGACCCGCTCAGCCTCCCGCGCGACCCGATCGGTGAGCCCGGTCGTATCGAGATAGAGGTTCGAGACCTCCTCCGGGTACGCGTCGCCCGCGGCGCCGAGCTCGGCCTCGGTGGCGGTCGAGATCTGGACGGTCTGCTCGTACGCCTCACCCGACCCGAGCGCGTTGGCGTGCTCGATGCTTCCGAGCAGCGGCGCACCGAGCGGCTCGGTGACGACCGCGGGCGCGTAGACAACATACGGCAACCCGGCGGTGAAGAGATTGCGGCCGATCGGTTGCCGCATCTCGATCCCGATGTCCACGACGGTCACCGCCGTGGGCACGGCCGACCGCTCCGAGGTGGGTTCGTCGAAGAGGAGGTTTCCCGCCTCGACCGTCCGCTTCACGCTCTCCGACTGGCTCCACAGGCGTCCGGTGAAGGTGTCGTAGGTGGTCGTGCGCAGGTACAGCGCACGAGGAGCGGCGAGCACGAGCACCTCGTTGTCGGAGCTGACCCACTCGCCCTGGATCATGAACGAGCTGCCGAAGCTGTTGCCGCTGATCCGCGACTGCGGGTTGGTGAGGCTGCCGAAGACGCCCTCGAACTGGTCGCGCACGCCGGTCCACACCCCGTCCATCGATCGCCACGCCTCGGTGAGCGGCGACGCAACGGCCACGGTGGTCAGGATCGTGGCAAGGGCGATGGCCCCGGCGCCGGCGACGATCCCCGAGCGCATGATCGCGGTCGGCACCTCGAGCGTCTCGTTCACGCGGCGACGCTGCCAACCGTCCTGGCGGTCGACCAGCGCGGCGCGCAGCCAGAGCAGGAGCGCCGCGACGACGAACAGCAGCAGCTGGCCGAAGAGGTCGGTGACGATCGCCGACATGTTGATGATGAGCGCTGCGCCGAGCAGGAGGATGGCGTCGAGCACGCGGTGATGGCGATAGGTGGCGTAGGCGGCGGCGAACACGGTCGCGAACATCAGGACGGCGAGGCCGATGGCGTACGGTGACAGCTCGGGCGGATACCCCGTGCTGAAGACGACGGCCAGCCACTCGATGAGCTCGGTGCGCAGCGCGACCAGCCGGCCGGCCTGGTCGAGATCGGTGAAGTACTCGCCCCCGACGGTCCAGAGCACGACGGCGGTGCCGATGAGGGCGCCGACGGGCAGGGACCACACGATCGAGCCACGCAGCATGCCGAGCAACGCGCCGGCGACGACGGCGTAGAGCGCCACCGGCACGAGGAAGTCCATCTGCTCGAGCCAGCCCGCACCCTGGACCGACCAGGCCAGGGCCAGGGCCATCACCCCCAGCAGGAGGAGGCTGATCCAGCCGGCACGCGGATAGCGCAGCCGCTCGCCGAGGTCAGACACGGGCCCGCGACCGTCCACCGATGGCTTCGGCGATGTCGTCACCGCGCCGGACGAGCCGATGCTCGACGTCGTACTCGGCGAGTGCGTGGCGGACGGCGGCAAGCTCCGCCCGGGACTGCTCGTCGGGCTCGGCGCTGACGTACGACCACCGATCGAGCAGGATCACCAGTGCGCCGACGCCGCGCCGACGAAGCACCGACAGGCCGCGAACCCAGGTGCGGTCGGTCGAGCCGGTGATCAGGCACAGGGTCATGCCTCGCCGCAGCTGGGTCAGCGTGGCGTTCAGGACCTCGGCCAGCGGAACCGCGCCGTCGGCCTGGACGTTCGCGAAGAGGTGGAGCAGCTTCTGCTCGACCCGCGGCCCGCGATCGGGCTGGTGGACCTGGATGCGCCGCGCCGATGCGGTCATCGCCACGGATCGGTTGTCGTTGAGCGTGCGCATCGCGACCGACGCAGCGATCGTCACCGCGGTCTCGACGGACGCGTCGTTCCCGACGCCGGCATGGACCGCGCGCTCGAGGTCGAGCACGATCCACAGGTCGGCGGCCTGCTCGAGGTCGAACTCCTTGACGTGGAGCTCGCCGTGGCGCGCGCTGGACAGCCAGTGGATGCGATTGATCGCGTCGCCGTGCACGTACGGTCGGACGGTGCTCACGAGCGGCGTGGCCGCCTCATAGCGACGGCGCGTGCGCGTCGTGCCGTCGATCGGCGACGGCGGCAGGCGCCAGTGCGGCAGGCCGACAACCTCGGGAAAGACGACGACGCTGGTCGGGTGGCCGATGAGCATCTCGCTCGTGAACAGCCCGAACGGATCGCCGGTCCGCACGCGCAACGGGCCGAGTCGGTAGCTGCCGCGCCGGGTGAGCGTCACCTTCGCCAGCCACTGGCGTCGGCCGCGCCCGGGCATGCCGACGACGCGCCCGGGCAGGCCCGACGGCAGGGTCGACTCGTTCCACAGCTCGACCCACGGCTTAGCGATCCAGTCGTGATTCTCGACGCGGTAGACCGCCTGGAGCACCTCGCCGACGTGCGTGCGCGGGTTGAGGACCCGGTAGTCGGCACGGACCTGGTGGAGGCCGCGGCGCGCGTACAGCCAGGAGCCGATGAGGATCGCGGCGGTCAGGTACACGAGGAAGAAGAGGAACTCGAGGCCCGTGCTGAAGGCCGCCACGACCAGCGCGGTGACGAGGAAGAGGAGCCGGAGGTGGCGACTGAGAAAGCCCATCGGTCGGCGGGTCAGGTCAGCTGATCTGGGCGCGGTTGGCCTCGACGGCCTCGGCAGCCTCGGCGACCGGGACCGATGCGAGGATCTCCCGCACGATCTGCTCGGGATCGACCTCGCGCAGCGACGCCTGGCTCTTCACGATGAGGCGGTGCGCCAGAACGGCCACCGCCAGCTGCTTCACATCGTCGGGGATGACGTAGTCGCGCCCTGCGAGCGCGGCGTACGCCTGTGAGGCGCGATACAGGTTGAGGGAGCCGCGCGGGGAGGCCCCGAGGTACACGTCGGGATGCTCACGCGTCGCCCGCACGAGCCGGACGATGTACTCGGCCACGGCCTGGTCGACGTAGATCTCCTTGATCCCCGCCTGCATCTCTCGGAGCTCCTCGAGGCCCAGCACCTGCTCGACCGAGTCGATCGGATGGCGGCGCTTCTGCTCGTCGAGGATGACGATCTCCTCCATCGGCTTCGGATAGCCGAGCCGCAGCCGGAGCATGAACCGATCGAGCTGCGCCTCCGGCAGGGCGAAAGTGCCCTCGTACTCGATCGGGTTCTGGGTGGCGATGACGAGGAAGGGCGATGGCATCGGGTGGGTGGTGCCGTCGATCGTCGCCTGGCGCTCCTCCATGCACTCGAGCAGCGCGCTCTGGGTCTTCGGCGTCGCGCGGTTGATCTCATCGGCCAGGACGACCTGGGAGAAGATCGGTCCAGGGCGGAACTCGAACTCGGCCGTCTTCTGGTTGAAGATGGAGAGGCCGGTCACGTCCGACGGCAGCAGGTCGGGGGTGAACTGGATGCGCCGGAACGAGCAGCCGAGGCTCTGGCTCAGCGCCTTGGCGAGCATCGTCTTGCCGACGCCTGGGACGTCCTCGATGAGGATGTGGCCCTCGCACAGGAGCGCGACGAGGGCGATGCGCACCTCAACGTGCTTCCCGACGATCACGCGCTCGACGCTTGCGATCACGCGCTCCGCGGGTTGCTGGACGTTCTTCACGATGCGTTGGTCTCCCCGGCTTCGGTGCGTGGGCGCCGGTCTCGGGGCCCTGGACTCCGAAAGACAATACTCCAGCGAGTTACCGAGCGGTTCACCGCTCGAAGGACCGATGCACCCCTCCGGACGATCGAGGCGACGGCTGCGTTGCGCCCAGTTCGCGCACCGCTCACCCGCCGGTGATGCGCAGGTACTCCGCCATGACCCGTCCCGCGATCGGCGCGGCCCGTCCGCTTCCCGATCCGCCGCTCTCGACGAGGACCGCGATCGCGATCTCCGGCGTCGCCCCCTCCTCGGCAGGCGCGAAGCCGATGAACCACGAGTGCGGCGCCTGCTCACCGCCGAGCTGTGCGGTGCCGGTCTTGCCGGCGGAGCGGTGGTTGCCGATCCCGTGGAGCGTGATGTCGCCCTGCCCGGCGAAGAGCCGGCCGAGCTCACCGTTCACTGCGTCGACCATCGCCGCGCGGGTGTCGGCGGCGGCCTGGCTGCTGACGACCCGCGTGCCACCCGGCGAGCCGAAGGTCTGGAGCACCGACTCGCTCATCCGGTTGCGGTTCGTGTGCGTCCGGACGTCGCGGACGACCCAGGGCTGCGGCATCACCCCATCGCCGGCGATCGCCGCCGCGACCATCGCCATCTGCACCGGCGTCACCTGGGTCGAGCCCTGGCCGAAGGCCGCGCTCGCCAGCTCGACGTCGCCACTGAACGGTCCGCAGTCGTTGTCGACCGGGGCGGTCACGTAGCTGGGTGCGACGCCGAGCGTCCGTCCCGGCGGGCCGATCGCCATCGGGTCACAGAAGCCGAAGCGTCGCGCGTACTCGAGGAACGCATCCGCCCCGAGCTCGAGGCCGACGTGCGCGAAGTAGATGTTGCTCGACACCTGGAGCGCCTCGGACAACGCCCACAGGTCGGGCTGGATGCCACCGAGGTCGTGCTCGAGGATCGTGAAGCCGTCGACGACGAACCCCTCGACCTCCTGCCGCGGCTGGTCGGCGAACGTCGTCCCGGGCGCGATGACCCCCGCGTCGAGCGCGGAGGCAGCGGTGAACACCTTCATGATCGACCCGGGGACGTAGAGGCCCTGCCGCGCGCGGCCGAGCAGCGGCTCGGCCGGATCGTTGCGGAGCGCATCCATCGGCTCCTGCGCGACGCCGGGGTCGCCGGAGATCGGCGTCGCGTCGAAGGTCGGCGTCGAGACGAGGGCCAGCACCGCTCCCGTGCGGGGATCCAGGGCGACGACGGCGCCGGGATCTCCGCCCAGCTCGGCGGCGGCGAAGTCCTGGAGCCGCTGGTCGATCGTCAGCGACAGGTCCCGCGGCTCGGGTTGGCGGTCCAGGACGTCGCTGACGAGGTCGCGGATCGGGTTCGGATCGGTCTGGCCGACCAGGAGGTCCTCGTAGGCGCGCTCGATGCCGGTGCTCCCGAACCGGTGGCTGGCGTAGCCGATGACGTGGGTGAAGGCGCTGTCGTGGTACGTGCGCCGGCTGAGGCCCTCGCTCACCTCCGAGCTCGCCAGCACCTGGCCCTGGCTGTCGAAGATGCTGCCGCGCGGTAGCGTCCGGCGGGCGGCGATGACCTCCGGGTTGTCGGCGCGCACGGCGAGGTTCGGTGCCTCGAGCACCTGCCACCAGACGATGCTGAGCGAGACGACCGCGAAGCTGAGCATCAGGTAGAGGCCGAGCCGGCGAACGTTGGTGGCGATCATGAGGCGGAGTCCGCATCGGCGCCGATCGCGCTCCGATGGCTGATCGACAGCAGCAGGCCGATCATGATGAAGCTGGCCAGCACGCTCGACCCGCCGTAGCTGACGAACGGCAGGGTGATCCCGGTGAGCGGGATGAGCTTCGTGTTGCCGCCGATGATGATCAGCGTCTGGAGGCCGAGGCTCGCGGTCAGCCCGACCGCCAGCAGTGCGCTGAAGTCGTCACGCGCCAGCGCCGCGATGCGCAGCCCGCGGAAGACCATCACCGCGGCGAATCCGAGCAGCGCGAAGGCGCCGAGCAGCCCGAGCTCCTCCGCGATGGCCGTGAAGATGAAGTCGGTATGCACGAACGGGATCGTCAGGCCCCCACCGAGCGTCACGATCCCCTGCCCGAGGCCCTCCCCGAAGACGCCGCCGCGTCCGAGCGCGTACAGGGCGCGCACCGGCTGGAACCCCGCCCCCAGCGGGTCGGCGAACGGATCCAGCCAGACGTCGACGCGGGCCTGGACGTGCCCGAACAGCTGATACGCCACGAAGAAGCCGGCCACGAAGAGGACGAGGCCGATGAGGACGTACGACCGGCGGCCGGTGGCGGCGAACAGCATGATCAGGAAGGTGCCGAAGAAGAGCAGCGCGGTGCCGAGGTCGTTGAGGCGGACGACGATGAGCATCACCGCCGCGAACAACGCCAGCATCGGCAGGAAGTACGGCAGCGGCGGGATCGACAGGAACCCGATCCGCAGCCGCGCGCTGGTGAGCAGCGTGCGCGTCTCCGCCAGGTAGCCGGCGAGGAAGATGACCAGCACGACCTTCAGGAACTCGCCGGGCTGCACGCTGACCGGTCCGAGGTCGATCCACAGCCGCGCGCCGTTGACCTCGTAGCCGATGAGGAAGGTCGCCATGAGGAGCACGATCCCGATGGCGGCCCACGTGTACTTGTAGTGACGCAGGATCCCGTCGTCGCGCAGCCCGATCGCGATCGCCAGCATCACCACCAGCCCGATCGCGAACCACAGCAGCTGGGTCGCGGCCATGCCCAGCTCGATGCCGAACGCGCTCGTCCCGGCCAGCTCCTGCGGGAGCCGGTTGAGCATGATGAGACCGATGCCGCCCATCGCTCCGACGGCCGGCAGGAGGAGCTGGTCGCCGCGGTGGCCGGACAGCACCAGGAAGACATGGGCGGCGAAGAACATCGAGACGTAGCCGATGGCGAGGCCGAGCGGGCCCGGGTCGGGCTGCCCCTGGAGCGCGATATTCGTGATCGCGAACCCGAGGGGCACCATGACGAGGATCGGCAGCAGCAGCCGGAGCTCGACCCCGCGCCAGGTGACTCGCATCAGGCCGTGCTCGCGCTCATCGGTCGAGGCGCATCCGCACGCGACCGATCGTCACCTCGTCGCCGAAGCTCAGCGCCACCGCGCGGTCGATGCGGTGCCCATTGACGTACGTGCCGTTCGTGCTGCCCTGGTCCTCGACGAACCAGGCGCGGCCGCGGAAGGTCAGCATCGCGTGGTTCGAGCTGACGAAATCGTCCTCGACGTAGATCGTGTTGTTCACGTTGCGCCCGATCGAGTTGATCGGCCCGAGCGCCAGCGTCGTCCCGACCGGTGGCTCGTCCTCCGGCGACTCGAGCACCGACAGCCGCCCGATCCCCGAGCGCGACGCGATCTGCGCCTGCTCGGCGTTGCGCAGGTCGCGCAGCAGCGACCCGGCGAAGCGCAGCAGGATCAGGTAGAGGAGCACGACGAAGCCGATCTGGAGCAGGAGGAGCAGGACTCGCAGGATGTCGCCGGTCAACCGCGCACCTGGAACTCGATCTGGGTGTCGCCGATGCGGATGATGTCGCCGGGACCCAGCGCGATCTCGCTCACCTGCTGGCCGTTGACGCTCGACCCGTTGCGGCTGCCGAGGTCCGTGAAGCCGTAGGCACCGTGCTGGAGCTTGAGCTGGCAATGGTGCCGGCTGACCATCGGGTCGTCGACGATCACGTCGTTGTCGCTCGCGCGGCCGATGCCGATGAGCGGCCCGCCGAGGTCGAACTGGACCGCCTTGCTGCCGCGCGTGCTGACGAGCAGGTACGCCCGCCGCGCCGACTCCGGCGCCCGGTCGCCACCGGGGCGCGCGTAGACCATCGTGTCGGAGCTGGCCGGCATCGGCTCGGCCTCGCGCACCTGGCTGCCACGCTCGTCGACGACGTTCGCGGCCACCCGGATCTCCCCGCGGCGCGTCGCCTCGTCGGCGAGGATGCTGACCCGCGGCCGCGCCACCAGCGTGTAGTGCTCGTGGCGAGCGCGCGCGAGCACGCCGTGAGCGAGGTCATCCTCGAGCGAGCCACGGTAGGACTCGAAGGCGGCGAAGTCGGTCGGGTGAAGGTGCAGGTCGTACTGGTTCGGCACGATGACGCCGACGTCGCCGTACGTCTTGTTCGTGTCCATCGCGCGCTCGATCCGCTTCGCGAGGCTCACAGGCTGGATCGAGGCGCCCAGTCTTCCGGCCGGCGCCTCGAGGAATCGCTCGAGGAAGGCCTCGACCCGCGACAGGATCCCCATCGGGCGCGATGCTAGCACTTAGGGTACGAACGGCCGCTCCGGCATGCCCCTTTCGGAGGATGCGGGCCGGATGGACCCCATCGGTATACTGCGTGCCCCGCCGGATGGGTGGAGTGGAGCGGCATTGACTGAGACCCTGACTGAGACTTTCTGCGAACGCTGCGGGACGCGCTACGAGTTCAGCGCGCCGACCCGCCTGAATCCCCTGCGCAAGACACGGGGGTTGATCGGCGGGCTCAAGAACTACCTGACCAGCCAGGACGCCCTCGGCGACGCGCTCGACGATGCGATGCGCAGCGAGGAAGGCGCGCTGGCCACCGCACAGCTGGAAGCCTTCCACGAGGCCTTCAACTTCTGCATCGACTGCCGTCAGTACACGTGCGTGAGCTGCTGGAACGACGACGCCGGCCGATGCCGCACCTGCGTCCCCGTTCCGGGCACCGATGACCTCGCCGAGCGCCTGGCCGCCTCGATCGCCGCCACCGCCGAGCCGGTCGCCGGCATCGCCGAGGCCGACATGTCCGACGAGGACATCCGCCGCCGCCTCGGGCCTGACGCCTGGCCGACCTCCGACCTGCCTGAGGAGGCTGTTGCCGCCATCGGCCACGTCCCCGACGACGACTGGGCCGTCACCCCGGGTACGTGGGCCAATGCTCCAGCCGCACCGACGTACGAGCTCGAGGAGCCCGTCGCGACGGTCGGCGGCTTCGTCGGCGCCGACGGCTTCGTGTACGAGACCAAGGAGCAGGCCGACAAGGTCGCCGCCATCATGCTCGCCGAGGCGCTCGCCGCGCAGGAGGCGGCTCGTGCCGCGGCCGAGCTCGAAGCCGCACAGGCTGCCGAGGCTGCCGCAGCGCAGGCAGCGGAAGCGGCTGCTGCGCAGGCGCCCGAGGCGACCCCCGACGAGCGTGCTCGCCGCCGAGGCCGCGCCTGTGGAGCCCGAGACGACCTGGGTCGCCGCCGAGCTGGACGAAGAGCCGACCACAACCGACGCCCCGGTCGAGCCGGCGCAGGCCGTCGAGCCGGAGCCGGAGCCGGTGGCAGCCGAGGCCGTGCCCGAGCCGCCGCGGCTGCGGGTCGTGGCCTGGGACGACGACGCCGCCCTCGAGCTCGAGCCGGAGCCGATCGTGGCCGAGGCCGAGCCAGAGCCGGAGCCGGTTGCCGCCGAGGCCGAGCCCGAGCCGGTTGCGGCCGCAGGGCCGGTCGGCGAGACAGCCGCGATCTGGCCGGAAGCCGAACCGATCGCCGCCGAGGCAGCCGAGCCCGAGCCCGTCGCGGCCGAGGTCGAGCCGGAGCCCGAGCCCATTGCCGCCGCCGAAGCCGAGCCGGAGCCCGCGGCGCCCACGCCGATCGCGCCGCGCATCGCGCCGATCAGCGAAACGATCCTCCACTTCCCGGCGCGACCGGCACCGCCGGACGTCGCACAGCCAGCCGCGGCCGCGGACGAGACGCCAGAGGTGGCCGCGCGCCGTGCGCAGCTCGACTCGCTCGGCCTCGACGGGGGCCCGACCGAGGGCGACATGCCGGCGGTCCTTCCCTACCGCTCACGCGGTGCGGCCGTCACCTCGGCCGAGCTTGCGATGCGAGCGGCCGCCGGCCAGCGCTTCTGGGAGGCATCGGCTCGCGAGGTGGCCAGCGCGGTCGGCAACGTGGGCGTTCAGAACTGCGGAGAGTGCGGACTGTCGCTCTCGGCGAATGCTCGGTTCTGCCGCCGATGTGGCACGCGCCAGGCCCAGCCGGCCTGAGCGGGTCAGCTTCCGGAGTCGCCTGAGCCCTTTGTCGCCTCAGTGCTCGAGGTCTTCGGCTTGGAGTCTGTCTTCGCGACCGAGTCGCCTGACGGCTTGGACTCGGACGACGTCGTCCCGCCACTGCGAGAGTCGTTCCGGTAGAAGCCTGAGCCCTTGAAGATGATCCCGGTCGGGTAGATCACGCGCCGCAGCTCGCCGCCGCACCGCTCGCAGACCGACGGACCCTCCTCGAGCATCGAGTGGATCACTTCGGTGACGGAGCCGCAGGAGCGGCACTGGTAGTCGTAGGTCGGCACGGCCGCGGAATGATGGCACAACGGCCCGTGCGCTTCGCACTGGCCGTTGGCGCGCGGGGATGCGGCGGGTCAGGCCTCGGAGGTTCGGGTCCCGAAGCGGGTCCACCACGCTCGCTTGGTGCGCTCGGTGGTCGCGCCGGTCGCGACCGGCTCCGGGTGCGAGACGAGGCGGGCGACGGCGTGGAGGTCGTCGGACATCTTCTCGCGCGGGAACTTGAGGACGATCGGCCGGCCCTCGTTCGAGGAGATGACCGCCTTCGGCCCGTTGCTGACGATCGTGGCCGAGATCGGCAGGCCCAGCGTCTTCGCCATGTCCTGGGGGCGAATGCCGTGGTTGGCGCGGTTCACGATGACGCGCACGACGTTGCCGAACCCGAGCTCGCGGGCCAGGTCCAGGAACTGCGAGCTGTTTCGCAGGGCCCCGACCTCGGGAGTAACGACGAGAAAGATCTCGTTGGAGACGGCCAGCATCGCCATCGTACGATCGGCGTAGCCGGGATGGTTGTCGACGATCACATACGAGTGGTGGTCGCGCGCCCAGCGCAGGGCGGCAAGGAGCAGGTCGACGCTCACGCGCTCGGACTCGGCCGGATCGGTGCCCCAGGTGAGCACGCGCACGCCGCTGTCGGGGTGCGTGGCGACGATCTGGTCGAAGGCCGCATCGGTCCATTCCTCTTGCGGGCTGTCCGCCAGGTCGGCGAGGCCCATGCGATACGGCACATCGAGGACGGCCGTCACGTTGCCGACGCCGACGTCGGCGTCGAAGAGGAGGACCTCGGCGTGCGTCTGCTGACGCAGCGCGACGGCCATGTTCACAGCGACCGTCGTTTTCCCGACGCCGCCCTTCGGGGCGAAGACGCTGACGACGTGGCCCTCGCCGGCGATCGGCGCCGAGCTGAGCGACTCATCGGTCGCCCACGCGCCGGACTCGGTCGGCAGGTGGCGGCCGGTCCGAATGAGGAGCGCCTGGAGCCGGTAGACGAGCGCATCGGGCGGGATCGGCTTGAGGGCGACCTCGTCACGGCTGCCGCCGACACCGTCGGGAAGGTCGGTCGAGGCGCTCATCAGGAGCAGCGTCGTGGGCACACCCGCGGCGTGGAGCTGCTGGTAGACGGCGGTGACGCCTGCGGACGGCAGGTCGCAGTCGACGACCCCCATGTCAACGTGCGGGACCGACTCGACGGTGCCCGGATCGACGCTGATCGGCTCGAAGCCGGCGCGCCGAAGCGCGTCAACGTACGCGTCGCCGTCCTCGGCGACGGCAAGCAGAATCGTGGGTCGCTCCATGGCCCTTCCTTACGCGGCGGATCTGGGGAGTCCGGTGCTAGCGGTCACCATCCTCACGTTCACGCCGTGCTCGGACAATGGGACTCGGGCCGATTGGGGCCTACCCCGAAAGTACCGCTGCCCGGGACTAGGAGCCGCGCGCCATCCGCATGCCGCACTTCGGGCAGTAGAAGGCGCTGGCGCTCCCCGCCTCGAAGCCGCAGTGCGCGCAGGTAAGGCCCGAGCGGGCACCGATGGCCGGCAGCCTTGCCTGCTCCGCCTCCCCGAGGCTGTAGCCCGACGCGAGCACCTGCTGGTACAGCGAGCTCAGCAGCTTCTGACCGATGCGCTCCGTGTCGCCGCGGAGCCCCTTGCCGCCCCAGCCGATGACGGCGCGGACGATGAGCTCACCCGACAGCTCGTCCCAGTGCGAGGCAAGCCCCCCGACGATCGCGTTGTAGTCGGGGTACCCGCTCGTATCGGTGTCGCCGTGCAGGAGCCCGGCGTGGAAGGTGTCGACGGTCATGTCGAGCGCATCGGTCATCTCGAGGACGTAGAGGCCGTGGCGCCCCACCGGCCCGACGTCACGGCGCGCGAGCACCCATTGCTGGACCTCGTTGAAGCGCTCGATCGCCGGCGAGGCGTCGGAGAACTCGAGGGGCAGCGGCGCGATCGTCTCGACCGTCGTCTGGCTGATCGGCTCGACAATGCCCGGAATCGCGGCCGCGACCGTCGGGTCCGCGGGCAGGCGAAGGCCGTCGCTGCTGCGCGCCACCAGCGAGATCCGCAGCCCGTACTCCTGGGCCCGGACCTCTTCGTGGATCGGGGTCGGTGGCGGCGGCGGCTCGGCTTCGGTCTTCTTGCGCCGGAGGAACGACATGCTGAGATAGACCCTCGTGCTGCTCGGCGCGGCGATTCTACCAGCCGGGTCCTGTGGGACCGCCATGGCCCGTTCGGCTACCCGGGGTCTCGGTGGGTCGAGGAATCTTCACCGGAAGGCCAGTTCGCGCGCAGATTCCGCGATGGATCGAGACCAGCCCTACCCGAGCTGCCGGAGCTGGTCCTCCAGCTCGGCCAGGCGCTCCCGCTCGCGCTCGACCACTTCGGCCGGCGCGCGCCCCACGAATGCCTCGTTGGCGAGCAGTCCACGAAGGCGCGCGATGTTCGCCTCGAGCTCGGCCGTCTGCGCCGCGCGGCGCTCACCACCGCCTGTCGAGGCCGACGGGTCCACGCCGAGCCAGGCCGCCCCGAGCGGGGTGGCCGCGACGACCGTCGGCCGCTCACTGTCGGAGCGCAGGTCGATCGGGCGGACGTGGGCGAGCGTCTCGACATACGAGGCACCCTCCGAGAGCGCGGCGTGGGCATCCGCGTCGGCCGGGGCGACCACGAGCGGGATCCACGCGCCGGCGGGCGTGCCAGCCGAGGTGCGCAGGTTGCGGACCTCGCGCACGAGGGCCGAGAGGTCCGCGAACGCCCGCTCCGCGTCGGGATCGGCGCCGCCGGCCGTCGGCCACGCTGCGCGGATCAGCAGCGGCTCACCGTGGGTGGCCCGAGGCTCGAGCTCGCCGAGCGCCTGCCAGATCTCCTCCGTCACGAACGGCATCAGCGGATGGAGGAGCTTCAGGAGGGTGGCGAGCCCGTCCGCGGCCGCCGCCCACGTGGCCGCACGGTCCGCATCGGTCGCGTCCGGACGGCGCAGGTCGACCTTTGCCATCTCGAGGAACCAGTCGCAGTAGTCGCTCCACGCCGCCTCGTAGACGGTCGCGGCGTAGCCGGCCAGGTCGAGGTCGCCGAGCTGCCGGGTGGCGCGCTCGGTGGCGGCCGCGAGCCGCGAACGGATCCATCGGGCCGCCAGCGACGGCTCCTCAGAAGGCGGCGCCAGAGGCTCCGGGCGCGCGCGGAGGACGAATCGAGCGGCATTCCACAGCTTGTTCGTGAAGTTGCGGCCGCCGGTGAGCTTCGCATCGGTCAGGCGCTGGTCGACGCCGGGCGCGTTGCCGGAGACGAGCGCGAAGCGCAGGGCATCGGCGCCGATGGTGGAGATCATCTCGAGCGGATCGACGACGTTGCCCTTCGTCTTGCTCATCTTCTGGCCCAGCGGATCGCGCACGAGCCCGTGGAGGTAGACCGTGTGGAACGGCTCGGCATCGGTCAGGAAGAGGCCGAGCATCATCATCCGCGCGACCCAGAAGAAGAGGATCTCATAGGCCGTCTCCATGACGCTGGTCGGGTAGAAGCGCCGCAGGTCCGGCGTATCGTCCGGCCAGCCGAGCGTGCTGAACGGCCAGAGCCCGCTGCTGAACCATGTGTCGAAGATATCGGTCTCCTGGGTCAGCTCCGACGCCGGGCGGCCGCACTCGGCGCACGCGTCCGGTCCGGACTCTGCGTCGGAGACGGTCACGTGGCCGTCGGGGCAGAACCAGGCCGGGATGCGGTGACCCCACCACAGCTGCCGCCCGACCGCCCAGTCGTGGATGTTCTCCATCCAGTGGGCGTACACCTTCTCGAAGTGCGCCGGGCAGGATCCGGGTCCGCCCCTCGGTGACCGATGCGAGCGCGCGCTCCGCCAGCGGCTTCGTGCGGATGAACCATTGCACGCTGAGGCGCGGCTCGACCACGGCGTCGCACCGATCGCAGTGGCCGATGACCATCTGGTGCGGCCGCTCCGCGGTGAGGTCGCCCATCTCGCGCAGGCGCTCGACGATGGCGGCGCGCGCCTCGAACCGATCCATCCCGGCGAAGTCGCCGCCGTTCTCGTTCATCCGCGCCGCCTCGTCGAGGACGCTGATCATCGGGAGGCCGTGGCGCTTGCCGAGCTCGTAGTCGTCGAAGTCGTGCGCGGGCGTGATCTTCACGGCACCCGTGCCGAACTCGCGCTCGACGTGGTCGTCGGCGACGATCGGCAGGCGACGGCCGATGAACGGCAGGATCGCCTCGCGGCCGACGAGGTCGCGGTAGCGATCGTCGTCGGGGTGCACCGCGACCGCGGTGTCGCCGAGGATCGTCTCCGGGCGCGTGGTGGCGACGCTGATCCACGCGTCGGGGTCCGGGGTGCCGTCCTCGCGCGCCAGGTGGTAGCGCACCGTCCACAGCGTCCCGGTCTCCTCGCGATGGATGTTCTCGAGGTCGCTGATCGTGGTCCGGCAGCGGGGGCACCAGTTGACGAGCGCCTCGCCGCGGTAGACGAGCCCGCCGTCCCAGAGCCGCTTGAAGGCGACGCGCACGGCCCGCGCGCTGCCTTCATCCATCGTGAAGCGGAGGCGCGTCCAGTCGAGGCTCGCACCCGAGCCGACGGTGCTGCTCGCCCATGATGTCGCGCGTCTCGTCCATGAAGCGCCACATCCGCTCGAGGTAGCGCTCGCGGCCGAGCGAGGCGCGGGTCTCCCCCTCCTCGGCGATGATCCGGTCGAGGACGAACTGCGCGGCGATGCTGGCGTGATCGACGCCCGGCAGCCACAGCGTGTCGTCGCCGCGCATGCGGTGATAGCGGGTGAACACGTCCTCAACGGCCGCGGTCAGGGCATGCCCGAGGTGGAGAGCACCGGTCACGTTCGGGGGCGGCTGGATGATGACGAACCGATCCGCCCCCGCCGGCGGCTCCGGCGGCGGCGTGAAGGCGCCGCTCTCCATCCACATCTCGTAGATCGCCGGCTCGACGAGGGAGGCGTCGTAGCGCGGGACGAGCTCCCGTCGCGTCGTCGTCATCGGCCCTGCGCTCCTTCGTGGGTCAAGCAAAAACCCGTTCGCCGAAGGACGAACGGGTCGTGGTACCACCTTCGTTCGAGGCTCACGTCGAGCCTCCTCGTGCTCCGCGCTATCGGGCGGACCCGTGCGGCTCGCGTGCGACCTTCTCCCTCTCGCTCCGCGGCGGGCTTTCAGCCGTGGCACGCCTCTCTGACGCGGCCGATGGAGGGGTACTCCTCACGGTCAATGCCGAGCGTCGAGTCTACCACCCGGGTCGGGGGTTCAGCGAGCGCGGTCGAGGGTGACGCGCAGGCCGCCCTCGGGTCGATCCTCGATCTTCGCCCCATCGCCCTCGAGCTCGGCGATCGCGTTGCGGACGTCGAATCCGGCGGCGTGTGTGGCGCGGAAGACGAACTCGCCGGTCTGTCCCAGGCTCAGCGCGACTGCATCGATGCCGTCGACGCCCGACAGCGCCTGGCGGAAGCCGGTGATCGCCCCGAAGCTCCCGAGGCCCTTGACGACGACCTCGGTCGTGGCCGGCTCGGCGCCGGCCGGCGCGGGCGTGGCCTCCGGTGCGTCGGGCGGCTGCGGGAGCGTGGCATCCAGCTCGGCCAGACGCGCGGCGAGGACCTCCTCCTCGGCGGGGTGCACCTCGGGCGCGGGCTCGGGGACGCCGTTCGATGCTGCCGTGACCGGCTCGACCGGCACCTGGTCGTCGGCGCTCGTCGGGGCCGCGACGGCCCCGGCAGCGGCCGGCGCGGGGGACTCCGGCCGGCTGTCGCTCGCCGGCGGTGGACCGCCATCGAGGCTCGGCGCCTTCGGCATGCGCTTGGCCGCCGCGGCGAATGCGGCAGGGTCGTTGATCTCGCCGAGCTGCGAGTGGTATGCGTCGAGCTCGCGCTCGTACTCGGCGACGCGCTCGCGCACCGCCTTCGTCTCCGCCTCGGTGCGCGTTGCATCGGTGGCGAGCTGCTGGTCGAGCTGGGCGCGGCGTGCGACGACTCGCTGCTCGGCCTCCTGCTTGATCCGCTCCGCCTCTGCCTTCTCCCACTCGCCGACTTCGGTGACGTCCTTCTCGGCCCGCTCGCGAAGCTCCTCGCGGCGCCGATCGGCGTCACCCTCGAGCAGGCGGACCCGCTCGTCGGCCCTGGTTCGCATGTCAGCGACGCCGGCGTCGCGGGCCTCGTCGGCCACCTTCCGCATCGCGGCGACCAGGTCACGCATGAACTCGTCGGCAGTCTGACCGGCGGCGGCAACCACCGCGGGTTCGGTGACGTCCTCGGAGAGTGGTCCGGCCCGCTCGCTCGGGACCGCTGGTGACTCCATCTCGGCCGCGTGCTCGGGCGTCGAGCCGATGAGATCGTCGGGCGCGACATGCTCCGCCGCAACGCCGGCGGGCTCGTCGCCGGTTGGCGTGGGCGTCATCGGATCATCCTCTCCGCCGGGCACGGCCTCTCCGCCTTCGGCGTCCATCTCGGACGACCACGGAAGTCGGAACCCTGGGCGGCGCTGGTTGGCGGTCATGCGGTGGAATGGCTCCTGGCAGCGGCTGGGCGGGAAGTGTTGCGGCCGGTCCACATCCTAGCGCCGCCGATCGCTGCCGCAGAGGCGCCCAAAGTACGGTCGGCCACGGGACTCCGGTACTCCCCGCCCCGCTTGCTACCATCGCTGCATGACCGACCTCCCCGCATCGGCCGAGCTGGTCGTGCGCATCGTGCTGATCGCGATCGTCGCGCTGATCGCGATCATCGCCCTCCGCATCGGCGTGAACGTCGGCGTTCGGCATGTGGTCGAGCGCCGAAGGGCATCATCCAGCCTCCTCCAGCCGCCCGAGGGCCTCGAGGGCCGCGTCCGCACCGTCGGGCAGCTGGTCGTCCGCGTGGGCAGCGCGGTCATCCTCGTGATCGCCGCGCTCATGGTGCTGGGCGAGCTCGGGATCAACATCGGTCCGGCGATCGCGGGGCTGGGCCTCGTCGGGATCGCCGTCGGGTTCGGCGCGCAGACGCTGGTGCGGGACTGGCTGGCCGGCATCTTCGTCGTCCTCGAGAACCAGTACAGCTACGGCGACCTCGTGCGCGTCGCCGGCGTGGAGGGCACCGTCGAGGACTTCAGCCTGCGGCGCACGCTCCTGCGCGACGCCGACGGGTCGTTCCACTCGGTGCCGAACGGGCAGATTCTCGTGGCCACACGCCTGAGCCGGCGCGGCGGAGGACAGGGAGTCGCGCTGGATCCGGAGCCCCCTGAGCCGGAGCCGGAGCCGGAGCAGTCGGAGGGGCGCGCTAGCCCGAAGTGAGCTCCTGGTCTCGATGGATCGAGGCGAGGCTCGATGGATCGAGGGCCGCGGCGCGGACCGGAGTGGCTAGGCCGACTCTTCCTCGGGCTCTTCGCGGGCGCTCGCGCGGCGGCCGCGGCGGCGCGGCTCCTCCTCGGTCTCGGTGACGAGCATCGGCGGCTGGCCGTGCTCGATCGTCTCGGCCGTGATGACGACCTTGGTGACGTCGGTGCGCTCGGGGATGTCGTACATCACGTCGAGCAGCGCCTCCTCGACGATCGTGCGCAGCGCGCGCGCGCCGGTCTTGCGGTCGAGGGCCAGCTTGGCGGTGGCCTCGAGCGCATCGGGCGTGAAGACGAGCTCCACCTTGTCGAGCGAGAGGAACTTGGTGAACTGGCGGGTGACCGCGTTCTTGGGCTCGGTCAGGACCTTGACGAGGTCCTCCTGGACCAGCGCGGCCAGCGAGACGACGACAGGCAGGCGGCCGACGAACTCGGGGATGAGGCCGTACTTCAGCAGGTCCTCGGGCATGAGCTTGTCGAAGAGGACCATGCGGCGCTCCTCCTTCGACTGCTGCGCCGCCGACCCGAAGCCGATCCCCCGCTTGCCGACCCGCTCCTCGATGATCTTCTCGAGCCCCTCGAACGCCCCGCCGCAGATGAAGAGGATGTTCGTCGTGTCGATCTGGATGAAGTCCTGGTGCGGGTGCTTACGCCCGCCCTGCGGCGGCACGTTGGCGGTCGTGCCCTCGAGGATCTTCAGCAGCGCCTGCTGCACGCCCTCGCCGGAAACGTCGCGCGTGATCGAGGGGTTATCGGTCTTGCGGGCGATCTTGTCGATCTCGTCGATGTAGATGATCCCGCGCTGCGCGCGCTGGACGTCGAAGTCGGCGGCCTGGATGAGGCGCAGGAGGATGTTCTCGACGTCCTCGCCGACGTAGCCCGCCTCCGTCAGGCTCGTCGCATCGGCGATGCAGAACGGCACGTCAAGGATCTTCGCCAGCGTCTGCGCCAGCAGGGTCTTGCCGCTGCCCGTTGGGCCGACGAGGAGGACGTTCGACTTGCCGAGCTCGACGTCGTCGACGGTGTGTCCGGCGTTGACCCGCTTGTAGTGGTTGTAGACCGCGACGCTGAGGACCTTCTTTGCCTGCTCCTGGCTGATGACGTAAGCGTCGAGCTGGTCCTTGATCTTGCGCGGGCTGGGGAGGGGGGTCGCCGATGCCTTCGAGGCGCGCGGCGTCTCGAGCATCTCCTCCTCGATGATCTCCTGGCACAGGTTGATGCACTCGTCGCAGATATACACGCCCTGGCCCGCAATGAGCTTGCGGACCTGCTCCTGGCTCTTGCCGCAGAAGGAGCAGCGGTACGGAACCTTCGACTTGGTGGTCATCGGTCGCCGATGGTAGCACGGGGCTTCCAGCAGGCTCCCATCCCCCGATCGTCGAGGTGCCCACGCGAATCCATGCGCCATCGGCCGCAGCGGTCACCTGGCTAGCAAGGCGCCCCTACCATCGAAGCTCATGGCCCTGACTCCCCAAGACCGATGACGACCCTGCGCTTCGCGCACGTCGAGACCGCCATCGGCGCGCTCTGGGTGGCCGAGACCGATGCCGGCGTCGCCGCCGTCTCCCGTTCCGAGCCGTTCGACGCGCTCCGACGCCGCTTTCCGGGCGCGGTGCTCGATCCCGGCGACGTCGATGGATCGTGGATCGACGCCGCCCTCGACGGCGGCCCGTTGCCACCGGTCGACCTGGGCGGGCTGTCGGCATTCGACGCGGCCGTGTATCGCGCCGTGCGCGAGGTGCCTCCCGGCGAGACGGTCACCTATGGCGAGGTCGCCGCGCTCATCGGTTCGCCGGGAGCGGCGCGCGCGGTCGGCGGGGCGATGTCGCGCTGCCCGCTCTTCCCGGCCGTGCCGTGCCATCGGGTCGTGCGCGCGTCCGACGGCTGGTCGGGCTGGGGCTCGGATCCACGGGTGAAGCGGCGGCTCCTGGCCGCGGAGCGGACGCGGATCGCCGGCAACCAGTGAATCGGTCAGATTCAGGCCAGAGCCGCTGTATTTCGAGCATCCAGGGCTATTCCCCGCATCCTGCGGCTTTCAGCCTGCATATGACCGATGCGGGCTCCGATCGGACCATGAGTGCCGCGCTGGTCTGAATCTGACGGAAGGGCTCATGGGACGAGCGCCGGCTACTTCTTGGGCTTGTCGGCCTCCGCGGCCTCTTCGGCGGTTGGCATCTCGCCGCCGGCCTTCTGGGCCAGGCTGATGAGCGACTCGTTGTTGCCGGCGAAGACCTCGTCGATCAGGCCGTATGCCTTCGCCTCGTCGGGACCCATGAAGTAGTCGCGGTCCGAATCGGCCTTGACCCGCTCGACCGTCTGGCCGGCGTGCTCGGCGAGGATCTCGAGCAGGCGCGTGACGAGGTGCAGGTTCTCGCGCATCTGGATCTCGACGTCCGGGGTGTTGCCGCGGAACCCCGACGATCCCTGGTGGATCATGATCCGGCTGTTCGGCAGCGCGTAGCGCTTGCCCTTGGCACCGGCCGCCAGGAGGACGGCGCCCATCGAGGCCGCCTGGCCGATGCAGATCGTCGAGACCGGGGCGCGCAGGTACTGGATCGTGTCGTAGATGGCGAGGCCGCTGGTCACGACGCCGCCCGGCGAGTTGATGTACAGCTGGATGTCCTTCTCCGGGTCCTCGGACTCGAGGAAGAGCAGCTGGGCGATGATCAGGTTGGCGACGTTGTCCTCCACCGCGTCGCCGAGGAAGATGATGCGGTCCTTGAGGAGCCGCGAGTAGATGTCGAAGGCCCGCTCACCGCGGGCGCTCGACTCGATGACCATCGGGACGAGCATCGGTTATTCGGACTCCTTGGGCTGCTCGGTTGATTCGGGTGCGGGGGCGTCATCGGTCCCGAGGGCGCGGTCGATGAGGGTGTCCACCAGTGTACGGTTGCGCAGCGTCATCCGCAGGTAGCTGCGGCCGCGACGGCTGGTGAGGTACTCGCTGAGCTTTCCGGGGTCCTCGTAGCGCGCGAGCTGCGCGGCGATCTCGGCGTCGATCTCCGTGTCGGTGGCGTCGACGCCCTCCTTCTCGGCGATCGCCGACAGCACGAGCAACGTCTTCACGCGCCGCTCGGCAGGCTCGCGCAGCTCGGCGGTCAGCTCCTCGGGCGACTGCTTGGAGAGCGCCAGGTACTGGTCGAGGCCGATGCGCTGCTGCGCGAGTCGCGACCGCAGCTCGTCGCGCATGATCTCGACCTCGTTGGCGATCATCACCTCCGGCAGCTCGACGGTGGCGTTGGCGGTGGCGAAGTCGATGATCCGGTCGCCGAACTGGTGCCGCGCCTCCGCGTCGGCGCGCTGGGTGAGCGCGTCGCGGATCTCGGCGCGCAACGCGTCGAGGGTCTCGACGTCTGAGACCGACTGCGCGAACTCGTCGTCGAGCTCGGGCAAGAGCTTCTCGCGCAGGTCGAGGAGCTCGACCTCGAAGTGCGCTGCCTTTCCCCGCAGGTCCTCGACGCGGTAGTCGTCGGGGAAGGTGCTGTCGAAGCCCTTCGTCGCGCCGATCTCGAGGCCGATGAGCTCGTCCTCCCATCCGGGGAGCATCCGGTCCTCGCCGATGACGAGCGGCAGGCGGTCGGCGCTGCCGCCCTCGAACGCGTCGCCGTCGATCGTGCCGACGAACTTCACCGATGCGATGTCGCCCTTGGCCGCGCCGCGGCCATCGATCGGGCGCAGCGTGGCCTGCTGCTCGCGCAGCTCGTCGAGCACCTGGCTCACCTGCTCGTCGGTCGTCTCTGGCACCTCGAGCCCGAACGAGTAGTCGGTGTAGGCGCCGAGCGTCACGTCCGGGCGGACCGGGACCGTGGCGGTGAACGTGATCGCCTGGCCCTCGGCCAGTGAGGCGGGGTCGATGTCGACGTCCGGCGAGTCGATCGGGATCACATCGGTCTGGTCGAGCGCCTTGCCGTAGGAGTCCTGCACGAGGTGGTCGATCGCCTCGGCGACGACGCTGCCGCGGCCGACGAACCGATCGATGACCTGGCGCGGCGCCTTACCCGGGCGGAACCCGGGGACGCGCGTGCGCTCGGCGACGTGCCGGTAGGCGGTGGCGAAGTGGCGGTCGACCTCGTCGGACGGGACCTCGATCTCGAGGACCATCTTCGAGCCCGGCTCCGGCCTCGTTGAGACGGTGACCATTCAGCCGGTCGGTGCCGCTGAGGCGACCCGGGGCGCGCTGTACCCCTGGTCGGCGATGCGCCGGGCCGGCTCGGCGTACGGCTCGGTCGTCGGCGGGGTCATGGCGCGGAGCCCGTCGACCAGGCGGTTGTACATCGAGAACGCCGAGGCGATGAGGACCGCCAGCTGGATGTCGCCATCGGTCGCTCCCGCGCCTGTCGCCCCCTCGACGTCCGCGGCGGTGAGCTCCAGGGGGTTGCGACGGACGACACCGGCGATGTGCAGCAGCGCCCGCATCTTCGGGTCGAACCCGCCGAGCGACCCGACCTTCAGCTCGTCGACGAGCGGGGTGCGGACCGCGTCCCCGTCGCGGGCGAGGAGCTCGGTCGCAAACGCGGCGTGCGAGTCCATGCAATAGAAGCAGTCGTTGCCGGCCGAGACGGCCGTCGCGATCATCTCGCGCTCCGCGCGCCGCAGCGTGGCGCCGGGGAAGTCGTGGACCAGCATCTCGTCCGCGAGCCCGCGGAGGTGCTCGCCGAGGCCCGGGGTCAGTCCCATCGCGGCCGTGATGCCGGGCGCGTCGGGCAGGCCGCCAACGAGCGGCGGCTCGGCCGCGCGCTGGAAACGCTCGTCGTCGCGTGTCATGCTCGGCCTCCTGCGTTCGTACTGGGCGACGGCCCGATCTCGGGCGGTGCGCTGGCTATCCTACTGTGGACGGCGATGGCAATCGAACCCTCGGTCCCGAGCATCCCCGCGCGCGACGCCATCCGTCGGCCGCGCGCCGCTGACCAACGATGACGGCGCGGACACTGACGATCCGCGGCGAGACCTACCCGCTCGTCCTGCCCAACCGGCGCGATCCACGGCTCCACGTCGCCGCGGTCATCATCACGATCCACGTCCTCGGCCAGGTCGCGCTCGGCTTCACCGTGACCGTGCCGCAGATCCTGGCCGCCATCATCACCTGCGCCGTCATCGAGGTGACGCTCACCTTCCGGCAGTCGCGAGCGTTCGTCTGGCCGGCCAGCGCGATGCTCACCGGCAGCGGCGTCGCCCTGATCCTGCGCGTCGTCGGCACGCCGCCGAACGAGCCGTGGAGCACGTACGCCTGGGACTGGTTTGCCATCATCGCCGGCGCGTCGCTGCTGACGAAGTACGTGATCCGATTCCGCGGGACGCACATCTTCAACCCGTCGAACATCGGCCTCGTCGTCGCATTCCTCGTGCTCGGCCCGTCTCGCGTGGAGCCCCTGGACTTCTGGTGGGGGCCGCTGGACGCCTGGATGATCGCGGCGTACGCCGTGATCCTCGTCGGTGGCCTGCTCATCACGCGGCGGCTGGCACTGCTCGGGCTGGCGGCGAGCTTCTGGATCACCCTGGCGGTCGGGCTCGGGTTGGTGGCGGTCTCGGGCCACTGCATGACCGCCAACTGGGCCTTCGCCCCGGTGTGCGGCTTCGACTTCTGGCGAGTCGTCGTCACCTCACCCGAGGTGCTCATCTTCCTCTTCTTCATGATCACCGACCCCAAGACGGTGCCGGCCGGACGGGTGGGTCGGATCGCCTTCGGGGTGCTGGTGGCCGTGACCAGCACGCTGTTGATGGCGCCCCAGACCGACGAGTGGGGCTCCAAGGTCGGCCTGCTGGCCGGACTCGTGGTCGTGTGCATCGCTCGGCCGATCGTCGACTGGGTCGTGCCAGCACCCGCGTCGGCCGAGGATCGGCTGGGCGCCGTCGCCTCGCGGCTCGCGGGCGGCCGCGGCTGGCGGGTCGCGCCGCGCCTCGCCCTCGTTGCGCTCGGCGTGGTCGTGATCGGCGGCGGCATCGTCGCCGCGGGTGCGCCGGCACGGGGCACGGTGCTCCCGAACGCTGACGAGCTCCTCAACCGACTGCCCACGAGCGTGGATCCGGCCACGCTGCCGCGGATCACGGTCGCGGAGGACGTCGTCGACTTCGACCACGAGCTCGCCGGCGAGGGAATGGACGAGGTCGTCGTGACCCTGGCCCGCAACCTCGAGGTCGAGAACCAGGCGCTCCTGCGGCGGGACGAGTCGATCCTTGCCGCCGTCGACCACGGAGAGCGGCTCACCGAGATGCAGGAGCGACTACGCGCGGCCTCGACGTCGGGGACGACGGTCCTCACCCACTACGACTTCGACGAGATCGATGTCTCGCTCCTCGAGCCGTTCGGTGCCCAGACCGGCCTCAGCCTGGGGCTCGCCGGCCGCGGCACGATGATCACCGAGACGCGCGACTCGGATGGCAACGTCGTCGACGAGGAATCATCGCCCTTTGATCTGGTGTTCGCGATGCGCCGGGCGACGGGCGACCGATGGCTGAACGTGGCGGTCCTGGCCGGCGACGAGTGACCGGGCGGCGGGGTGGTGGGCGAGGCGAGACTCGAACTCGCACGTCTTGCGACACCGGCTCCTAAAGCCGGCGCGTCTGCCATTCCGCCACTCGCCCGCCGGAGAGTCTAGCAATGGACCGATGCAGCCGCCCCAATCCTCGAAAGCCGTCAGATTCAGGCGAGGACCGCAGTATCGAAGCGAAACGGGTCAGAATGCGGCGCCCTGCAGGATGAGCACTGCAAACGACGCTTCCAGAGCCCGATCAGCCGGTTAGTGCGGCCGTCGCATGAATCCGGCGAGATCGCTAGGGCCGGGCGCTCATCCCCGAGTACTCGGCCTTGGCCGCCTCGGCGCGCTCGGCCGGCGATTTCGTGACGTCCTGCTTGACCTTCTTCGGATCTGGCTCGGCGGCACCGCCCGCGGTTCCGGCGGCGTCGAGCGGAGCGACGCCGGACGGCGGCTCGCCCGACAGGAAGCGCTCGACCGCCTTACGCGCGAGGGCGGCGGTGAGGATCGCGGCCGCCGCCTCGAATGCCGACCACGCGGCGCGCTGCGGGCCTGGCGGTCCCTCGGCGATCTGCTGCGCCAGCTTCTTGCTGATCTTGCCGTGCTTGCGCGGGTCGTGCCGCCATCGCACGAGCTCTTCGGAGAGCACCCGCCGGGTCTCCGATGCGCGCGGGCCGACGGCGCCGGCCATGTGGTCGACCCAGGCCTGCATCGGCCGCGGGAGGGAGTCGTAGGCCTTCTCCGGGTCCGTCGGGAAGAAGCGGCGGCGGACGAGCCCGGCCACGCGGCCCGGGCCGCCGACGAGCAGGAAGACCGCGCCGGCACCGATGCCGATGACGAGCGCCGGGTTCTCCTGGAATCGCTTGCGGATGTCGAGCGCGTCTCGCAGCTGGGCGGAGGTCCGCTCGAGCTCCGTGCGCTTTGCCTCGATCTCTACCCGCGTCTCAGCAAGCGTTTCGCCCACTCGATGTCCTCCTTGACCGCTTCGATCGTTTCATCCGGCGTGAACTTCGCCGCCTGGATTCGCCGCACCCCCTGCCACGCGAAGATGCCGGCCAGGGCGAGCAGCAGGATGACGATGAAGAGGGCCGTCACCCAGCCCGGGATGCCCGTGAGCGCGGCGATGAGCAGGACGAGCAGGATCATGAGCACCATCGCCATCAGCACGACGAACGCGAGGGCGATCGCCATGAAGACGACACCGGTCCGGTACTCGATGACGTTCTCGGTGACTTCCTGCCGACCGCGCTGGGCCTCGAGCTTCGCGAGCTCGATGGTGCCCGACGCGAGGCGTCGGACGAGCGTGAAGGCATTCTCCCGCCGTCGCGGCTGATCGCCAGTGGCCATGGCACCTCCGTGGACGGGAGTTCGAATCTGCGCGCGGCCCTCAAGCCGGCGGGATGCACGATCATACCAACGAGCAGATTCGGGTGCCCACGGCGCGAGACCCGATCCTCGGCTATCCTTCCGCGCCGTATGGCAAAGCGACGGACCTCCGGCATCCAGAAGCGCGAGCGCGCCAGCTCGGAGGCGATGAGCAAGCGGATCGACCAGGGCAGCGCATCCGCGCTGCCCGATTGGCGCCTGCTGCTCATCGGTGGCGTTCTCGTCGTCGGGGTGCTGATCCTGGCGCTCGTCCTGTTGTTCGGCGGCGGGCCATCCGAGAGCCTCGGCGTCCAGCAGCAGAACGACGGTGGGACGCACGTGCAGCCGGGCGCCGACTGCCGCTACGCCCCGACGAGCGATCCGAACTGCGGAACCGACCCGTACTCGTCGTTGCCGGCGGCCTCGGGCCCGCACTGGGACCCGAGCGCCCTCGCGAACTGGGGCGTGTACTCCACTCCGCAGCCCGAGACGCAGCTGATCCACAGCCTCGAGCACGGCGGCGTCGTGATCTGGTACGACCCCGCGGCCCTCGACGCCGAGGCGATCGACGCGCTGACCAGCTTCGTCAACACCCAGACCGCCAGCGGTGTCAGCGGCCGATACAAGTTCATCCTCTCCCCGTGGGGCGGCACCGATCCCCTGCCTGCGCCGATCGTCGCCTCGACGTGGCGCTGGCTGCTCGAGCTCGAGACTGCCGACACCGATTTGATCGACGAGTTCGCTCGCGAGCACTACGGCGACGCGCCCGAGCCGAACGGCGGACCCGGCCCACCGGGCTGAGTCGGCGCGGGATTCGACCCGTGAAAGGGCGCTGGCTATACTCCCGGTGGGCGCCTAGCTCAACGGCAGAGCAAGTGACTCTTAATCACTAGGTTCGGGGTTCGAATCCCCGGGCGCTCACCACCACGCGCATCCGACGGGCCCGGTGAACCGGCCCGTTTCTCCTTTCAGGGCCGATCCGCATCGGTCCATCCGGAGGCCTTGCCTTGCCGCAGATCCCGATCGAGCGCCACGCCCTCGACAACGGCCTGCGCATCATCCTGTCGCGCGACCCGCGCGCGCCGATGGTCGCCGTCAACCTCTGGTACGACGTCGGATCGAAGCACGAGAAGAAGGGCAAAACCGGGTTCGCGCACCTGTTCGAGCACATGATGTTCCAGGGGTCGGCGAACGTGGAGAAGGGGCAGCACTTCAGCCTCATCCAGGCCGCCGGCGGCACCCTCAACGCCAGCACGTGGCTGGATCGGACGAACTACTTCGACACGCTCCCCGGCCACGAGCTCGAGATGGCGCTCTGGCTCGAGGCCGATCGGATGGCGAGCCTGCTGCCGGCGATGACGCTCGAGAAGCTCGACAACCAGCGCGACGTCGTGAAGAACGAGCGCCGCTGGAGCGTCGACAACCAGCCGTACGGGGACTGGGACGAGCGCATCCAGGCCCTCGTCTATCCCGAGGGCCACCCCTACCACCACCCGACGATCGGCTCAATGGAGGACCTCACCGCCGCCTCGCTCGACGACGTGCGCGAGTTCTTCGCGACCTGGTACGCGCCGAACAACGCGGTGCTCACGATCGCCGGTGACTTCGAGACCGATACGGCCCTCGCCATGATCGACCGTCACTTCGGCCCGATCCCGCCGAATGCGGCGAAGCCCGCGCCGCCCGACATGAGCGTCGACCCGCTGATCGGCACCGACGTCCGAGTCACGCTCCCCGACCAGGTGCCGCTGCCGCGGATCTACCTCGCCCATCGCATCCCGCCGTTCGGGACCGATGCCTTCGACGCCCTCGACGTCGCCGCCGACATCCTCGGCTCGGGTCGCGCGTCGCGCCTCTACGCCGGCCTTGTGCGGGAGCAGCGCCTCGCGCAGGACGTCAGCGTCTTCGTCTTCCCGATCGTCGGCGGCGCGAGCATGTTCACGCTGTGGGTCACCGCCCGGCCGGGCGTGGCCCCAGAAGCGCTGGAGGCCGCGACGCTGGCGGAGGTCGATCGGCTGGCGACCGACGGCCCGAGCGACGCCGATCTGGAGCGCGTCCGGAACCTGCATGCCTCCCACGCCGCGTCGGCGCTCGAGCGCATCAGCGAGCGGGCCGATCGGCTCAGCATGTACACGACGCTGTTCGACGAGCCGGAACGCATCAACGCCGAGGTCTCGCGCTACGCAGCGGTCGATGCCGGCCGGGTCGCCGCCTCGTTGCGCGACTCCATCCGCGCCGACAACCGCGTGACGCTGACGTACATCCCGGCCGAGGCCGCGGCATGACCATCGCGCGGCCACCGTCGGGCGCCCCGCGCCCGTATCGGTTCCCGGATTTCACCCGCCATGCGCTGGCGAACGGCATGGGCGTCTGGCTCGTGCCGCTCCCCGACCGCGAGCTCGTCAGCGTCCACCTCCTGATCGATGCCGGCGCCGCCGGCGAGGAGGAGTCGCAGGGCGGGATCGCCGCGCTGACCGCGCAGGTGCTGGTCACCGGCACCGAGCGCCTGGACGCGGCCGCCTTCGCCGAGACGACCGAGCGCCTCGGCATCGAGGTCGGCAGCGAGTCGTCGTGGGACAGTGCCCGGGCCGGCTTCACCGCGCTCGGCGCGAAGCTCGACGACGGGCTGGCGCTGCTGGCCGAGATGATCCGGACGCCGCGGCTCGAGGAGCGCGAGTTCGAGCGCCTCAAGTCCGAGCGCCTCAACGACATCCTCCAGGCGCGCGCCGATCCCGGCCGCCTCGCCGACGAGCGTTTCCTGGCCGAGGTGTTCGCGCCCGACACGCCGTACGGACGGCTCTCGGCCGGGTCGCCCGAGACGGTCGGCGTACTCGACATCGGCGCCGCGCGGGACTTCCACGCCAGCCGCTATGCCCCGGCCGTCGCGAACCTGATCATCGCCGGGGCGATCGAGCCGGACGAGGCGCTGCGCGCGGTCGAGCGGCACCTCGGCGACTGGAGCGGCGACGGGCGCGGCCACCGGTCCTTCGAGCCGCGCCAGCGCGGCGGGCGTCGCATCGTGCTGGTGGATCGGCCCGGATCAGTCCAGTCGGAGCTGCGGGTCGGGCATCTCGGGATCAACCGCGCCGACGGGCGCTACTTCCCTGCGATGGTCATGGCGGCGTTGCTCGGCGGTGTGTTCGGCAGCCGCCTGAACCTCCGCCTGCGCGAGGAGCTCGGCTACACCTACGGCGCGCGGTGCTCGTTCGATCCCCGCCGCGCCGCCGGTCCGTTCACCACCAATGCGGCGGTCCAGACGGAGGTCACCACCGACGCCATCAGGGAGCTGCTCGGACAGCTCGAGCGGATCCGCACCGCGCCCCCGGAGGAGGCCGAGCTGTCCGACGTGCGCGACTTCCTCGTCGGCGTCTTCCCGCTCCGCTTCGAGTCCACCGCCGGGATCGCCGGCGCGATCGAGCCGCTCGCGGTCTACGGCCTGCCCGACGATTACTGGCACACCTACCGCACGCGGATCGAGGAGGTCGGAGCGGCGGACGTCCACGCCGCGGCGCTCGAGCTGGTCCGACCCGACGAGGCGCTGATCCTGCTCACCGGCGACGCAGCGCGGGTGCGCGACGAGCTCGCTGCTGCGGACCTCGGGCCGCTCGAGGTGGTCTCAGCCGCCTAACAGCTCGTCGAGCGCGCCGATGAGCCGTGCATTCTCCTCGGGGCCGCGGGCCGTCGCCCGCAGCCAGCCCGCCATCACGCCCCCGTCGTAGGCACGCAGGACGAGGCCGCGCCGCAGCAGCGCCCGGGACAGGGCGTCGGCATCGGGTGGACGGAACGTGACGAAGTTGGCGACCCCGTCGAGCACTTCGCAGCCGAGCCGTCGCAGCGCATCGGCCAGGCGGGCCTGCTCGCGCATGATCGCCGCGCGCCGCTCCTCTGCGGCCGCCGGGTCGGCGAGCACCGCCACGGCAAGCTCCTCCGTGGGCAGGCCGACCGACAGCGGCAGGCGGAGCGCGTCGAAGCGCTCGGCCAGGGCCGATGGCACGACGAGGTAGCCGATGCGGGCGCCCGCCAGCCCGTGGCTCTTCGCCAGCGAGCGCAGGACGAGCAGGTTGTCGTACCGATCCGCCACGGCAAGCGCGTCGAGATCGGCGTGCCCGGCCGCGGCGGCGAACTCGAGGTAGACCTGGTCGACGACGACGATCGCCTCGAGGCCGTCGGCCACCCGCGCGACCTCGTCGAGTGCCATCGCGTCGCCGGTCGGGTTGTTCGGCGAGCACAGCCAGACGAGGCGCGCGGCCGCGCGCTCGGCGGCGGCACGGATCTCGTCCGCGGTCTGCGGCGTGGCGGGATGCGAGCGCGGCACCGCGACGACGGTCGCGCCGGCCAGGGAGGCCTCCACCGCGAACATCGGGAAGGTCGGCGTCGGCACGACGACGGCGTCACCCGGGCCGACGACCGCGGTCGTGACGAGACGGATCAGCTCGTCGGCTCCGGCGCCGGGGATCACCCGCTCGGGCGCGACGCCCGCGTCGGCGCCGATGGCGGCCCGCAGCCGCCGGTAGCCGAGGTCTCCGTACTCGACCACTATTGCGGGATCCCAGGCACGCCACGCCTCGGCGACGGCGGGAAGCGGACCATCGCCGAGGGTGTTCATGTCGTATCGCACGATCGCGGTGAGCGGCAGCCCGGCGGCGTCGGCCAGCTCCTCGTTCGACGGCTCGAGCGGGTATCCGGCGATCGGCCCCGACAGCCGCAGCAGACGCGCCGGGTCCGTTCTCACGGCTCGATGGCCGCGGGCCAGCGCAGCACGAACGATGCGTGCGGGCGTCGTTCCTCGAGCTGGACCGATCCGCCCATCGCCTGCATCGAGGCATGGACGAGGTAGAGGCCAAGGCCGAGGCCGCGGCCCGCCGTGACGCGATCGCGGAAGAGGCGCGACGCGACCTCGTCCGAGACGCCCGGGCCCTCGTCACGAACGCGGAGGGTGACCGTCTCGCCGTCCTCGACCTCGATGTGGATCGGGGCGCCGGGCGTCGAATATCGGTCGGCGTTGGTGAGCAGGTTGGTGATCGCCTGCTCGGTGAGCGGCCGGTCACCGATGACGCTGACGCCAGGCGCCAGCGCGACGAGCACCTCGCGCTCCGACCCGCGCGTTCGCAGCCGCTCGATCGCGGACCCCAGGGCCGGTGCCAGCTCGAACGGCTCGCGCAGCGCCTCGACGGTGCCACTGTCCGCCCGCGAGTAGAGCTCGAGGCGTTCGAGGATGCCGATCGCGGCATCGACCGACTCGAGCGCGCGTCGGCTGTGGTTGCGGGCGCGGGTCGGCATGTTCGGATCGCGTTGCGCCAGCTCGGTGCGCGCCTTCGCCACGGCCAGCGGATTGCGCAGCTCGTGCGCGACGAAGCTGGCAAACCGCGACAGGCGGCGCCGCTCGTCCTCCTCCTTACCGACGTCGCGCAGGAGCAGGACCGCGCCGCCACCGGGGATCGGGGTCCCCTCGACGTCGACGATCACGTCGCGCCCCGACATCGGGATGCGCAGAACGAGGCGGCGGCGCACCGAGTCGTGCTGGGCGACGATCTGCGGCCACTCCTCACGCTCGAGCTGCCGGCCGTTCTCGTCGCGCGGCTCGGTCGAGCGTCCCCACTCCTCAATCGGCCGCTCCACGAAGCTACGGCCGAAGAGGCGCATCGCTGCCCGGTTGCCGTACGTCCCGCGCAGCTCGCTGTCATACACGATCAGCGGCTCGGGGATGGCCTCGGCCACCTCCTCGAGCCGTGCGCGGTCGCGCTCCGCCTCTGCGTGCGCCTGCTCGAGGAGCACGCCGCTGGCCGCGATCCGCTCGCGCTCGGCCTCGAGGCGCTGCTCCGCGGCCCGACTGGCGTCGAGGGCGTCCGCCGCGACTGCGCGCGCCGTCTCGGCGCGGTTGACGAGGTAGACCAGGGCCGGCGCGCCGAAGACGAACGCGCCGAAGCGAACGAGGTCGCTCGTGTCCAGGGACTGGACGCCACCGGGCTGGACGAGGACGAGCGCGAAGACGGTGGCTGCGCCGGCGACGTAGGCGGCGAGCGCGGCCAATGCCCCGAGACCCAGGCCGACGAGGCCGATGGCCAGCACGAGGAGGACGACGTACGGCAGGTGCCGACCGTCGGGCCCGGCCAGCCAGGCCCCGACGAGCGTTGCGGCCACGCCGACGGCGGCCCCGATCAGCGGCGCCTGCGCCTGACCGACGCGCTCCATCGCTCAGCCCGCCGCGGCCAGGCCGCGCCGCCGGGCGCGCGCGAGGCGCTCGCGCGCGGTGGCGATTCGTTTGAGCGGGCCGGTCACGCGACGGCGGTCGAGGGCCTCGGGATGCTCGCCGCGCGCGATCTCGGCGAGCAGGGTCGACGCCCGGTCGAGCTGCCCGGCCTCGGTGAGCAGCTGGACGAGGCTGAACCAGCGGCCAGCCTCGCTGACCGGTGCCCGCACCACGCGCTCGACGAGCTCGGTTGCCCGTTCCGTGTTGCGCGCCCGACGGTGCGCGACGATCGCGGCACGGTAATCGGTGAAGCTCGGCTCGAGGCCGATCGACTCGAGGAAGTTGAGGAGCAGCTCGGCGTTCTCGGCGCGCTGGGCCGGCGCGCCGCGCCGGACGTGCTGGTCGCGGTACTCGCCCAGCAGGACGCGCAGCTCGCGATCGGCCCAGCGTCGCTGCGGCGAGTCGGGCGGATGACCCTCCGCGATGCCGGCCACGACCATCGCGCCGCGCAGCTCCTCGCCGGCGGCGATATACGCCTCGCGCAGGCCGGCGTCCACGATCTCGGCCATCGGCGGGTCCTGGTCGAGCATGAGCTCCAGGGCGCCGAGCATGTCGTCGGTCCGGCCGCGCTCCCCGTAGTGACGGGCCGCGAAACGCAGCCAGTAGCGCTGGGTGTGCTCGCGCCAGTCCTCGCCGGCGATGTGGTGATCGATGATCCATCGGTCCTGGGCGGTCGGCCCGGCCAGGAAGACCTCGGCCGGGACGCGGAAGCCGGAGACCCAGCGCCACTGCGGCTGGTGCCACGGGCTCGGCTCCTCGACCCGCGGCCGCCGCGCCCGACGCCGGGTGGCGCGCCGAGCCTCCCCGGGGTCCAGCGGCCAGTCGAGCGTCGCGGCGGTGCCGTTCTCGAGGGCGTGGTCGTAGTGGAGCCGGCGAACCGGGTCGCGCAGCTCGGCCCACGCCCGGTTCAGTGTCGACGTCCGCCGCGTCGCCACCTCCGACGACGGTGCGCGATCGGGATGGTGGCGGAGCACCGCCCCGCGGAAGGCAGCGCGCAACTGCGCGGCGGACGCCGACGGCTCGGCGCCGAGCACCTCGTAGTAGTCGCGCTCTTCGGTCTGCATCGGCTCCGACGGGGGCATCCGATCGAGTCTAGCGTTCGGTATGCTGCGCGCCATGCCTGCCACGCCCAGCCCCGGGCAGGCCCGGGCCGGCCATCTTCTCATCATCGGCGGGGCCGAGGACAAGCTCCGCCAGCGCCAGATCCTGGCGCGCTTCGTGTCGCTGGCCGGCGGCGCCGAAGCTCGGGTCGTCGTCATCTCGACGGCCTCCTCGCTGGGCGACGAGGCGACCGACCTGTACCTGTCGCTGTTCCGGCAGATGGGGATCGCCGACGTGCGCGGCATGCGCCCGCTCGTGCGCGACGACGCCAACGACAAGCGGCTCGTCGCCCCGCTCGACGACGCGACCGGGATCTTCATGACCGGCGGCAACCAGCTGCGCCTGTCGAGCGTGATCGCCGGCACGTTCCTCGGCAGGACGCTCGTCGAGCGGCACAAGCACGGCGCGATCGTGGCCGGCACGAGCGCCGGCGCATCGGCCATCGCCAGCCACATGGTGGCGTTCGGGACAAGCGGCGCCACGCCGAAGCAGCGCATGACCCAGATGAGCGCGGGGCTCGGCCTGCTGCCCGGCGTGCTCATCGACCAGCACTTCGAACAGCGCAACCGATTCGGGCGCCTGCTCGCGCTCGTTGCCCAGTCGCCGGCACTGCTCGGCATCGGCATCGACGAGGACACCGCGGCGCTCGTGAGCCCGAAGGGGATCGCCGAGGTGCTCGGCAAGGGCGCGATCACCATCCTCGACCCGGCAAACATCCGCACCGATGCCTACGAGGTCAAGCGGCATCGGCCGATCATGGTCTCCGGCGTCATCCTCCACTCGCTGCCATCGGGCTATCGGTTCGACCTGCGCAAGCGCAAGCTGATGGCGCCGCTGCGCCCGGTGAGCGCCACCGATCGCGAGCTCGCCAGCCTCCAGGCCGCAACGATCGCCACCCGCCGGCTCATCCGCACGATCGCGGCCGAGGGCGCCGACGACACCGCGCCCGAGCGCGCCCGCCGCCGCGCCGTGCGCGCGCGCCGCGTCGAGGAGGAGGCCAGCGAATGACGGCCACGAACAACCGCGCCAACGCTCGTCGGGAGCGAACGGCCGCCGGCGCGCCGCCCGGATCGGTCCCGAAGGCGGAGCTGACGATCGTCGAGACCCGGGTCTTCCGCGGCCCGAACTACTGGAACTACGACCCGGCCATCAAGCTCGTCGTCGACCTCGGCATCCTCGAGCACTACCCGACGAACACGATCCCCGGCTTCACCATCGCGTTGCTCGAGATGCTGCCCGCCGTCGGCCAACACACCTGCGGGACGGGGCGCGTTGGCGGCTTCTCCGACCGGCTGCGCGACGGCACCTGGGTCGGGCACGTCGCCGAGCACATCGCCCTCCAGCTCCAGCGCGAGGCCGGCACCGAGGTCGGCCGCGGCAAGACGCGCGGCACCGGTGAGCCGGGGCAGTACCACGTGGTCTACTCGTACGCCGAGGAGGGCGTCGGCGTCGCCGCCGGCAAGCTCGCCGTGCGCCTCGTCAACCACCTCGTCGAGGCCGAGCCGGACTTCGACTTCGGCGCCGAGCTCGAGCGCCTCATCCTGCTGGCGGAGCGCCTCGCGTTCGGGCCCTCGACGCAGGCCATCCTCGACGAGGCCGCGCTGCGCGACATCCCGTCGATCCGCCTCAACGACCAGTCGCTCGTCCAGCTCGGCCACGGCATCCACCAGAAGCGCATCCGCGCCACGATGACCTCGCTGACCGGGTCGCTCGGCGTCGACATCGCCGGGGACAAGAAGCTCACGAACAAGCTGCTGGCGGCGACCGGCGTGCCGGTTCCGCGCGCGGAGACCGTCCGCAACGCCGATGCGGCGGTGGCCGCCGCGACGCGCATCGGCTTCCCGGTGGCGATGAAGCCCCTCGACGGCAACCACGGGCGCGGCGTGATGCTCAACCTCGCCGACGAGGAGGCCGTTCGCGCCGCCTACGCGGTCGCGCGCCGGGAGAGCCGCGGCGGCACGGTGGTCGTCGAGACGTTCCTCACCGGCAACGACTATCGGTGCCTCGTCATCGGTGGCACGCTGGTCGCGGTGGCGCAGCGGGTGCCGGCCCACGTGGAGGGCGACGGGGAGCATTCCCTCGCGGAGCTCGTCGAGATCACGAACACCGACCCGCGCCGCGGCATCGGTCACGAGAAGGTCCTGACGCGCATCAAGGTCGACGACGAGGCGATCGCCTACGCCCGCGAGCAGGGCTTCGAGTTGAGCGACGTGCCGCCGCGCTCGCAGCGGGTCTACCTCAAGCGCACCGGCAACATGAGCACCGGCGGCATCAGCATCGATCGCACCGAGGAGGCGCATCCCGACAACGTCGAGCTGGCCGAGCTTGCGGCGCAGGTCGTGGGGCTCGACATCGCCGGGATCGACCTCATCTGCCCCGACGTCGGGCTGCCGGTCCGCGAGACGGGCGGCGGGATCGTCGAGGTCAACGCCGCGCCGGGCTTCCGGATGCACACGCACCCGACCGAGGGCGAGGCGCAGTACGTCGCCAAGCCGGTGATCGACATGCTCTTCCCGCCGGGAGCGCCGTCGCGCATTCCGATCGTCGCGGTGACCGGCTCGAACGGCAAGACGACGACCGCCCGGATGATCAGTCACATCATGAAGGGCATGGGCCGCAAGGTCGGCCTCACGTCGACCGATGGCATCTACGTCGACGGCCGGATCGTGCGCAAGGCGGACGCATCGGGCCCGAAGTCCGCGTCGATGGTGCTCCAGAACCCGACCGTCGACCTGGCCGTCTTCGAGGTCGCCCGCGGCGGCATCCTGCGCGAGGGCCTCGGCTACCACCGCAACGACGTCGCCGTCGTGATCAACGTGACCGGAGACCACCTGGGGCTGGGCGGCATCCACTCGATCCGCCAGCTGGCCGAGGTCAAGCGCGTCGTCGTCGAGGCCGTTCCCCGCGACGGCGTGGCCGTGCTCAACGCAGATGACCCCCTTGTGGCTGCGATGGCGCGCCACTGCTCCGGCTCGGTCATCTACTTCAGCACCGATCCTGAGCACGAGCGCCTGAAGTTCCAGGCCGCCCGCGGGCGCCGCGCGGTGACGCTGGAGCAGGGTCGCAACGGCGAGATGATCGTCCTGCGCCAGGGACGCAAGTCGATGTCGCTGGTGTGGACCCACCTGATTCCCGCGACGTTCGAGGGCCGCGCGCGGATGAACGTCCAGAACGCGCTGGCCGCCACCGGCGCAGCGTGGGCCGCCGGGGCCCATCTCCACGACATCCGCCAGGGCCTGCGCACGTTCACGACGTCGTACTACATGGCGCCGGGCCGGATGAACATGTTCGAGCTCGACGGCTACCGCGTCGTCGTCGACTACGCCCACAACCCGCCAGCGCTGCGGGCCGTCGGCGACTTCGTCGAGCGCCTGACCGTGCCGTCGCCGGGTGGCGCCCGCGCCCCGGTCACCGGCCGCCGGATCGGCGTGGTGGCCACGGCCGGCGACCGCCGCGACGAGGACATCCGCGAGATCGGTCGCGTGGCGGCGGGCATCTTCGACGAGATCATCATCCGCGAGGACGAGAACAACCGCGGCCGGCCGCGCGGCAACACCGCGGAGCTGATCGCGGAGGGAATCGAGTCAGCCGGCGCCGAGCGTCGCGCCACCTCGGTCTCAACGTCGCTCGTCGAGCTGGAGGCCACCCGCGAGGCACTCGACCGCGCCACCGATGGCGACGTCGTGGTCGTCTGCGTCGATCACGCCAACCAGGTCTGGAAGGAGCTCCAGCGCCGCCAGCACGGCGGAGCCAGCGAGACCGATGGACTCCGCGCCGTCGTCGGCATCCCGGACGCCGACGACGAGGTCGACATCGAGGTTTAGATCACCGGTCCTGCGTGAGACGCCGCAATCGATCGAAGTCCACCGGGCGGAAGCCCTCGCCCTCGAGCCACCCGAAGAGCTCGGCGCGCTCGACATGGGCCATGACCGCGCAGACGTCGCCGCGATCGGCCCGCGCGATGAGCGCCTGGAGCGACGAGAGCTCCGTCGGGAAGTCCTCGATCGCGCTGGCGTAGCCGCCCTCTCGCGCACCCGAGCGAAGGATCTCGTTCATCTCGTCGAGGTCGCGGCCGCGCAGGTAGTGGCGCTTCTCGCAGATGACGAGGTCGTCGGCGGCTGCGGCGAGGACGCCCAGGCGGTGGAGGATCTCATCGGTGCGGTCGCCGGCGGTGCCATAGGCGAGCCGCACCTTGTGCTGACCGGCCACGGCACGCGCAACGTCCATCAACCCGGCCAGGCCGGCCTCGTTGTGGGCGAAGTCGACGATGGCGAACACGCCGTCGCGCTCGAACAGGTTCAGGCGGCCGGGGTTGGCCGAGCGATCGACGCCGAAGGACCGCAGGCCGGCCTTGATCTGGCGCGTCGTCAGCCCGAGCGCATCGCAGGCCGCGGCCGCAGCCAGCGCGTTGGCGATGTTGTGACGCGACAGCCCGCCCACCGTGACCGGCAGCTCGGCCGCCTCGAGCAGCCGGCGCGGCCGCTTCGTCGCCCCGTGCAGCACGATCCAGCCGTCCTCGAGGGTCGCCGCCCGGCCGCGATGCCGGAGCGCGCGACGGACCTCATCGGTCCGGCCCTCCATGCTGAAAGCGAAGACGCGGGCGCGGGTCGCGCGGCGCATGCCCCAGGCACGCGGATCGTCGGCGTTCAGCACCGCCCAGCCGTCGCGTTTCGTGATGCGCACGACGGTCGACTTCACGTCGGCGAGCTCGTCGACGGTGTCGATCCCCTGCAGGCCGAGGTGGTCGGCGCTGACATTGGTGACGACGCTCACGTCGTTTGACGCGTAGCCGATGCCACGCAGCAGGATGCCGCCCCGCGCTGTTTCGAGGATCGCGACGTCCAGGCCATGCTCCGAGAGGATCCGCTCAGCCCCGCCGAAGCCGGTCCAGTCCCCCGCCTCGACCAGCTCGCCGCGCACGTAGATCCCGTCCGAGTTCGTCATTCCCACGTCCATGCCCGCCGTGGCGCAGACGTGGGCGACCAGCCGGGTCGTCGTGCTCTTCCCGTTCGTGCCGGTGATCGCCACGATCGGGATGCGCGGCTTCGGCAGGTGCGCCAGCTGCCCCAGCGCCATCGCCCGCAGCCCACCGAGCTCACGCTTGTAGGTCGAGCGCCCGAGGGCAATGCGCGTGGCCGAGGCGCCGATCGCCTGCGAGATCGTCCGCCGTCGCCACGGAAAGGCGATCGCCGAACGCAGGTCGTCGACCGAATCGCGCGTCGCCAGTCTCGGCTCCGGCAAGCCCAGCTCCGTTGACAGCCGACGCACCGCTCGCCCGGCCGCCTCGGTCACGCGCGCCGCGTCGCCCGGCTGCACCCCGGCGAACTCGAGCTTCACCGCGGGCCGCGAGAAGAATCGGTTCGGCCCATCCAGCACCCGGAGCTCCACGAGCTCCACGTCGCGCCCGCGGCGTCCGACCTTCGGCGGCATGCGCGTGAGTATATTGACGGCCATGCCCGATCCCGCCGCGCTGTCGCGCATCGTCGAGTCGCGCCTCCCCCGCTTCCTGGCCGAGCTCGAGCAGCTCGTGAACATCGACTGCGGCTCGTACACGCCCGACGGCGTCAACCGCGTCGCCGACTTCGTGACCGATGCGCTCCAGTCCCTCGGCGCGACCGTCGAGCGCACGCCGCACACAGCCGGCCGCTGACCAGCCGCAGCTCGGCGACCTCGTCGTCGGCCGGTTGGATGGCGACGGCCCGCGCCTGCTGCTCATCGGTCACATGGACACCGTCTTCGACCCGGGCACGGCCGCGCTGCGGCCGTATCGGTCCGATGGTGGGAAGGCGTTCGGACCCGGCGTGACCGATATGAAGGCCGGGCTCCTGGCTGGCCTCCACGCCGTCGGTGCGTTGGCCGACGCCGGCGAGCGGCCGGCGATCACGTTCGTCGCCAACCCGGACGAGGAGATCGGCTCGCCGTTCAGCACCCCGGTCATCCGTTCGTTGGCGCCGGAGCACGACGCCGTGCTCGTCCTCGAGTGCGCGCGGGCGAACGGCGACATCGTGTCCGCCCGCAAGGGCATCGCCGACTACCACGTGACGATCACCGGCCGCGCCGCGCACGCCGGCGTCGAGCCGGAGAAGGGCCGATCGGCGATCCTCGAGGCCGCGCACCAGGTCGTTGCGTTGCATGCGCTCAACGGCCGATGGCCCACCGTCACCGTCAACGCCGGCGTCATCCACGGCGGCACACGGCCGAACGTCGTGCCCGAGCGCTGCTCGCTCGAGGTGGATCTCCGCGCGGCGACCGTCGACGCCTTCGACGCGGCGGCGGCCGAGATCGAGCGGCTCGCGTCGGCGCCAACCGTGCCCGATGTGTCCGTATCGCTGACGCGGACCGCGGGCCATCCGCCGATGGAGAAGACTGATGCTTCCGCCCGGCTGGTGGCGCTGGCGGTGGGGATCGCCGGCGAGCTCGGCTTCGAGCTCCGCGATGCCGCCACCGGCGGAGCCTCCGATGCCAACACCACCGCGGCACTGGGCATCCCCACGTTGGACGGCCTGGGACCGGTCGGCGGCGACGATCACTCCGTCGACGAATGGCTGGACCTCGACAGCGTCGTGCCGCGGACGGCGCTGCTGGCAGGGCTCATGTCGCGCATCGGTCTAGCGGTCTAGGACGCCGGCGTATATACCTATATACTCCGGCGCATGCCAGCCAAACGTGTCCTCATCTCGATCGACGAGCGGATCCTCGCGCGCATCGACGACGCCGCCCAGCGCACCGGCCAGACCCGCAGCGGCTTCCTCGCGCAAGCGGCCATGGCCCAGATCGAGGGTCCCGGCACGCAGCCGGGCTCCAAGGACTCCCTGCGCGCGCTCGACGACCTCGCGAAGCGGTGAAGCGGGTCGTCCTGCACCCGTCCGCCTTCGCGGACTGGTTCGAGGACGGTGGCACGCCACATCCTGGCTGGATGTGCCGATCGCGGTGAGCGATCCCGAGCTGCGGCGGCCGCTCAAGACCCTGCCCCAAGCTGTCTAGTCCCTCGCGTATACACATATATACGCGCGCGCCCAACACAGAACCACCCGCTAGAATGGCCCCTCCGTGACCGATGAGCTTCGTCACCGCACGCCCCTGCAGGTTCGCTTTCGCGACACCGATGCGTTCGGGCATGTCAACAACGCCGTCTTCTTCAGCTACATCGAGCTGGCCCGGATCCGGTACTTCCTCGACGTCCTCCGGCCGGACGAGCCGTTCGAGCGGATGCCGCTGATCCTGGCACGTGTCGAGCTGGACTTCCGCTCGCCGATCATGTTCGGCGAGGAGGTCGAGGTGGAGACGCGGGTGGACCGCATCGGTCGATCCAGCATCGCGATGAGCCATCGGATGACGGCTGACGGCCGTCTCGTTGGCGAGTCGGAGTCGGTGCTCGTGACCTATGACTACGCGAACGCCAGGCCGATGCCCGTCCCCGACGCCTGGCGCGCGAAGTTCGCCGCCTACGAGGGTCGCGCCCTCGAGGCCGAACCAGCGGTTGCGGCCGGCTGATGGCGGATCCGCAGCGGTTCGACCTGCTCATCCTCGGCGGCGGCATGAGCTACGTCGGCGCCATCCGCGCCGCGCAGCTGGGCCTCAACGTGGGGCTGGTCGAGCGCGACAAGCTCGGCGGCACGTGCCTGAACCGTGGGTGCATCCCGTCGAAGGCGCTCCTGGAGACGGCCGACCTGCTGCACCGTGTGCAGGAGCAGGGCGGCGAGTTCGGCCTCTCCGGCCACGAAGGCATCGGTCTCGACTACGGGGCACTGGGCACGCGCCGCGACGCGGTGATCGACAAGCACGTGTCCGGCGTCGAGTTCCTGTTGAAGAAGAACAAGGTGACCGTGCTGCGCGGGAACGGGACGCTGACGGGTCCGACCAGCGTGCAGGTGGGCGGCGGGGAGTCCGGCGACCTGGACGCGAGCGCAGACAACCTCATCCTCGCCACCGGCAGCGCGCCCCGCAGCCTCCCCGGCCTCGACGTCGACGGCCGCCTGATCATCACCAGTGACGAGGCGCTGACGCGCGGCGACGTCCCCGGTCGCGTGGCGATCGTCGGCGCCGGCGCGATCGGTGTCGAGTGGGCGTCCATGTACCGCGACTTCGGGTCCGAGGTCACGCTCATCGAGTTCGCCGACCGAATCGTGCCGCTCGAGGACCCCGAGGTCGGCAAGGAGCTCGCGCGCGTCTTCCGCAAGCGCGGCATCACCTCCCACGTCGCGTCGACGATCGACACCGAAACCCTGAAGAAGGGCGAGGACGAGGTCAGCTTCCAGATCGCGACGAAGGACGGCTCGAAGCGGACCGACCTGACCGTCGACGTCATCCTCGTGGCCGTCGGCCGCCGCCCGCTCACCGAGAACATCGGCCTCGAGGCCATCGCCGGCGTCGAGGTCGACCGCGGCTACGTCACGGTCGACGAGTTCATGCGGACCGGGGCGCCGAACCTGTACGCCATCGGCGACATCGTCCCCGGCTTCGCGCTGGCCCATGTCGCCAGCCACGAGGCGGTCGTCGCCGTCGAGCACATGACCGGCCACGACCCGGAGCCCGTGCGCATGGACCTCATGCCGCGGGTGACGTTCTGCCGGCCGCAGATCGCATCGGTCGGCTGGACCGAGGAGGAGGCGCAGGCGCAGGGTCGCGAGACCAAGTCCGGCTCGTTCCCGTTCCGGGCGCTCGGCAAGGCAACGATCGTCGGCGAGGTCGACGGCTTCGCGAAGTTCGTGACCGATGCCGGCAGCGGCGAGCTGCTCGGCGCGCACATCATCGGCCCGCACGCGGGCGACCTCCTGGCGGAGCCGACGCTGGCCCGCCTGGTGCAGGGAACCGCAGCGGAGATCGCGATGAGCGTCCACGCTCATCCCACCCTGACCGAGGTCCTCGCCGAGGCCGCCCTCGCGGTCGACGGCGCGGCCATCCACGTGTAGCAAGGAGGGACGGCAGCCGTGGCAAAGACCGATACGCGCCGCCGGCACGCCGAGCTCGGCCTCAGCGACGAGGACGTGCTCGGGATGTACCGCGCCATGCTGCTCGCCCGCGGCGTGGACGAGCGGATGTGGCTGATGCAGCGTGCCGGCAAGATCGCCTTCATCATCAGCGGCCAGGGGCACGAGGGCGCGCAGGTCGCGACCGCCTGGCCGATGCGGCGCGGCACCGACTGGATGGCGCCGTACTACCGCTCGATCGCCTCGGCGATGACCTTCGGAATGAGCGCCGAGGACATCATCACCGCCCACCTCGCCAAGGCCGACGACGTGTCATCCGGTGGACGGCAGATGCCCGGCCACTACGGCGGCGCGCCGTACAACATCGTCTCGCTGTCGTCGCCGGTCGGGACGCAGGTCCTCCATGCGGTCGGGATCGCGATGGGCGCCTGGGTCCGCGGCGACAGCGTCGTGGCCCAGACCTCCTTCGGCGAGGGCACCGCGAACCAGGGCGAGGTCCACGAGGCGATGAACTTCGCCGGCGTGCACAACCTGCCGGTCATCTTCATCTGCGAGAACAACGGCTACGCCATCTCCGTTCCGCTCGATCGCCAGGTGGCCGGTGGCTCGGTGGCGGCACGCGCGGAGGGCTACGGGATGCCGGGCGTCGTCGTCGACGGCGGGGACGTCCTCGCCTGCTACGCCGCCGCGAAGAAGGCCCACGACCGCGCGCTGCGCGGCGACGGCCCGACGCTGATCGAGGCGCAGGTCGTACGGCTGACGTCGCATTCGTCGGACGACGACCAGCGCCGGTACCGCGACCCGGGCGAGGTCGAGGCGCTCAAGGAGCGCGACCCGATCCCGATGTTCGCCAACGAGCTGCGAGCCGCGCGCGTCCTGACCGACGAGATCGACGAGCGCCTGAAGGCCGAGGTCAAGGCCGAGGTCAACGAGGCCTCGAAGCGCGCGGAGGCGCGGCCCGAGCCATCCGCCGACGACGCCCACGAGCGCGTCTACGCCGAGCCGATCCCCGGCGGCGGCACGGCCGTTCCACTGGAGGGCCACTGATGGCCGAGCTCAACATCCTCGAGGCGATCCGCTCGGCGATGGACGAGGAGATGGAGCGCGACGAGCGGGTCATGGTCCTGGGCGAGGACGTCGGCAAGAAGGGCGGCGTCTTCGGCGCCACCGAGGGGCTGTGGGCGAAGTACGGCGACAAGCGAGTGCTCGACACGCCGCTCACCGAGGGCATGATCGCCGGCGCCGCGATGGGCGCCGCGGTCTACGGCCTGCGTCCGATCGCCGAGATGCAGTTCGCCGACTTCGTCTATCCCGGCTTCAACCAGATCGTGTCGGAGATCAGCCGGATCCACTACCGATCGAACGGCACGTTCTCCGCACCGATGGTCATCCGCATGCCGTACGGCGGCGGCGTCCACGGCGCGCTGTACCACTCGCAGTCGAACGAGGCGTACTTCACCTCCACGGTTGGGCTGAAGGTCGTCGCACCCGGCACGCCGGCCGACGCGAAGGGCCTGCTGAAGGCCGCCGTCCGCGACCCCGACCCGGTGATGTTCTTCGAGCACAAGAAGACGTATCGGCTCTTCAAGGCCGAGGTTCCCGACGGCGACACGGTCGTGCCGATCGGCAAGGCGTCGGTGGCCCGCGAGGGCACGCACCTGTCGATCTTCTGCTACGGCTACATGCGCGTCTGCGCGCTCGAGGCGGCCGAGACCCTCGCGCGCGAGGACGGCGTCGAGGCGGAGGTCGTCGACCTGCGCACGCTCCGTCCGCTCGACCTCGAGACGGTGCTCGCGTCGGTCGCCAAGACGGGCAAGGCGCTCGTCGTCCACGAGGCGAACCGCTTCGGCGGATTCGGCGCCGAGATCGCCGCGGAGATCGGCGAGAAGGGCTTCGAGCACCTCGACGGCCCGGTCACCCGCCTCGCCGGACCCGACGTCCCCGGCGTGCCGTATCACCACAATCTCGAGGACTGGTTCATGATCGGTCCCGACCGAATCGTCGCCGCTGCGCGTCAGCTGGCCTCCTACTGACCGATCCCGACCTGCCTGCCACAATCACGAAGACACGACCGAGACGAAGCGACCGCGAGAGAGGCTCCGAACCGATGGCAACGACGATCAAGATGCCCCAGCTGGGCGAGTCGGTCACCGAAGGCACGATCGAGCGCTGGCTCGTCAAGGAAGGTGACACCGTCGAGCAGTACGACCCGCTGTTCGAGGTCGTCACCGACAAGGTGAACGCCGAGGTGCCTGCCGAGGTCGGCGGGACGATCGCGAAGATCCTCGTCCCCGACGGCGAGACGGTTGCGGTCGGCACGCCGGTCGCCGAAATCGACGCCGAGGGCGGCGCGGCCGCCGCCGAGGAGCCGGCGGCCGAGGCCCGGCGGCCGAGGCTCCGGCGGCTGAACCGCCCGCCGAAGAGCCGCCGCAGCCCGAAGCGGCCCCAGCGGCCGTCGAGGAGCAGGAGCAGCAGCCCGAACCGGCACCCGCCGCCCCCGAGGCCGCGCCCGCTCCGGAGCCGCCCGCGCAGCCCGAGGCTCAGCCGGTCGCCGCCCAGGAGCCGGCACAGCCGAGCGGTGGCAACGGCGCCGCGGCGGCGCGGATGACGCCCGCGGTGCGCCGGCTCGTCCGCGAGCACGACATCGACGTTGCCCAGCTCTCGGGCAGCGGTGCCGGCGGCCGCGTGACCCGTGACGACGTCCTCGCCTTCATCGACAAGGGCGCTCCGGCGTCCGGATCGGCGGCTCCGGCTCCCGCCGAGCAGCCACCGGCTGCCGAGGCTCCGCCTCCGACCCCGGCTCCGGCGCAGCCGCAGGCCGCGGCCGCGGCGCCGGCAGCGCGGCCGGCGCCGCCATCGGTCCCGGCCCCGTCCGGCGGCGATGTCGAGCTGCCGCTGACGCAGATGCGCAAGGGCATCGCGAAGAAGATGACCCAGGTCAAGCAGACCGTCCCCCATGCCTACACGGTGGTCGAGGTCGACATGACCAACGTCGTGAAGTGGCGCGAGGCCAACAACATGGCCTTCAAGGCGCGCGAGGGTGCGGCCCTGTCCTACGTCGCCGTCGTCGTGAAGGCCGTGACCGAGACGCTGCGCAAGCACCCGACGCTGAACAGCCAGTTCGCCGACGACAAGATCATCCTCAAGCAGGCGATGAACATCGGGATCGCGGTCGCCGTCGACAACGGGCTGATCGTGCCGGTCATCGCGAACGCCGACCAGCTCTCGATCAGCGGCGTGAACGCGCGGATCCGCGACATCTCCAGCCGCGCGCAGGGCGGCAAGCTCCGGCTCGACGAGCTCCAGGGCGGCACGTTCACGGTGAACAACACCGGCTGGTTCGGGTCGGTCGTGAGCATGCCGATCATCAATGCGCCGGAGGTCGCGATCCTGTCGATGGAGGCGATCGTGAAGCGGCCGCGGGTCATGGAGATCGACGGCGCGGACGTCATCGCCATCCGCCACATGATGAACATGACCTGCTCGTTCGATCACCGCGTGCTCGACGGTGCGCAGGTCGGGTTCTTCCTGGCCGACGTCCGCACGTTCCTCGAGGAGTGGGACGCCAACACGCCGATCGGGTAGGGATCGCGGAGGTGGCGGCTACCGCGCGGGCGCGTCCTCGTCCCCCCGGAGGCGCTTGACCGCCGGGATCCACGCCAGCGCGCCCATCGCCTGGAGCGCGACCCAGACGAGGAGCAAGATGCCCGGCACGCCAAGCGTGGCCGCCGGCATGCTCCAGATCTCGATGCCGGCGAGCAGGTCGATCTCCGCCGCGCCGAGGTCGAGCTGCGGCTCGTCGAACGCGACGCGCGGGGCGGCGTTCTCAACCGGCACGGCCGCTCCTCCACCCTGCCCCGCCCCGGCGCACCGAGCCGAGAACCATGGGACCCCCCGGTACTTCAGGCGGCCGGCCGGCCCTCGCGAAATGCCGCCATCAGCGCGTCGCCGGCGGGGAGGTACTTGACCGCCTCGCGCATCGTGACCCCGCTGGCCCGGTCCGTCCGCGGGGCGAGCCAGGCCGACACCTCGTCCGGCCGCCGCTTTCCTGCCTCGCGCAGGACCCAGCCGATCGCCTTGCGGATGAAGAACTCGCGTTCGGCGAGCATCGGGTCGGCGCGCGCGAGGAACCGATCGAGTGGCGCGCCGGCGCGGATCGGCCGCAGCTCGCAGAGCAGCGACGAGCGGCGCACCCAGAAGTCGTCGTCGGTCGCCCATCGGTCCATGGCAGGCGTCATCCGCTCGGGGTCGGCGATGACCATGCGCCCGAGCACGTCTCCGGCGAGATAGTCGACGAGCGCCCACGTGCGCGACTCGCGCACGAGCCGCTCGAGGAGCGGCAGGTCCGCAACCGTCACCAGGCGGGGGTGGCGCTGGAGGAAGATCGTCGCCGCCAGGCGGCGCTCGAACACCGGTTTCGACCACAGCGCCTCCACCAGCGTCAGCAGGGCGTCGTGATCCAGCGACAGTTCGTCGTCGAGCCGCTTCACCTCCGCGCGCGTGTCGGTCACCATCGTCCCGGTGAAGTCGAGGTCGCTCTTGAGGTAGGCCCTCTCGCCTTCGGCGCGATGCGCGGTGCCGATGGCGCGGAGCGACGCCTCGAGCCGGTCGGCGATGTCGCGCATCGGCGCATCCTACGGCCGAGTCGCTAGACTTTTCGCATGGCCCTCGACACGCCGCGACCCGATTTCAGCTCGCTCGGCGAGCTGAACGTGGTCTCGAACCCAGAGAGCGGGGGCCACGCGTCGCCGTCCGAGGTGATGTATCCGGGCGGCCCCCAGACCGATGGCGGCCTCCTCGCCGCCGGCGACCCGGTGCCGGAAAATGCCGGGCCGGGTGGGCGACGGCCGGAGTGGCTGAAGGTCCGCATCGGTGCCGGTTCGACATTTGCGAACACGAAGCACGTCCTCCGCGACGAGGCGCTGAACACCGTCTGCGAGGAGGCGCGCTGCCCGAACATCGGCGAGTGCTGGGCGCTGGGCACGGCGACGTTCATGATCCTCGGCTCGGTGTGCACGCGGAACTGCGGGTTCTGCGCGATCGACACCGGCCGGCCGCCGATCACCGACCACGACGAGCCGCGACGCGTGGCCGAGGCGACGAAGCTCATGGGCCTGCAGCACGTCGTCGTCACGATGGTCGCCCGCGACGATCTCCCGGACGGCGGGGCGCGCATGGTCGCCGAGACGATCCGTCAGATCCGGCTCGAGAACGCCGGGACGAGCATCGAGGTGCTGATCAGCGACCTGAACGGCCGCCCGAACGACATCCGCACCGTCGTCGAGGCCCAGCCCGACATCCTCAACCACAACGTCGAGACGGTCCCCCGCCTCCAGAAGGCCGTCCGGCGGCGCGCGCGCTGGGATCGGTCCGTGTCGGTGCTGACGCAGGGGCGCGAGGTCGCGGCCGAGATCGGCTTCGACGAGATGGTCACGAAGACCGGGATCATGCTCGGGCTCGGCGAGACCTGGGACGAGATCGTCGACGCCATGCGCCTGCTGCGTGCGGCCGACGTCGACGTCCTCACGATCGGCCAGTACCTGCGCCCGTCCCGCCAGCACCTGCCGCTGGTGAAGTACTACACCCCGGCCGAGTTCATGGCGCTGCGCCGGATCGGACTGGAGATGGGCTTCAAGCACGTCCAGTCCGGGCCGCTGGTGCGCTCCTCCTACCACGCCGCCGAGCAGGTCCCCGGGGCTGCCGCGGCCGCCGCGGCGGTCTGAGCTGGGTTTCCGCCAGATTCAGATGACCGTCGCAGTGGACCGATGACGACCTTCCGCGACATCAGCACGCCACAGCCGCCTACGGAGACCGAGCCGCGGCGCCCAGATCGCGACGCGCCGCACCGACCGGCGAGCAACGAGCACCCGCTGCTCCTCGGTCACGGCGGCGTGCTCACCGTCGACCGGCTCGGGACCGTCGCGTACCGCCCGACCTGGGAGCTCCAGGACGAGCTCGCCGAGCAGCGACGCGGCCGAAGGATCGGCGACCGGCTGCTGCTCGTCGAGCATTTCCCCGTCTACACGATTGGCCGCGGCGGCAACGAGTCGAACCTGCTGGCGACGCCGGAGCGGCTGCGTGAGATCGGCGCCGAACTGATCCGCGTGGACCGCGGCGGCGACATCACGTTCCACGGGCCGGGCCAGATCGTGGCCTACCCGATCGTCGAGCTGAAGGACGCGCTCGACCTGCGCCGCTACGTCCGCACCCTCGAGGCGGCGGTGATCGAGACCGCCGGCACCTTCGGCGTCGCGGCCGCGCCCCTGGAGGGCCATCCCGGCATCTGGGTCGACGGCGAGCGGAAGCTGGCCGCGATCGGGGTGCGGGTGAAGCGCGGCGTGACGACCCACGGCCTCGCGCTGAACGTCAACACCGACCTGCGCTGGTTCGACGAGATGATCCCGTGCGGCATCCCCGACAAGTCCGTCACGACCCTGGCCCGGGAGCGCGGACAGTCGCTGCCGACCGCCGAGGTCGAGGACGAGCTCGCGCGTCAGCTGGCCGCGCACCTGGGCCTTCGTCTCACCGATGGTGCGCACGGCGTCATCGGTCCCGGAGGCGGACGCGAGCAGTGACCGACGAGGCCATCGTCGAGCACAACGGCGTCCCGGCCGAGGACGCCGCACACGGCGTGCGGATGGAGGTCGGGGCGTTCGGGCCGTGGGAGACGAACGCCTATCTCGTCTGGGACGGCCGGTCGTCCGAGGCGCTCGTCGTCGATCCGGGCATGGGCGCCGCGGCAGCCGCTGATGGAGCGCGCGGAGGCGAACGGGCTGCGCCTGCATCTCATCGCGAACTCGCACGGGCACATCGACCACATCTTCGACAACGCCCCGTTGATGGCGGCCTCGAAGGCTCCGCTGGCGATCCATCCCGACGACGCGTATCGGCTCGACGGTCGCAACACGTACGGCTTCGAGATGACGCCGGTGCAAGCCGGCCGCGACCTCACCGAACGCGAGCAGATCCGCATCGGTGACCTCGTCTTCGATGTGCTCCACACGCCGGGCCACACCGAGGGATCGGTCTGCCTGTACGAGGAGCGCCACGGGCTGCTCCTGGCCGGCGACGTCCTGTTCGCCGGCAGCTACGGCCGGACCGATCTCCCCGGCGGCAACGACGAGCAGATGGTGGCGTCGCTCGCGCGCCTGGCGCGCGAGATCCCGCCAGCCGTCCGCGTCCTGCCCGGGCACGGCGTCGAGACGACGATCGGTCGCGAGCTCGCCTGGATGGTCCGGATCGCGGAGGCAGGCCGGCTGCTCGCTCCGAGCTGAGCTCCTCCTGCCCTGTTCCGCGTCGCTCCGTCCCACCGGGCGTGTCTGGTTCTGGTCTTCCCGTGCGTTGTGAGTGGTGACGGCAGCTCAACTACGCTGCCGACCTCGGAGGTCAATCGCATGAGGGTGTCGATCTTGGACGCGGACCATGAACTGGGCGCCGTCGGGACCGACCCCGTCCGGCTCGTGCCGTCGTCGTTTGCGCCGATGTACGAGGCACACCGCCTCAGTGTCTACCGGTACCTGCGTGCGAAGACCTCGAGCGACGACGAGGCGCTCGACCTGACAGCGGTGACCTTCGAGCGAGCCTTCGCCAACCACCGCCGCTTCCGGCGGCGCGACGGCGGGGTCCATGCCTGGCTCCTGCGGATCGCACGGAACGCCGCAATCGACGCAAACCGTCGCCGCCGACCGACGATCGACCTCGCAGGAGCAGATGCCCATCTGGGCCGCCGCGCCGTCGAGGCGGACCGCCTGGCCCAACAGAACGCCGAGGTGCTCGATCTCGTCGGGCGGCTTCCCGACGACCAGCGTGACGCCCTCCTCCTGCGGTATGCGGGCGGACTGACGGCCCGAGAGATCGGCATCGTCATGGGCAAGCGTGAATCAGCCGTTCAGAAGCAGATCGAGCGCGGGCTTGCCGCGCTCCGGGAGGCAATTCGATGACCATGCATGACGACGTCGAGATCCGGCTTCGCCAGGCTCTCGAGGTGAGCCCTCCCGAGGAGGGCGGTCGGATGCTCGACGCTCGGGTCGCTCGCGCGATGAGCCAGCCGATCACAGCGCGAGGGTGGCGCTGGGGCGGCTCCTCCGCGCTCCTCAGAGCCGTCGCCCTCGCAGCGGCACTGGCCCTTCTGACCGGCACAGTGGCTGCCACACTGACCCTGCTCGACCGGATTGCCGGCGAGTCGACCCCGGGCGTCCAGGCGGCATGGCACAACGCCGAGCTATTGGCTATCGAGGAGACGCACGCCGGCGTGACGATCACCCTCGAACGCGCCTACGCGGACCTCAACCAGGTCGCGGTCTTCTTCACGGTCGAGGGACTCGACACGGTCACGTCTGACTCCGGAGAGACCGCGCCACTCGAGTGGACCGCCCAGCTTCGCGATCCAGCCGGCCGATCGGCGGAGGAGTGGGCCGTGGTCCGCAGCGGGACCGAGGCCAATGAGCTCGGCCTCTCGGCGAACGTCCACACGTGGGAAGGCGCCGTCACACCGATGGCCGGCACGTGGGAGCTCACGTTCCCTTCGGTCGGCTACAACGGTGGCGGCTTCGTTGGCGGCGCGTGCGACGCGGAGTCGAACGATCCCGTGTGCGCCAGCTCGCCACCGAGCGCCATGGTCGAGGGCAGCTGGCAGTTCGAGTTCGCCCTGCCACCACCCGCGGGCTCGCTCGTGTCGACCGACCTGACGGCAACCGCAGATGACGCGATCGTGACGATCAGCGAGCTCCGCATCAGCCCCACGATGATCGCTGCGTCGATGGCCCTGCGGGTCGATGACGAGATCGTGACCTCCTGGGGAACGGCCAACAACACGCTCGTCTCGATCGAGGGACCCAGCGGCACCTATCCGGCCAACACCAGCTACCACGTGACGCAGGACCCGGATGACCAGGGACCGGACGGCGATCGGAACCTGTTCATGACCACCGAGGGATCTGACCAGGCCACCGGCTCCTGGACCATCACCATCCCGCAGCTCTGGTACGCGACCGACGACGGTGGACCGGAGACGGGAACGACCGTGACCGAGCCGGTGACCTTCACGGTCGACGTGCCCTAGAGCCCGCGCGGCGACGATGACCGGGCGGCTGCTCGCTCCGTGGCGGCGTCTAGGATGGGCCGATGCAGGACGTGGCCGCCGCCGTGGCCCGGGATGATCCCGAGGCGTACATCGCGCGCGACCGCCGGCGAGCCCTGGCCGCCCATGAGCCGATGCCGGACCGCGTCACCGGCGCCGCGCTCTTCGCCGATATCTCCGGCTTCACCCCGCTGACCGAGGCGCTCGCCACCGAGCTCGGCCCACAGCGCGGCCCGGAGGAGCTCACCGCCCACATCGGCCGGGTCTTCCACGCCGTCATCGAAGAGCTGGACCGGCGCGGTGGCGACGTCATCTATTTCTCGGGCGACGCGATCACCTGCTGGCTCGATGGGGACGATGGGACCCGGGCCGTCGCGGCCGCTGTCGCGATGCAGGAGGCGATGGGGCGCGTCGGGCGGATCACGACGCCGGCCGGCACCACGGTCGACCTGGCGCTCAAGGTCGCGGTGGCGGTCGGCAGCGCGCGGCGCTTCGTCGTCGGCGACCCGCAGATCCAGCTCATCGACGTCCTTGCCGGCTCGCTCATCGACGACCTCGCCGAGGCGGAGCACTACGCCGCGAGCGGCGAGATCGTGCTCGACTCGTCGGCGCTCGCCGCGCTCGGCGACCGGGTGGAGATCGCCGAGGAGCGCCGCGACGCGGCAACCGGACGCACCTTCGCCGTCGTGCGAGGCCTCCGCGTCGACGTCCCGACCGTCGACGTCGTCGAGCCCCCGCGCCTCGACGACGGCCTCGTCCGCCCCTGGCTCCTCCCCGCCGTCTACGAGCGGATGCGCGCCGGCCATGGCGAGCTGCTCGCCGAGCTGCGTCCCGCGTACCCGCTTTTCCTGCGCTTCGCGGGCATCGACTTCGACGACGATCCCGATGCGGTCGAGGCGCTCGACGCGTTCGTGCGATCCGCGCAGCGGATCATGTCGGGCTACGGCGGCAACTTGCTCCAGCTCACGCTCGGCGACAAGGGCGCCTACCTGTACGGCGTGTTCGGTTCGCCGATCGCCCACGAGGACGATGCCGCCCGCGCCGCGGCGGCCGCGCTCGAGCTGCGCGAGCTGGCGCGGACGACGCGGGCGCGCGACATCCAGATCGGCATGGCCCGCGGGCGTCTGCGGAGCGGAACGTACGGGCACGCGATGCGGCGCACGTTCGTGTGCCTCGGCGACTCGGTGAACCTCGCCGCACGGCTGATGGCGAAGGCGCCGGCCGGTGGCATCTACGTCGACGACCGGGTCCGGACCGATGCCGGCGACGCCTACATCTGGGAGCGGCTCGGTGACCTCGAGGTCAAGGGCAAGAAGGGCGCGATCGTTGCGCACGCACTCACCGGCTCCCTCGAGCGCGCCTCGCGCCGGAAGACGCGCTATGAGCTCGAGCTCGTCGGCCGCCGGGCCGAGCTGGAGCGGCTCGAGACCGCGCTCGATCGCACCGTCGCCGGGGACGGCCGGATCGTCGCGATCGCGGCGGAGGCCGGCATGGGCAAGTCGAGGCTGATCGCCGAATTCGTCCGCAACGCGCGTCGCCGTGGGCTGTTCGTGGCCCTCGGCGAGTGCCAGTCGTTCGGCACGAACGCCAGCTACCACGTCTGGAGCGAGATCTGGCGACGCCTCCTCGACCTCGACGAGGCCGACGGACCCGACCTCCAGCGCGAACGGCTGACGGCCGCCCTGGCCGGGGCCGATGCCGACCTCGTCGCGCGCGCACCACTGCTGGCCCCGGTCATCGGTCTCGAGATCCCCGACACCGAGCTCACCGCGTCGTTTGACGCGAAGCTGCGCAAGTCGTCGCTCGAGGACCTCCTCGCCACGTTGCTCCGCGCACGCGCGAGCCGCGAGCCGATCGTGCTCGTGCTCGAGGACTGCCACTGGATCGATGCGCTCTCGCGCGATCTCCTCGAGGCGCTCGGTCGAACGGCCGCGGTGCTGCCGGTGCTCTTCGTCCTCGCGTACCGGCCCGACGCGACGCCCGGCGGCGGCCTCGGCGTCGAGCGCATCGCGGACTTCGAGGAGATCGTGCTCGACCAGCTCGATGCCGATGATGCGGCGACGCTCGTACGGTCGAAGCTGGCGCAGGTGCTCGGCGCATCGGCCCCCACCGAGGTCGGCGACGTGCTCGTGGCGCTCGTCCACGATCGGTCCGAGGGCAACCCCCTGTACGCCGAGGAGCTCGTCACCTACCTCGCCGGTCGCGGGATCGACCTCCACGACGCCGATGCCATCCGTGCCATCGAGCTGCCCGAGAGCCTCCACAGCCTCGTGCTGTCGCGGATCGACGAGATGACCGATGCGCCCCGACGAACGCTCAAGGTCGCATCGGTCGTAGGACGCGTGTTCGAGGCGCCCATCATCTCCGGCGCCTACCCCGACCTCGGCGAGCTGCCCGAGGTCGTCGACAACCTCGACGTCCTGCGCACCGCGGACCTCGTGCGGCTCGATCGAGAGCTCGAGCAGGCCTACCTGTTCAAGCACGTCGCGACGCAGGAGGTGGCGTATACGAGTCTCCCCTTCGCCGTACGCGCGCGGCTCCACGTCCGCATCGGCTCGTACCTCGAGGCGTCCGATCCGGACGGGGTGGAGCGACGCCTGGACATCCTGGCCCACCATTTCTGGAACGGCGATGACGAGGAACGGAAGCGAACCTATCTCGCGCGCGCCGCGGACGCCGCGCGGGCGAGCTACGCGAACGCGGCCGCGGTGGACTACCTCACCCGGCTCGTCCCGCTGCTCGATGGCGGCGAGCGGGTCGAGTCGCTGCTGAAGCTCGCGAAGGCGCAGGAGTTCACCGGCGACTGGCCGACGGCCGAGGCCACGGCCCGCGACGCGCTGGCCGGCGCCACCGAGCTCGGCGACGACGCATCGTGCGGATGGGCCGAGGTCGGGCTGGCCGAGTCAACTCGCAAGCAGGGCCGCTTCGAGGAGGCGGGTGCGCATCTCGCGGCGGCGCGGGGCCACTTCGACGCAGTCGGCCTCGACGAGGGCGTGGGCCAGGTGCTCCACCTCGCCGGCACCGTCGCCGCGCAGCAGGGAGATCTCGTCGGCGCCCGGGAGCGGTACAACGAGAGCCTCGCCATCCGCGAGCGCCTCGACGACAAGGCGAGCCTCGGCGGCCTCTACTCGAACCTCGCGATCGTCGCCGAGTACGAGGGCGACATGGCGACCGCGCGCCAGCACAACGAGCGCGCGCTTGCCCTCCGACGCGAGGTCGGCGACAAGTGGGCGATCGGCGTGAGCGAGAACAACCTCGGGATGATCGCCCTGCACGAGAAGGCCTTCGAGGATGCCCGCGGCCACTTCGAGGCCTCGATGCGGCTGAACCGCGAGGTCGGCGACCCGTGGATGGTCGCGATCGGCCACAACAACCTCGGCAACGCGACCCGCGGCCTCGGCGACCTCGACGCCGCGCGCGAGCACTACGGCGCCGCCCTAGAGGCCTATCGCGACTACGACGACCGGTGGGCGATGGCGTTCCTGCTCGAGGACATGGGCATCCTGGCCGCTCGGGCGGGTGATCCGGAGGCGGCCCACGAGGCCATCGGGGTGGCCGAGCGCATGCGCGCCGAGATCGAGTCGCCTCGGGCGCCGGCGCTCGAGGAAGAGCTCGGCGCGGCACTGGCCGATGCGCGCGCCGCGCTCGGCGAGGAGTCGGCGGAGGCCGCCCTGGCGCGCGGACGCACCATGGATGCGGACGGCGTCGAGGAGCTCGGGCGACGGATCTGCGCGTCGTGACCTTGCGTAAGGGGTAGCCGGACCAGTACTCTCGGCGCCACCGAGACTGCCCGCGTGCCCAGCACGGGTGACCCGAGCCACGTAGAGGACCAACTTGATCCGGCATCCCGAGCCCAGTGCCGCCCCGACCGTTCAGCGGTCGGTTACCCGCGCGATCGTCGCGTCCATCGCCGCCGTCGTCGCCCTCACCGGCGTCTTCACGCTGCCCCCCGCACCCACGCGCGCCGCGACGTTCACCGTCACGAGCACCACCGACTCTGGCCTTGGTTCGCTGCGCCAGGCGATCCTCGATGCCAACGCTGCGACCGGGGTCGACACGATCGACTTCAGCATCGCCGGCTCGGGACCTCACACGATCGCGCTCTTGTCCGCCCTGCCGCCCGCCGACGAGGCGATCACGATCGACGCGAGCGCCGAGCTGCTTGGCAGCGCGCCTGGCGTCGTCCTTGACGGGACCGCGACGAGCGCCGCCGACGGTCTCGTGATCGCCAATCCGCTCGGCTTCGGAACGATCATCGGTCTCCAGATCGTTAACTTCGACGGCGCAGGGATTCGGGTGATCGGGTCGGATGGCGCGATCGTCCGTGGCAACCGCATCGGTACCGACGGCTCAGCGGACCTCGGGAACGGCATCGGCGTCGCGGTCGAGGACTCCTTCGAGGTGATCGTCGGGGGGACCGATCCCTCTGACGGCAACGTCATCGCCTGGAACGACGGGGATGGCGTCCAGGTCGCGAACTCGGGCTCCGTCTCCGTCCGGGGGAACAGCATCCACGACAACGGCGGGCTCGGCATCGATCATCGACACCGATGGCGTCGGCGGTGGATTCGTCATTCGCCCGGCCATCACCGTCGGCGAGCGCGACCAGCATCGAGGGCACGCGCCGACCCCGACGTTTCAATCGAGGTCTTCGCCAACGCTGCCTGCGACGCCTCGGGCTCCGGCGAAGGCGCAGCGCTTCTCGGGACGACAACGTCAGGCCCGGCGGGCAACTGGACGATCGCTGCCCCGGCCACGAACGGGACGCAGCTGAGCGCAACTGCAACGTTCTCGGACATCAGCGAGACGACTACGTCCGAGTTCGGGACGTGCTTCGAGGTCGTCGACGGGCTGCCCGCTGCCGGGACATGGGTCGGCGAGAGGACGTCAGCCACCGGCGGCGTCGTCCCCGGCGGCGATGCCGTGCTCGCCGCCGGATCGGCAGAAGCGGGACCCGCACAGTTCACGTATGGCGCCGCGGACCCGCTCCCGGACTCCGGGATCGGAGCGTCCGGATCCTGGACGTTCGAGACGACCGCGGCTGCCGCCGCCTCGATCGAGATCCCGTGGCGATACACCGGATTCCATGCCTTCGCCGGCGTGACCGTGGGCCTCGAAGCGTTCGTGACCGGTTCCGGGGACGTCATCACGCCGCAGCCACTGGTCAGCACGCTGGCGACGTCGTGCATCCCGATTCCGCCCGACCCGGGCTGCCCGGAGCCCTCGGGCGGCTTCGACTACAACGGGACTGTCGAGTTCAACGTCCAGCCCGGCGACATCTACGGCTTCATCCTGACGGGATCGAACGGCGATTCGAACGAGACGCTCCGCGGCGAGCTCGTGCTCGGCACGGAGCTGCCGACCGACTGTGCCGATGCACAGGCGCTGTACGCCGCCGACGATGACGGCCGCTACGTGATCCTGCCGGCCGGGGGCCAGCGGTTCTCGGTGCACTGCGCCGACATGGACGCGACGGCCAAGGACTACCTCGAGCTCCATCCCCAGGTCACGGGCCCGGGCTTCAACTTCAGCTCGTACGCCGCCGGCGGCGCGTCCCCCGGGACGACGGTCACATCCTCGTTCACGAAGGTCCGTCTCAATCCCGCCACATTGCTGGTCGACATCGACGACAGGACGTTCTCGAATCCCGCGGGAGGGCTGACGCACAGCCAGGTTTCCGACCCGCATCCCGTGAGCTCGATGCCATTTGCAACCGCGATGGCCTGTAACAACGGCGCCGCGAACGGCACCGCAAACGTCAACCTGTTCGGCACCCCGTTTGTCGTCGACGACGCCTGGACCCCGAGCGGAACGGCTTCGTCCAACTTCGACAGCGCGACCTTCTCGGCCGGCGACACGGTGGTGGACATCGAGGGCAACGGTTTCTGCGGCTGGAATCACCCTGACCAGGCCGGGCCGTTCTACGTCTTCGATCCGAACCCGAACCGGTTCGTCCTCCAGCTCGCATACGCGACCGATGCGGTGCAGCTCGAGACTCCGACGCTGTTCGCATCGGTGAGCCGGGGTCCAACGACCGCGGACCTCTACGGGCGAGTCGATGGCGCGCAGAACACGCCGCTCGACGTCGCGATTCACACGAGCGCGAGCTGCACCGACGGGGTGCTGACGAGCCCGGGGGCACCGCTGACGACGGAGAGACGTCACCACCGATGCGGAGGGGTATCTGCGCCTCGAGAACATCGACGGCATCGCATCGGGCGACTACGTGACGATCACGGTCACCGCGCCGGATGCCACGGCAGCCTCGTCGTGCGTTCGCACGACGGCGGACAACGACTACTGGCCGAAGGCCCTCGAGGTGTCCGCCGGTGCCCAGGACGTGGTGGAGATCGAAGGCCGGGCGCGCTGGTATCGGTTCCCGATCGTCCCGGACCAGCAGATCACCGTAACGCTGTCGAGCCTGCCGGCGGACTACGACCTTGCGATCTTCCGCGACATCGCCGCCGAGTTCGAGTCGCAGCTCGTTCCGGCGAACGCGGACGACCTGACCCGGCTCTCGGCCGAGTTCGCCCCGAGCGTGTTCAGCCCCAGCGTCTTCTCGCCATCGGTCTTCAGCCCGAGCGTGTTCAGCCCGGACGCCTACGCGCCGAGCGTGTTCAGCCCGAGCGTCTTCTCGCCATCGGTCTTCAGCCCGAGCGTCTTCTCGCCATCGGTCTTCAGCCCGAGCGTCTTCTCGCCATCGGTCTTCAGCCCGAGCGTGTTCAGCCCGAGCGTGTTCAGCCCGAGCGTCTTCTCGCCATCGGTCTTCAGCCCGAGCGTGTTCAGCCCGAGCGTGTTCAGCCCGGAGGAGATCTCGCAGGCCTTCTCGAGCGCCCAGACCCGGAGCCTGATCGGGGTCTCGGCCACGCCCGGCACCGGTGACGAGACGGTCGTCGTGAATTCCTGGAACAACACCGGCTCCTTCTACGTGCGCGTGACGGGTCGAGGCGGCGCCTTCGATCCGGAAGACCTCTTCACGGTTTCGGTCGCGAAGTCCGCGAGCACATGCGAGGGCGTCGCGGAGCTTGACGACTCGGTCGCGGCGTTCGCCGCGGTTCCAAGCCTCAGCCAGGTCGAGACCGGCGCGCCGGTGGAGACGGTGATCCTCACCGACTCGTCCGAGCTCACGCTGGGTTCCGGCGCGGGTTCGCTGCAGTCCCACCTCGACGCGCTCGCCGCGCACGAGCGGGCGAACGGCGTGATCATCGACGTCAACGATGCTCAGTGGGCGGATCGGATCGCGCCGCTGCGGCAGCAGATGGAGGACAGCGCGGACTGCCCATACGCTGCGAACCTCCTCGCGGAGGAGATCAAGAGCATCGTCGACCTGCACCGTGCCACCAACGACATCCGGTACGTCACGATCATCGGCGATGACACCGTCATCCCGTTCTTCCGCTACCCCGACCAGAGCGGGCTGGGCCCGGAGTCGCAGTACTTCCCGCCGACCGCCAGCGACACGACCTCCGACGCCAGCCTGCGACGTGACTTCGTCCTGAGCCAGGACGCGTACGGCGCCGACGTCAGCATCGACATTCGCACGAACGTCTTCCCCATCCCCGACCTCGCCGTCGGACGCCTGGTGGAGAGCGAAGCCGAGATCACGAACATGATCGACGCGTTCCTCGACGTGGATGGCACGGTCACCCCCGGCAACTCCCTCGTCACCGGCTACGACTTCCTGACCGATGCGGCCGACGCAGTCGTGACCGAACTCGATGAAGGCGGCACCGACGTCGACGAGCTGATCACCGATGCGGACGTGTCGCCACAGCAGCTCGAAGCGCCAAGCCTCACCGATCCACGACGCTGGTCGTGGACGGCCGACGACCTGCGTGAAGAGCTCCTCGGCGAGCGCCACGATGTCGTCTACCTCGCCGGTCACTTCAGCGCCCAGAGCGCGCTGGCCGCCGACTACGACACCAGCGTCCTGACGAGCGAGCTCGCGAGCTCGGACGTCGACCTCCGCAACTCGCTCGTGTTCAGCGGTGGCTGCCACTCCGGCTACAACCTCGTCGACGGCCACGCGCTGGTGACCACCTCTCCGCTCGACTGGGCGCAGGCCTTCGCGCAGAAGGGCGCCGTCCTCGTCGGTGGCACCGGCTACCAGTACGGCGACACCGAGTTCCTCGAGTACTCCGAACGGCTGTACCGCGACTTCGCCGAGGAGCTTCGCGCCGGCCAGGCGGGCACGGCCATCTCCATCGGTGAAGCGCTCATGCGCGCGAAGCGCACGTACCTCGCCACGACCCCGGACATCCGGGGCATCCACGAGAAGGCGATCCTCGAGGCGACGGTCTTCGGGCTCCCGATGTTCGGCGTCGACATGCCCGACGGCCGCGGCGCGGTCCCCGGGACCGGTGGCGGGACGCTGGATCCGATGGAGATCGACATCCTGGAACCCGCCGGTGAGCTGGGCCTGGCCACGCACGACCTCGACTTCGTGAGCCAGAACACGGCGGACAGCCTGGAGCTCGACGTCGTCGAGGCAGGCGGCGTGACCGGGACCGTCACTGCGCACTGGTTCAACGGCCCGTCGGGCGTCGTCACGAATCCGGCCGATCCGGCACTGCCGAAGCACGTCGAATCGGTCACGTCAGAGGACTCGTCGCAGGTGCTTCGAGGTGTTGGCTGGCGCGGCGGCGAGTACATCGAGGAGGACGAGATCCTGCCGTTGACCGGCGCGCCGACGACCGAGCTGCGCGGCGTCCATGCGCCCTTCGTCTCACCGGTCTTCTATCCGATGAAGATGTGGACGCCCAACTACTTCGGCCAGCTCAGCGGGTCGGGCGGGACGAATCTCATCGTGACACCGGTCCAGCACAAGACCGATACGGCGCACCCGGGCCAGACCATTCGGCGCGAATTCACCGATCTCGACCTTCGGCTGTTCTACAGCTCGAACCTGACAGACGCGGCGCTCTCCGATGCGCCGACGATCGTGAAAGTCTCGACGGCGCCGGATGGAGGCGACATCGTGTTCCGCGCCGACGTCGTCGGCGACCCGAAGGCGGCCGTGCATGAGGTCTGGATCGTTGCAACCGACGGCGGCGGGACCTGGGCACCGCTCGACCTGCAGCAGTGCACGCTCGAGACCCCGGCCGACTCGTTGCCGGTCGACTGCGATGGGCTCGACGACTCGAGAGTCTGGGTGGGACGGCTGGCGAACGCACCCTCCAGCATCGACTATGTCGTCCAGGCGGCGAGCGGTGTCGGACTCGTGGCCTTCGACGACAACCGCGGCCAGTACTACGCCGCGTCGACGACGCCCGCACCCGAGCCGGTCGCCACGACCCTGACGCTCAACGCCCCGTCGAACGGGACGTACGGCGATACCGCGATCGTGAACGTCGACCTGACGGCGTCCGGCAGCCCGGTGCCGGACGCGCTCGTGTTCATCAAGGTCGGCGGCACCGGCGCGGTCGGGATCACCGACGCCTTCGGCCACGCGTCGGTTCCGGTGTCGCTGAACTCGACACCGGCGACAAGCCAGGTCACCGCGTCGTTCGGGGGCATGCCGGGGTACCTGCCGTCGACTGCCAGCGCGCCATTCACGATCGCGAAGGCGCCGACCGACTTCGGCCCATTGACCCCGTTCCTCACGACGACCGAGATCGGCGAGGGCCGTGCACTGACCGTCCTGACCGCCGAACGGGGCGACACGACGCAGCCCCTCATCGATACGAGCGTCACGGTCACGCTCTCCGGCGCAACGACCCAGGTCCTGTCGGTGAAGACGAACTACCTCGGCGAGGTCAAGCTGCCCGTGGGCGTCGCGCCGGGGTCGTACACCGTGACGGTCGTATTCGCGGGTGATGTGACCTATGAGCCGGCATCGGCATCGGGAACGGCCGCCGTCGTCGACTTCCACTTCCTCGCGCCGATCGACGAGGCCCCGGTCGTGAACGTGGTGAAGCCCGGATCGACCGTACCGATCAAGTTCAGCCTCGGCGGCAACCATGGCCTCGGGGTCCTGGATGGGACGCCGCGGACCGTCGCCTACGACTGCGACACGGGCGCCCTGCAGGATCCGGTGGAGACCACGAACACCGCGAACAGCGGCCTGACCTTCTCGGACGGGGTCTACCAGTACAACTGGAAGACGGCGAAGAATGCCCGCGGCTGCTTCCGGTTCGAGCTCGCCCTCGACGACGGCAGCGTCTACGTCGCGCTCTTCCGGCTGCGCTGACGCGGAGTCCGATTCACTCGAAGGCGAGGACGCAGCTCCGGTCGGCGTGGATCGACCGGCCCCAATGCGGGTCGGCATCGGTCCTGCGGTTAGATCTGTCCAGCACGTTCGAGGAGAGACCGATGGCGAACCTGCGCATCACCAGGCTCGGGCACGGCGGCGTCCTGTATCGGTCGCCCGACGACGCCTGGGTCTGGGTGGACCGATGGACCGGCGCGCCAACCTACGCCGATGCGTTCCGCACCGCGGACAAGGTGAGCGTCGTTGCGCCGACGCACTGCCACTTCGACCACGTCGGCGACGACTGCGTCGATCTCGTCGAGCTGGCCAGCGTCGAGGGCGCCGCGACGATCGGCTCGCACGAGATGAGCATCTGGCTCGCCGGCCGCGGCGTCGAGGCGATCGGGATGAACAAGGGCGGCACGGTCGAGGCGGCCGGCATCCGCATCACGATGGTCCACGCCGACCACACCGGCGGAGCAACACTCACCACCGGCTCCGAGCAGGTCACGCGCGACTTCGGCTGCTGGGGCTGGGTCCTCGAGTTCGAGGACGGCACGACGGTCTATCACTCCGGCGACACCGACCTGTTCGGCGATATGAACCTCGTTCGCGAGCGCTTCGAGCCCGAGATCGCGGTGCTGCCGATCGGCGGGCACTACACGATGGGACCGCGCGACGCTGGCCGGGCGCTGGCCCTGATCGGTGCGTCGACGGTCATCCCGGTCCACTACGGCACCTTCCCGATCCTGGCCGGAACGCCGGACCAGCTCGCGGATGCGACCGACGCGCGCGTCGTCGCCCTCGAGCCGGGCGAGACCTGGGAAGCCGAGCCGTAACCAAGGCGCGCTAGGCGCCGACCCGCAGGACCGACTCGGTCAAGATGTGGAAGACAAGGGCCGCGCCGACGAGCACGGCGAGCGTCGCGACGACGATGTTCGCGGTCACCGCATGGACCCGCACGGCGACGACGGAATCGCCGGCCTCGCGCTCGATGCGCAGATCCAGGAGCGGGATCAGCGCGACGACGAACGCAAGCAGCGGTGCGATCACGAGGGCCAGATCGAGGGGACGCACGGTGCCGATCCAGGCGACCCATGGATCGGTGACGGCCGCGACAGCGCCGAACCCCAGCTCGTGACCGAGGAGCGAGAGAGCCACCACCGCGAGGGTCGGGAGCAGCAGGACGCCCGCGGCCAGCGCGAAGGCCGATGGGTGGCGGTAGGCCGGCTCGAAGCGCATTGGTGCACCTCCATACAGGTGCTCGCGCCAGGCCGATCGGGCAAGGTCGGCCGCATCGGCCAGCGAGCTGTCGGAATGCTCGACGAGGTCAGCGACCTCGTCCGCGTAGCGGGCACGCCAACCCGCTGGATGCAGGCGGACCGCGGCGCGAGCGAGCGCGCGACCGAGGCGGGTCACGCGGCGACCTCGATCCGTCGCAGGCCAGTCTGGACGGCCGCGTTCAGGCCGCGCAGCCGACCAGCAAGGGACGTCCGACCGCGATCCGTGAGGCGATATGGTCGACGCCTGCCTTCGGCTTCCTTCGCCTCGATGAGCCCCTCGGCCTCGAGGCGACCGATCGCCCCATAGAGCGTGCCCGGACCGAGACGGACGCCCGCGAAGGCCTCGACGTCGAGCATGATCGCGTGCCCGTGCCGAGGGCCAGCCGCGAGGCTGACGAGCACGAGCAGGTTCGGGTCGTTGGTTGCCCCCATTCGGCGCTCACTACTACGTACCACGTAGTATCGACGCTCAGTCAAGCCCGGCGTCGATCCTGCTACCGTCACGGCCATGTCCTCCCCAGCCTCGCCGAACGGGATGATCGTCACGCCGCATCCAACGGCAACGGCGGCCGGCGTCGAAGCGCTCCGCGCGGGCGGTACAGCGGTCGACGCGGCCGTCGCGGCCAACGCGATGCTCGCGGTCGTCTACTGCAACGCCTGCGGCCTCGGCGGCGACGCATTCGCCCTCGTCTGGGACCCCGGCGAGGGCCGGCTCCACGGCTTCAACGGCAGCGGACGCTCCCCCGCCGCGCTTACGATCGACGCCGTCCGCGCCGCCGGCCACGACACGATGCCGCCGCGCGGTCCGCTGACGATCGACGTCCCGGGAGCGGTGGACGCCTGGGTACAGCTGCTCGACCGATTCGGCCGCCGTTCCCTGGCCGATGCCCTCGCGCCCGCGGCGACCACCGCCGACGACGGCTACGGGCTGACGGCGATCACCTCGCGCGCGATCCATGCGTCGCTCCCATCCTTCGACGGTGCCGCACAGGCGGTGTTCGGCAGCGCGGGCAACGCTGGCGAGACCTTCCGCCAGCCGCTGCTTGCCGCAACCCTGCGCGCACTTGGCGATGGCGGCCGCGAGGCCTACTACGGCGGACCGATCGGCGAGGAGATCGCCCGGGCCATCCAGGCCGCGGGCGGGGTCATGACTTCCGACGACATCGCCGCGCACCGCGGCGAGTGGGTCGACCCCGTCTCCACGACTTATGCCGGGGCCGAGATCGCCACGATCCCGCCGAACTCGCAGGGCATCACTGCGCTGATCGCGCTCAACGTCCTCTCCACGCTCGAGTGGCCGATGGATGCTCCGATCGACCGGCTGCACGCCCAGCTCGAGGCGGTCAAGGTGGCCTGGAGCGAGCGCGACCGATGCGTCGCCGAGCCCGATCGGGGCCTGGCGGACCCATCGGCGCTGCTATCGCCGGAACATGCCGAGTGGCTCGCGTCACGGCTGTCGCCGGATCGGGCGCATCGGTACACGCCGACGAACCCGCCCGGCGGCGGCACGGTCTACCTGTGCGCCGCCGACGGCGACGGGATGATGGTCAGCCTCATCGAGTCGAACTACATGGGCTTCGGCTCGGGGATCATCGGCGGGTCGACCGGGATCATGCTCCAGAACCGCGGCGCCTACTTCTCGCTGGATCCGTCGCACCCCAACGCCCTGGCGCCGCGCTCGCGGCCGCTGCACACGCTCATGCCCGGGATGCTGCTGCGCGACGGTCGTGCGGAGGTCGCGCTCGGCGCGATGGGCGGCGATGGCCAGCCGCAGACGATGGTCCAGCTCGTCACGGGGCTGCTCGACGACGGGCTCGACCCGCAGGCCGTCGTGGACCGGCCGCGCTGGGTCGTCTCGACCGAGGGCTCCGGCCAGCCGCTCGGGCCGGTGCATCTCGAGTCCGATGGGTGGGACGCGTTCGACCGTCGAGGCGCTGGAGGCGCTCGGCCACACCGCGGCGCTCATCGAGCCACGGACACCGGCGACCGGTTGGGCGCAGGTCATCCGCCGGCGGCCCGACGGCTCCTACGAGGGCGGCGCAGATCCCCGAGCGGACTCGCTGGCCGCCGGCTGGTCTGAGCGGGTTCACGCGCCTCGATGTATCGAGGTGAATTCACCTGACGGCTTTCCCGCGCGCAGTTCCCGCGCTGTATCGAGAGCCCCGCAGCGTGAGCCGCGCGCCCGCGAGCACTTCATGCGTCCCGGCTCTCGATGGACCGCGGAAATCGCACCGGACAGGGCCCTCACGTCACTTTCCCTCGATCTATCGAGACGCGCGGTTGCGTGCGGTGCCCGTCGCCTACGAGAGGTCCTTGTCCTCCATCTCCCAGGCGTGGTCGAGCACGTGATAGGCGGTGTGCCGCAGCAGCAACGCGATCGTCCAGTTTCGGCCTCTCGCCATCTTCCCCTGCGCGTTGTGGTCACGCATGGCCGCCACGAATTGATCGCGGTGCGAACGGAGGCCCTCGGGTGTCAGCGAATCGTCGGCAGAGAGGACGCCGACCTTCCTCGCCAGGTCGCCCCGCTCGTTGCCGACGACGTGGCGGACGATCTGGTCGCGATTGCGACCGCCGCCTCGCGGACCTCGCGCCAGCTCGGGTGAGACCCGAGCGGCGACGTCGTCGAAGTAGCGCCACGCCGCCTCGAGCAGCGTGAGCTTGCGTTCCAGCTCATCCTCGGGCATCGAGCCCTCCTCGAGCGAGGACGGGGCGAAGGAGATGCCCCAGAAGTCGGTCGATCCCACCCCGACGTGGTCCTCGACGATCTCGAGTGGGCCTGCCGCGTCGAACTCCGCCTCCAGCCCCGCGAGGTGTGCGATGGGCCGATAGCGGTCTCGGTAGGCGTCGAGCAGATCGACCGCGTCGCCGGGCGTCTTCGCGCCGCGGCTCCAGCCCGGCCAGTCGACGGCGAAGACGGCGGTCTTCTTGTCCTTCGGGCCATGCTGGACGACGGTGCGAACGGGCATGAGACGACCCTAGCACGCGAATCCTGACACTCTCCGGCAGGAATGCCTACGACGATTGACCGATGAGACCCGTCGTCGGCATCGGTCTATCATGACGACCCCCATGAGCACGCCCCGAGTCTCTCGTCCATGCCCGCGGACTGACGAAGCGCTACGCGAACGGCTTCACCGCCGTCGACGGCGTCGACTTCGACGTGCGCCCGGGCAAGGCGTTCGGCTTCCTCGGGCCGAACGGCGCGGGCAAGACGAGCACGATGCGCATGATCGCGTGCAGCTCCCCGGTGACCGATGGCGAGCTGAGCGTCATCGGCATGGACCCACGCACCCAGGCGCGCCAGATCAAGTCGAAGCTCGGCGTCGTTCCGCAGATCGACAACCTCGACACCGAGCTGACGGTGCGCGAGAACCTCGAGATGTACGCGCGCTACTTCGACATCCCGGCCGAGGTCTTCCGCAAGCGCGCGCAGGAGCTGCTGGAGTTCGTCCAGCTCGAGGAGCGCGCCACGGACCAGGTCGAGCCACTGTCCGGCGGGATGAAGCGGCGCCTCACGATCGCCCGCGCCCTCATCAACGAGCCGGAGCTCGTCATTCTCGACGAGCCGACCACCGGCCTCGACCCGCAGGCGCGCCACCTCCTCTGGGAACGCCTCTACCAGCTGAAGCGGCGCGGGGCGACGCTCATCATCACGACCCACTACATGGACGAGGCGGAGCAGCTGTGCGACCACCTCGTGGTCATGGACAAGGCGAAGATCGTGGCCGAGGGCTCGCCGCGCCAGCTCATCGACGAGCACTCGACGCGCGAGGTGCTCGAGCTTCGCGTCACCGACAACGTCCGCGACGGCCTCGACGGCAAGCTCGACGGTCTCGCCGATCGCGTCGAGGAGCTGCCAGACCGGCTCCTGCTCTACACCGCCGACGGCGAGCGCACCCTCGAGCAGGTCAACCAGCGGCAGATCCCGATCGAGTCGGCGCTCGTCCGTCGCTCGAGCCTGGAGGACGTCTTCCTGCGCCTGACCGGGCGCTCGCTGGTCGAATAGGCCGGGACCGATGACCGTCATCGCCGCCTCCGGCCGCGTCTGGCACCGCAACTGGCTCGTCTACCGGCGCCTCTGGCATCGGTCGCTGGCGTTCGGGTTCCTCCAGCCGGTCCTCTTCCTGACCGCCATGGGCCTCGGCCTCGGCACACTGATGACGACCGACGACCTCAGCGCGTTCGGTGGCTTCGAGTACGTCGTCTGGCTCGGTCCCGGCCTGCTCGCCGCGACGGCGATGCAGACGGCGACGTTCGAGTCGACCTACCCGATCATGAACAAGATCATGTGGGGCCGGAACTACGAGGCGATGCTCTCGACGCCGCTCCAGATCCGCAACATCGTGTGGGGCGAGCTCGGCTGGTCCGCGTTCCGCATCGGCTCGCTGGCGGTCGTCTTCCTCGTCGTGCTCTTCCTGTTCGGCGTGCCACGCTCGCCGATGGCCGTGCTCGCCATCCCGTTCAGCATCCTCATCGGCCTTGCCTTCAGCGCGTGCCTGATCGCGTTCACCGCCACCCAGAAGAACGACGTCGGGTTCAGCGCGGTCTTCCGCTTCGTCATCAACCCGCTGTTCCTGTTCAGCGGCACGTTCTTCCCGCTCACGCAGCTGCCCGAAGGGCTCCAGGTCGTGGCGTGGGCCACGCCGCTCTTCCACGGCGTCGAGCTCGTCCGCGGCTCGATCCTCGGCACCCTGGATCCGCTCGCCGCCGTCCTGCACCTGGCCTACCTGCTGACGATGTTCGCGATCGGTGCCTGGCTCGCCGAGCGCACCCTGACCAAGCGAATGGCCGGCTAGACCGATGACGTCGCTGGCCCCCACCGCCCCCGCTCCCGCCCGGCCGAACCCGCTGGCGGTCGCCTGGTCGCGCCTCTGGCGCTCCCGGCGGCTCGTCGAGCGCAACATCCTCGTCTACCGCCACCAGTGGATCATCATCTTCAGCGGCGTCTTCGAGCCGATCTTCTACCTCATCGGGATCGGCCTCGGCGTCGGCGGGATCATCGGCACGCTCGTGCTACCCGACGGGCGAACGATCAGCTACCTCGCCTTCGTCGCGCCCGCCCTGCTGGCCACCGCCGCGATGAACGGCGCGGTGTTCGAGACGATCTTCAACGTCTTCTTCAAGCTCAACTTCGCGAAGACGTACGACGGCGTGCTGGCCACGCCGATGGGCATTACCGAGATCGCCCTCGGCGAGATGCTGTGGGCCCTCATCCGCGCCTTGCTCTATGCGGTCGCGATGTTCGTGATCATGCTCGTCCTCGGGCTGATCCTCTCGCCTTGGGGCCTGCTCATCGTGCCGGCCGCGCTGCTCGTCGCCGCCGCCTTCGCCGCCGCCGGGCTGGCCGGGACGTCGTACCTGCGCACGGTCAACGACTTCGACGTGCCGATGGGCCTCATCGTCATGCCGATGTTCCTCTTCAGCGGCACGTTCTTCCCGATCGAGGCCTACCCAGAGCCCCTCCAGTGGGTCATCCAGCTCACGCCGCTGTACCACGCCATCAACCTCATCCGTGGCCTCTCGCTCGGCGTCGTCGGGCTGCCCCAGCTGTGGGACTTCATCTACCTCATCGCGTTCTTCGCGATCTGCATCACGCTCGCGATGCGCCAGATGGAGAAGCGGCTCATCAAGTAGGCCCGCGGGGGCGAGTGCCACTGTATGGCGATGAAGCAATCGACTGCGGTCTTCCAGTGCCGATTACGCCAATGTCAAGTTTCTCCCATCGGGTTCCAAGCGAGCTGGTCATACACTCAGGTTGATGCCAGAGACTGACAGCGCTCTCCTGACTCTATCCGCCGAATCACCGGATCTCGGAGAGGCGGAGTGGGTACGGTCTGGGGAGGTTCGATGGTCTCCGCGACTTGGAACCGAACCAGTAACTGGAGACGAGCTCGCTCGTAGAGATGCCCGACTCGCGGAGCGACTCCGCCACGCGTTTGGTACTTCGCCGTATGGCCCCGTAACCCGAGATGCGGTGACGGCGAAGAAGGCCCTCGAAGTCGCAACCGGGACAGAGGTGCGTGAAGGGCGGGGAGGGCTCCCAGCTTGCACCTGCACCCTCGGAGTCGCGCGGAGCGGGTCTGACGCGGAGCAGTACGCCGATCTCCACTTGGCTTATGCAGCCCTTGATCAAGAACACGACAGACGCATCTACACCTGCGCACAAACCGGTCGGCACTGGCAGCTGGTATACCGTGGCAGTTACTACCCCGACGCGGATTTGTCGCCGCTGTCCGACCTCGATGCGTGAGGTCCGGTCGTGATGTGGCTCACTGGCACTTGCAGGCGTCGTCGTCCCAAACGTCCGGGCCTAGCGGCCACCCGAGGTCAAGTAGGCCGTTTTGCAGGCGCCGCAGCCAAGGGAATCGGCTTCATGATGTGGACGGGTCTGTGACAATGGAATCTCGGAGCGCACGCACGCCTACGGGTGGGTGAGGCGGGTCCACATGAGGCAATGACCGATGGTCGGGCAATTGGACTTCGCGCAGACGGTGGCGGCGGGCGCAGTCAATGCGCTGTTCACGGCGGCGTTCACGGCGGCCTTCGTGGTGATCTTTGGCGGGATCGTCGTGCGATGGTACGAGGGGCGCGCCACTGATCGGCGTCGGCACGAGGAAGAGCTCCATGAGGAGTTCTTGCAAGGTCGCCAGCTCGAGCACCAGACCCGCGCCGCCTTGCGCGAAACCTACGCCCGCTTTCTGGTGGCACAGCGGCGGTCACGACAAGCTTCCATAGCCCTCGCGGACGCCGGCGGCTCGTCTTCCGCCAAGGATCTTGACAAGGCGGCTCTGCAGGCGCACGACGAGTTCATTGACGTGTATCACCTGCTAAACCTCGACGCATCACGAGAGATGTGGCTGGACGCGCGCGGGCTGCGGGCAGCGCTGGACGATTTGCTCAAACTCGGCCAAAAAGGCAACGCGGCGGAATGCGAGCCGCTCGTAGAGCTAGCGCGGAAGTTACGCCAAAACCTCGAATGGAGCTTCCGGCTCCGTCTCGACCCCAAGCGACCGCCCCTCCAGGACCGGAACAAGGACGTCGGCGAGTACGCTCGAGTCTGAATCTGGCAACAGCTCACACCGCGGTACCGGGATTCGGCTTCATGGCGTCTCGGCACTGCTCTCCAGTGCCGGAGGTTACTCGGCGCCCCTCTCAATCGTGTGCTATCCAGCTGACAAGCACGCTGTAGATCAGCGAATCCCCAAACGTCGTTACGCGAATATTGAACTCCTCGGCTTGCACCTCTTCGGCACTCACCGTGACGCGGAGGTTGAACTGGTGTTCTGCGTCGATTACGGCCAGCGCCACGATAATGCGCGGCGGAAGTTCGAACGGCACCTTGAAGGGAATGTCCAGCGAGCGGGACGTTCTTGGGGCTCCTCCTTCGGAGCCCTCAGGCCCCGGGACGTTTAGGGTCCATTCCGGCGAGTCGGCTGCGCCGTCCCCGAGTTCTATGATTCCGGACTGAATCATCGTGCGCGGTCCTCCTGCAACGCCGCGGTTCCTCCGCGGCTTAGGAGGACATTGTCCCTATGGCCTATGCGGTAACACTGCGGCGGCATAAGGAAGCCGCGGCTATCCCGACGCACCGATCCTCCCTGCTAGCTCAGGAGGCGGGTATGGCCGGGCTTCGCGGTGGCTCGAGTCGGAGGCTACTCCTGGGTCGCTTACTGGCGGCTTACTGACTCGAAGGCGTCTCGGACTATGGAGCGGGGCACGCGGGAGTGTCGAAACCCCCAGCGCCGAAACTGAGTGGAGGGATCAGGCCGCTGATCACCGCCGCTGCAGGCGTGTCGTCGACCCGGTTGGCGCCATCATCCTCAACTCCGACGCAGCGGAGCGGGGTGATTCCGTGCACATGTGCTGACGCGGTTCCGATAGCTGCCACACTCAGCATTGCTGCGGTGACAATGGCGATGCCGATTCGTCGCATGGGGACTCCAGTCACAGAGCGAGTTCCGTCAGTGGTTGATACGCAGCAAGTTGCCCGCCGCCTCGAGGGAGCTCGCGAAATGGGGACGCGCCGCTATCCCGGACGCACCGATCCTCTCTGCTAGCTCAGAAGGCGGATACTGGCCGGGCTTCGCGGCGGCGCGACTGTCCGCGGACCTAACGCTAGCGGCGAAGGAGCGTCACTAGAACACCCAGCGCCGCGCCATAGACCAGTGGGCTGCGACCATCGTCATGACGCGCGCACGCCGGTCGCTCGATGCGGGCGGCATGATGCCAAGAGCCGGGACACAGCTCTGATAGCTCACGAGCCAGATACACGTTGCGTAGATCATGCCCTTGACCGCCGCGATCGCGAGCGAGCTGTGTGCGGACCTCGGTCGCGTCGTCAGAAGGCCGAACAGGGCGCCGGCAAACGCTCCGAAGCCGAGGTGCACGACGGCGGCGATGGCATCTCGCCGTGATCATCCGGCTGTTCTGAAGAGAACGCGTCGATCGCCCTGCCGGTGATCCGCTCGGGCGGCAACTCTCCGGTGACACCCGCTCGCTTCGCCCCGAGCATGACCGCGCTCATCGAGACTGTTGAGAGGACACCGGCCGTGGCGCCGACTAACGAGGAAACTACAGCCTTCATGCTGGCCGTTGAGCAAGGGCCGTACCGGCCCCGGCGGCCGCGAGCAGACCGAATGCGCCGCCTAGTCACCGCCAGAGCGCTATCCCCGCACCATTCAGAAAGCCGCCGCTATCCCCTGCTCATCCACAGGCGGCAGACCTGGGTGGTTGCGGCCGGCGGATAGATCCAGTCCGCCGCACCGCTGACTTGCACGTAGGATCAGTCCATGCGTGGCCTACTGAGCCGAGTGTTGGTAATCGGTGCCGATCGCGCGGACGACGAGGACACGCGGCTTCGGAAACTACTGCTGCTCGTTACCGCGCTCACCATGACGCCGCTTTCCGTCCTCTGGGGACTCCTCTATTGGCTGGCAGGAAACCCTATGGCCGCACTCATCGCATGGACATACGTAGGCGTGTCGTTCATCGGTCTGAGCACGTTCGCCGCAACGCGCCGATATCCATGGTTCGCCGCGAGCCAGTTCACGCCGTACATGATCCTTCCATTCGTCCTGATGTGGGCGTTAGGCGGGCCGATCAGCGGCAGCGCGGTCCACTATGGGCTGGACTTGGGCCGATCTATGCCCTCTTGCTCGGGCATCGACGGCTGGCGACTCTCCTCGCGGGCGCATACGCGGCGCTGGTATATGTCAGCGACCTCGCTCCAGCTCCCGTAGATGCGGATACCGCGGTCGAGTCGCGCGAACAACACTACGACTAGAACTTGGCTAGAGTGCCCTTAGAGGCGTGGCTGTTGGTGCGGGTCTTTGCCGGTGGACGCGAAGGCGCCTTGGCGACGGTCTGGACAGTCGACCGCCGCTATCTCCCCGCAGACTACGTCACGCTGCTCAGCGCCGATCCACAGCGCCGCGACCTCGGCGGTCAGGTGGCCGAGACACGCTGTAGTACGCCGATCTCGGAGACTACTCGGCCTATGCCAGGCGAGAGCACCGAGCGAGGTGGACGCCTAGCGAACTGGTACTACGGTGCCGCGAAGCCAGCGATCAACGAGGAGGGCGGCACGCCTGTGCACCTCCCAGGCGACGCGACTACGCTATCTACGGCGCGACGACGCTGCGAGCTGACAAGCTGCGCGAGAAAGTCGGGCGGCTAGCGAGATCTAGGAGCGGACTGCGCAACTAGGCGAACTGCCGATCAGCGGACTGCGCTACAGCAACGGCAACAACTAAGAGAAAGAGATGGAGGGGAACAACGAGAGAGACGAAAAAAGAAACTACAAAGAGAAAGGAGACAAGACAAAAGACGATACGAGACTACAGAACGACGAGAGAGACGGGAAAAAAGAAAAAGGGATGGAGACTGCTAGGCTACTAGATGGAACGAGGGAAATGGAGGCTCTAGGAGAGATCACGAGAAGGGACGGTCGAACACGGACGACGCTATGAGGAACGAAACACGGCGCTGAACAATGCTGGCCTGAGCTCCTCGAGACGGATCGACCGAGCACGAGCGGCGACGGCTACTCGAAGGCAATGACCGAACCAGAGACACAAGTGGATCGGAACGAGAACGAGCCGACTGACAAGTCCGCAAGTCTGCCACGAGCGCCACACCAACGGTGCCAGCGAACTCCACCTAGAGGAACAGCCCTACTGAGAGACGACCTGCACGCAGAGTCCATACAAAGCGATTCTAGCTAGTCTGGCTCAAGATCGAACGGTGCCGGCACGAGCCGGCACGACACAGACGAGACGGTACCACTGAGCAAGACTACAGATCGCGCGAGAACCCAAGAGCGAGAACTCGGACGGCGACACGAGAGCGAGCGCAGGGCGACGACCTGATGGCGACGGAACGGCACAGCGGAACAGACCCGAGAAGGCGAAGGGCGCACCAGTCTCGGTGACGAACGAGTCGGATGACTCGAGGTAGCAGACCGGCGCGGCGAGCACGGTAGGAGACCCCAGCTCCCTCGACTTGCCCGCGAAGAGGAAGGGGGCGGCGTCGTCATCCCACTGGCGCGTCTGCAGGCGGCCCTCGACGGCGCCAGCTGGCCCTTCAACAGGGCTCGCACATCTGGCTACGGTGTATCGAGGTTGTACTGTCCCGGAGCCCATGGGGCTGGCTGTGCCGGTCCATCGGCAGCCGCGACCATGCCGGCGACGAGGATCAAAATCATGAGCAGCATCATGCCTGCCAACACGATCCAACCGGTTCGACCGGATGACGGCTCATCGCTGCGCCGAGGGACTGTGGCGGCGCGTGCGCCGTGCCAGTCCGGCTGGCCGCTGGGCGGCCATTCCCAGACAGCCATCGCCAATCCGCCGCGGGCACGCCGATGCTGATCCGATAGTGTCTGCCACGCCTCGTTGATGGCTTGCATTCGCTTGCCGGATCCATCGGCTGCCAAATCGGGATGGAATTGCTTGGCGAGACGGCGTCGAGCACGCGCGATCTCGAGGAGCGACGCGCCGCGGGGAACGCCGAGCACGACGTACGGGTCGGCGCCTTCATGAGTCACGGCAACCTCCATCCCTCACGGGTGGGGCTGCGACGAGTGGCCGGACTATTGTCGAGGCGTGGTCAACTGGCGACAGTGGACCGCCGACAACCCGACGCACCGATTCTCCCGGCTAGCACGGTGGGGCACAAATGCCGAGCTCGCAGGTGTCCCCATGCCTGATCCGTTGGTGTGGCTCACGGCCGCCCTCCTCGCGGCAATCATCGCGGTCGTAATGCGCGCCTTGAGCTGGTTCAACAGGCGGCGACGGTGAGCACTCGGAAGCCGCCGCTGTCCCGCGACACCAATACTCCCTGATGCCCTAGCAGCCAGCTAGTCAGACGAAGCCGCCGCTATCCCGACGCACCGATCCTCCCTGCCACAAACAGGGATGACGCCACTAGCCGTCGTGCGGCGGGTCCCCGACCAGGATCGGCCAGGCGGCGGCGACGTAGGCGTAGCCCGAGATGACGCTGAGCGCCGTGGCAGCGGCGAGGACCCACAGCCCGACGACATGGATCACGACGCCGGTGCCGGTTGCGGCCAGCGGCCCGCCGCTCGCCGCATCGGCCGCGAGCAGGAGCAGGGCGATGCCGGCGTTCGTGGCGAGCGTCTTGGCCTTGCCCAATGCGCGGGCGCTGATCACAACGTCCTCGGCCGCGGCGAGCTGACGGACGGCCTGCACGACGAACTCGCGGATGAGGATCGTCGCCGCGATCCAGGTCGGGACGAGGCCGGCCTCGACCATCGCGATGAGGACGCCGGCGACGAGGACCTTGTCGGCGGCCAGGTCCATGAACACGCCGAGTGGCGTCACCTCGTGGCGAGCCCGCGCGATCCAGCCGTCGGCGACGTCGCTGAGGGCGGCGACGACGAAGAGGATGGCGGCGGCGAGATCGGTTCCCTCACCCGGCAGGAGGAGGAGCGCCATGACGACCGGCGTGGCGAGGATGCGGCCAACGCCGAGGAGGTTCGGAAGGGTGGCGATCGTGCCGGGCCGCGTTCGATCGGCCATCAGTGCTCGCCCAGCCTGCGCTCGGTGCCCGACAGCAGCCGACCGATGTTATCGGCGTGCGCGACGATCACGACGACCGCGATGAGCGCGGCAGCCACGACGACCTCGAGCCCGACCCAGCCGATGGCGTAGAGGACGCCGCTCACCAGCACGACGGTGATCGAGGCGCTGATCGACGCGAGCGACACGAGCCGGGTCGCCGCGACGATCACGACGAGCTCGACCGCCGCCGCGACCGCGGCCAGCGGCGCGAGCACGAGCATCGCCCCACCGCCGGTGGCCACCCCGCGACCGCCCTTGAAGCCGATGAAGACCGACCACACGTGACCGATGACCGCCGCCACCGCGGCGAGGGCGCCAGCCCACGGCTCGGGACCGATCGCGTTGGCCGCCAGGACCGCCACCACCCCCTTTGCGAGGTCGAGCACCGCGACGGCCGCGGCCCAGCGCCTGCCGAGGCTGCGCAGCGCGTTCGTCGTGCCGGTTCGACCCGAGCCGGAAGCCCGCGGGTCACGCCCGGCCAGGCGGCCGATGACGACGCCGGACGGAAAGGCGCCGATGAGGTAGCCGACGATGACCGCGACGACGAGGCTGAGCGCCGGCATCGGCCCGCCTCAGGGAGCGCGCGAGACGCGCGCCATGAGGAAGCGGAGGGCGAAGATCGTCACGAGGGCTACGGCCCCGGCCGCGAGGCCGATATACGCCGCGCGCGGCATGCCCTCGCTCCATTGGACGCTGAACGCCAGGAAGCCGACGGCGACGGCGACGAGCACGGTGCGGACGACGAAGCGGCGAGAGAACGGGCGCGACGGCTCCGTGGTGGTGCGACGAGCCTCGCGCTTCGCCGCGGTGCGCTCGGCGCGGGCCCTGGCGGCCGGCGGCAGCGCCGGAGTCTTCTCGTAGGCCTTCATCTGGCGCTGGTAGGCGCGCCGCTCTTCTCGTGACATCGGTTCGCAAGTCTAGCGACGCTCAGCCACGCGGGTCGAACGAGCGTGGCCGAGGACGGCGCGTGCCCGACGGTCCCATCCCGCCGCGTTCACCGGGGTAGTCGACCTTCAGCTGCACCGGATCGGAGCCGAAGATGGCGTGGACGAGCCAGTCCATCCCCACGCGCGCCTTGCCGCCGATCCCCGGCACCCGGGTCCAGTAGTAGCCGCGCCACATGAACCACGCGATCCAGCCACGGACCTTGATCCCGAACACGACCCCGACGCCGGTGCGGTGGCCGATGCTGGCCAGCGTCCCGATCACCTCGTAGCGGAACGGCCGGATCTCCTGCGTGCGCCCGTCGATCGCCGCCATCACGTTGCGGGCCAGCTGCTTCGCCTCACGCACCGCGTTCTGGGCCGTCGGAGCGTGGAACGCGCCGTCAGTGTCGGCATCGGGGATGCGCGCGCAGTCGCCGATGGCCCACACCCCGGGCCGGCTCGTCTCCATCGTCGGCTGCACGACCGCTCGGCCGGCGCGGTCGACCTCGATCCCCGACTCGCCGACCATCGGCGACGGCTGGACGCCGCCGGTCCAGATCACCGTCCGCGCAGGGATGTACTCACCGTCGCCGATGACGACGCCGCCCTCGCGGACCTCGCGGATCGGCGTTTCGAGGTGGATCTGATAGCCGCGCTCGCGGAGCTTGCGGGCGGCGTACTCCCCCATCTCTGCGGGCATCTCGGGCAGAACGCGGTCCTTCAGCTCGACGAGGTGGACCCGGATCTCATCGGCGCCGGATCTTCGGGTAGAACCGCCGCCGCACGCGGCGGATGAAGTCCTCGATCTCGCCCGCCGTCTCGACCCCGCTGAACCCGGCGCCGCCGACGACGAACGTCAGCTCCGCGGCGCGCTCGTCGGGCTGATCCTCGAGGTCGGCGCGCTCGAGCATCTCGATGATCCGGTTGCGGAGGGCGAACGCATCGGCCAGCGTCTTCATGCCGACCGCGAACTCGTCGATGCCCGCGATCCCGAACGTGGCCGTCTCGCCGCCGAGGGCGATCACCAGGCTGTCGTAGTTGAGCCGATGCAGGTCGCCGTCGCCGCCGAGCACCGTGACCTGCGTCGCGTCGAGGTCGATGCCCTCCACCTCGGCCGTCACCGCCCAGCTCGACGGGCGGCGCATCTGGGCGCGGAGGGCGGTCACGCAGTGGCGCGCCTCGATGTGGCCGGAGCAGACCTCCGGCAGCAGCGGCGTGAACAGCGAGAAGTTCTCGCGGCTGACGAGCCAGATCTCGACGTCGTCCCGTCGCCGCGTGAGCCGCTCGAGGTGCTTCGCCGTCTCGACCCCGGCGAAGCCGCCGCCGAGGATGAGGACGCGATGCGGCCAGGGCGGCTCGGATCGATAGATCGTGCGCATCGCTGCCGATCATGCCACTCGCCACCGATCGGGATCGGTCTGTACCATAGCCATCGAGATGCAACGACCGATTCACGACGTGTTCGACCAGTTCAAGCAGCAGCTGCCCGACATCGACCCGGTCGAGACCGGCGAGTGGATCGACTCGCTCGAGGACGTCGTCGAGGCCCAGGGCAAGGAGCGGGCCCGCTTCATCCTCTACCGGCTCCTCAAGCGCGCGCGCCAGCTCCAGGTCGGCCTGCCGAGCCTGACCCAGACGCGCTACATCAATACGATCAGCCCCGAGCAGGAGCCCTACTTCCCCGGCGACGAGGCGATGGAGCTGCGCGTCCGGCGCATGATCCGATGGAACGCGCTGGCGATGGTGCTGCGCGCGAACACCCGCTTCGAGGGCATCGGCGGCCACCTGTCGACGTACGCCAGCGCCGCGAGCCTGTACGAGGTCGGCTTCAACCACTTCTTCCGCGGCTCGGACGAGGCGCCCGGCGACCAGATCTTCTTCCAGGGCCACGCCGCGCCGGGCATCTACGCCCGCGCCTTCCTCGAGGGACGCCTGACCGAGGAAAACCTCGACCACTTCCGCCGCGAGTCGCTGACCCCGAGCGTCGGACTCTCGAGCTACCCGCACCCGCGCCTGATGCCCGGCTTCTGGCAGTTCCCCACCGTCAGCATGGGCCTCGGCCCGATGGCCGCCGTGTACCAGGCCCGCTTCAATCGCTACCTTGCTGCGCGCGGCATCGCCGACACGAGCGCCGCCCGGGTATGGGCATTCGTCGGCGACGGCGAGATGGACGAGCCGGAGGCGGTCGGCGCGCTGAGCCTCGCCGCGCGCGAGGGGCTCGACAACCTCACCTTCGTCGTCAACTGCAACCTCCAGCGCCTCGACGGCCCGGTGCGCGGCAACGGCAAGGTCATCCAGGAGCTGGAGTCGATCTTCCGCGGCGCCGGCTGGAACGTCATCAAGGTCATCTGGGCGCGGGAGTGGGACGACCTCCTGGCGCGCGACAAGGACGGCGTGCTGCTCGCCAAGATGAACGAGACCCTCGACGGCGACTACCAGCGCCTGGCCGTCAGCGACGGCGCCACGGTCCGCGAGACCTTCTTCGGGCCGGAGCCGCGCCTGAAGGCCCTGGTCGAGCACCTGACCGATGACGACCTCGCCAAGCTCCGCCGCGGCGGCCACGACTACCGAAAGGTGTACGCCGCGTACGCGGCCGCGGTCGAGCACAAGGGCGCGCCGACGGTGATCCTCGCCAAGACGCTGAAGGGCTGGACGCTCGGCCCGGGGATCGCCGGCCGCAACGTCACGCACCAGGCCAAGAAGCTGACCGCCGACGAGCTGAAGATCTTCCGCGACCGCCTCGAGCTGCCGATCCCCGACGACCAGCTCGCCGACGCGCCGTACTACCACCCCGGCGAGGACGCGCCGGAGATCCAGTACATGCTCGAGCGCCGCGCGGCCCTCGGCGGCGTCGTGCCGAAGCGCACGTATGTCGCCAAGCCGCTGCCCGCGGCGAAGGACGAAGCCTTCACCGACTTCTACGCGGGCTCCGACCGACCGGCCAGCACGACGAGCGCCTTCAGCCGGCTCGTCCGCAATCTCGTACGCGACCCGCAGATCGGCGGGCGCGTCGTCCCGATCATTCCCGACGAGGCGCGCACGTTCGGCATGGACCCGCTGTTCAAGGAGGTCGGGATCTACAACCCGCTCGGCCAGAAGTACACGCCGGTCGACAAGGAGCTGCTGCTCTCCTACCTCGAGAAGGCCGACGGCCAGCTGCTCGAGGAGGGCATCACCGAGGCGGGCTCGATGTCCTCGTTCCAGGCGGCGGGCACCGCATACGCGACCTGGTCGGAGCCGATGGTGCCGTTCTACACGTTCTACTCGATGTTCGGCCTCCAGCGCACCGGCGACCAGGTGTGGGCCTTCGGCGACGCCCGCGGGCGCGGCTTCATGATGGGCGCCACCGCCGGGCGAACGACGCTCACCGGCGAGGGCCTCCAGCACGACGACGGGCAGTCGCACCTGCTTGCCTCCACGATCCCGAACGTCCTCGCCTACGACCCGGCCTTCGCCTACGAGCTGGCGATCATCGTCCGCGAGGGCATCGACCGCATGTACGGCGCGCGCGGCGAGGACGTCTTCTATTACGTCACGATCTACAACGAGAACTGGGTCCAACCGGCCAAGGCCGATGGTGTCGAGGACGGCGTGCTGCGCGGCCTGTATCGGTTCCGCGAGGCATCGTCCGGCTCACGACGCGTTCAGATCCTTGCATCCGGACCGATCGTCCAGCAGGCGCTCCGCGCCCAGGAGATCCTCGGCGAGAAGTACGACGTCGCGGCCGATCTATGGTCGGCGACCTCGTTCCAGCAGCTGCGCAACGAGGCACTCGACGTCGAGCGCTGGAACCGCCTGCACCCCGACCAGGAGCAGCGCGTCCCGTACGTGCGGGAGTGCCTGGGGCCGTCGGCCGGACCGATCGTCGCGGCCACCGACTACATGAAGGCGGTCCCGGACATGGTCTCGCGCTGGATCGACCGGCCGTACACCGTCCTCGGGACCGATGGATTCGGCCGTTCCGACACCCGCGAGGCGCTGCGCACCCACTTCGAGGTCAACGCCGAGCACATCGCCTACGCCGCGCTCCACGGTCTCTGCCTCGACGGCGCCTCCACGCCCGACGAGCTGAAGCGCGCGATCGCCGACCTGGGGATCGATCCGGAGCGCGTGAACCCGCTCTACGCGTAGCGCCGAAGCGCGTCGGCCGCGCCTCCGCATCGGTGTTCCGTCGCATGCAGGCCAGAGCGGCACCAGCTGCGGATCAGGGCCCTGAATCCGTCACCTGCGGCGGTCACCGTGCAGGATGGACAGTTCGGAGCCGCGAAGGCGGAATAGTGCTGCGGTGGCCAGAATCTGACGGGATCGGCGCCGGGGTCAGCGGCCTGCGAGCACCGAAGCTCAGCCGTCTGTCGGCAGCCGCGCGCCGCACGCGCCGCAGAACGCGTCTTCGTCGTCCAGGATCACGGCCCGGCAGCCGGGGCAGCGGTCGGGCAGGAGCTCCGCCACCGTCGCGCGCACGCCGACGACGGTCGCCTTGGCGTAACGCTCGACCGCCGTCTGCGGCCCCGGCAGCGAGTACACGGGCGTGAACGGAACCTGCGGACGCGGGCGGAATGCGACGGAGCCACGCATGTCATGGAACCGCCGACGCTCGCGGTCGTAGATGGCTCGGCTCTCGGGATCGGTCAGGACCTGGCGCACCGTGTTGACGACCTGCATCTCGGCCGTGGCCCGCGTCGACCGGTTGTGGTCCGGATGGAAGGTGCGCGCCAGCCGCCGGCAGGCGGCGGTGATCTCATCGGTCGAGGCCGACGATGGGACGCCCAACAGGCGGTAGACGTCGCGGTCGGGGGTGTACGGAAGAAGCGGCTGGAGCATCGGGACCTCGGTCATGGTAGCGCCTTGGCCCGGGTGGTGCCGCGAGGAACCGCATCGCGTGATTAGCAACAGCCATTGCTATTTTGCCATGCAGACTTGACATATTTCGTACTCCACCGTAGTCTACGGCACATCTGACGACCATTCGGCACGTACGGACTGCGAAATCTCAGGAGCACCGGACCGATGTATGACTACCGACTCGTCTCCGCGTACATGAGACACCACCTGCCATCCACGGAGCGACGCCCGGCGCCAGCACTTCCGACCAGCCGCGTCTACCAGCTCCCCACCCAGCGGCGCACGCCGCGCAACGAGCGAAGCCGCTGACCATGGTCCACGACGTCATCGCCACCTGCCCGGTCTGCTCGGGCGAGCTCACGATCACCCGCCTCCATTGCCGTGCCTGCGGGTCGGCCCTGGAGGGCGAGTTCGGTGTCGGTCGCTTCGGGCGCCTCGACCGCGAGCAGCTGGGCCTGCTCGAGAGCTTCCTCCGTTCGCGGGGCAACCTGAAGGAGATGGAGCGCGAGCTCGGCATCAGCTACCCCACCGTCCGCGGCCGGGTCGACGCACTCGTGCGCGCCCTCGGATTCGGCGACGCGCCCGACGCCCCCGTCGAGGACGACTTCGACGCCGACACCGACCTTGAGACCGAGATCGCCGAGGCCGATGCGGCGACGGATCGCCGCGAGATCCTCGAGCGCCTGGCGCGCAAGGAGATCGGCGCCGAGGAGGCCGCGGAGGCACTTCGCGCCCTTGGCAGCGCGGGCTGATGGCGACCTACGTCCGAACCCAGGAGATCGCGCACGAGATCGGTGCGCGCGGGCGCTTCACGCTGCGGGTCACGAGCCCCGACGTCGAGCTGCGCGCCGGCGACGACACGACGGCGATCGTCCGCGTCAAGATCGAGCTGCGCGCCGGCAGCGAGGAAGAGGCCGACGAGCTCTTCGAGCGCATGCGCTTCCATGTCCGCCAGGCCGATGGCGTGCTCGAGGTGGCCGAGCCGCGGCGCGATGACTCGGGCATCGGCAGCATCGTGCGCCTCCTCGGCATCGGCAGTGCCCGCCTTGACGACGCCTCGGTAGACGCTGTGCTTCCCGCGGGCACCGAGATCGTGTTCGAGGGCGTCAGCACCGACCTCACCGCGTCGGGCTTCACCGGCTCGCAGCAGTACCGCACCGTTTCAGGCGACATGGTCCTCGACCGCGTCGCCGGCGACGTCAGGGTCCGCGACGTCTCGGGCGACGTGAGCATCCGCGCCGAGGAGCCGCTGCGCCTCGAGATGAATACGGTGAGCGGCGACATCTCTGCGGTCGCGCCACGGTTCGACCAACTCCGCCTCGTGACGGTGAGCGGCGACGTCGAGATCGAGGGCGACTTCGCCGAGGGCGGTCACCATCGCGTCGAGACGGTCAGCGGCGACCTGTCGCTCGGCGTCACCGATGGGCTAACCCTCGAGGTCCGCGGCCTGTCGACCGACACGCGCGTCTCCGTCCCGCACCGCTCGGAAGGCTCGCGCGACCGGCGGCGCTACGTGATCGGGGGCGGCGAGGGGCAGCTCCAGTTCAGCTCGATGTCCGGCGACGCTTCGGTCCATCCCGGCCGGCGCCTGTCCGCGCCGATCCCACCGACCCATCCGACCGCGCCGACGCCACCCACACCACCGACCCCGGCGACGCCGGTCGACACGGACGAACAGCTCGTGATCCTTCGCGCGCTCGAGGCCGGCGAGATCGGGGTCGACGAGGCCGCCGAGCGCCTCGCCGGCGGGACTACCGATGCCTGACGAGCTCGAGACGATCCTGCGCCTCGTGGCCGACGGCCGCCTCTCGCCGGAGGAGGCCGGGCCGATCATCGAGGCGCTGACGCGCGCCGAGCAGGCAGAGGGCCGCGCGGCCGAGCGCATGAGCCGCGGCGCGACGCGGCTGGATCGCGAGCTCACGCGCGCCCAGGGACGGATCGACCGGGCCCTCGAGCGGGCGCAGGTCCGTTTCGGCGCGCACGGCGGCCGTCAGCTTCGCATCCAGGTGAAGGAGCACGGGCGGCAGCACGTGAACCTGCGCATCCCGATCGGCTTCGTCGACGCCGCCCTCGGCTTCGTGCCCGGCCTGGCCGGCGACCAGGCCGATCGCATCCGCGAGGCGGTGAAGGCCGGCGAGATCGGACCGATCATCGACGTCGAGGATCCGGACGGCGACGGCGTCCTCATCAGCGTGGAGTAACCGATGGCAACCAGCGAGATCTCCCCCGCTGCGGCTGTCGCGACGACGGCGACGCCGGAAACGGGGCCGGCCCTCCTGCGGCCGCTGCGCATCCGCGACTTCCGGCTCCTCTTCGCCGGCGAGACGATCAGCGTGCTCGGCGACCAGTTCCACTTCGTGGCCCTCACCTGGCTCGCCCTCCAGCTGACCGGCTCGGGCCTCGTGCTCGGCACGGTGCTGATGACGGCCGCCATCCCGCGCGCGGCATTCATGCTGCTCGGCGGCGCGTTCAGCGACCGCTTCTCACCGCGCACGCTCATGCTGACCTCGAATGTCATCCGCGCCGTCGTGGTCGGCATCCTCGCGGCTCTCGTCCTCACCGGCCAGGCCGAGCTGTGGCAGCTGTACGTGCTCGCCGCGATCTTTGGCATCGTCGACGCGTTCTTCTACCCCGCCCTGAACACGATCGTCCCGATGCTCGTCCCCGAGCGGCAGCTGGCTCCCGCGAACGCGCTCGTCCAGAGCGCCCAGCAGGTGATGGGGCTGCTCGGGCCGGCGCTCGCCGGCGCGATGGTGGCGATCGTGCAGACCGGCCCGGCATTCGTCATCGACGCCGCGTCGTTCGCGGTCGCGGCGTTTGCGCTGCTCCTCATCCGGGGCGGGCGCCGTCAGGCATCGGTGCGCGACGCGCAGGGCGGCAACGTCCTGGCCGCCATCGGTGACGGCGTGCGGGCGGCATGGGCCGATCCGGCCGTACGCTCGATCGTGGTGCTCACCACGACCATGAACTTCGCGATCGTCGGACCGATGAGCGTCGGGCTCGCGATCCTGGCCGACACGCGCTTCGACGGGGGCGCGGCCGCGTTCGGCCTCCTCTTCAGCGCCTTCGGCGCCGGCGCGGTCGTGGGCGCGATCGCCGCCGGGTCGATCCCCCGCCCGGCCCACCTCGGGGCGGTCACCCTCGCGATGACGACGCTGCTCGGCGTCGGGCTGGCCGGGATCGGCATCGCGCCGACGCTCGTCATCGCCCTCGCCATCCACGCGGCCATGGGCCTGCTCATCGGATTCGTGAACGTCCAGGCCATCGCCTGGCTCCAGGCACGGATTCCCGATGAACGGCGCGGCAGGGTGATGAGCCTCGTGACGCTCGGGTCGGTCGGCCTGGCGCCGGTCTCGCTGGCGGTGGCCGGCGCGCTCGTCGAGCTCGGCGCCGTCACGCAGATCTTCCTCGCCGGCGGCGCGATCATCATCACGGCGTCGCTTGCCGGGTATGCCTGGGGCGTGCCGAAGCTCATGGTCTGGGCAGACGAGGACGCCGCTTAAGGTTCCGCCTGCGCCAGGCGCGCCCGGACCTCGTCCGCGAGCGGCAGGACCGAGCCGGCGATCAGCAGCCACACGTACGACACCGCCACCGTCAGGATCGGTGCGATCAGGACGGTGGACGCGACGAGCACGAGCGCCGATCCGAGTGCCACCCCTCCGACGCGGCGCGGCGCATGCGGTGCTAACGTTCGTCGCCGTGAGCCGCTCCCGCGACCCCGCCGACCAGGGCCGCGTCGACCCGCTCCTCGAGGTGCGTCAGAAACGCCGCGGGCAGCGCCCCGGCGACGCGTATGTGCGCGTCGTGCGCCCCTACGAGGACACCTTCCGGAAGGGCGAGGACGAGGGCGAGCTCATCGCCACCGAGCGCACGGTCCTCGAGCGGCGTGGCTGGAAGTCCGGGCTCCGGCACGTGCGGACGTGGCTCATCGGCCGCCCGATCCACAGCGAGCGCGAGGAGCACGAGCGCCTGACCAAGGTCAAGGGCCTCGCGATCTTCTCGAGCGACAACATCAGCTCATCGGCCTACGGGCCCGAGGAGATCATGCACGTGCTGGTCCTCGCCGGCACGGGCGCGCTGGCGCTGACGCTGCCGCTGGCGGGCCTGATCATCGTGATGCTCGGGATCGTCACGGTGTCGTATCGGCAGACGATCAAGGCCTACCCCACCGGTGCCAGCAGCTACATCGTGGCCAGCGACAACCTGGGATCGACGATGGGGGTCCTGGCGGCGGCCGCGCTGCTGATCGGGTACGTCGTCACGGTGTCGGTCTCCGTGTCGGCCGGCGTGGCGGCGATGACGTCGATCCTGCCGCAGATCTACGACGCCCGCGTCTGGATCAGCGTGGCACTGGTCGCGCTGCTCATGCTCGGCAACCTTCGTGGCATCCGCGAGTCGGGCACGATCTTCATGGTCCCGACGTACGCGTACATCGTCGTCATGCTCGGGATCATTGCCTTTGGGCTGTACCAGGTCACGTTCGGCGAGATCCCGCCGTTCGTGCCGCCAACCTCGTGGGCGTCCGTCGAGCAGGGCGGCCAGACGCTCGGCCTCTTCCTGATCTTGCGGGCCTTCAGCCAAGGTGCCGTGGCGCTCACCGGCGTGGAGGCCATCAGCGACGGCGTGCCGGCGTTCAAGCCGCCGGAGTGGAAGAACGCGCGGACGACGCTGACGTGGGCGGCCATCGTCTTCGCGATCCTCTTCCTGGGGATCGCGTATCTGCTTACGACCCTCCGCATCGTCCCCGACCCGAACCACGAGCAGACGGTCCTCAGCCTCCTGGTCCGCCACCTTGCGGGCGATGGGGTCGTGCTCGTCGTGGCGCAGGTGGCGACGGCGCTCATCCTCGTATTGGCGGCGAACACGAGCTTCGCCGACTTCCCACGGCTGAGCTCGTTCCTCGCGCGCGACGGCTTCCTCCCGCGGCAATTCGCATTCCGCGGCGAGCGGCTCGCGTTCACGACCGGGATCGTCGCGCTGTCACTGATGGCCATGGCGCTGATCATCGGCTTCGACGCCAGTGTCACCGGGCTGATCCCGCTCTATACCCTGGGCGTCTTCATCGCCTTCACGCTGTCGCAGGGCGGCATGCTCCAGCGCTGGTGGACCCGCCGCGAAGACGGCTGGCGGGCGGGTCTGGCAATCAACGGGCTCGGGACGCTCACGACCGCGGTCGTTGCCGTCGTGGTCGGCACCAGCAACTTCTTCCAGGGCGCCTGGCTCGTGATCGTGCTCGTGCCGATTCTCATGCTGATCCTCGCAGGCATCAACCGCCACTACCGCGAGATGGATCGGGCACTCGCGCTCGACCACATCCCGCAGGCCGAGGAAGTGGCGCCGCGGCCGATCGTGATCGTGCCGATCGCTCGCCTCGACCGCCCGGCGCGGCAGGCGATCGCCTTCGCCAACTCGATCAGCTCCGAGGCGGTCGCGGTGCACGTCACGAACGACCCCGCGACGGCCGACGAGCTGCGCGAGCGCTGGCCCGAGTGGGCGGGCTCGACCGAGCTGGTCGTCGTCGAGTCGCCGTATCGGGCGCTCATCGGTCCGCTGCTGGCGTACATGGATGCGCTCCAGCGCCAGGCGCCGGACCGCCCGGTCCTCGTCGTGCTCAGCGAGTTCGTGCCGAAGCACTGGTGGGAGAACCTCCTCCACAACCAGACTGCGCTCCGACTGAAGCTGCGCCTCTTCACTCGCCGCAATACGATCGTCGCCGACGTGCCATTCCACCCGGACCGGGATTGAGGCGCCGGCTGGGCACGAATCTGCCGCTCAGCGACTGTGGGCCCGGCGCGCGGGCAAACTGGCCCGTGCCCGATAACGGCCGCCCAGCGACTGTAGGCGCGACCGATGGACCAGGGTCAGCCGCTCAGCGGCTGATATCGCGACCGAGAGGTGTGGTGACGTTCGAAACAGCCGGCGCGTGCTCGATCTCCGCCGCCCACCGACTGGAATCTGGGCTGGCGCGACCCTGAGCGGGCATTCGTTCGCGAAAGAGTCGCTCAGCGACTACGAAGAGACACGCGCCGATGCGCTCTTCATGGCATCTCGAGGCGGAAGTATCGGCCCTGGCTGAGGATGTGGCGGCGAGCAGCCCGATAGATCAGGTTGCCCGGGAACGGCTGCTGCTCGGCGGTTGCCAGGATGACGGCCGTGCGTTCAGGTCCGTCATCCAGCGCGATCGCAGTGACCTCGAACGTCTCCTCTGAGCGCGGTGCGATGCTCGCCTGACCGGCCTCGCGCAGGTTCGCCGTCCATCCGACCTCGCCGTTCGGATGGCCGACGTACCAGTTGCCGTCGACCCGGAGCAGGCCCACCAGCACGCTTCGCGGGCGGCCGGTCCGACGGCCGCGCACGGTCAGCTTCGCGGTGATCCCGATGCCGACGCTGAACCACGCCCAGCGGATGAGCGGGTCGAGCAGCCGAAGGACCGCGTACTCGATGCGGAGGGCGACGGTCCAGGCAGCCGATCGGCGCGGGGTCATCGGTCAATGATGGCGCGCCAGTGCGACACTTCCGCGGATGCGCGCTGCACCGCCGACGACGTCCTCGCGTCAATTGACACGATTCGTCCCGATCCTCGAGTGGTCGAGAAGCTACGACCGCCGATGGCTCCGCGGCGACCTCATCGCCGGTGTCGCTGTCGCGGCGATGATCGTGCCCAAGAACCTCGGCTACGCGGGCATCGCAGGGATCCCCGTCGAGAACGGGCTGTATGCGGCAGCGGCGGCAGCGATCATCTACAGCCTCTTCTGCACATCTCGACACATCTCGACCGGCCCGAGCTCGTCGCTCGCGGCCGTCGCCGGCGGCGCGGTCATCTTGACGGGCCTCAGTGGCAACGAGGCGGCACAGATGGTCGCGGCCATCGCCGTCGTGACCGGCGCGCTGTTCCTCCTGGTCGCCGTCCTCAGGCTCGGCTGGCTGGCGAGCTTCCTCTCGCTGGCGGTCGTGACCGGATTCCTCGCCGGCGCCGCGATCGACGTCGTCATCGGCGAGCTGCCAAAGCTCACCGGAACATCCGCCGACGGCGTGAATGCGTGGCAGGAGCTCGCGTCGTGGTTCCGTGGGCTGGGCGACCTCAGCCTGGCGACGTTGCTGGTCGGCCTGGTTGCCCTTGCGGTCATCCTCGGGCTTCGATTTGCGTATCCGAGGATGCCGGGTGCGCTCGTGCTCGTGGTCGGCGGCCTGATCGGCTCGGTCGTCCTCGACCTCGGAGCGCAGGGAGTCGCGCTGGTGGGCCCCGTCCCACGCGGGCTGCCGCTTCCGCAGCTGCCATCGCTCGAGGTCGTGTCGCAGAACCTCCCGACGATCGTCATCTCGTCATTCGCGCTCCTGCTCATCGGGTTCTCCCAGACTGCGGGTGATGCCCAGGCATTCGCGACGAAGCATCGGTATCGCATCGACCTCAACCAGGAGTCGGTGGCACAGGGAATGGCAAACGTCGGCGCCGGCGTCTTCCAGGGAATGCCCGTGTCCACCAGCCTCTCGGCGAGCTCGCTGAACGAGTCCGCAGGGGCGAGGACGCCGGTCGCCTCGCTCGCAACCGGAGGGATCGTCGTCGCGACGCTGATCCTCCTCGCGCCGCTCTTCTCCGAGCTGCCCAAGGCGGTCCTGGGCGCGATCATCATCGACGCGGTCGTCTTCGGGATGATCAACCTCGCGGAGTTCGGACGGCTTCGGCGGGTGAAGCCGTTCGATTTCTGGATCGCGATCGCCGCAGTCATCGGCGTGCTGTCGGTGGGGGTGCTGCTCGGCGTCGTCGTCGGCATCGCGCTGTCCCTGCTGTGGCTCATCAACGTCGCGACCCGACCGTCCATGCCGATCCTGGGGCGTGAGCCCGGCACGCACGTGTACCGCGATCTCGACGAGCACCCGGACGGCGAGACCTATCCGGGGGTGGCGGTGATCCGGATCGATGGTGGCGTGTTCTTCGCGACGGCTGCGGCCCTGGACGAGCGCGTGCGCGCGATCCTCGGGAGCCAGCCCGACCTGCACTCACTCGTGCTGGACCTCGAGGGCGTGAACTTCGTCGACTCGCAAGGCGCAGCGAAGCTGAGCGACCTCCATGAGCTGACCGAGACGAACGCGATCGAGCTGCGCCTCGCCCGGGTGAAGCCCGACGTGTCAAGGGTGCTGGCGGCCGATGGGCTCATCGACCGGATCGGGCGCGAGCGGATCCACGGCAACGTCCACCGGGCGGTCGAGGCGGCGAAGAGAGCAGATGCTCGAAGACAGGAGGAGGCAGCAACGCCGCCCACACCGTAGCCGCAGTGCTGGCGCGCCCGGAGGGATTCGAACCCCCGACCTGCTGATCCGAAGTCAGCTGCTCTGATCCACTGAGCTACGGGCGCACTATTCACGCTCAAACTGAGCGGAAAACTCGTTCTGCATTGTGCCACAGCGCTCAGTGCAGGCCACGGGGTCATGAGGGGGCGCTAGACCAGATTGGTGCTAGGCACCTGGTCCTTCTACCCGAGCACGCTGCGCCTGTAGGGCTGCTTCGCGCTCATGGTGGCGAGTGATTTCGTGGGGGTCCGCGCCCGAGTGCTCGCATGGGTTGACGTGGATGATCGCCATGTCAAGCCGGGATATCTCGTGAAGCAGACGGTGACGTACCTCCTCCGAAACCCGGTGGCCATCCGCGACAGTGAGATCGCGATCGACGGTGATCGCGAGCGTTGCCTCGAGACCATGGCCGAGCCACCGCACGCGGAGACGCTCCACGTCCTGGACCTCCGGCACCGACGCCGCAACCGCCTCCACCTGCTGAACGATCTCCGGCTCGACGGCGTCCATGAGCCGGGCGACAACATGGCCCGCGGCCTGGCGCAGGACAAACAGAATGACGACCGTGATGAGCAGCCCGACGAGTGGGTCGGCAAGCGGGTAGCCCGCCGCGACGCCGATGGCTCCAGCAACGACTGCCAGCGATGTAAGCCCGTCGGTCCGGGCGTGGTGGCCATCCGCCACGAGGGCGGCCGACCCGATCGAGCGTCCCACCCGTATCCGGTACAGGGCGACCGCCTCATTGCCCACGAACCCGATCACACCCGCGACCATGACGATCGGAAGATTCGCGACCGGCTGCGGATCGATGAGGCGATGAATCGATTCGTATGCGGCGAGGCCCGCTGACGCGGCGATCATGAGCAGGATGAACAGGCCCGCCAGGTCCTCCGCACGCCGATAGCCGAAGGTGTAGCGTCTGGTGGCCGCCCGGCTGCCGAGGGCGAACGCGATCCACAAGGGTACCGAGGTCAACGCATCGCTGAAGTTGTGGACCGTGTCCGCGAAGAGGGCCACCGACCCCGAAATCAGGACTACCCCGAGTTGGGCGAGGGCGGTGACTCCGAGGACCGCCAGCGACACCTTGACTGCCCGGATGCCGCGAGCGTCGGAGGTCAGCGCATCGTCGACCGAGTCGGACGGGTCGTGGGAATGCCCAAGGATGCCCGCAAGGAAGCCACGCACGCCAGCATGGCGGCGGATGTGGTCGGCGTTATGAGCGTGGCCGTGGCCGTGCTCGTCAGGGACAGCGTCGCGCAGCTCATCGGACACGGAGCAAGTGTAGGCCGCCTGTGTGCCGCTTCCTCATTTCGAATCTGGCGCGTCGGATCGGTACGGTGCGGTTGAGGCTTGCCCAACCGCCAATGCGAACGGCGCGACGTGGTCCTGTGCGGAACCTATCGAAGAAGGACGATACCCAGGGCGCCGGCTCCCAAGATGACGACCGGAACCGCCGCGCCTGCCCGCCAGAGGTAGAGGGCCGCAAGCGCCAATCCGAAGATCAGCACCGTTAGCAGGCTCGTCAGAGCGGCCATCCCGAGTTGCAGGGTGGTGGCGGCAACCAGGCCAATGACTGCGGCCGTAATGCCATCGAGGATGGCGTGTAGGCGGTGGTTGTTGACCATCCGCTCCAAGAGGCCGTGCCCGAGCAAGGTGATAGCAAAGGCAGGCACGAACATCCCGACAGTGATTGCCGTTGCGCCGACGATGCCGCCGCCGACGAAGCCGACGAACGTCGCGAAGATGACCAGTGGCGCCGGGATGATGCCTGCGAGGGCCAGGCCATCGAGAAACTGATCGTCGCCCATCCAGCCATCCGACCCGACCGCATCGTTCCGGACGAAGGGGATCGAGGTATAGGCGCCGCCGAACGTCAGTGCCCCGCCCTTGAGGCCGGTGACGAATAGCTGGCCGGGAGTCACCTCCGCGCCTGAACTGGCAGGCAGTTCTGCTCGGTTGGAAAAGCCGAGGTCGGCAACGATCACGAACACGATCGCCACGGCTAGAAGCACCAGCGGAACACCAGCCACTCGCGAGTGGCCGCGCTCATCCAGCAGGAAGACGAGCCCACCGACCGTGAGCGGAATCACAAAGGGCAGGCCCGCCAAGCCAGCCCCGGCCGCCAACCCCGCCACCACAAATGAGACTGGGCTCCCCAGAACTCGCTCGCCGATGCGGTGGAAGCCGCGCAGGACAAGAGCGACCACCGCGGCTTGGCAACCGGCGAAGGCCGCCGCGACGATCGGGGACTCGAGACCCGCCTCGACGTAGAGCCACGACAACGTCAGCATCAGCATGAAGCCCGGCAGCATGAAGCCGAGCCCGGCGAGCAGTCCGCCGATGCGTCCACGGGCGACCATGCCGAAGAAACCGCCAGCTCCTGCGCCTCTGGACCGGGGAGTACTTGGTAGACCGCCAACGTGCGGTTGAATCTCGCTGACGAGATCCACTCTTGCTGGTCGACCAAACCGGTCCGGAGCATGCCGATCTGCGCGACCGGACCACCCCAAGCCAGTATCCCGAACCGCAGAAAGCGCACAAATAACGAGGCAAGCGACTGATGGGGTGGACCTGCTTCGTTCTGCCCGCGGTCGGCATGGGGGGCGATGCTCACGCCGCCTAGGTTACGGTGAGCGTCTGGCTTGGCTCCCGCCTAACCGGGAACCGTCAGGCCGTTGCGGATGCGGGCCGCCTAGCAAAGCCAGAAGAGAGCAGATAACTCGACACGTTTCGCTCCCCCATCCACGCTTGGGCTACAGCGCATCGGCCGGGATAGTCCGAAGTCAGCTGCTCTGATCCACTGAGCTACGGGCGCCGATTCACGCTCAAACAGAGCGGATAACTCGTCCCTGCATTGTGCCACAGCGCTTACTCAGTGCCTGAGCGTGCGGAGAGAGGCGGCAGAGCTGCCGCGATCGGGTCTGCCCTCCGAAGCTTCACACTAACCACTGTTAGTGTGATCACGCTTTAGGGCATCCTGGATCGGTCTACTGGCGGGACGCGGCGCGGGTGCAGCGAAAATACCTGGCGGCTTCCGCTCGAGGGCAGCCTCACGCCACGGGTCTCCTGTGCTCGGGAGCCGAGGAGTTAGAGTTAGAGAAGAGCCGCCGGGTCAACTGTGTTCCCCCCACAGTGTGTCCGGCGGCTCTGGTGTACCGATTGCACCGAGCGTGCCATCCGAAATCGCCGCTATCCCAACGCACCGGTCTCCCCACAAGGCGCGCCCGGTCATTCGGACTGATCCGCACGCTCCCACCAGGCGACGGTCCCCGCCAGGCCGATGCCCGCGGCCACCAGGACGACGACCACGCCGCCGATCGTGACCGGCTCGACCTCCGAGCCGCCTGCTCCAGCAAGGATGGCCGGTACCGACCACGGGAACCAGGCGCCCCAGCCCAGCACCGCCAGGATCTGGGCCAGCGCAACGGTGAGCACGGCGAACGCCCAATGGCGCGATGTAGCCGCGTCCGATGCCGGCGACGAGGGCGGTGCCGGTCTGGAGCGCGACGGTGAGGGCGGCGGCGAGGCCGATCGAGCCCAGCGCGCGGAGCGCGTCGTCGAACGACCAGCCGGGCAAGCCGACGACCGCGCCGATGGCCATGCCGACGGCCAGGACCCATGCGGAGATGGCGATGCCCCAGCCGGCGACGACGATCGCCTTCGCCAGCACGACCGCCCGGCGAGACGTCGGGATCGCCAGCAGGTCGCGAATCGTGCGGTCGGCGAACTCGCGACCGAAGATCCAGGCCGTGAGGAAGGCGAACAGGACCGCGCCGCCGATGGCGACCGCCTGCCCGAGCATGTTGAGAAACGTCGGCCAATCGGCGGTGCCGGCCGTGAGTGCTGCCTTGGTGCCGATCAGGCCGAGTGAGCGCGCCGCTTCAGGGTCCTTGAGGATCACCATGAACAGGCCACTCACGAGCGGCGCCAGGGTGAACGCGATGGCTACCAGCCATGGGACCCGTGAGCGCCGCGCCTTCAGCAGCTCGACGCCGAGAGCGGTGGGCAGCTGCGTCATGCCGCAACCCTCGCATCGACCGCGCTGGTGAGACGGACGAAGTGCTCCTCGAGCGACTCGCGCGCGATCGCGAGGTGCAGTGGCGGCACTCCGGCTGCGACCAGCAGGCTGGCGATCTCATCCGGGGCGTCGAGCGCGCGCGGATCGCGCAGCTCGAGCCGCACATTGCCCGTTGGGCCGGCGTGCGTTGGCGACAGGCCCGCGTTGCGTAGCGCGCGCTCCGCGGCGTCCAGGTCACGTGCCGCGATCTCGAGCCGCCGGTCGGCCTGCTCCTCGAGCGCCTCCGCGTCGAGCTCCTCGACCAGCCGCCCGCGATGGACGATCCCGATGCGGGTCGCCAGCCGCTCGACCTCGGCCAGGATGTGGCTCGACATGAAGACCGTCGCACCACGTTCCCTGGCCAGACGACGGATGAGCTCGCGGATCTCGATGACGCCCGCCGGGTCGAGGCCGTTGGCCGGCTCGTCAAGGAGGAGCAGCTCCGGCTCGGCAATGAGCGCCCGTCCCAGCGCCAAGCGCTGGAGGTTTCCGAGCGAGAGGGTGGCGGCCCGCCGCCGGTCGTAGGGCTCGAGCGCGAGCTCGTTGATCATGGCGTCGACCCTTCCCCGATCGGCGACGCCTGCCAGCCGCCGGGCGACTTCGAGGTTCTCGCGCACGGTCAGCTCGGGGTAGGCGGTCGCGCTCTCCACCAGGTGGCCGACGCGGCGCCACAGGTGAGTCGCGTCGGCGCGCACCGGCTCGCCCAACAGCTCAGCGTGACCGGCCGTCGGGCGAATCATGCCGAGCAGCATGCGGATGGTGGTCGACTTGCCCGCGCCGTTCAGGCCCAGGAAGGCGTAGATCTCGCCCCGCGCCACCCGCAGGTCGAGCTGATCGACCGCGAGGACGCCGCCCCGATAGACCTTCGTCAAGCCGTTGGTTGCAACGGCCAGCTCAGACATGGGGCAGCTGCCCGTCGTAGCCCAGGCCGCGCAGCACAAAGGCGTTGAGCTCTCTGGTGACGGCGGCAACCTCGGTGGGGTCGCTCACCACATCGTGGAGCGAGGAGAAGCACGCGAAGACATAGGCGGCGGCGCGTACCGGATCGATGGCTCGAAACATCCCGGAATCGACGCCCTCGGCGACGATCGCCGAGACGAGGGGGGCCAGTGCGCGGAATGTGTGTTCCGAGATCCGGTCATGAATCGCTCGGTTCTCCGGGCGATGGAAGATCTCGATGAGGTCGCGTTCGTACGAATTGCCGCCAACTTGCCCGATCGCGGCCGCAAAGGCCAACAACCGCTCGACCGGTGACTGGTCCGGCTTCGACGCCGTCCCCTGAATCCGGTCCGCGACCTCGAGCACCATCGCTTCCGCGACCGCCGTTACGACCGCGTCTTTCGTCGCGAAATAGAGGTAGAACGTGCCCTTCGCAACCCCGGCCGCACGGACGATGTCATCAACCGACGCCGCGGCCACCCCTTGCTGCATGAAGACCGATGCGGCCGACTTGACGAGCTGCTCGCGCCGAGCCTCCTTACGCTTGGCTCGCTGCGTGGTGGCGATCGGCCTGGCGTCTTCCTCTCCGGTCGCTCTTCGCATTGGCATTCGCCTTTCCATGCAATCCGCCGCACTGACTGACGGTCAGTCACCATATCACGGAAGCGGCTATGGACGGGCTCCTACATCGCGCCGTCCGACGCGGTAGGCTGCGTCACTTTCGCCGCCACAACGGCTAATCGCGGACGTCCCGATCGGCAGACTGTTGCTCGCATCTCGGCGGTACACTGGGGCTGGCTCACCGCATGAGCCGGGCGCGGCGTCAAGCCCTTACCCCGACGCCGAAGGTGGAGACTGCGCATGGCGCAGTCTCCGTTTGTCTTATACGGAGATGCCGATGGCCGAGCGGACGCCTCGGCCTGGAGCTGGCGTAAGGCGTCTCATCGAACCGGGTGGTGCAGGAAGATGATTCCGTTCTGGGCGCTGGCGCTGGTTGCCGGCACTGCGATGGTGGCGGTGCTGCTGATGCTTGCTGCACGTCGGTTCAGCCCTCAGGGGCTACTCCACGATTCCGTTCCTGCCGCGGCCGTCTTCGGAGTGCTCGGCGTCGCGTTTGCCGTGATTCTCGCGTTCGTCATGTTCCTTGGGTTCGATAACTACGTCGTGGCCAGCGAAGGGGCGTCCCGCGAGGCCGTCGCGGTATCCCAATTGGCGCGCGTCAGCCGGTTGTTTCCCGATGCGCAGGGCGAAGAGCTCCGTGATGACCTCGGGTGCTATGCACGCGCCGTCATCTCGGACGAGTGGCCACTGATGCGCGAAGGCCGCGAGAGCGACGTGGTCCTCGGCTGGCTCGCGCAGATTGAAACGACGATCAACGAGATGCCCATCGATGACGGTGTGAGCCAGATCGCACTCGGCCACTGGCTGGATGAGCAGGCGGTCCGAAGAGAGGGCAGGCGGGCGCGGCTTGCCCAAGCCGCGCCGACCATCCCCGCCTCGGTCTGGTCGATGCTGGTGCTCGGGGCGGTCCTCACCGTCGCTTACGTGATCGTGTTTGCCGACCGGCGCGAGCGCTGGTGGACCCAGGCCGTCATGGTCGGATCAATCACCGCCCTCATCGTCTCCGGCTTGCTGGTCATCAACTTCCTCGACCGCCCGTACCTGGAGGACGGTGCGTACATCGCTCCGACCGAGATGGCAGACGTCCGCCCGGCTGATCCAGGATGAGGTCGGCGGCGCCGGCGCTCAGCTTCCGTGCGATGCAGAGGGGCGCCCGTCCTAGGGAGTGATTCGACCGAGAGGCGGCCACCCTCGTCGAGGCCTCTGGGACCACCGACAACCCCTCAGACGGCCACGTCGCGCCTCCGGAACCCAACCACGCCGAGCGCGACCAGACCGACGGTCGCAACCAACAGGATGAGCCCGTCCGCCAACTGCCAGCCGTTGACGAGGGGCTGGCCACCCGAGTAGTAGTGGAACGGCGAGACGTCGCGGCTCCAGGCGATGGCTTCCACCGACGGTCCCAGCGTGTTGGCGAAGTAGGTCGCGATGCCGACGATCGCCACGGCCGCCAAGGCCAATCCACGGCGGCCGGTCACAGCGCCGACCGACAGGGCCAGGGCGCCGAAGAACGCACCCAGCAGCACGAGCTGCACCGTCGCCGCGCCGAGGTTGGCGACGCCGATCTCGTCGAACTGCGCCGGCCCCGCGGCCGCGGTCATCACCAGGAACAGGGCGATGCCGGCGACGGCCAGGGCCACGAGCAAGGCCGCTGCGCGCTGCACGACGACCGACCAGCGATCGATCGGATGCGCCAGCAGGACGTCGAGCCGTCCGGCCTCCTCCTCGCCGGCGATGGCACGTGCGCCGAGGGTGCTCGCGAAAATGATCATGAGCACCGGGCCCAGCAGACCGTAGGTGGTGCCGGCCAGATAACCGGCCGGGCTGGTGATATCGGCGAAGCCCAGCGCGTCGAGCATGCCCTCCGGGAAGGCCTCCATGGCCGCCGCCATATCTGGATTGGCCATGCTCGGGTAGAAGGCGGCGTAGAACACGCCGACGGCCGCGATCCCGATCGACCAGCCGATGATCCCGCGCCGCTGGTCCCACAGCGTCTTGGAGAACACGCTACGCAGCATCGGACGCCTCCTGGGCCTGGTAGTAGGTGAAGAACAGCTCCTCGAGGTCGGGCTCCTCGATGACCATGCTGTCGACCGGGTAGCGAGCGGCGGCCTTGACCAGCGCGTCCGCGCGACCGGCCAGGCGGCAGCGCAGCACGGGTCCGTCGGTCGCGACGTCCAGGACGTTCTCGAGGCCGATGAAGGCGTCGGGCACGGACGGGCTCGTCGAAATGGATCTCGACGCGGCGCACGGCCCGACGGCGCAGCGCCTCGACCGACTCGACCGCCACCATGCGCCCGTCGCGGATGATGCCGACGCGGTCGGCGGTCTGCTGCACCTCGGACAGGACGTGCGAGGACATGAAGACCGTCTGGCCGGCGGCCTTCGCCTCGCGCACGAGCTCGAGGAAGATCTGCTGCAGCATCGGGTCGAGGCCGCTGGTGGGCTCGTCGAGGATGAGCAGCTCCGGCGCATGCATGAAGGCCTGGACCAGGCCCACCTTCTGGCGGTTGCCCTTGGACAGGGACCGGATGCGGGCCTGAAGGTCGAGGTCGAGCCGATCGGCGAGCAGCTCGATGCGCTGCTCCGCCACGCCGCCGCGCAGATGGGCGAGGTGCGTCAACAGTTCGCGCGAGGACTGTCCGCCATCGACGACGAAGTCGCCGGCCAGGTAGCCGAGGCGCCGGCGCAGCGCCGGTCCCCCCTCGCGCGGGTCCTGCCCGAGCACCGCCGCGCTGCCGCCGGTCGGGCGGATGAGGTCCATCAGGATGCGGATGGTGGTCGTCTTGCCGGCCCCGTTGGGACCGAGGAAGCCGTAGATCTCCCCTTGGCGGACCTCGAGATCGAGGCCGTCGAGCCCGCGCCGGCTGCCGTAGTACTTCGTCAATGCCTCGGTGCGAATCACGTCGTTCATTCGTGGGATGCCTCTTTCCGTTCTCGTCCCGCCCGGTATCGTTCGATGACCTCGGGCACGGCCTTCTCGACGAAGGCGTGGAAGTCGCGCGCCTCGCGGAGGCGGGCGGCACGCGGGTTGCCCTCGCCCCCAGCGACCGTGACCCCGCGGTCCAACACCTGGCGCAGCAGGCCGAACGGATTTGCCGCGTTCATCTGCCCAGCGAAGAACGAGGGTTCGATCTCGAAGGTGTAGCCACGCGAGCCCGGGGCAGCCGCTCGGCGGATGAGCCCGGACGCCAGGAGCAATCGCGTCGCGATGCTGATGGACGCGCGGCTGACACCGAGGGCGCGCTCGAGGTCGGCGATCGACTGTCTGGGCGGGTCGCAGATGAGCATCCAGCCGAGGACGCGGGCCACCATCCTCGGCATCCCCACCCGCTCTCCGATGACACCGAACTCCTCGGCGAACTGGCGCTCGGGCGATGGCTGGTCAGCCGACATCTGCGATCGAACCGTTGGAACGTCTATCCATGACTAAACGAATATAGCTCGCCCAGGGGCGAGTGGGGAGTTGTGCTTCTAGCGGCTCGTACGGCAAGAAGCGCCATCGGCCCGGGACCCCAGCTCAGCAGGGCTAGCGCACAAGTTCACGTACGGTTCGGGCCGCCGAAAGCCCGAGCGAAGATTTCGGCTGGGTATTGACATTGGAGCGACACCAAGGTCTAGGGTCAGGCCATGAGCGCAAACCCGAGACCGGCTTCCTCGTCATCGCGGACCTCACCGGATACACGGCATATCTCGCGGGGAGCGAGCTGGAGCACGCGCCCACGATCGCCGGCGACCTGCTTGAGACGATTGTCGGTCGCCTGGATCCGCCGTTCCGGCTGGCGAAATTCGAAGGCGACGCGGCCTTCCTGTGGGTCGAGGACGGGCGCGCCGACGCATCGCTGCTCCTCGACGCGGTCGAGGCTTCGTACCTCGCCTTCCGCCGCAGGTTGCGAAGCATCGATCAGGCGACCAGCTGTAACTGCAACTCGTGTCGCCTTGCGCCCAAGCTGGACCTGAAGCTGTTCATCCATCACGGCTCGTACGTCCGGACCAGATCGCCGGTCGCGACGAGCTCGCCGGATCCGACGTCATCGTCGTCCATCGGCTGCTCAAGGGAGCCGGAGCGACGGCGGCTAACGGCAATGGCTTCGCGCTGTTCACAGCCAGGCAGTGCGGCCATGGGGCTCGATGCGGCCGCGCTCGAGCTGGTCGAGGCCGAGGAATCGATCGAGCACCTCGGGCGGGTCTCGACATTCACCCTCGACCTCGAGGCGCGCTGGCAGGCCGAGAGCGGAGCGCGCCGCCTCGATGTCGGTAACGCCGACCTGATCCTCGACATCGATTCCATCGTGGCGGCCGAACCGGCCGTGGTGTGGGCGCACCTGACCTCGCCGGCGCTGCGGATGCGGTGGGAGGGACCGATGACCGTCATCGACGAGACGCTGGCGGGTGGGCGACGCGGTGTCGGCACTCTGTCCCAGTGCGTGACAGGAAAGCTGGCCACGCTCGAGGAGATCGTCGACTGGCAGCCATACGACCACGTCGGCTGGCGCCTCGCGGTGCCGGGTGTCGGCCCGGTCGCGGCAGTCGTCGACCTCGATGCCGTCGAGGGCGGGACGCGGATCCGGGTGCGCTGGGACTACCAGGGGGCGCCGCCGGTCGACAGGGCGGCGATCGCAGGGCTCCGAGCAGAGCGCGAGGCCGCATTCGGGCGTCTCGCCAACGCCGTCGCCGGCGCGCTGCCGGTCGTGGACCAAAGGGAGGTCGCATCATGATCACGTCCCAGACCGAGCAGACGATCGAGCGTGACGCCACGGAGATCTGGGCCTACGCCGCCGACATCGCCCGGCATCCAGAATGGATGAGCGTCACCGACGCCGCCATCCTGCGCGGGGTCGGATCGGAGGCCGGGTCGCGGGGTCGCGAGCGCCTGGCCCTCGGACCGTTCAAGTGGGACGTCGAATTCGAGGTCGCCGAGGCGGTGCCGGGGCGGCGGATCGTGTGGCGCTCGGTCGCAGGCGCCCCCTTCGACCTCGAAGTGTCCCTGGATCTCGCTCCCGCCGGGCCAACCTCGACCCGCGCGACGTACGGCGCGAGGATTCAGCCCCACGGCCTCTGGCGATTGCTCGGGCCGGTGATGGCGGCCGAGGGCAAGGCCGGACCGGAGCGTGAGCTGCGGCGCCTCAAGGAGAATCTCGAAGCGGCTCCGGCGGTCGTTGGGGCGACCTCGTAGGGCGGAGTCGACTGCTGCTCGTGGGAAGGTGGCGATCCCTTGACATTCGAACCACTCCAAGGTTTGCTTCCGCCATGAGAATCGGCGAACTGGCACGACAGGTTGGTGTCTCGACCGACACCGTCCGCTTCTACGAGCGCTCGGGCTGGCTCCCTCGCGCCTCGCGGCGGGATAACGACTACCGCGACTACGGCGGACCGGACGTTGAGCATCTGCGGCTGCTGATCGAGCTTCGCCGGCTCGACGTCCCGCTCGGGGACGCCGGCAAGATCGCGAGTTGGTGTCATTCCGGCCACTGCACCGACACCACGGCCGAGCTGCCGGGGCTCATCGCCGAGCGGCGGGCCGACATCGCGAATCGGATCGCTGGACTCCAGGCTCTGGATGCTCGCCTTGGCGGGCTCGAACGGCATCTCGCCCGGCCGCGACGAGAGCTCCAGATGGTTGACCAGGGGCCGTGCTGCGAGGCTGCGGACGCCATTGTCGGTTCCGCTGCAGGAGGCTGCTCCTGCTGCACGCCGGCCACGGGCGGGCCGACTCGGGCGGCCGTTCGCGACGTTCACTAAGCGTCATCGGTGCGTGAGGTTGGTGGTAGCTCTAGGAGCTATGCGTTGTATCCTCATGCGGTCATGAACCGACAGGAGTTGATGAGCGTGACCGCCCTCGGGCGCACGTCGCTGGTGGTTGCGGCCAGCGACGGCCCTGGTGGATGAGGCAGGACAGACCACCTTCACCGCCCCTTCCACCACATAGGCTCACCGCCCAATCCTCGTTCGATCGGCCGCGCTGGCGCGCGCCGACGAGGTTCTGACCCGTGGACGTCCTCGTCGCCGGCGGCATCTTCCTCATCGCCTATGCGTTGATCGCGTCCGAGCGTTTCGACCGCACCCTCATCGCGCTGCTGGGCGGCCTGCTGGTCGTGATCCTCGGCGTGGTCGACCAGGAGGAAGCCTTCGCGGCCATCGACTTCAACGTCATCTTCCTGCTGGCCGGGATGATGGTGTTGGCCGGCGGGCTCAGCAAAACCGGCTTCTTCGAGTACGTGGCCGGCTACGCCATCCATTTCTCGCGCGGCCAGCCGTTCCGGCTCCTGATCATCCTGTCGATCCTCACCGCGCTCCTGGCGGCGGTCCTCGACAACGTGACCACGGTGGTGCTGTTGACCCCAGTCACGTTATCGATCGCTCGCACCCTCAGGGTCAACCCGTTCCCGTACCTGATCAGCCAGGTCTTTGCCTCGAACATCGGCGGCACGGCGACCCTCATCGGGGACCCACCCAACATCCTCATCGGCTCCGCCGCTGGGCTCGACTTCGGCGACTTCCTGGTCAACCTCGCTCCGGTGGTGGTCGTGATCATGGTCGCCTTCGTCGGGATCATGTGGCTGGCCTTCGGCCGGAACATCGAGGACGACGAAGACCGCCTCGACGTCCTGGCGACCGTGGACCCGGCAGCGGCCATCAAGGACCGACCCTTGATGATCCGGGCACTCATCGTCCTGGGTCTGACGCTGGTCGGCTTCCTGTTTCACTCGGCCCTGGGGCTGGAGGCGGCCACCATCGCCCTGCTCGGCGCCACGGTTCTGATGCTCGTCGGCCCGCTCGACCCCCACGATGCGCTGCGCGACGTCGAGTGGAGCACCCTGTTCTTCTTCGTCGGGCTGTTCATGCTCATCTACGCGGTCGTCCACGTCGGCATCATCGGGGGCATCGCTGATGCCCTGGCGGAGGCGGCGGGCGGCGATCTGACCATCGCCACGATGGGCATCCTCTGGTTCTCGGCCCTCGCGTCGGCGATCGTGGACAACATCCCCTACACCGCGACCGCTATCCCGATCGTCCAGCAATTGGCCGATACCGGTCTCGAGGCCGAGCCGATGTGGTGGGCCTTGGCGCTGGGCGCCTGCCTCGGCGGCAACCTGACCATCGTCGGCGCCTCGGCCAACATCGTGGTGGCCAACCTGGCGGCGCGCGATGGCCACCCGATCACCTTCATGCAGTTCTTCCGTTATGGACTCGGGGTGGTCGGGGTCTCGCTCCTGATCTCGACGGTCTACCTGTGGTTGAGGTATCTCTAATGACGCGAGCTTCGCGCACGGCAGCCATCATCCGGGGGGCAGCGCGGCGCGCTCAGGCTCTGATGGCGAACGATGTAAGCCTGCTCATCGCCCTCATGCTGACGCTCATCGTGAGCGTGCTCATCGGGCTATGGCTTGGCATCACTATGTCGGGGTGGTGACGCGGAATCGGCGGGCTGAACTTTACGTCCCCGAGAGTTTCGGCAGTCGGAACCAGACCGCTGTCCGCCCGTCTTCCGAGCTCGCGCCGACCGAACCGCCCTGGCCCTCAACGATCTCACGAACGATCGCCAGGCCGATTCCCGCCCCACCGGATGCTCGGGCGCGCGAGCGGTCGACCCGATACAGGCGCTCCCAGATGAGCGGCAGCTCGTCGGCCGGAATCGGCGTCCCCGTATTTTCGACACTGCAGCGGACCCATTCGCCGTCTGCGGCCAGGCGAACCGTGATCGACCCGCCGTTATCGGTGTAGCGCACAGCGTTCTGCACGAGGTTCGTGACGACCTGACCGATCTCGTCCGGCTCGGCGAGCAACCGCATGGGAGTCCGCCTGCGAGTCGATGCTGACTCCGATCCCCCGGCTCGACAGCTCCGGAGACGCCAGATCGAGCGCGCGAGCCACCAGCGCGGCGAGATCGACCTCGGCAAGAGCGCGCTGCCGGACCTTGTCCCCGCCGCGGACCAGCTGATCCAGCTCCTCCACGAGACGCGTCAGTCGCTCGATCTCGTCGTGGACGGTGCGCAGCATCTCGGGACTCGGTTCGACGACGCCATCGGCGAGTGCCTCGGTGAATCCGCGCAGGCTGGTGAGTGGCGTGCGCAGCTCGTGGGCCACGTCCTCAACCAGCCGGCGTCGGAGATCCTCGACCCGCTCCAGCGTCGCGGCCATCCGATTGAAGGCCTCCGCCAGCTGGCGCAGTTCCGGGTCAGGTGGCTCGGCGACGCGTGCCGCCAAGTCTCCGGCGGCAACGGCGAGGGTCGCTTTGGTCAGGCGCTTGAGGGGAAGCAGCACACGACGCACCAGCCACCAGGCGGCCAGGCTGCCAACGAGCACGCCGACCGCGGCGCCGATGAGCAGGACGCGCAGGACGTACTCGTCGAACATGACCTGCGCCTCCTCCGGCGTGTCGGCGCCCTCCATGATCAGGTGCATGATCTGCTCGGCGCTGAACTGCATGACCGCGAAGACGATGACGCCAGCCACCACCAGCGCCAGCCCCACGAAGACGACCACGAGGCGGGTGCGCAGCGAGGTCATCGCGCGTCCCGGCGTTCGACCGGCGCCATGAACTTGTAGCCCACGGTGCGCACGGTCCCGATGAACCGAGGAGCAGCCGCATCGTCACCGAGCTTGCGCCGCAGCCGCCCGAGATGGACGTCGATGGTGCGGTCGATGATCCCCGGGTCGTCATCCCGATGCAGCGCGTCGATCAGCTCGTCGCGGCTGAACACGCGTCCAGGCCGGCGCATCAAGGCGTGCAAGATCCGGAACTCGGCCGGCGTGATCGAAATCGGCGTCGCCGTCCAGCGTCACCTCAACGGCGCTGGGGTCGAGGATGAGGCCATCGGCCACCAGCACCGGCTCGTCCTCGCTAGGTGGTCGCCGGCGGCGTAGCTGGACACGGACCCGCGCCATGAGCTCGCGCGGGCTGAACGGCTTGATGATGTAGTCATCGGCGCCGATGTCGAGGCCGACCACCTTGTCGGAGTCTCCGCTGCGCGCGGTGAGAAGCACAACCGGCACGTCTGACACCTCACGCAGCTGACGGCACACCTCGAAGCCGTCGAGGCCGGGCAGCATCACGTCGAGCAGCACGAGGTCGGGTCGGGATCGCCCAGCCACGGCGAGCGCCTCTGGACCATCCGCGGCGAACGCGACTCGGTGGCCCTCGCGTTCCACGTACAAACGAAGGAGGTCCCGGATCTTGGGATCGTCGTCGACGATCAGCACAGTCGCCATGGTGGCGTTGGACAGTATGTCCATCGCATGACGATGCGATGAAGGCGACCGGCCAGCGAACGTGAACCGGTCGCCCTCGCATCAGGCCCGATCGGGCTCAGCTCCTAGGGGTTAGGGAGAATCGGGCAGCGGAAGTCTGCGGCCTCATCCCGGACGATCGACACCTCACCCAGCGCCACGTGCATCATGAGCGCGTCGAAACTGGTGATCAGGGTGGACGGGTCGCCGGTGGTCCAGGTCACGTGATGGACGGCCCATCGGCCACCGTGCGAGCCGTTGCCCGGAGCGAAGCGCGCAACCGAGAGCTGGTCGGGGTTCGTGGAATTCTCGAAGGTGTAGATCGGATCGGTTCCGGTTCCGGGATCGACCCGCGCCGGATTCCCGAAGGTGCGGAACGTGTCGCCCTCGGCATACAGCAGCCCGAAGGTCTTGGCGCTCACCGGAACCGCGAGGGCGGTTACGAGAGCCGAAGCGGCGACGATCGCCAGAAGCATGCGACGCATGGGTGTTCCTCCCTGCTGGCATAGCGCGGCCGGCATCTCCGGCCATCGCTGAGGAGCGTGTGCGATGCCCATTGCGGGAGAACAACAGATAAGTGACGAATCGATGAATTTTCGATCGCCTCTGATCCTCTCGACATTGTCACCTGCTCCAAGGTCGAAGGCATCAGCGGCCGATTTCAGAGGTCACCGGCTCTGACGAGGCGTGCCTTCCTTCATGACGTTGGCGCTTCATCGCCGACATACCTGAAGACGCCCCGACTGCCGCTCAACCCCTTGAGCTCGTGCGTGCCGCGCTCCTCAAAGCGGAGGCCGGAGGCCTGCAAAAGGTCGACGGTAGTGTCGGAGACCAGGACCTCTCCGGGCTCAGCCAGCTGACCGATGCGGGCCGCGGCGTGCACGGCCAGACTGCGCAAATCCCGGCAACAAGCTCGACCTCGCCGGTAATGGACGGCGCTGCGGACGTTCAGCTCGAGCGACTGGACCGCGGCGCAGATGGATGCCGCACAGCGGACGGCGCGCGCGGCACTGTCGAACATCGCGAGGAACCCGTCTCCGGTGGTGGCGACCTCGCGTCCGCGATATCGGTCCAGCTCTCGGCGCACGACCGAGTTGTGCTGAGCCAGGAGCTCACGCCAGGCGGTGTCGCCGATTCGCTCGGCGATGCTCGTCGATCAAAAAAAAAAAAAAAAACCTGTTGCAGCGGGTTGCATTGGCCTCGGGTCGCAAGGTGGCCTGAGCGTTGGTCCCGGCGTGCCCTGCCGTGGGAAGCCCCGTATTCTCCCCGCAATGGCGGCATACCGACCGCTGCAACGGAGGTCGAAGCATGTTTCCCGAACTGATCCCGTATCTGGTGTTCCTTCACGTGATTGGCGCGATCCTCGCCTTCGGTCCGCCGATCGCGTACTCGATCATGGGTTCGATGGCAGGGAACAAGCCGCAGCATGCGAACTTCAGCAGTCGCCAGGTCGAGGCTATCGGCACGCGAATCGTCTACCCGCTGGCGATCCTCCAGGGCGTCACGGGTGTACTGATCATCCTGAGCGTGGATTACCCTGTCTTTTGACGCCGTGGCTCCTCGCCGCGATCCCGCTCTACATCATCGCGCTGGTCTACGCGCTGACCGTGCAGCGCAACGCCGTCCATCGCATGATCGATCTGACCTCCACGCCGCCGGCACCGGGAGCCCGCCGCCGCCAGAGATTCCGGCGACGGTCAAAATGATCCAGCGTGGCGGCATCTTCCTGAGCGTCCTGATCATCGTCATCGTCTTCCTGATGGTCGTAAAGCCGGGAGCCTGACGGACGCGCATCGCCCTCAAGGTCCACGAGCCGCCAGCCGAGCCCTCGTCGGCGCGACGTGTGCATCGGCCGAGTCGGCTGCCGTGGACTGCGCTTCCGGGTCGCCACTGGTGATCCGCAGCAGGTACGCGATCGTCGGCG